>NZ_JAXGGH010000001.1:0-883618 GCF_034105425.1 Xanthomonas sp. LF06-19 | reverse complement strand
ACTTGGCTTCGCGTTCGTGGCCGGCAAACAGGCTGATCATCGTGGCGTCCTCGGCGTGTTCTCCAGACCAATGATGCCAAAGGCGGGGTTTTTAGAGGTGCCCTTCAGTCCCGACTGCAGTTTTCCGGACACTTCGGCCTTCACGCGTCGCAACGGAAGTCGCTTCCACACGCGCTTGCGGCGCACTCGCTGGGCGCACTGTGGGAGGGACTTCGGTCCCGACGCGCAGTTGCGTGGAAGTGGCGTTTGCCCGCGCAAGGGCGACCCGCGGCGACCGCCGCTGGGCCTACGGTCGGTCGTTGCCGCCGTCGCTGCGGGGCCAGTTCGACCAGGCGGCTGCGAACGCCCGGTCGCGGCTGAAACCGCGCCTACGACAACACGGCGACGCCTCAGACGAAGCCGTGGGTGATCCGCGGCGCGGCGCTGGGGCCGCTGTCGTAGTCGGCGTAGGGATCGTGCTCGCCGCTGCCGCCTTCGGACAGGCGGAACTTGAGGGCCAGGCCGTCGCGCGAGTCGGCCGCGCGCAGCGCTTCCTCCTGCTCGATCTGGCCCTGCTTGACCATGCGGAACAGGCACTGGTCGAAGGTCTCCATGCCTTCCTCCAGCGACTCCTCCATCGCCTGCTTGATCTCGTGGACCTGGCCGCGGCGCAGCAGGTCGCGGATCATCGGCGTGTTGAGCAGCACTTCCGAGGCCGGCCGGCGGCGGCCGCTGCTGTCCTTGACCAGGCGCTGCGAGATCACCGCGCGCAGGTTCAGCGACAGGTTCATCAGCACGTTCTTGTGCGCGCTCTCGGGGAAGAAGTTGAGGATGCGCTCGATGGTCTGGTCGGCGTTGTTGGAGTGCAGGGTGGCCAGGCACAGATGTCCGGTCTCGGCGAAGGCGATGGCCGCCTCCATGGTTTCCGCGTCCAGGATCTCGCCGATCAGGATCACGTCCGGCGCCTCGCGCATCGCGTTCTTCAGTGCGTTGTGGAAGGCGTGGGTGTCCAGGCCGACCTCGCGCTGGTTGACGATGGACATCTTGTGCTTGTGCAGGTACTCGATCGGGTCCTCGATGGTGAGGATGTGCCCGGTGGTGGTGCTGTTGCGGTAGTCGATCATCGACGCCAGCGAGGTGGACTTGCCCGAGCCGGTGGAGCCGACCACCAGGACCAGCCCGCGCGGGGTCATGATCACATCCTTGAGCACCTGCGGCAGGTGCAGCTCCTCGATGCTGGGGATCTTGCTGCGGATCGCGCGGATCACCATGCCGACCTCGCCGCGCTGCTTGAACACGTTGACGCGGAAGCGCCCGGCGTCCTGCAGGGCGATGGCCATGTTCAATTCCAGCTCCCGCTCGAACTGCGGCACCTGGCCCTCGTCCATCAACGAGTAGGCGATCTTCTTGACCATGCCCGGCGGCAGGCCGGTGGCGCCGAGCGGGTACAGCTTGCCTTCGATCTTGATATAGACCGGTGCTCCCGTGGTCAGGAACATGTCCGAGGCGTTCTTTTCGGTCATCAGCTTCAGGAAATAGCCGATATCCATGCGCAATGGTTCCCCAACGATCCGCAATCGCCCGTTGCAAGCGCGCCACAGGCTTCCGACAATGGCCGTGACCGACGTCTCCGTCCACGGCCCCCCTAGATGAAAACTAGCTTCGCACACTTCCGTTGTCAGCAGTATGTGATGGCCTGCGCATTGGCGTTGTTCGCCGCGCCGGCCGCGTTCGCCCAGGTGGCTTCGCCGGAGCTGCTGTCCGCGCAGCAGGCGGTGCAGCGTGCGGTCCAGGCCGATGCCGACCAGTACGCGCCGGACCTGCTGGCCAGCGCCCGACAGGGCCTGGAACAGGCGCAACAGGCCGCGCTCGACCGCCGCCAGCGCAAGACCGCGCCGCAACTGGCCCTGCGTGTGGCCGCCGATGCCGACCTTGCGCGCGCGCGCAGCGAGGAGGCGGTGGCCAATGCGCAACTGAAGCAACGCCAGGCCGAGGTGGCTCAGTTGCAACAGACGCTGGGCACCGGGGAGGGTCGTCCATGAGCCGCGCCCTGCACGGAATGCGCCGCCTGGCCCTGCTGGCGTTGCTGCTGGCGCCGCTGGGCGCGATGGCCGCGGACGACCCGGAACTGGCCGTGCTCAACCAGCGCCTGGTGGCGCTGCAGGCCGATCCGCTCAACGCCGATGTCGCCGCCTACGAACGCCTGCAGGCGCAGCAGGCAGTGGCCAACTTCGCCAACGCCAAGCGCAAGGAGCGCGACGAAGCGCGCTACCTGGCCGAGCGCCGGGTCGAGATCGCCGAAACCATGGCCCGTGCCGAGATCGCCCGTCGTCAGGTCGACCAGTTGGAGAAGACCCGCAGCGACCTGCTGATCGAGGCCAGCCGCCGCGAGGCCGCGCGGGCCCGGCAGGAGGCCGAGCGGCTGCGCGTGCAGGCGCAGATCCAGGCCGAGGAGGCCGAGAGTCTGCGTCAGGCGGCCGAGGCCGAGCAGGCCGCACGGGCAGATGCGGATGCGGCGCTGGCCAGCGTCGCCGGTCAGCAGACCGCCAAGCTCAGCGCCGCGCAGCAGAAGTCGGCCAAGCTGGCGCGCGAGGAGGCCGAGCTGGTCGCCGGCACCAAGCTGCCGGCCTCGCGCTTCGAGACCCGTGGCGAGGTCTTCACCTTCTCCGGTGCGGCCTTCGGCGCCGGCAAGGCGGCGCTGTTGGGCGATGCCAGCAACCAGGCCAAGGCCCTGTCGCAATACCTGCAGATCAGCAAGGGCAAGGTGCGGATCGAGGCCTACGACACCGACGCCGGGGTGGCGCAGAAGCGCGCCGATGCCCTGCGCGCGGCCCTGGTCGGCGGTGGCGTCGCCGCCAACCGGGTGCAGGCGGTCGGCAAGAAGGGGGCCTCGACCAAGGCCCGTTCGGCCGAAGTTGTGATCGCGCCCTAAGTGCGTCGTGTCCTGCGCCCGGGCGTTTAACGGGGTTTTTCCCTGGGCCTGAGCGCCGAGCAACTGAATGCGGCAAAGCGGGCCTGCTTCTCTTGTCCGCGGCGGTGGGGAGGCGTAGGGTCGGTACTCCAGGCGGCACTCCCGCCGCCTGGTGCCAACGGAGGAGTTCGAGCCGATGACGCAGTGGCGCGCACCGCAATCCGACGTCGCAGGAACCGCGGTTCCAGGCGTTGTGGCGGTGCAGCCGGCGGCTCGCGCGCTTCCGCTCCCAGGCAACGCCCCGTGCCGCAGCGGCCGGGGCGTTCTTGTTTCTAGCTGAAGGAGGCTATTCCTATGTTCGAAGGGCAACCGCAGACCGAAATCGACGCGTTGATCAAGTCCGATCCGGAGTTCAAGCAGCTCTACCAGCGCCACAAGACCTTGGACAAGAAGTGCATGGACGCCGAGCTCGGCGTGCTGCCGATCGACGATGTCACCCTGGCGCAGATGAAGCGCGAAAAGCTCGCCGCCAAGGAAAAGCTGCTGCGCCTTTACGAGCAGAAGCCGCACTGACCGTACTATTCCCTCTTGTCGCGGGCGGTGGCTGGCCTCCTCGTCGGCTTGCCACCGTCCGCGTCATCCTCTCCGAAAGCCGCGACCGCGGCTTTTTTCGTCTCTGCCGCGCGCATTCTCTGACTTTCCCTCCCCGAGCGCGGATAATGCCCGGTCCAGCCGCTGCCGCGGCGCGACGCATTCGGACCCGATGGCCATTCACTCCTCCGTACTCGATCTGATCGGCGACACCCCCATCGTCAAGGCCAGCAAGCTCGACACCGGGGTGTGCGAGCTGTACCTGAAGCTGGAGAGCGCCAATCCCGGCGGCTCGATCAAGGACCGCATCGGCCTGTCGATGATCGAGGCGGCCGAGCGCCGCGGCGATCTCAAGCCCGGCGCGGTGCTGGTCGAGGGCACCGCCGGCAACACCGGCATCGGCCTGGCCCTGGTCGCCCAGCAGAAGGGCTACAAGCTGATCCTGGTGGTGCCGGACAAGATGAGCCGGGAGAAGATCTTCAACCTCAAGGCGATGGGCGCCGAGGTGGTGCTGACCCGCTCGGACGTGGCCAAGGGCCACCCCGAGTACTACCAGGACCTGGCCGCGCGCATCGCTGCCGAGACCCCGGGCGCCTACTTCATCAACCAGTTCGGCAACCCCGACAACCCGGCCGCGCACGAGTTCGGCACCGGCCCGGAGATCCTGCGGCAGATGGACGGCCGGCTGGACGCGATCGTGTTCGGCTGCGGCAGCTCCGGCACCATGACCGGCCTGTCGCGCGCCTTCGCCGCCGCCTCGCCGCACACCGAACTGGTCCTGGCCGACCCGGTCGGCTCGATCCTGACCGAGTACATCGAGCAGGGCACGGTCAGCGAGAAGTCCGGCAGCTGGCTGGTGGAAGGCATCGGCGAGGATTTCCTGCCGGCGATCTCCGATTTCACCCGGGTCAAGAAGGCCTATTCGATCAGCGACGCCGAGAGCTTCCACACCGCGCGGGAACTGCTGGCCAAGGAGGGCATCCTTGGCGGCTCCTCCACCGGCACCTTGCTGGCGGCGGCGCTGAAGTACTGTCGCGCACAGACCGAGCCCAAGTGCGTACTGGTGTTCGTCTGCGACACCGGCAACAAGTACCTGTCGAAGATGTACAACGACTACTGGATGCTGGACAACGGCTTCCTGGAGCGCCCGCAGCACGGCGACCTGCGCGACCTGATCCTGCGCCCGTACAGCCAGCGCGACACCGTGGTGGTCGGTCCCAAGGATCTGCTGACCACTGCCTATCAGCGCATGAAGCTGTACGACGTGTCGCAGCTTCCGGTGATGGAAGGCGACCAACTGGTCGGCATCGTCGACGAAAGCGACGTCTTGTTGCATGTATACGGCGATGAGGCGCGGTTCCGCGACCCCGTGGCCACGGCCATGGTCAGCAAGCTCGACCGGCTGGACGTCAAATCGCCGATCGAGGCCCTGCTGCCGGTGTTCGACCGTGGCCAGGTCGCTATCGTGATGAACGAGGGCGCCTTCCTCGGCCTGATCACCCGGATCGACCTGCTCAACTATCTGCGCCGCCGGGTGCAGTAATCCCTGCGGCCGGCACGGCCCCGTGCTGCATGGGGCCGTTCAGACCGCACTGCTAGAATCACGCCCCTTTTCCGGTAACCCCACATGACGGACAACACGTCGAATATCCATGGCGACGGCCCCGCGCTGGCGCTGGCGACCCTGGCCATCCATGGCGGACAGCACCCGGACCCGACCACCGGCGCGGTGATGCCGCCGATCTACGCGACCTCCACCTACGCCCAGTCCAGTCCCGGCGAGCACCAGGGCTTCGAGTACTCGCGCACCCACAACCCGACCCGCTTCGCCTACGAGCGCTGCGTGGCGGCCCTGGAAGGCGGCAGCCGCGGCTTCGCCTTCGCCTCCGGCATGGCCGCCACCGCCACGGTGATCGAGCTGCTGGACAGCGGCAGCCACGTGATCGCGATGGACGACCTGTACGGCGGCAGCTACCGGCTATTCGAGCGGGTGCGCAAGCGCACTGCCGCGCTGGAGTTCGGTTTCGTCGACCTGACCGACCCGGCCGCGTTCGAGGCGGCGATCCGCCCGACCACCAAGATGGTGTGGATCGAGACCCCGACCAATCCGATGCTGAAGATCGTCGATATCGCGGCGATCGCCGCGATCGCGCGCAAGCACGGCCTGCTGGTGGTGGTCGACAACACCTTCGCCTCGCCGCTGCTGCAGCGGCCACTGGCGCTGGGTGCGGACATCGTGGTGCATTCGGCGACCAAGTACCTCAACGGCCACTCGGACATGGTCGGCGGCATGGCCGTGGTCGGCGACAACGCCGAACTGGCCGAGCAACTGGCCTTCCTGCAGAACTCGGTGGGCGGCGTGCAGGGCCCGTTCGACAGCTTCCTGGCCCTGCGCGGGCTGAAGACCCTGCCGCTGCGCATGCGCGCGCACTGCGACAACGCCCTGGCGCTGGCGCAGTGGCTGGAGACGCACCCGGCGGTGGAGAAGGTGATCTACCCGGGCCTGCCCTCGCACCCGCAGCACGCCCTGGCCGGCCGGCAGATGAGCGGCTACGGCGGCATCGTCTCGATCGTGCTCAAGGGCGGCTTCGACGCGGCCAAGCGCTTCTGCGAGCGCACCAAGCTGTTCACCCTGGCCGAATCGCTGGGCGGCGTGGAGAGCCTGGTCAACCATCCTGCGGTGATGACCCATGCTTCGGTGCCGGTCGCACGCCGCGAGCAGCTCGGCATCAGCGATGCGCTGGTGCGGTTGAGCGTGGGGGTGGAGGATGTGGGGGATTTGCGGGGGGATTTGGAGCGGGCGTTGGCGCAAGGGCGCTCCGAATGAAGATTCTTTCGGTTTTCGGCAAACATCGCTCGCTCGCCTTCGAGCTCACCCGGCGCGAGGTACTAGGCAAGTATCGTGGCGCGACCTTCGGATTGCTGTGGTCGTTGATCAGCCCGTTCCTGATGCTGTTGATCTATACCCTTGCCTTTGGCTTCATCATGAAGAGCCGTTGGCCGGGCACCACAGGGTCGACTTCGGAGTTCGCGTTGATTCTGTTCGCGGGTCTGACGGTGCACGGTTTCTTCGCGGAATGTTTCACTCGTTCGCCGCAACTGATTGTCGGAAACACCGCTTATGTCAAACGCGTGGTGTTTCCGCTGGATGTATTGGTTTGGAGCATGGCTTTCTCCGGCCTGTTTCATTTGGCAATGAACATGATTGTGCTGTTGGTGCTGCAGGCCGTCTATGGAACCGGTGTGTCACCGACTGCTTTTCTGCTGCCGGTTGTGCTGGTGCCACTGGTTGTGATGACCGTTGGCGTGTGCTGGCTCGTATCCGCCCTTGGCGTGTACCTGCGCGACATCGGGCAAGTCACCGGCGTACTCGCGACTGCGATGCTGTTTCTTTCTTCGGCCATCATCCCGCTCAATTCTGTGCCTGCGACCTACCGATGGGTGTTCGAACTCAACCCGTTGACCTTCATCATCGACCAAGTGCGCGAGGTGGTGATCTGGGGGCATCTGCCGGATTGGGTAGGGCTGGGGGTATATCTAGTGGTGTCAAGCGTGTTCGCCTTCGTGGCGCATGCGTTGTTTGGAAAAATGCGTGGAGGGTTCGCCGATGTCCTCTGACGATTCCTTGCATCCGCAGCAAATTGCCGTCTCCGTCGTCGGGGTCGGCAAGGCGTATCACATGTACGAGCGGCCCTCGCATCGTCTCTGGCAGGGGCTGTTCGGAAAGCGCAAATCGTTCTATCGAGACTATTGGGCTGTCCGTGGCGTCGATTTCCAGGTTCGCAAGGGGCAGACAGTCGGTATCGTCGGGCGAAACGGGTCGGGTAAGTCAACGTTGCTGCAGATCATAGCCGGTACGCTGACCCCCACTGAGGGGCAGGTTACGGTGAATGGGAAGGTGGCGGCGCTGCTGGAATTGGGTAGCGGCTTCAACCCTGAGTTCACTGGGCGCGAGAATGTCTATCTGAACGCCGCGATTCTCGGCCTGCGCCGCGATCAAGTCGAGGCGCGTATGTCCAGCATCCTTGCCTTCGCTGACATCGGCGAATTCATCGATCAGCCGGTGCGCAGCTATTCCAGCGGTATGGCGGTACGGCTTGCATTCGCTGTCATCGTGCACGTCGATGCCGACATATTGATTATTGACGAGGCGCTTGCGGTGGGCGATGCGTTCTTTTCGCAAAAGTGCATGCGTTTTCTGCGCGAGTTCCAGAAAAGCGGCACGCTGCTGTTCGTTAGCCACGATGCCGCTGCTGTGACCAATCTTTGCGAGCACGCGGTCTGGTTGGATCATGGGCGGATGCGCATGGTCGGTACCTCTCAAGAGGTTGTCGAAGCCTACATGACCGAACAGCACGTGGCCGGCCGGCGCGAAATCGCTGGAGAAAAACTGGTGGTGTCGTCGGGCAGTGGGCGCAAGGAACCGGCCGACCTGCCGGATTTTCGCCTGGATGCACTGCGTGCGGAAGGCTGCACCAACCGCATGGCGGTGTTCGAGTTCGATCCCGATCGGACTGGTGCCGAATTCGGCGCGCAAGGCGCGCGCATCGTGGACGTGGCGTTGCGCGACGGCAATGGCGACCGCCTGGTGATGTTGCAGGGCGGCGAGGTGGTCACGCTGTATATCGAGGTTGAACTGCAACAAGCCTTGGGTGACTTGATCGCTGGGTTCTACATCAAGGATAGACTGGGGCAGCGGCTTTTTGGTGACAATACCTATTTCGCCTGCCGTGGCATGGAATTAAGCGGCAAGGCCGGGGACCGTCTGTCCGCTTCGTTCAAGTTCCGAATGCCGATCCTCCCCTCCGGTTCATACATGATCGACGCTGCCGTTGCATCCGGCGACCAGCACGACCACGTACAGCATCACTGGATCTACGACGCGCTGGAATTCCGTGCGCTGGATGAAACAATGCGCTTCGGGCTGGTGGGTTTGCCGATGATGGCGATCGACGCGAAGATTGAGGCTAAGTAATGGAATTTACCGGCGAGCGTTTCCTCCCGACCGAATCTGGTGAATTGGCTTACGAGCACTGGCATCGTTATATCTGGTGTCAAGAATTGGCACGTGGACGCCGCGTTCTGGACGTCGCCTGTGGGGAGGGCTACGGCTCGGCATTGCTCGCGGATGTGGCAGATGCCGTGGATGGCGTGGACATCGCCGCCGATGCGGTGAGTGGCGCACGGCATACCTATGGCAGCCGCGCTAATCTTCGCTTCCACGAAGCCAGTGCCACCGAGCTCCCCTTTGCGGACGCGTCCTTCGATGTGGTGATCTCGTTCGAGACGGTCGAGCATCTGCTCGAGCAGGAACGCATGCTGGAAGAATTGCGACGGGTGCTCAAGCCCGATGGCGTGCTGGTGATGTCCTCGCCGAACCGCCCGATCTACTCCGACGCGCGCAACTACCGTAACGAATTTCATGTGCGCGAGCTCGACTTCGACGAGTTTTCGACGCTGTTGGGTCGGCAGTTCCCGGCCGTGGATTTTTATGGTCAGCGCATGTCGTCCGGGTCGCTGATGCTGCCGTTGCAGGGCAGTCGCGATCACTACCGGGCATTCACTTCCACCGGCACGGTGGAGAATCGCACGGTCGATGCCGACAAGATCATGTATTTCGTGGCTGTATGCGCCGCCACGAAGGATGGGCTTCCGTGCATGCCGGCGTCGTTTTACGTTGATGGTGAGTCGGATCTTTATGCGCGCCACGAATCGATCGCACGCTGGGCGCAGTCGCTGGAATTGGAAGTGGCCGTGGCTCGGGAGCAACTTGATCGGTTACGTGGCGAATTCGAAGCCCGAACCGGATGGGCAAAGTCACTGGAATCCGAGCGTAGTCGTCTGGTGGAAATGTATGCGCAGTTGCAACGTGAGTTCGACGAAAAGGCTAATTGGGCGTTAAGGCTCGATGGCGAGAAGACAGAGCTGATCCAACAGTTGAGTAAGGTGCAAACTGATTATCAGGAAGAACTTGCATTGATGAATGCGTTGGTTGAGGAAGGGCGCGTGACGATGGCGAGCCTTGAGGAAAAAGCGCGGCGGAGCGATGCATTGGAGTACGAAGTTGCCGAGCTTCGCCGGGCACTTGTTGCAAACGAGCAGCAACTGCAGGCGCAGGCGACCGAACTGCATGACATTCATGAGCAATTGCAGGCGCGGGCGGCCGAACTCAGTATCAGTCAGGGCAAAGTCGATGCATTACGTGGAGATCTGAAATTCCTGCGCGAATCAGTGTCTTCTTCGGAAGGGCGGCGTCAACAGGTCGGCGTTGTTCAAGCGATCGAGCCTATTTCCGACGCTGGATACGGTTGTGGTAGCGAGATGTCTGCGTACCGTGCTGTCATCCGCGACCTCGAGCAGCAACTTAAGGTTTTGCTGAAATCACGTTCGTGGCAGTTGACGCGTCCTATTCGTTTCTGTAGTCGAGTCGCCCGCGGCGAATGGAGTGCTGTGGTTGCGTCGCTGCGCGGCAAACCGTTCGTGCGCCACCCCGCGTTGGCGCCTCTGCGCTCGCTGGTTCGGCGCTGGATGGCCGCGCGCGAAGCCAATGCGCCGCCGCAGCCGCCGCAGCTGGTGGCGGCGAAGGTAGAGCAGGACTTGGATATATCCTTGCGCGGTATCCGCTTCGATCACGAGGAGCGGCCGCTAGTTTCCGTATTGATTCCGGTCTATGGCAACCTGTCGTGCACGTTGGTATGTTTGCAGTCGTTGTATGACCATTTGCCCAGCGTGCCGATCGAGATTCTGGTGGCCGAGGATGCGTCCGGTGATCCCGATATCTCGCGGCTCGGCCGGATTCCCGGCTTGATCTATTACGAAAATCCGCAAAATCTGGGCTTCCTGCGCTCTTGCAATGAACTTGCACGCAGAGCGCGCGGCGAGTACGTATACTTCCTCAACAATGACACCGAAGTGACAAAAGGTTGGCTGGAAGCGCTGCTTTCGGTATTCCAGCGCGAAGATGCTGGCATGGTCGGCTCCAAGCTGATCTATCCTGACGGCCGCCTGCAGGAAGCTGGTGGCATTGTTTGGCGCGACGGCAGTGCGTGGAATTTTGGTCGGCTGGAGAATCCGTCACGGGCGCCGTTCTCTTATCTGAAAGAGGTTGATTACATTTCGGGCGCATCGATCATGCTACGCCGCGATCTGTTTGAAACACTCGGTCGCTTCGACGAGCACTATGCGCCGGCCTACTACGAAGACACCGACTTGGCGTTCCGGGTTCGCACGCATGGCTTGAAGGTTTATCTGCAGCCGGCTTCGGTGGTGGTGCACTACGAGGGCATTTCCAGCGGCACAGACGAGTCGAGCGGAGTTAAAGCTTATCAGGCTGTCAATCGCGTCAAGTTCTATGAGCGTTGGCGTGAGACCTTGGAGCATGGCCACCTCCCCAACGCCCAGGACGCCTTCCTGGCGCGTGACCGCTCTATCGAGCGCCCACACGTTTTGGTGGTCGATCACTACGTGCCGCAGCCGGATCGTGACGCTGGCTCGCGTGCGACGTGGCAATTGATGTCGCTGCTGGTACAGAAGGGATATGCCGTGCATTTTTGGCCGGAGAACGCTTATTTCGACCCTGATTACACGCCGGCATTGCAGCAGCTCGGCGTCGAGTCGTTGTGCGGAGGAGAGTACTTCGGTAAGTTCGAGGACTGGATGCGTGACAACGGTCGCTACCTGTCTGCTGTGATTCTCAATCGCCCGCACATCTCGGTCGGCCTGGTGGATCATGTCCGCTCGTATTCCAGTGCGCGCGTCATATATTACGGACACGATATTCATCATTTGAGAATGCGTGAGCAGCTCAAGTTGGCTTACGACGCCAACCTTGAGACAGAGATGGCCCGCTTCCGCGACATGGAGTACACGATGTGGCGCAAGTCCGACGTGGTGCTCTATCCGTCGGACGACGAGACCAGGCACGTTCGCGAGTGGCTGGTCGGCGAGGGCGGCAGCGTTGATGTTGTTACAGTCCCGTTGTATGCGTACGAGCCGGTTCCTGTCGACGCTGTGCCGGGGCCAGTAATGCGAGCAGGCATCCTGTTCGTGGCTGGCTTCGCGCATCCGCCCAACGTCGATGCGGCACAGTGGTTTGTCAACGAGGTACTGCCGCATGTCAGGAGTGCGCTTCCCGGCACGACCTTGACCATGGTTGGCTCCAATCCGCACCAGTCCGTGCGTGCCCTGGCTGGCGATGGGATCGAAGTCACCGGCTACGTCACAGACGATGAATTGGAATCATACTATCGCCGTTGCCGTGTAGCCGTGGCACCGCTGCGGTTCGGTGGTGGCGTCAAGGGCAAGGTTCTGGAGAGCATGCGGTTCGGCCTCCCCTGCGTCACTACTTCTACTGGCATGCAAGGGTTGGGCGGAGCTAGTAGCTTCATGCCAATCGCAAACGAGCCGCAAGCTATGGCCAGGCATTTGATTTCGCTGCTGAGCGATGACCAGCACTGGCTTGAGGTGTCGAACATGTCTCGAGCGTTCATCGCCGCGAACTATTCGGGCGATGCGGTATGGCGGGTCATGAAGCAGGCTTTGGCGAAGTAGGGCTGCTAGCAGGTTCGGCGTTGACGGTGGTTTCGAAGCATTGAGTGGCCTGAGTCGGAGTGCTTGGTCGTGATGGGGGAGAGCAATTGAACAATCGGAGATCAAGCGACGACATTGCGTCTGGCACTGTGGCTTGGCCCTGGGCAGGTATAGGGTTGGCACTTGCGTTTCTGGCGGCACACACAGTCTACGTGGTCACTATTGGCGCCGACGTGGCGTATATGGATTCGCTTCGGTACATCGGCTACTACTTCGAGCGTCCGTGGGATGGCGTGGCGTGGGCGCGTTTCTGGAACCAAGGGGATCATCATGGGCTGATCTCGCAGCTCGTGCTTTGGTTGAACATCCGCGTGCTGGGGATGAATGTGCTGGTGGTCAACGTGCTGACCGGCTTCGTGCTGTTGGGGACGGCGTTGGTCCTGTTCGCGAGCTATCTGCGATTCGCCCGTATCCGCGGGCAGTCACCGGGTGCAGCGCGGGCGCTATTGGTGCTGGCGGCGATGCTCTCCATCGTGTTCAGCCTGGCGGGATTCGAGCTGTACACGCTCGATCTTGGCTTCCCCGAAAACCTACGCAACGGGATGTTCCTAGCGCTGGGTTGCTGGTTGCTGCAGAGAGAGCGGCGGCTCGGGGTGGTGGGTTGCTCGCTGCTGTCCTTGGCATTGTTGGCACTGATGTTGTTGTGTGCCTACGGACGGATATATAGCTTCGCTGGCGCGCTTATGGTTGCTGCCATGTTAGCGTCGGTGCGTGGCGAGTGGAATGCCGGTCGGGCCGCGTTGATCTGTACGGTCGTCACGGTGGTATTGGGGCTGGCTGCTTACATGGTGCTTGGTGCCGTTCTGCCGAAGGGCATAGGGAGTACCGGGCTGCAGCACGTATCGCCCGTTGCCGCGGTACGTGCCATCTTGTTCGGAGCATCCTCAAGTTTTCTGGGGATGGAAACGATTGATCATTTCGCGATTCCGCTGGTCGCGGTCGGGTGCGTGGGTGCGCTGTTATTGGGGCTGTTGGCTTGGCGGTGCGTGTCCTACCTGGTAGCGGTTCGAGGGTGCGGCAGCGTCGTTCCGGTGTTTTTGATCGCTTATGGCTCGATTACCCTGCTTGCCGTGGCGTTTTCGCGCGGATCCGAGCCGCTCGGAGCGATGGCGTCGCGTTATTACCCTGATGTCTGTTGGTTGCTGCTTGGTTTGGTATGGATACTCGCGACGCATGCCGATATCGGGCGGCGGTCGCGCTGGCTGACGTACCTTTTGCTGCTGCCAGTACTGATCGGCTACTGCCTTAGTCAGGTTACCGAGACGGTGATCTGGCCCTACAGAGCGGAAGCGTTTGCAACCATGCGTCGGGCTACGCTGACTTGCGACGGCGTCCCGGATAGCTCGGTCGCGCTGCTTCAGGCCAACAATCACGAAATACTGCAACACGCGATCGATCTGCAACGGCACTACCGGCTTGGCGTCTGGCGTCATGCCGTGACGCCATGCAGCAATTAAGCTGACTGCTCCTTCTTTATCAATGGAAGTTTCATGACGGCGTCCCCAGAAAGCAAGCGATTGATTTCGCTGGTCGTTCCTGCATTCAACGAGGAGGATGGGATCAATCAAACATTGGCAAGGATTGAGGCGCTTGTGGTCGGCAGCGACTACGCTTGGCAAGTCGTGGTCGTCAACGACGGCAGCTCGGACCGGACGTGGGAGCAGTTGCTTGGCTATCGCCCCGCGAACTTTTCGCTGAAGCTGGTCGATCTTTCCCGCAACTTTGGCAAGGAGGCCGCATTGAGCGCGGGTCTGGAAGTAGCTGACGGCGAGGCGGTGGTGCCGATGGACGCAGACTTGCAGGATCCTCCGGAACTCGTGTTTCAGATGCTAGAACACTGGCGGCGGGGGAGTGACGTCGTGTTGGCGCGACGTGCCGATCGCAGTGCTGATTCCATGTCGAAACGGACCACTGCTTCGATGTTCTACAGGATGATCAACAAGATTTCCGACATCGACATCCCGGAGAACGTCGGGGACTTCCGTTTGATGGACCGGCGCGTGGTCGATGTACTCAATCGCATGCCTGAGAACCGGCGCTTCATGAAAGGCCTTTTCGCCTGGGCGGGCTTCAGGACCAGCGTGATCGATTACGTGCGGCCTGAGCGCAATGCTGGCATCACCAAGTTCAACTGGATCCGTTTGGTCAACCTTGCGATTGAGGGCATCACTTCTTTCTCGACCGCACCATTAAGGCTGGCAACGCTGACGGGATGCTTGGCCGCAATCGGTTCATTGCTGTTCGCTTGCTACATCACGGTGCGTACGGTGGTGAACGGGGTGGAGGTGCCTGGCTACGCCAGCCTAGTGGTGATTATCACCTTCATGTCTGCGATCCAGTTGATGGCGCTGGGTGTCATAGGCGAATACGTTGGCAGAACTTATCTTGAATCCAAGCGGCGGCCGGCCTATGTCCTTCGCGATGTAATCTCGGTACAAGGCTATTGCGAGAGCGAGATACGATGATGGCTTTGTCCTCAGGGCGGTCAGTGGCAGTGGCGATTCCGCTGTTTTTGCTCGCGGGATGTATGGGGCCAAGTTGCAAATCAGCGCGTTCGGTCCCAGTGGACTGGGTGCCAGTGAGCGCTTCTATCCACAAACCGATGGCGAGGTTGCCATGTGGGTCGCACTCAATCGGCCGTTAGGGCACGCGAACGCGGTCATCTGGCTTGAAGGGCGCCCGTTGCAGGAGACCAAGGTCGATGGCAAGGTGATCACGGGAGCGTTGCCCGCGTCATTGCGGTTGCAGGCGGGTCTGTACCACCTGCAAGTGCGTTGGGGAGAAGGTAACGATCAAGGTGAAACCCCGGAAGTCGATTTTGTGGTCGAACCAGGGCACGACTGGAATCGCGCCCAGTAGATCGATTCTCTAAACCAACCTGAGAGTTCCCCCAGCTCTGCCGGGGAGGCAGTAGAAATTTGACGTATCCGGGAGTACATCCCGGAGTCTCCGCAACGTGAGCCGCCAAGCACGCGAGGCGGAGAAGCTGAGATGGATGAGTTTGAGAACTTAAGTCACATCAGGTGGGGGCGTCTGTACCACGTTGTGTTCATACCGAAGTGTTGCCGTAAGACGCTGTATGGGGGTCTGAGGAAGCATCTAGGAGAGGTCTTCCGGCGATTGGCCGAGCAGAAGGAGAGCCGGGTCGAGGAATGCCATCTGATGCCAGATCATGTCCATATGCTGCTGAAGATTCCGCCGAAGTACGCGGTGTCGCAGGTGGTGGGCTATAGCAAGCGCAAGAGCGCCATCCACCCAGCGCGGGTGTATGGGGAGCGGAAGCGGAACTTTGTAGGGTAGAGCTTCTGGGCGCGAGGTTACCTCGTTACGACGGTAGTTCGGGATGAAGGGTTGATCCGGGCATATATCCAGAACCAAGAAGCGGAAGATCGGCGCTTGGACCAATTGCAGTTACTGAGGTAGTCGGCCACCTTCAGGTGGCCTAACAAGAGAGGCGAGTAGCGCTGCCTCAGCCGCTTTGAGAGGCTCACATCTCTAAAGCCCCCGGCTTTGCCGGGGGATATTTACTCCATCGCCACCGGCTGCGAGCAGTCGGCGTGCCGCTTCAAGAGACGACAATGTCGATGAGCAACGTCCGCAAGAATTCCATCCAGTGGCTGTGCTGGCCGTACTGGCCCGCATTGCTGCTCGGCGTGCTGGTCGCCTCTTGGGTGGTGCCTTATAGCCTGATTTTTGGCAGCGGCGGCTTTGACCTGGTGCAACAGGATGACATGGCTCAACATCTCGCCGGGCAACGCTATTTCATCGCTGATGCATGGCGCTGGCCGATCCTGAATTATGCCAACGCAAACATGCCCTACGGTGCCAATGTGGTGATGAGCGACAGCGTGCCACTGCTCGCGTTGGTGCTTAAGGCGCTAGGCTTGAGGGCAGATGCGGTCAATGGCACGTATCTGTCGGCCTAGCTGAGCTATGCACTGTTGGCGCCGAGTGCGGTATATGCGTTCCGTTCCGCTGGCGGCCAAGGACGATGGGCTGCGCTATGCTGCGCGGTTATGTGCCTGAGTATGCCGGCGTTTCTGGCGCGCTTCAGTTTTGGACATATCGCGCTGACGAGCCACTTTGTCTTGTTGCTGGCGATCGGTTTTTATTATCGATCGCCGCGTTTCACGACGCGTACTGTGGTGTGTCTGTATCTGGCGCTGTCGCTGGTGACGTTACTGCTTCACCCTTATCTCTTTGTCATGGTGGCTGCGCTGGCAGGGGCGGCGGCATTGGACTTGGTACGCCGGCAGCCTCGGAGC
Source organism: Xanthomonas sp. LF06-19 (assembly GCF_034105425.1). Classification (NCBI taxonomy): domain Bacteria; kingdom Pseudomonadati; phylum Pseudomonadota; class Gammaproteobacteria; order Lysobacterales; family Lysobacteraceae; genus Xanthomonas; species Xanthomonas sp. LF06-19. The sequence continues at coordinate 867,283 of NZ_JAXGGH010000001.1, read as the reverse complement.
GCATTGGGAATTTTGTTGGCGTTGATCGCCGCTTTGGCACTGGTCTACATACTGGGCTGTTTCGGCAATTACAAGCAAGGTGGGGAGTTTGGTCATTTCTCGATGAATATGGAGTCCCCGTTCTTCCCCTCGGCTTCAGCGGTGTTTCCCGGATTCGGATGGTCGACCCCAGATGCCACCGGAGGGCAATACGAAGGCTTCAACTACCTTGGTGCCGGCACGCTGTTGCTCCTGGCGGTGGTGCTGGTCCGATTGCTGTGCAGTTCGGACAAGTTGGAACTGAAAGGGCGGGCGGGGCTGATCCTCGCTTGTATCGGACTTTGGTTGCTGGCCGTCTCCACAACGGGCTATCTGGGGCAGTATCAGATATAGAAGATTGAGGATTACCCTGCCATGCTGGCGCAATTCCGAAGCGGCGGCCGTTTCTTCTGGCCCGTTGCCTACGTGCTCGTGGTGGCTTGTATGGCCTATCTTTCCAAATGGCGGCAGGGCAGCGTCTGGATCGTGGCGCTATTGGGTTCGGCTGCTTGCTTGCAAGGCTATGATCAGAAGTGCAACTGGGAAGGCAATTGGCGGATGTTTCATCAGCCGCTGCCGGCGGTAGTGGACATCCCTCTGCTCTCGCGGATGTTTGCCCATGCCGACAGCGTCAATTTCTACCCCCAGTTCGGCTGCGGCCTTGGTGCCGACAATGCAGTTGCGATGCAGGCGCTCTTGGTTGCCTCACGCTATGCAGCTCCGATCAATACAATGCATCTGGCCCGGCAGACGAGTAATTTCGAGTGCTCCAACGGGCTGGCTGCACCATTGGCAGCCGGGGAGGTGCGTGTGGTCTTCCAAGGGGCCGATGTAGCATCTGTGCCGGGGCATGAAGTCAGATGCCTGCCGCACAAGGGGTATAGTGTGTGCAGTGCCGCGCTTTCGGTGGGCTCGCCTTAAAGCGGCCGACAAAACTTCTCGGCGAAGTGCAGGCACATGATGGAGCAGGCGAGCTGGCGCAGAGTCGGATGGGAGTCGATCTGTCGCTCGAAGCAGATGCGCGACTTGCCGAAGCCCGCAGTCCGGGCAGTCGTGTGCTCGATCTCCTGGCGATCACATCCGAGCTGTTCACTGTTTATGACACCACGTTGCGCGCTACGCGCCCGGATGCCGCGTTCGCGTGGCGCCTTGCGGCCCTTGTAGTAGTCGTAACTCTTTTCTGAGCAGACCTATCCTGCCGTCTCCTTGGCCCGCCTTTGCAAGCCTCCTGGAGGTTGCACTGCATCGATCGGATTTTTGAAGAACACGATCATGCCGATTGGTCTGGTTTACCAGGAACGCAAGCAGCGGGCTGTGGGCATCGGTCTGGATCTGGCAGCTTACTGCCGAACTAGCCCTTGTCAGTCGGTCGGGCTGGGCCGGTAGCTTCGCCCGCGCGGCTACGCATGCTTCTGCCGTTGATGCTTGCGCGGCTCCAGCCGATCTGGTCGGACTGGCACGGGCAATGGAGCGGCGCCCGGTGCGAAGATGCCAGGCGCCCACTCGTTGCCAGTGCCGCAGACGCCGTCAGCAGGTCATGCTGCTGCCGAAGACGCAGAGGTCCTCCCATGGGATGTCAGTCTTCAGGACGAAGAGTATGTCGTTGAAGGCGGCGCGGTCGTCGCGCCGCAGCTGGCCTCCCTCGGGCAAGGGGTTCGACAACGGTACCAGAGGCTGGCGTTCCTGCCAGAGTTTCTGGCTGATCACCGCTCGCTGCACCTACGCACTGACACCGCTCCGCTGATCATTTTTTTGGACGCTCTTAGCCGGAAGGTCTTGTTCGGGGGCCGGATCAGCGTGTTAATTTTTGCCGGTGAATGCCCAGAGCGAAGAGGCGAAGTAGCTTAGGGCCGGTACGATGATCACTGCGATGGCGAGTGCCACGTGACGGTTTAGGCCGGCTTGCGTGCCTATGGCAAGAATCAGGTTGTTCAACATGAATCCCGCGGCTGCGATCACGAAGAAGCGGTGACTGCTGCCGCGACGCTGGAACGTCACGTGACGGTGTCCGAGACACGATACGCCGAAGGCCAGCATGAACGCGACCAGATTCGCCAGGTACACGGACACGTTGGGGAGCGAAAAGGAAATGAGCATCGCCACGGTTAGGTGAACGCAGGTGGCGGCGCCGCCCACTGCGATGAAACGCAGTGGGCGCAGGCTGGGCGAGTTGAATAGTTGCCAGAGACGTTGCATGCAGATCAAGTCTGCTCGGCCAGCTTTTGCTCCAGCTCCGGCAGCACCGTGAACAGGTCGCCGACCAGGCCGATGTCGGCGATCTCGAAGATCGGCGATTCCGGGTCCTTGTTGATCGCGACGATGGTGCCGGCGTCTTTGATGCCGGTCAGGTGCTGGATGGCGCCGGAAATGCCGATCGCCACGTACAGTTCCGGCGCGATGATCTTGCCGGTCTGGCCGACCTGCAGTTCGTTGGGCACGTAGCCGGCGTCGACCGCCGCGCGCGAGGCGCCGACCGCCGCGCCCAGCTTGTCGGCGAGCTGATAGACGATCTGGAAGTTCTCCGCCGAACCGACACCGCGGCCGCCGGAGACCACGCGCTTGGCGCTCTGCAGATCGGGGCGGTCTGACTTGCCGGCGGCGAGACCGACGAAGCGGGTGTGGCTCGGCAGCGCCGCGTCGACGCTGGCCGCTTCGACCGCCGCGCTGCCGCCCTGCGCCGCTTCCGGCCACGAGGCGCTGCGCACGGTGGCGACCACGATCTGGTCGGCCGGGGCCTGCACGCTGATGATGGCGTTGCCGGCGTAGATCGGGCGCTTGAACGCGTAGTCGCCGTCCACCGCCATCAGGTCGGAGATCTGGTTGACGCCGAGCAGGGCGGCCACCACCGGCATCAGGTCCTTGCCGAAGGTGGTGGAGGGGCCGAACACGTGGGTGTAGCTCTTCGCCAAGGCGGCGATCTGCGGGCCCAGCACCTGCGCGATGGCGTGTTCGTTGGCGGAGTTGGCGACGGTGAGGACGCGGGCGACGCCGGCGATCTGCGCGGCCTGGGCAGCCACCGCGGCCGGATCGGACGCCAGCACCACGATGTCGATGGCCTCGGCCGACAGCGCCTGCGCGGCGCTGACGCACTTGGCGGTGGCGGCGTTGAGCTGCCCGTTGAGATGTTCGGCGACGACGAGGATCTTGGCCATTACAGCAACCCCTTCTGCTTGAGTGCGGCCACCAGTTCGGCGGCATCCTTGACCATCACGCCGCGGCTGCGCTTGGCCGGCGGGGCGTAGTGGGTGGTGGTGAGGCTGTCGTTGGCCTCCACGCCCAGGTCGGCGAAGGCCAGCGTCTGCAGCGGCTTGCTCTTGGCCTTCATGATGTCCGGTAGCTTGATGAAGCGCGGCTCGTTCAGGCGCAGGTCGGTGGTGACCACCGCCGGCAGATCCACTTCCAGGGTCTCCAGGCCGGCGTCGACCTCGCGGGTCACCGTGGCCTTGCCGTCGGCCACCACCAGCTTACCGGCGAAGGTCGCCTGCGGACGGCCCCACAGCGTGGCCAGCATCTGCCCGGTCTGGTTGGCGTCGTCGTCGATCGCCTGCTTGCCCAGGATCACCAGGTCCGGCTGCTCCTGCTCGACCAGCTTCAGCAGGGTGCGCGCGGCGGTCAGCGGCTGGATCGCCGCGTCGGCGACCACGTGGATGGCGCGGTTGGCGCCCATCGCCAGGCCGTTGCGCAGGTGCGCGGCGGCGTCGGCCGGGGCGATGGTGGCCACCACCACCTCGCTGGCGATGCCGGCGTCGCGCAGGCGCAGCGCCTCTTCCAGGGCGATTTCGTCGAACGGGTTGGCGGAGAGCTTGACGCCCTCGGTGACCACGCCGGAGCCGTCCGGCTTGACCTGGATGCGGACGTTGTAGTCCACCACGCGCTTGTAGGCGACGAGGATTTTCATCGTGTACGAGATCCTTCAGCAGTGCGGGAAGGCCCGGCCGCGGCGGCTGGCACGGGGCAGTCGGAGGATTCTAACCGGGTGCGGGGTACCATGCGAGGGCGTATGGTTAGCGCAGGCTATTGTCTTAGCCCTCGGTTTAACCACGATCCATTCATACAAAACGTATATCCTGTGATGTTTGGGAAGCGGGCGCCAGCGGCGCCAATCAGGAGAGACGCACAGTGTCCACTTGGCTCGTAACCGGCGGTGCCGGTTTCATCGGCGGTAATTTCGTGCTCGAGGCGGTGGCGCGCGGCATCCGTGTGATCAACCTGGACGCGTTGACCTATGCCGGGAACCTGAACACGCTGGCGTCGCTGGACGGCAACCCGGACCATGTGTTCGTGCACGGGGATATCGGCGACCGCGATCTGGTGGGCCGCCTGCTCGCCGAGCACCAGCCCGACGCGGTGGTCAATTTCGCCGCCGAAAGCCATGTGGACCGCTCGATCGACGGGCCCGGCGCCTTCATCCAGACCAACGTGGTGGGCACCCTCGGCCTGCTGGAGTCTGTGCGCGATCACTGGAAGGCGCTGCCTGAAGACCGCCGCGACGCGTTCCGCTTCCTGCACGTGTCCACCGATGAGGTCTACGGCACGCTCGGCGAGACCGGCAAGTTCAGCGAAACCACGCCGTATGCGCCGAACTCGCCGTACTCGGCGTCCAAGGCCGCGTCCGACCACCTGGTGCGCGCGTTCCACCACACCTACGGCCTGCCGGTGCTGACCACCAACTGTTCCAACAACTACGGTCCGTACCACTTCCCCGAGAAGCTCATCCCGCTGGTGATCGCCAAGGCGCTGGCCGGCGAGCCGCTGCCGGTGTACGGCGACGGCAAGCAGGTACGCGACTGGCTGTTCGTCGGCGACCACTGCGAGGCGATCCGCACCGTGCTGGCCAAGGGCAAGGTCGGCGAGACTTACAACGTCGGCGGCAATGCGGAAAAGCAGAACATCGAGGTGGTGCAGGCGATCTGCGCGCTGCTGGACGCGCGGCGTCCGCGCGAAGACGGCAAGCCGCGTGCCAGCCAGATCACCTATGTCGCCGACCGGCCCGGGCACGACCGGCGCTACGCGATCGACGCGTCCAAGCTGAAGAACGAGCTGGGCTGGGAGCCTCACTACACCTTCGAACAGGGCATCGCGCTCACTGTGGACTGGTACCTGAGCCACCAGGACTGGGTGCGGGGCGTGCTCGACGGCAGCTATCGGCTGGAACGCATCGGCACCGCGGCATAACGCCAGTCCCTCGCAAGAATCCGCCCATGCGCGTGCGGACTTCACCAGGAAATACCTCATGACACAACGCAAGGGCATCATCCTCGCTGGTGGCTCCGGCACGCGGCTGTACCCGATCACCAAGGGCGTCAGCAAGCAGCTGCTGCCGGTGTACGACAAGCCGATGATCTACTACCCGCTCAGCGTGCTGATGCTGGCCGGCATCCGCGAGGTGCTGATCATCAACACCCCGCACGAGCAGGCGCTGTTCCAGGCGCTGCTGGGCGATGGCGCGCAGTGGGGCATGGACATCCAGTACGCGGTGCAGCCGAGCCCGGACGGGCTGGCCCAGGCCTACCTGATCGGCCGCGACTTCGTCGCAGGCAAACCGAGTTGCCTGGTGCTGGGCGACAACATCTTCCACGGCCACGGCCTGACCGAGACCCTGCGCCGCGCCGATGCGCGCCAGCATGGCGCGACCGTGTTCGGCTACTGGGTCAACGACCCCGAGCGCTACGGCGTGGCGGAGTTCGACGCCTCCGGCAAGGTCATCGACATCGAGGAAAAGCCGGCCAAGCCGCGTTCCCACTACGCGGTCACCGGCCTGTATTTCTACGATGGTCAGGCCAGCGACCATGCCGCGGAGCTGACGCCATCGCCGCGCGGCGAACTGGAGATCACCGATCTCAACCGCCGTTACCTGGAAGCGGGCCAGTTGCACCTGGAAGCGCTGGGCCGCGGCTACGCGTGGCTGGATACCGGCACCCACCAGTCGCTGCACGAGGCCTCCAATTTCATCGAGACCATCCAGTCGCGGCAGGGCCTGCAGGTGTGCTGCCCGGAAGAGATCGCCTTCGGGCAGGGATGGATCGACGCGGCGCAGCTGGAGAAACTTGCCGCTCCGCTGCGCAAGAACGCTTATGGCACCTACCTGCATGAACTGGCTGTACGAGGATCCGTTCCGTGAAAGTGATTGAAACCAATCTGCCTGGCTGCGTGGTGATCGAGCCGGCGGTGTTCGGTGACGCGCGTGGCTATTTCTTCGAGACCTGGAACGCCGAGCGTTTCGGCGAGCATGGGTTGCCCACCAAGTTCGTGCAGAGCAATGTCTCCACCTCGGCCAAGGACGTGCTGCGCGGCCTGCACTATCAGTGGCCGCGGCCGCAGGGCAAGCTGGTCAGCGTGCTGGAGGGCGAGGTGTACGACGTCGCCGTCGACATCCGCCACGGCTCGCCGCACTTCGGTCGCTGGGCCGCGGTGGTGCTGAGCGCGGAGAACAAGAAGCAGTTCTGGATTCCGGAAGGCTTCGCCCACGGGTTTGCCGTGCTGTCGGAGCGGGCGGTGTTCAGCTATCTGTGCACCGACGTGTACGTCAAGGAAGCCGACGCCGGCGTGCGCTGGGACGATGCCGCGATCGGCGTGGACTGGCCGATCTCCGAGCCGGTGCTGTCGGGCAAGGACGCGGTTGCGCCGTTCCTGGCCGACATCCCGGTCGAGCGCCTGCCGGTCTACCAGCCATGAGCGTGCTGGTCTTCGGCGGCAACGGCCAGGTCGGGCAGGAACTGCTGCGGGCGTTGGCCGGGCAGGGGCCGGTGGTCGCGACCACGCGCAGCGGCCAGTTGCCCGACGGCAGCGCCTGCGAGCGCGCCGATTTCGACCAGCCGCAGACCTTGGGCGAACTGCTGGACCGGCTGCGGCCGACGGCGGTGGTCAATGCCGCGGCCTACACCGCGGTCGATCGCGCCGAGCAGGACGCTGAGGCCGCGCACCGCGCCAATGTCGAGTCGCCGGCGGCGATCGCCGCCTGGTGCGCGGCGCATGGCGTGCCGCTGGTGCATTACTCCACCGATTACGTGTTCGATGGCCAGGGCACGCAGCCCTATCCCGAAGATGCGCCCACCGCGCCGCTGGGTGTGTACGGCGCCACCAAGCTGGCCGGCGAGGAGGCGATCCGCGCGTCCGGTGCGCAGCATCTGATCTTCCGTACCGCCTGGGTGTACGCAGCGCACGGGCACAACTTCCTGCGCACCATGTTGCGGGTCGGCACCGACCGCGACGAACTCAAGGTGGTCGCCGATCAGGTCGGCACGCCGACGCCGGCGACGCTGATCGCCGATGTCACCGCGCGGGTGCTGGCGCAGCGCGCGACGTTGCCGTCCGGCACCTGGCATCTGACCGCGGCCGGCGAGACCACCTGGCACGGGTTCGCCGAGGCGATCTTCGCCGAGGCGGTGGCCGCGGGCCTGTTGCTGCGCGCGCCACGCGTGCTGCCGATCACCACTGCGGAGTATCCGACCCCGGCCAAGCGTCCGGCATATTCGCGCCTGGACGTGTCGCGCCTGCAGCGCGATTTCGCGCTGGAACTGCCACAGTGGCGCGATGGTCTGCGCCAGGTCATCGGCGAACTCGCCGCGGCAGCGCCGGCCGCCTGAGACGGCGCGCACTACAAAACAGCATCGATGAAAAAATAAAGAGCCGGGCACTGCCCGGCTCTTTGCGTTTGCGGCGTGCGCCGAACTCAGGTGCGACCGTAGGTGTCCTCGAAGCGCACGATGTCGTCCTCGCCGAGGTAGCTGCCCGACTGCACTTCGATCAGCTCCAACGGCAGCTTGCCGGGGTTCTTCAAACGATGCGTCACCCCGAGCGGGATGTAGGTGCTCTGGTTCTCGGTGAGCAGCAGCACTTCCTCGCCGCGGGTGACCTCGGCCGTGCCGCTGACCACGATCCAGTGTTCGGCGCGGTGGTGATGCATCTGCAGGCTCAGCGTGGCGCCGGGCTTGACCGTGATGCGCTTGACCTGGAACCGCTGGCCGTTGTCGATCGAATCGTAGGCGCCCCACGGGCGGTACACCTTGCGGTGCCAGGTGGCCTCGGAACGCCCATCGGCCTTGATCCTGCCGACGATGTCCTTCACTTCCTGGATGCGCTCGCGATGGCCGACCAGCACCGCGTCGTCGGTCTCCACCACCACCACGTCCTGCAGGCCCACCATTGCGATCAGGCGCGAGCCATAGGCGTAGGTGTTGCGGCAATCGATCTCGATCACGTCGCCATGGTGGGCGTTGCCGTTGGCGTCCTGCGGCGACACGTCCAGCAGCGCCGACCACGAACCGACGTCGCTCCACTTCGCGTCCAGCGGCACCACCACCGCGTCGGCGGTCTTTTCCATCACCGCGTAGTCGATGGAGTCGGAGGGGCTGGCGGCGAAGGCGTCCTTGTCCAGGCGGGTGAAGTCGGCATCGCGCTTGGCCGCCTGCCACGCCTTGGTGCAGGCGTCGGCGATGGCGGGCTGGAACTTGCGCAGTTCTTCCAGGTAGCGCGAAGCGCGGAACAGGAACATGCCGCTGTTCCAGTAGTACTCGCCGGAGGCCAGGTAGCTTTTCGCGGTGGCCAGGTCGGGTTTTTCGACGAAGCGCTCGACCGCGTGCGCGCCGTCGCCGGCGGCGGCCTTGATGTAGCCGTAGCCGGTTTCCGGTGCGGTCGGCTTGATGCCGAACGTCACCAGCTTGCCTTGCTCGGCCGCAACGGCGGCCACGCGCACCGCGGCCTGGAAGGCGGCTTCGTCGCCGATCACGTGGTCGGAGGGCAGGACCAGCAACAGCGGATCGGCGCCATCGCGCGCGGCCTCCAGCGCCGCCACGGCGATCGCCGGCGCGGTGTTGCGGCCCTTGGGTTCGAGCAGGATCGCATGCGGCTTCACGCCGATCTGCTGCAATTGCTCGGCCGCGACGAAGCGGTGCTCCTCATTGGCGACCACGATGGGCGCGTGCGCGGCGACCGGGGCCGCGCGCTGCCAGGTGGCCTGCAGCATGCTCTGTTCGCCGACCAGCGGCAGGAACTGCTTCGGATACGACTCGCGCGACAACGGCCACAGGCGCGTGCCGGAGCCGCCGGACAGGATGATGGGAAGGACGTCGCTCATGGGCGATGGAACTCCATAGTGCGTCTAGGGGGAGGGTGGTGGGATCAGCCGCGCAGCAGCTCGGAGATCTCCTGGGTGCGCTGCTCCAGCAGCGCCGCATCGCCGCGGGTTTCCACGTTCAGGCGCAGCAGCGGTTCGGTGTTGGAACTGCGCAGGTTGAAACGCCAGTCGGCGAATTCGGCGCTGACGCCGTCGGTGTAGTCCAGCGTCGGCGCGTGCGAGGCGAAGTGCTCCATCACCCGCGCCACCGCGGCCTTGGCGTCGGCAACCTTGAAGTTGATCTCGCCGCTGCACGGGAACTTCTGCATGCGTGCCTCGACCAGGTCGGCCAGCGAGCGGCCGGACTGCGACACCAGTTCGGCGATCAGCAGCCACGGGATCATCCCCGAGTCGGCGTAGGCGAATTCGCGGAAGTAATGGTGCGCGCTCATTTCGCCGCCGTACACGGCGTTCTCGCTGCGCATCTTCTCCTTGATGAAGGCATGGCCGCTCTTGCACAGCACCGGGATGCCGCCGGCTTCTTCGACCTGTTCGATGGTGTTCCAGGTCAGGCGCGGGTCGTGCACGACCTTGCCGCCCGGCTGCTTGGCCAGGATCGCCTGCGCCAGCAGGCCCACCAGGTAGTAGCCCTCGATGAAGCGGCCGTCGGCGTCGAAGAAGAAGCAGCGGTCGAAGTCGCCGTCCCAGGCGATGCCGAAGTCGGCGCCGTGCTGCTTGACCGCGTTGGCGGTGGCGGCGCGGTTCTCCGGCAGCAGCGGGTTGGGAATGCCGTTGGGGAAGTGCCCGTCCGGCTCGTGGAAGACGCGCACGAACTCGAACGGCAGGTGCGGCGCGAGCAGGTCGACGATGGCGCCGGCACCGCCGTTGCCGGCGTTGACCACCAGCTTCAGCGGCTTGAGCGTGGCGCGGTCGACATAGCTGAGCAGGTGCTCGATGTAGGCGCTCTTGTCGGGACGGTGATGCTCGGCAGCGGTCGGCTCGACGGCCGGCGCGGTGTCGGCGGCGACGGTGTCGCGGATCGCGAACAGGCCGGTATCGGAGCTGATCGGGCGCGCGTTCTCGCGCACCAGCTTCATGCCGTTGTAGTCCATCGGATTGTGGCTGGCGGTGACCATCACGCCGCCGGCCGCCTGCAGGTGGTCGGTCTGGAAATACACTTCCTCGGTGCCGCACAGGCCGATGTCGATGACCTCGCGGCCGCTGGCGCGCAGGCCGGCCGACAGCGCCGCCTGCAGCGCCGGGCTGGCCAGGCGCACGTCATGGCCGACCACCACCGGACCGCTGTCCAATTGCCCCGCCAGCGCCACGCCGATGCGGCGGGCCAAGTCCTCGTTCAGTTCGTCGGGTACGCGACCGCGGATGTCGTAGGCCTTGAATGCGGGAAGCGACATGGAAGAGGGTCCTAGTTGGGGGAAACCGGAGTGTAACGTTACGGCGCTTAATCGGTCGTTGCGGCGGTGCGGCGGGGGTCGCAGTCACCGAGCGGCTAAACTAGCTGTCTACATTCCAATGCGGAGTTGGCGAATGGGCGACACCTCTACCCCTGCGGGCGGGCGGCGCGGCAAGCTTTTCCCCGATGCGGCCACGGCGCTGGCCGATGTGGTGGCGGACGGACAGACCCTGGCGGTCGGCGGGTTTGGCCTGTGCGGCATTCCCGAGGCCCTGATCGCAGCCCTGCGCGACAGTGGCGTCGGCGGGCTCACGGTGATTTCCAACAACGCCGGCGTCGATGGCTTCGGCCTGGGCCAGCTGCTGGCGACGCGGCAGATCCGCAAGATGATTTCGTCCTACGTCGGCGAGAACAAGGAGTTCGAGCGCCAGTATCTGGCCGGCGAACTGGAACTGGAGTTCAACCCGCAGGGCACCCTGGCCGAACGCCTGCGTGCCGGCGGTGCCGGCATCCCCGCGTTCTTCACCGCCACCGGCTACGGCACGGTGGTGGCCGAGGGCAAGGAGACCCGCGAATTCGACGGCAAGCACTACGTGCTGGAAACCGCGTTGCGCGCCGACGTGGCCCTGGTCAAGGCATGGAAGGCCGATGCCGCCGGCAACCTGGTGTTCCGCAAGACCGCGCGCAACTTCAACCCGGCCTGCGCGATGGCCGGCAAGCTCTGCATCGCCGAGGTCGAGGACGTCGTGGAGACCGGCAGCCTGGATCCGGACCAGGTGCACCTGCCCGGCATCTACGTCGACCGCATCGTGCACAACCCGCATCCCGAAAAACGCATCGAACAGCGCACCCTGCGCCAGAAGGACGCCTGACATGGCCTGGACCCGCGACGACATGGCGCAGCGCGCCGCCCGCGAACTCACCGACGGCGCCTACGTGAACCTGGGCATCGGCCTGCCGACCCTGGTCGCCAACCACATTCCCGAGGGCGTGGACGTGTGGCTGCAATCGGAGAATGGCCTGCTCGGCATCGGCCCGTTCCCGACCGAGGACGAGGTCGACGCCGACCTGATCAACGCCGGCAAGCAGACCGTCACCGCCCGCGCCGGCGCCAGCTACTTCGGCAGCCACGATTCCTTCGCGATGATCCGCGGCGGCCATATCGACCTGGCCATCCTCGGCGCGATGCAGGTCAGCGAGAAGGGCGACCTGGCCAACTGGATGGTGCCAGGCAAGATGGTCAAGGGCATGGGCGGCGCGATGGACCTGGTGGCCGGGGTCAAGCGCGTGGTCGTGCTGATGGAACACGTGGCCAAGGACGGCAGTCACAAGATCCTGCCGGCCTGCGACCTGCCGCTGACCGGTGTCGGCGTGGTCGACCGCATCATCACCGACCTGGCCGTGTTCGACGTCACCGACAGCGGCCTGGTGCTGGTCGAGACCGCCGAGGGCGTGGACGAGGCCGAACTGCTCGCCAAGACCGGCGTGCCGTTTCGCCTTGCCTAAATGGGAGGCGAAATTACTGCCCCTTTCTCAATGAGCGCATAAGCGCAGCACGTGAGTAAATGCCGCTCTGCGACATCGCGTCGCAGACGACATGCGCTCACAGGTTCTGGTAGTTCGGCCCGGAGCCGCCTTCCGGCGTCACCCAGTCGATGATCGCGTAGGGATCCTTGATATCGCAGGTCTTGCAGTGCACGCAGTTGGCGGCGTTGATCTGCAGGCGCTTGCCGGCCGCGTCGTCGACGATCTCGTACACCGCCGCCGGGCAGAAGCGCGTGCAGGGGTTGCCGTATTCCTCGGTGCAGCGGGTCACGCAGATCTGCGGGTCGAGCACGTGCAGGTGCACCGGCTGGTCCTCGTCGTGCTCGGTGGCGGCGAAGTACACGCCCTGCAGGCGGTCGCGCGGGGCCAGCTCGCGCTGCACGTAGTCGCGCTTGGGTTGCTCGTGCTCGCCCAGCCGGTCCAGGCTCTTCCAGTCGGCACCGACCTTCAGCGTCCACGGCGAGGCGCCCTTGACCAGGGTTTCCCAGGCGCCGTTGAGCAGGCCGAACCACAGGCCCTTCTTGAAGCCGGGCTTGATGTTGCGTACCTGACGGAGCTCGGCCATCACTTCGGAGTTGCGCAGGCGCGCGTCGAAGCCGGCCGGGTCCAGCGCGGCACCGGTGGCGAGGTGTTCGGCGGCGAGCATGCCGCTGCGGATCGCCTGGTGGGTGCCCTTGATCTTGGGCACGTTGAGCAGGCCGGCGGTGTCGCCGATGAGCAGCGCGCCGGGCATCTCCACCTTCGGCAGCGACTGCCAGCCGCCGCTGGCGATGGCGCGCGCGCCGGCCGAGAGGATGGTGCCGCCGTCCAGCAGCGACTTCATCATCGGGTGGTTCTTCCACTGCTGGAAGGCTTCCCACGGCCGGTACTCGGGGTCGCGGTAGTCCAGGCCGCTGACGTAGCCCAGCGCCACCTGGTTGTTCTCCAGGTGGTACAGGAAGCTGCCGCCATAGGTCTTGCTGTCGGCCGGCCAGCCCAGGGTGTGCACGATCTTGCCGGGGCTGAGGCGGCCCGCGGGCAACTGCCACAGCTCCTTGATGCCGATCGAGAACGCTTGCGGATCGTGGCCGGCGTCGAGCGCGAAGCGCGCGATCAGGCGCTTGGTCAGGTGTCCGCGCGCGCCTTCGGCCAGCACCGTGACCTTGGCGCGGATGTCGATGCCGGCGGTGTAGCCCGGCTTGTGCGCTCCATCCTTGGCCACGCCCATGTCGCCGATGCGCACGCCCAGCACCGTGCCGTCCTCGGCGTGCAGGGTCTCGGCGGCGGCGAAGCCGGGGTAGATCTCCACGCCCAGCGCTTCGGCCTGCGGCGCCAGCCAGGCGCACAGGGCGCCGAGGCTGACGATGAAGTTGCCGTGGTTGCGCATGCCCGGCGGGACCATCGGAAACTTGTGCCCGCCGTCCTTGCTCAGGTACCAGAACTCGTCCTCGGCCGCCGGCACGCAGATCGGCGGCGGGTTGTCGCGCCAGCCCGGCAACAGCGCGTCCAGCGGCGCCGGTTCGATGACCGCGCCGGACAGGATGTGCGCGCCGATGGTGCTGGCCTTCTCGATCACGCAGACCGAGAGGTCGGGATTGAGCTGCTTGAGCCGGATCGCGAACGCCAACCCGGCCGGGCCCGCGCCGACGGTGACGACGTCGTATTCCATGACGTCGCGCTCCACTGGCTGCGGCGCGTTGGCGCCGCCCTCGGTTCCCGTCATCTGCTGCGCTCCCGTTGGCTCGTTCTGGCTGCCCGCATTTTCAGGGTTTGTGCGTGAAGGGGCAAATTCCGCACGCCAGCGTATGGTGGCGGCCGGCATGCTAGCGTGGCGCGATGGAACTGGACCTGCCCGGCGCCGATCTGCGCTGGTATCCCGAGTGGCTGGACCCGGCCGCGGCGGCGGCGTTGTACGCGCAGTTGCTGCGCGAGGTGCCGTGGGAGGTGCACCGGATCCGCCTGTTCGGCAAGCTGGTCGATTCGCCGCGGCTGAGCTGCTGGATCGGCGATGCCGACGCCAGCTACCGCTATTCCGGCACCCGCTTCGCGCCGCACCCGTGGCCCGCGGCGCTGCTGCCGCTGCGGGCGCGGCTGGCGGCCGAGACCGGGGTGGCGTTCAACAGCGTGCTCGCCAACCGCTACCGCGACGGCCGTGACGCCATGGGCTGGCACAGCGACGACGAGCGCGAGCTCGGTCCGGCCCCGGTGATCGCCTCGCTCAGCCTGGGCGCGACGCGCCGCTTCGTGCTGCGCCACCGCCAGCAGCCGGCGCTGCGCCAGGCGCTGGAGCTGACCGTCGGAGGACTGCTGTTGATGGCGGGCGACACCCAGCGCCTGTATCGGCATGCCCTGCCGCGCACCGCCAAGCCGGTCGGCGAGCGGATCAACCTGACGTTCCGCCGGATCGCTAGTTACTGAGGACTAGTGTCTAGATCGGAAGCTACTTCTTAAACGCGCGACGTAAAGAACAGCAATCTTGACCGTCCGCAAGGACGGTCAAGATTTAAACAGGTCAGAGGAAGACGTATCCGATCACGCCATCCATCGCTTTGTTTGGTACGTTCTCACAAACCGAGCTCAGGGTGTCGAAATGATCTGCGCGCGTGGGGGTATAACCCCGCATGCAGCGATAGAGGGGGACGGTGCCTGGAATTTGGGTGTCGGCAACATATCCCAGGATGGGCATGAATGTGGACAGATTCTTTCCCTCGCAATTCGGGTCGGGGGATGTGAAGAAATCATGGCCGCCGGCAATAAAGCAGTTGTAAAGTGCATGGCCGCCAGAGAATGGCGTATAGGAAATAAAGCCTAGGCTGCCTTCATATCGCCAGCCCAGTTTTTCCCAATTTTCGGGCATGCTCCTGCCCGACCAGTGATTTCGATCTTTCGAGTTGTAATAACGATAGAGTTCAACAAGTTGGACTCCATCGGGGATGGCCATCGTACTCGCGTTCGTTCCGAGCTTTGCTGTTGCCGGGATATCGGGCATCTGCACCAAACTCTGCGCTATGGCAGGCGAAGCGAATGAGCCTGCAGCACTCAAGAAGAGGCAGCTCATCAACATCTTAATTTTCATTAAAGATCCTTTTATACTCCTTGCGAACTCATGTCCGCGGCGGGATTTTATCACCCCTTCGTCACTTCGATAAGTCGACTAGTTTGCGTTCCATTCAATGGCTGCGTCTAACTTTCTGCTACGGCACACTCGTCGCCGGCGCTTACCTCGAGACGTAACTGGTAAGACAGCTTGCGTTCATCCGGTGCGCTCGCTATTTTCGTGGTGGGGAACGCACAGCCGGGGTAGCAGGAGCGAGCGCGGTGGCGGCGTCGGCCTGGCCCTGCTGCAGGGTCCAGCCGACCACGTCGTGGCCCAGGTGCGACAGGGCCTGGCCGAAGGCGTCGACCACCTGCGATTCGGCGGTGCCGGCGGCCGGCTGGGTCACCAGGAAGGTGCGCGAGGCGACCACGCGCTGGTCGGCGCTGTACAGCAGCTTGGCGTTGAGTTCGATGGTGGCCGACGGCACCGCGCGCCCGGCGTAGTCCGCTTCGAAGCGGCGCAGGTCCAGCAGCAGCTTGTAGTCGGCGCGGATGCCGGTGCCGAGCCGGGCCACGCCGGGGATGCGCCCGGAATCCTCGAACGCGCGCAGCAGCATGTCCTCGAGCATGTCGGTGGCCGGTTGCGCCCAACTTACGCCGCCATATACCTGCAGTTCGTCGGGCGTCGGCCGCACCGCGATGCGCGAACTGTCGACCACGCGCGCGGCGCTGGGCTTGGTCAGCGCCAGTTGCCAGCTCACCTGCGGCCAGGCCGGGTCGGCGGTGACCCGCACGTCCGGCGCGTAGATCGTCACCGGCTCCTTGTTGCCGCCGGGCAGCGAACAGCCGGCCAGCAGCAGGGCCGGCACGGCGAGCAGGAAGAGAGCGCGCATCGGCTTCATTTGGGTTTGAACTCCTTCGGGGCGTCGCGGCCGAGCAGGTAGCGCGCGGGGTTGTTGTCCAGGCGGTCGCTGACCCGGCGCAGGTCGCGGATCAGGCCGCGCAGTTCGGTCAGGGTCGGGCCGAGCTGGCCGAGGCCGTCGTTGGCGAAGCTGTTGATCGCCGAGCGGTTCTCGCCAAGGATCTTGTCGGCATTGCCGGCGGCCGAATCCAGCTTGCTCAGCGTGTCCTCCAGCTTGTCCAGGATCGGCGGCAACTGCTGCACCAGGTTCTGGTCCAGGCGCTGGATGGTGCCGTTGGTGGTCTTGAGCGTGGTGTCCAGGTTGCGCGCCGCATCGCGCGCGCTGACGATCAGCGACTGCATGCCCTGGTCGCGGTCGGCCAGGCCGCCGCTGATGGTCTCCAGGTTGTGCAGGGTGGCGGTGATGCTGGCGACGTTGCGGTCGCTGAGCACCTCGTCCAGGCGCTCGACGATGCGGTTGGCGGTGTCGGTGATGTTCTGCAGCGCCGAGGGCGTGGTCTGGATGATCGGCGCGTCGCTGTTGTCGATCGAGGTCAGCGACGGCGCTTCCGGGGTGCCGCCGGAGAGCTGGATGATCGACGGGCCGGTCAGGCTGGTGATGCCCAGCTTGGCGCGGGTGTCGCTCTTGATCGGCGTGGTCGAGTTGACCCGGATCCGCGCCACCACCTGGCGCGGATCGTTCGGCGCCAGGGTCAGCTCGGTGATCGAGCCCACCGCGATGCCGTTGTACTGCACCGGGCTGCCGACCGACAGGCCGGTCACCGCCTCGCGGAACACCACGCGGTACTCCTGCCAGGTGCGGTCGGAGGAGTACTTGGCGGCCCAGAGTCCGAACAGCAGCAGCGCGATCCCCACCACGATGGTGAAGGCGCCGATCAGCACGTAATTGGCTTTGGTTTCCATGGGCTCAGGGGGTCTCGGTCCAGGCGGTCTTGGCATCGCGCGCGGCGCGGGCGCGCGGGCCGTGGAAATATTCTTGGATCCACGGATGATCCACTTGCTCGATCTCGGCCAGCGGCGCGTTGGCGATGACCTTGCGGTCGGCCAGCACCGCCACGCGGTCGCAGATAGCGTACAAGGTGTCCAGATCGTGGGTGATGAGGAACACGGTCAGGCCCAGCGCTTCCTGCAGGGTGCGGATCAGCCGGTCGAAGGCGGCCGCGCCGATCGGGTCCAGGCCGGCGGTGGGTTCGTCCAGAAACAACAGGGGCGGGTCCAGCGCCAGCGCACGCGCCAGCCCGGCGCGCTTGCGCATGCCGCCGGACAGCTGCGAGGGCAGCTTGTTCAATGCATCGGCGGGCAGGCCGGCCAGCTTCACCTTCAGCAGCGCCAGCTCGTAGTGCCAGCTGTCGGGCAGTTCGCCGAAATGCTCCTTCAGCGGCACCTGCACGTTCTCGCCGACGGTCAGCGAGGAGAACAGCGCGCCGTCCTGGAACAGCACGCCGGTGTTGCGCTCCACGTGCAGGCGATCGGCGCGGCGGCCGGAATCGGTATCCACGCCGAGTACCTGGATCTTGCCGGCATCGGGGGCGCGCAGGCCGAGGATGGTGCGCATCAGCACCGACTTGCCGGTGCCCGAGCCGCCGACGACGCCGAGGATCTCGCCGCGGCGCACGTCCAGGTCCAGCTCTTCGTGCACGGTCTGGCTGCCGAAGCGATTGACCAGGCCGCGCACGGAGATGGCCAGTTCTTGCTCGGGATTCGGCATTGGGGATTCGGGATTGGTCAAAGCAACAGCTCCCGCACGGGCGCGTAGCGCCCGGCTTCAACGAATCCCCAATCCCGAATCCCGAATCCCGGCTTCACTCACCACCCCATGTTCATGAACCACAGCGCGGCGATCGCGTCGATGATGATCACCAGCGAGATCGTCTGCACCACGCTGGAGGTGGTGCGCTCGCCGACGGACTGCGCGGTGCCTTCCACGCGCAGTCCCTCCAGGCAGCCGATCAGGCCGATCACGATGGCGAAGATCGGCGCCTTGGACAGGCCCACCAGCATGTGCCGGATCTGGATGGTGTCGTGCATGCGCGCCAGGTACATCTGCGGCGGGATGCCCAGGTCGAAGGCGCCCACAGTGACGCCGCCGGCCAGGCCGGCGATCATCGCCACGAAGGTCAGCAGCGGCAGCATCAGCAGCAGCGCCACCAGCCGCGGGATCACCAGCAGATCCATCGGGTCCAGGCCCAGGGTCTGGATCGCGTCGACCTCTTCGCGCGCCTTCATCGCGCCGATCTGCGCGGTGAACGCGCTGGCGGTGCGCCCGGCCAGCACGATCGCGGTCAGCAGCACCGCGAACTCGCGCAGGAAGGCGATGCTGACCAGTTCCACTACGTAGATCTCGGCGCCGAAGTCGCGCAGGATCGTGGAGCCGAGGAAGGCGATCACCGCGCCGACCAGATACGACAGCAGCGCCACTAGCGGCACCGCGTCCAGGCCGACCTGTTCCATGTAGTGCACGGTGGCGGTCAGGCGGAACCGGCGCGGCGCGTGCAGCAGCCGCAGCAGCTTGACCAGGGTCTCGCCGAGGAAGCCGACCAGGGCGACGATTTCCTTGCCGTTGCGGTGCACCGCGTAGCCCAGGCGTTCCAGCGCCGCGGCGAAGCCGTAGTCGCGCTTGCGCTTGGGGCGGTCGTCGGCCACGTCCTCGATGGTCGAGACCAGCGCGCGGTGATCCTGGCGGAAATCCAGCGCCTCGTGGGCGATGCCGTTGCGGGTGGCGTAGCGCATCAGTTGCAGCACCCCGGCCGAATCCAGCTGGCCGATGCCGCTGGCGTCGATGCCGGTGGTGCCGGCCGGCATCCCGCGCAGCACTTCCGAGGACGCCAGGGCCGTGGCCAGGGTCCAACTGCCGGTCAGCCGCACCCGCGAGGGGTCTCGGTCGTCCTGGCTGAGTTTGGGCGGTTGCGGTTCGATCATGGGGGCGTCCGGTGCGCGAGCATACCTGTTTCGCCCGTGTTGCAGATGTGGTGATCGCGACGGGGTGGCCGGGCGCGGCGTTCGCGCCATACTAGCCGACATGCCCGCCGCTCCCACCGTCAGTCCCTCCGCCAACGCGACCTACGCGCAGCGCATCGCCTTCGTCTCCGACATCGCCGGGCGACTGCACACCTATGGCACCACCGCGCAGCGGCTGGAGGCGGCAGTGGTGGCGCTGGCGCAGCAGTTGGACCTGGACTGCGAACCGTGGTCCAACCCGACCGGGCTGATCCTCAGCTTCAGCGACCCGACCAAGGCGATCGGCTCCAGCGACATCACCCGCGTGGTGCGGCTGGCGCCCGGCGACAACGACCTGCACAAGCTCAGCGTCGCCGACCGCATCGCCGACGACGTGGCCAGCGGGCGCATGAGCGTGGCCCAGGGCCACACCGCGCTGCGCCAGCTGGACCAGCCGCCGGGGCGGCGCTGGATGGCGATGCAGGTGCTCGGCTTCGGCCTGGCCGCGGCCGGCGTGGCCGGGTTGTGGCGCCTGCCGTGGCTGGACATCGCCACCGCCACCGCCATCGGCCTGCTGATCGGCGTGCTCACCCAGCTCACCGACAAACGCCCGGCCACCAAAGAAGCCAACGACGCGCTGGCGGCCTTGCTGGCCGGTTTCGTCGCGACCCTGGTGGCCAGTTTCGTGGCGCCGCTGAATCTCAATACGGTGATCATCGCCTCGCTGGTGGTGCTGCTGCCGGGTATGGCGCTGACCAATGCGGTCAACGAACTCACCAGCCAGCACTGGGTCTCGGGCACGGCGCGCTTCGCCGGCGCGGTCACCACCATCGTCAAGCTGACCGTCGGCGCGGTGATCGCGGTGACCCTGGCGCAACTGCTCGGCCTGGAGCCGATGGTGCGGGCGTCGCGGCCGCAGCACGGCTGGGTGGAATGGGCCTCGCTGCTGGTGGCCGCCTACGCGTTCGCACTGCTGTTCAAGGCCAGCCTGCGCGATTATCCGTTCGTGATGGCGGCATCGGTGGCCGGCTACGCGATCGCGCGCTTCGCCGGCGACGCCTGGGGCAGCCCGGTCGGCATCTTCCTGTCGGCGATGGTATTGACCGCGGCCGGCAATCTGTTCGGACGCATCGTGCACCGGCCGGGCGCGCTGGTCCGGTTGCCCGGCATCATCATGCTGGTGCCCGGGAGTGCCAGCTTGCGCGGGCTGTTGACCCTGGTCCAGCAACAGGACGTGCTCGGCGGGCAATCGGCGCTGCTGACGGTGACCAATATCGTGATGGCGCTGGTCGCCGGCCTGCTGTTCGGCAATCTGTTGGTGCCGGCGCGCAAGAATCTTTGAATGCGGTATAAAAAAACGCCGGCATGCGCCGGCGTTTCGACTGCGGTTGCCGTGGCGGATCAGGCCTTCGGCGCAGCGCTCTTGCTGGCCTTCTTGGCGACGCGCTTGACCGCCTTCTTGGCGGTCTTCTTGGCCGGCGCGGCGGATTTGGCGGCGCCGCCGGCGATCAGGAAGTCGTCGACCTTCTTGCCCTTGGCGACCAGATCGGCCAGCCAGCGCGGCTGCTTACCGCGGCCGGTCCAGGTTTCGGCGGCATTGGCGGGATTGCGGTATTTCGGCGGAACCTTGCCCAGTTTGCGGCCCGGCTTCGGACCCGGCTTGCCGGCCTTGCGACCGCGCGCGGCGGGGGCGCCGCCGAAGACTTCCTCGATGCTGTAGCCGTGGCTCTTGGCCAGGCGCGCCAGCTGGGTGCGGACCTTGGCGATGGGGGTGCGCTTGGCGACGATGGACTGCTGCTTCTTGGCGGTCTTGATGAGGGCGCCCAACTGCTTGGCCGACAGGCCACTGAGATCGATGGTCATCTTTACTCCGGAAAATGGGTGGTGGCTTCCGCCATTCCCTGGCTAGCGCAGGATCATAATGATGCTTTATCGGATTGACAAATACCCTGCTTATTCGCGGCGGGTATTTCCGGTCGCAATGCCGTGGGAATATGTCCTTATGGATCCCAGGCGGCCGTAATCAATTGAAAACAGACCGCTCTGGTTTCCCTCATAAGGCGTGACGGCCGCGTAAAGAAAAAGGGCCGGGATATCCCCCCGGCCCCTTTCGTCACGCCTGCAGGCGTGCCAGCAAGGCGCTTCGATCCAGGTGTTCGGCATCGCCGCCGCTGCGCGCGCGATATTCGAAGGTGCCGGCGGCCAGGCCCCGCTCCGAGACCACCACCCGGTGCGGAACGCCGATCAATTCGATATCGGCGAACATCGCGCCGGGGCGCAGGCCGCGGTCGTCCAGCACGGCATCCAGCCCGGTTTGCTGCAGCTCCGACAGCAATGCCTCGCCGGCGGCGTCGACCGCCGGGTCGCGCTTGGGATTGATCACGCACACCGCCACCGTCCACGGCGCCATCGGCTGCGGCCAGCGGATGCCGGCGTCGTCGTGGTTCTGCTCGATCGCCGCAGCGACGATGCGGGAAATGCCGATGCCGTAGCAGCCCATCGCCAGCGTCACGGTCTTGCCGTTCTCGTCCACCACGGTGGCGTCCAGCGCCTGCGCGTACTGGCGGCCGAGCTGGAACACATGGCCGACCTCGATGCCGCGGGCCAGGCGGATCTCGCCGCCGTCGTGGGCGCGTTCGCCCTCGACCACGTTGCGCAGATCGGCCACGGCGTCCGGTTCCGGCAGGTCGCGGCCCCAGTTGACCCCTGCCAGGTGGAAGCCGCGTTCGTTGGCGCCGACCACGAAGTCGGCCAGCGCCGCCACGTCGCGGTCGGCGACCACGCGGATCGGCTGGCGCGGGCCCAGCGGGCCGAGGAAGCCCGGTTCACTGCCCAGATGCGCAAGGATCTCGGCCTCGTTGGCCATGCGATAGCCGGCCAGGCCGGCGACCTTGCCCAGCTTGATCTCGTTGACCGTGTGGTCGCCGCGCACCAGCGCCAGCACGAAGGTCTCGCCGGCCATCACCGCCACCGACTTGACCGTGCGCTGCAGCGGGATGCCGAGCAGCTCGGCCACCGCCTCGCAGGTCTTCTGGGTGGGCGTGGCGACCTTGCGCAGTTCCTCGCTCACCGCCGGGCGCGGGGCCGGCGGCGCGGCGACGGCGGCTTCGACGTTGGCCGCGTAGTCCGAACCGGTGGAGAACGCCAGCGAATCCTCGCCGGAGGCGGCCAGCACATGGAATTCCTGCGAGGCGTCGCCGCCGATGTCGCCGGAATCGGCCTGCACCGCGCGGAACTGCAGCCCCAGGCGGGTGAAGATGCGGGTGTAGGCCGCCTTCATGTTCTCGTATTCGCGCGCCAGGTCCTCGTCGCTGATGTGGAACGAGTAGGCGTCCTTCATCAGGAACTCGCGCGCGCGCATCACCCCGAAGCGCGGGCGGATCTCGTCGCGGAACTTGGTCTGGATCTGGTAAAAGTTGACCGGCAACTGCTTGTAGCTGCTCAGCTCCTGCCGCGCGAAATCGGCGGCGGCCTCTTCGGCGGTCGGGCTGTAGCAATAGTCCTGTTCCTTGCGGTCCTGCATGCGCAGCATCAGTCCGCCGAACTTGCTCCAGCGCCCGGTGGCGTCCCACAGCTCGCGCGGCTGGATGGTCGGGAACAGCACTTCCACCGCGCCGGCGCGGTTCATTTCCTCGCGCACCACCGCTTCCACCTTGCGCAGCACGCGCAGGCCCAGCGGCGACCAGGTGTACAGGCCGGAGGCGAGCTTGCGGATCATGCCCGCGCGCAGCATCAGCTGGTGGCTGACCAGTTCGGCGTCGGCCGGGGTTTCCTTGGTGGTGTGCAGGTGGAACTGGGAAAGGCGCATCGAGGGGCTTCGCAGACGGCGGGTCGCCCATTTTGCCAGTCATTGCCGGCGCTGCGGGCATCGCCCGCGGCCGGCCGCGCGCGTTCGGGGCGCGTTCGGCTTACTTTGCGGGTACGGCGGCCGGGGAGCAGTAGGCCTTGATCGCGGCCTCGGCCAGGGCTTTCTGCGCGCCGCGCTGGGATTCGTCCAATTCCCCGTCCGGCTTGCCGTCGCCATCGCTGTCGGTGGTGATCTTGCCGGGCTTGTCGAGGATGTCCAGGTTCTTGCGCGCGGTCAGGCACTTGGCGTTCTCGGCCGGGGCTGCCTCGGGCGTCTCGGTCGGGGCATCGCCACGGGTGTCGACCTTGCGCACCTGGTACTTGCCGCCGGGGGGCGGGGTCTCGGCATAGTGGGTGACGCCCTGCGCGTCCTTCCATTGGTACAGGGTGGTGGCGCCGAGCATGCCGCTGACGGCGAGCAGGGGCAGGCAGCAAAACCGGGGCAGGGCGCGCATCTCGGTCTCCAGGGCGCGGCGGGAGCGCCGATTGCAGCACCCGCCGACGGGCCTGGCAAGTCGATTAGACTGGCGGGATGGACCCATCCCGACCGCCCCCCCGTTCGCGCACCATCTACCTGCTGCCGAACCTGTTCACCACCGCCGGCCTGTTCTCCGGTTTCTACGCCATCATCGCCGCCGCCAACGGCCAGTTCGTGCACGCCAGCGTGGCGGTGTTCGTGGCCGCGGTGATGGACGGGCTGGACGGGCGCGTTGCGCGGCTGACCGGCACCAGCAGCGAATTCGGCGTGCAGTACGACTCGCTGGCCGACCTGGTCAGCTTCGGCATGGCGCCGGCGCTGGTGATGTACCACTGGTCGCTGTCGGCGCTGAAGTTCGACGGCAGCATGCTGGGCCGGGTCGGCTGGTCGGCGGCGTTCCTGTACGCGGCCTGCGCCGCGCTGCGCCTGGCCCGCTTCAACACCC
This sequence comes from Xanthomonas sp. LF06-19, assembly GCF_034105425.1. Taxonomy (NCBI): domain Bacteria; kingdom Pseudomonadati; phylum Pseudomonadota; class Gammaproteobacteria; order Lysobacterales; family Lysobacteraceae; genus Xanthomonas; species Xanthomonas sp. LF06-19. The sequence continues at coordinate 843,611 of NZ_JAXGGH010000001.1, read as the reverse complement.
AGGTCGGCACGGTCGACAAGCGCTGGTTCGTGGGCCTGGCCAGTCCGGCCGCGGCCGGGCTGATGATGGCCTTCGTGTGGTCCTTCGCCGACGGCTCGCTGGGCTGGGACGGCGAACAACTGCGCTATGTGGCGCTGGGCCTGACCGTGACCGCGGCGCTGCTGATGGTCAGCCGCATCCGCTTCTGGAGCTTCAAGGGCAGTGGCGAGAAGGGTCCGCGGACCGACCGGGTGCCGTTCCTGATGCTGGTGCTGGCGCCGATCGTGCTGGCGGTGCTGGTGATCGATCTGGCGCGGGCGCTGCTGGCGATCGGCGTGCTGTACGCGCTGTCCGGCCCTTGCCTGTGGCTGTGGCGGCGCTGGCGCAAGGTGCCGGACGCGGCATGAGCGAGCCCGCGTCCATGCATGTGCCGTTGTGGTCGGCCGAACAGGTCGGCTGGCTGCAGGCGTTGGGCTACACCGTGTATGTGGATGCCGCGGCCGTGGTCGAGCCCGAGCCCGTCCCGTCGCCGGCGACCGAGCCGGCGACGCCGGTGCAGCGCGCGCCATCGGCATCGGCGCCGCCGCGTGGCGGCCATGCCGCCGACATGCCGGCCGGCGACGCACCGGAGCGGCGTCGCGCACCTGCGCCCCCGGCACCGGCGGTGCAGCCGGACGCGCCGCGTGCGGCGCCCGCGGCAGGTACGCGCCGGGTCGGGCTGCGCCTGCCCGACCGTCTGCAGATCGCCCTGCTGCGCGCCTCCGGACTCAACCCCAACGATCCGGCCACGCAGGCGCTGATGGCGACCTGGCCGCTGGACGAACTGCGCGGCAATGCGGCGGCCAAACGCGCGCTGTGGCCGCAGTTGCGCGCGCTGCGCAAGCGGGCGCCGCGATGAGCGCGCTGGGGTCTGCATCGGCGCCCACGGCCACGCTGCGCGCCTTGCGCGAGGCCGATCTGGACGCGGTGATGGAGATCGAGCGCCGCGCCTATCCATTCCCCTGGACCCGCGGCATCTTCCGCGACTGCCTGCAGGCCGGTTACCCGGGCTGGGTGCTGGTGGAGGAGGGCACGATCGTCGGCTACGGCGTGATCAGCGTCGCCGCCGACGAGGCGCACATCCTCAACGTCTGCGTGGCGCCGGAGCGGCAGTCGCGCGGCTACGGCCGGCTGCTGCTGCGCGCGCTGATCAAGTACGGTGTCGATCTCGGCGCGCGCCGGGTGTTCCTGGAAGTGCGGCCGTCCAATCCCAATGCGATCGCCCTGTACCACAGCGAAGGCTTCAACGAGATCGGCCGCCGCCCGCGCTACTACCCGGCCGCGAACGGCCGCGAGGACGCGCTGGTGATGGCGATCGAGCTGTTCTTCGACGGCATGTCCTGAGCTCCTGCGCGTCCGCCGCGGGCGGCGTGCGGTTTCGTTCGAGTGCTGCCGCCTGGATGCGGAAGGCGGTGGCGCAAGCGCCGGGGTAGGTGATACCGGCCTACTCCCGCCCGCGCGGCGGCACTGCGCCGCATGCGTCCCCCAACCTGATCCTGGCGATGCCGCTGCAGGCGGTCGGCGGTGGCGCCGGCAGTGTTCGTTGTGGCAATCGCACCTGCGTGCTGCGTGTCGATGGGCGAGGCCCGGCGGCTGCCACCTGCCGTTTGCGGCTTTCGGTGTTTTTGCGCTGTCGCAGGCGGCTTCCGCAATGTCGCCTTCTGTCGGTGGGACAGCGTTGTTGTCCCGCAGCGATGGTGCCGCGGCGCCCTGGCGCGCGCAGGCGATTCGTGCGACGTGGTTCACACATTGTGCGGTTGGATCGCGCATTTCTCCAACGCCTCTTTACACGTGCCACGCGCTGCCTACAGTGCGCGCCTCTTCGGCGCCTGCCTCCCACGAAGGCATGACCCGCAGTTGTCCGAGGGGACAGCGATCGCGCAGGCGTCGCCGTGCATTCCGCTGCTGCGGAGCGCGCGCGCCTGCGTCCAAACCACGCACGCTCACGAGGTTTCCAGGATGACCACGCAGTCCCTCATCGCTTCATCGCCACGCTCGCCGCTGCGCACGTTCGGCCTGGCCCTGTGCCTGGCCGGCCTGGCCGGCGCCGCCCATGCCGACGCCAGCCTGGAGGTCGCCAGCACCGGCTGGGCCACGCAGAACGGCGGCACCAAGGGCGGTTCCAAGGCCGCTGCGGCCGACGTCTACAGCGTCAGCACCGCGGCGCAGCTGAAGGCAGCGCTGAAGGCCAGTGCCGGCAGCAACGGCCGCATCATCAAGGTCAACGGCATCATCGACATCAGCGAAGGCACGCCGTACAGCACCACCGCGGACATGAAGAGCCGCGCGCGCCTGGACGTGCCCACCAAGACCACGCTGATCGGCGTCGGCAGCAACGCCGAGATCCGCGAGGGCTACTTCTACGTCAAGGCCAACGACGTGATCGTGCGCAACCTGACCATCGAGAATCCATGGGATCCGCAACCAGTATGGGATCCGAACGACGGCAGCGCCGGCAACTGGAACTCCGAATACGACGGCATGACCATCGAGGGCGCCAGCAACGTGTGGGTGGACCACGTGACCTTCACCGACGGCCGCCGCACCGACGACCAGAACGGCACCGCCAACGGCCGCCCCAAGCAGCACCACGACGGCGCGCTGGACATCAAGAAAGGCGCCAACTACGTCACCGTGTCGTACTCGGTGTTCAAGTCGCACGAGAAGAACAACCTGATCGGCTCCAGCGACAGCGCCTCGAGCACCGACAGCGGCAAGCTCAAGGTGACCATCCACAACACCCTGTTCGAGAACATCTCCGCGCGCGCGCCGCGGGTGCGCTTCGGCCAGGTGCACCTGTACAACAACTACCACGTGGGCAGCACCAGCAATTCGGTGTATCCGTTCTCCTACGCGCACGGTGTCGGCAAGGAATCGAAGATCTTCTCCGAGAACAACGTCTTCGACATCAGCGGCGTGAGCAGCTGCGACAAGATCGCGGCCGACTACGGCGGCAGCGTCTACCGCGATTTCGGCTCGCTGCTCAACGGCCAGGCGCTGACCTGCTCGTGGAACAACAACATCGGCTGGACCCCGCCGTACACCTATTCGCTGTTGCCGGCGAACAAGGTGGCGGCAGACGTCAAGGCCAAGGCCGGCGCCGGGAAGCTCTGAGGGATCGCTACGCCGCCGCCTGGAAGGCCGGGCGGCGGTGTGCGTGTTGCGTGGAATGCCAGTGCTCGGGCGCAGAGCCGCTTTCAACGTTGGCCGCGCTCGTCGCAGGTGCGTTGTGGGAGCCAACTGTGGGAGCGACTTCAGTCGCGACGAGCGAAGTGCAGATCGCCATCGGCTTCGATAGCAGTCTGGGCTAAGTCCTTCCACCAGTGCACCAAACAACTCGCCGAGAATTTCTGTGGGAGCGACTCCAGAGCGGATCCAATGACGACGGGGACCCGCTGCAGGAGCGGCTTCGGCCACGACAGACAGCATTGCTTGCCGTCTGATGGTGCAGCGCGTCGGGACTGAAGTCCCTCCCACATCGCGCATCCGTCAGACGCGCGATACTGCATGATGATGCCTCCGCCACCGCCGTGATGGGCGGAGGCGGCCCAATCGCTCGCGCTACAGCTTGGCGCGCTGCGCGCGCAGACCGTCGAGTTGCGCGCTCCAGTCGGCCAGGCGCTGGCGTTCCTGCTCGACTACCGCGGGCGGCACCTTGTCGGTGAACTTGCCCAGCTTGGCCTCGCTCTTGTCCTTCTCCGCGGCGACGCGGGCGATCTCCTTGTCCAGACGCAGGCGTTCGGCATCCAGGTCGACCAGGCCTTCCAGCGGCACCAGCAGCGTCAGTTCGCCGACGATCGCGGTGGCCGCGGCCGGCGACGGCGCGCCGTCGTCCAGCCACTGGATGGACTCCAGCTTGAGCAGGAAGCGCAGCTGCGCGGCGAAACGTTCGATTCGCGCGCGGTCTTCTGCCTGGCCACCCTGCAGCAGCAGCGGCACCTGCCGCGACGGCGCCACCTGCAGTTCGCTGCGCACGCGGCGCAGCGCCGACACCATCGCCTTCAGCCATTCCACGTCGGCCGCGGCGCCGGCGTAGGCGGCCACGTCCATCGCCGCCGCCTCCGGATAGGGCTGCAGCGAGATGGTCGGTGTGGCGATGCCCAGGCGCGGCGCCACCTGCTGCCACAGCTCCTCGGTGAGGAACGGGGTCAGCGGGTGCAGCAGGCGCAGCAGGGTTTCCAGCACGTGCAGCAGGGTGTGGCGGGTGCTGTCGGCGGCGGCCGCGTCGTCGCCGCTCAGCGCCGGCTTGGCCAGTTCCAGGAACCAGTCGCAGAACTCGTTCCAGGCGAATTCGTACAGGCACTGCGCCAGCAGGTCGAAACGGTACGCGGCGAACTGTGCCTGCGCCTCGGCCGTGACCACCTGCAGGCGCAGCAGGATCCACTTCTCGGCATCGGTGGCCGGTGCAAGCGAGGCTGAACCGGCATTCGAAGCGGTGTCCGCGTGGTTCGCCACCTGGGCGCGTGGCGACGCGTTCGTGATGGTCGCTGCGTCCACATCGTCCTGGCGCGTGTTCATGAGCACGAAGCGGCTGGCATTCCACAGCTTGTTGCAGAAGTTCTTGTAGCCCTCGGCGCGACCCAGGTCGAACTTGATATCGCGGCCGTGGCCGGCCAGTGCGGCGATGGTGAAGCGCAGTGCGTCTGCGCCGTGGGCGATGATGCCCTCGGGGAATTCCTTGCGCGTGGCCTTCTCGATCTTCTCGGCCATGCGCGGCTGCATCAGCCCGGTGGTGCGCTTGGCGACCAGGTCCTCGATGCTGATGCCGTCGATGATGTCCAGCGGATCGAGCACGTTGCCCTTGGACTTGGACATCTTCTGCCCGTCCTTGTCGCGGATCAGGCCGGTGATGTAGACGTCGCGGAACGGCACCTTGCCGGTGAAGCTGTCGGTGGCCATGATCATGCGCGCCACCCAGAAGAAGATGATGTCGAAGCCGGTGACCAGCACGCTCGACGGCAGGTAGCGGTCGAAGCCGCGCTCGGCCATCGCCTGCGGATCCGGCCAGCCCATGGTCGAGAACGGCCACAGCTGCGAGGAGAACCAGGTTTCCAGCACGTCGCTGTCCTGATGCAGGGCGACGTCGGCGCCGAGGCCGGCCTTGGCACGCGCGTCGGCCTCGTCGCGGCCGACGTAGTACTTGCCCGTGTCGTCGAACCAGGCTGGAATGCGATGGCCCCACCACAGCTGGCGGCTGATGCACCAGTCCTGGATGTTCTCCATCCAGTGGCGATAGGTGTTGATCCAGTTCGGCGGCACGAACTGGATCTGCCCGGACTCGACCAGTTCCAGGCCGCGCTTGGCCAGCGCATCCATCTTCACGAACCACTGGTCGGTGAGGTACGGCTCGATCACCTGACCGGTGCGGTCGCCGCGCGGCACCTGCAGCTTGTGCGGCTTGGTCTCGACCAGGATGCCCTGTTCCTCGAGATCGGCCAGCACTGCCTTGCGCGCGTCGAAGCGGTCCAGGCCGCGGTATTTCTCAGGGATCACCCATGTCGTCGGTTCACTGCTGAGGGGGCCTTGGTCGGAGACATCCACGCCAGGAAAATTCGATGCGCGTTTCCCGGTAAAAGTAAAGTCGTCCAACTCACTGGATTTGAGCTTGGCCTCCTTGGTGAACAGATTGATCATCGGCAACCCATGCCGCACGCCGACCTGGTAGTCGTTGAAGTCGTGCGCCGGGGTGACCTTGACCACGCCGGTGCCGAACGCGCGGTCGACGTAATCGTCGCCGATCACCGGCACGCGGCGGCCGGTCAGCGGCAGCGTCACCGTCTTGCCGATCAGGTGCGCATAGCGCGCATCCTCCGGGTGCACCATCACCGCGGTATCGCCGAGCAGGGTTTCCGGGCGGGTGGTGGCGACCACCAGGTAGTCGCGGGTCTCGCGCAGGGTCTCGTTGCCGTCGGCATCGTGCTCGACGTGTTCGTAGCTGGCGCCGTCGTCCAGTTTGTAGGCGATCGACCACAGGAAGCCGTCTTCCTCGACGTTCTCCACCTCCAGGTCGGAGATCGCGGTCTTCAGCACCGGATCCCAGTTGACCAGACGCTGGCCGCGGTAGATCAGGCCCTGTTCGTGCCAGCGCACGAAGGCCTCGATCACCGCCGCCGACGGCTGCGGATCCATGGTGAAGGTGCTGCGCGACCAGTCGGCCGAGGTGCCGAGGCGGCGCATCTGCCGCTCGATGGTGTCGCCGGAATGCTGCTTCCACTCCCAGACCTTGGCGATGAAGCCGTCGCGGCCCAGCGAATCGCGGGTCTCGCCCTTGCCTTCCAGGGTCAGGTTGCGCGACACCACCATCTCGGTGGCGATGCCGGCGTGGTCGCTGCCGACCTGCCACAGCGTGTCGAAGCCGCGCATGCGGTGGTAGCGCACCAGCGCATCCATCAGCGTCTGCTGGAAGGCGTGGCCCATGTGCAGCGTGCCGGTCACGTTCGGTGGCGGCAGCAGCACGGTGTACGGCGTGCCTTTCCCGGACGGCACGAAGTAACCGGACGCTTCCCATTGCGCGTACAGGCGCGATTCGAAGGAGGTGGGATCGTAGCTGGAGGCGAGGGTGGTCATGGGCTGGGAATCGGGAATCGGGAATGGGGAATCGATGGAGCGCAGAGCAGGGGCCGCCTCAATGCGGCGCTTGGAGAAACGATTCCCGATTCTCCATTCCCGATTCTCCGCTTCATCACATATCGTGCTTGCTGACCGCGTAGCCCTGGGCCTTGTACTGCTTCCAGCGCTCGCGCAGCGGGTCGCGCGCGGATGGGTCGGCCGGCACCACTTCGAGGACGCGGTCGCAGGCGCCCAGGTAGGGCGCATCGCGCAGGTTGATCACCAGCGGCCGCTGCGGCGCGTCGACGCCGGGCGGGACGATCAGCACCTGCGCCTCTTCCTCGTCGGCATCGGCGTCGGCGATCTGGTGCGGGATGTAGGCGTCGGCATCGAACGCCCACAGCAACTCGTCCAGCTCCTCGGCCTGGGCCATGTCGCGCGCCAGCACCAGCGTCCACAGGTTGGCGTCGTTGGCCTTGCGCGCCAGTTCGCACACCAGCCGCAGCGGTTCGTTGAGGAACCGCGGCTTGGCGATCAGGTAGAAGTCGGCGCGCATCAGGACTGGGAGTGGGGAATGGGGAATAGGGAATGGGAACAGCGGGTGGCGGCGCGTGCGCCGCCTCCGGTTGGGTCAGACAGGGCGCTTTTCACGATTCCCGATTCCCGGTTCTCAATTCCCGGCCGCAACGCGGTCGAGCAACCACTGCGACAACAAGCCCACCGGGCGGCCAGTGGCCATGCCGCGCTTGCCTTCGTCGCTGGCCACGCCGGCGATGTCCAGGTGCGCCCAGCGCTGGCCTTCGGTGAAGCGCGACAGGAAGCAGCCGGCGGTGATCGCGCCGGCCCAGCGGCCGCCGATGTTGTAGACGTCGGCAAAGCTGGAATCCAGCAGGCCCTGGTACTCGTCCCACAGCGGCAGGCGCCAGGCGCGGTCGAACACGTGCTCGCCGGCGGCCAGCAGTTCGGCGGCCAGGTCGTCGTGCTTGCTCATCAGGCCGGCGGTCTGGTGGCCGAGGGCGACCATGCAGGCGCCGGTGAGGGTGGCCACGTCGATCAGCGCCGCCGGCTTGAAGCGTTCGGCGTAGGTCAGCGCGTCGCACAGGATCAGGCGGCCCTCGGCGTCGGTGTTGCCGACCTCGATGGTCTTGCCGGACATGCTGGTGATCACGTCCGACGGGCGATAGGCGTTGCCGTCGATCGCGTTCTCCACCGCCGGCACCACCACCACCAGGTTCAGCGGCAGGCGCGCGGTCGCGGCGGCGACGAAGGTGCCGATGACGTTGGCGCCGCCGCACATGTCGTACTTCATCTCCTCGATGCCGCCCTGGGTCTTCAGGTTGACGCCGCCGGTGTCGAAGGTGATGCCCTTGCCGACCAGCACGTAGGGCTGGGCGTCGCCGCCGCCATGCCACTTCAGCACCAGCAGGCGCGGGCGGTTGGCCGAGCCGCGCGCCACCGCCAGCAGCGAGCCCATGCCCAGTTCCTGCATCTGCGTCTCGTCGAGGATCTCGGCCTCGGCGCCGTCCACGCCCCGGGCGAAGGCGGCGGCGGTCTCGGCCAGGTAGGCCGGGGTGCACAGGTTCGGCGGCAGGTTGCCCAGTTCGCGGGCGAATTTCACGCCGGCGGCGATCGCCTCGCCCTGGGCCAGCGCGTCGGTGTCGTCGCCGTGCACGGCCAGGCGTGCGAGGCCGCTGTCGTCGGGCTTCTTCTTGCCGAGGGTGGCGGTGTAGCGGTAGCAGGCGTGGTCGCTGGCGATCACCGCCTGGCGGATCGCCCAGGCCTGGTCGCGGCCCTTGACCTCCAGCTCGCTCAGGGTCAGCAGCGCGCTGGCCGCCGGCCCGCTCTTGAGGGCGCGCGCGGCGTCGCCGACCGCCTTCAGGTACTGCGGCACGCCGAACTTGGCGGCGTCGCCCAGGCCCACCGTCAGCACGCGCGGCGCCTGCACGCCGGGCAGGTCGTGGAGCAGGGCGGTGGCGCCGGTCTTGCCGCTGACGTCGCCGCGCTCGGCCAGCGCGGTCAGGCGTCCGCCGCTGGCCGCGTCCAGGGCCTGGGCGGCCGGGGACAGGCGCTTGTCGGCGAACACGCCGACGACGATGCAGTCGAACGCCGCGGTGGCCGGGGCGTCGTGGTTCAGGGTGAATTCCAGGGCCATTGATCAGATTCCGTTGGCAAATCCGTACAATCGCGGACTCTTTACCCCCAGTCGGATAGGCTGGGGCAGCCGCGAACGAATCCGAGAGTTTAAATCAACCCACCCCCATGCCGAAGCTCGATCGATACCTGCTGCGCGATTTCGTCCAGAGCTTCTCGGCCACCCTGATCGTGCTGCTGGTGGTCAGCGTCGGTGGTGTGCTGGTGGACATCCTGGGCAACATCGCCGATGGCCGCATCCCGGCCAAGTTGTTGTTTTCACAGCTGGGCCTGCAGTTCGTGGTGTACCTGCCGCTGATTCTGCCGCTGGCGCTGATGCTGGGCCTGCTGCTGGCGCTGGCGCGGCTGTACCGCGACTCGGAAATGGCGGTGATCACCGCCATCGGCGTGGGTCCGCGGCGCCTGCTGCGGCCGATCCTGATGCTGGTGATCCCGGTGGTGACCCTGGTCGGCATGTGCTCGCTGTGGCTGGGCCCCTGGGCCGACCGTACCTCCGACCGGCTGATCGACGAGGCCAACCATAGCCTGCTGATGGCCGGGCTGGAGGCCGGGCGCTTCACCCCGCTGTCCGACGGCGGCATCGTCTACATCAGCACCCTGTCCGGGGACGGCACCAAGCTCAGCAAGGTGTTCATGCAGCGGCAGAAGGACGGCCGCCTGGACGTGGTCACCGCGCAGCGCGGCGCCATGTTCTTCGAGGGCAAGGCCGACCGCTACCTGCGCCTGGAGGACGGCTACCGGGTCGAGGGCCCACTGGCCGGCGACGGGCTGGACTACCGGATGATGCGCTTCGTCAGCAACGACGTGGCGCTGCCCGACCGCAACGCCGCGCGCAAGGACGATGACCCCGAACTGCTGCCCACCGCCAAGCTGATCGGCGATCCGCGCCCGCAGGCCAATGCGCAGTTGCACGCGCGCCTGGCGCCGCCGCTGCTGGCGCTGGCCTTCGCGCTGTTGACCCTGCCGCTGTCGCGCAGTTCGCCGCGGCAGCAGCGCTATGGCCGGATCATGCTGGCGTTCCTGGCCTACCTGGTCGGCACCAACCTGATGTTCCTCGGCACGCAGTGGCTGAGCACCGAGAAGCTGCCGCGCGCGCTCGGCCTGTGGTGGCTGACCCTGCCGTTGCTGGCCTTGTCGGTGTGGATGTACCTGCGCGATGGCCGGCTGTCGCGGCCGCGGAGGCAGCCGGCATGAGGCTGCGTCCGAACCTGCACGATGTGTACGTGGGCCGCGCCGTGCTCGGCACGGTGCTGCTGACCTGGGCGGTGCTGCTGGGCCTGGACGTGATCATGGCCCTGTCCAACGAGTTCAAGGTCATCGGCACCGGCAGCTACAGCCTGGGCCATGCCGCCGCGTTCGTGGCCTACACGGTGCCGCGCCGCGCCTACACCCTGTTCCCCACCGGCGCGGTGATCGGCGTGCTGATGGGCCTGGGCCAGCTTGCGGCCACCTCCGAACTGACCGCGCTGCGCGCGCTGGGTCTGTCGCGGCGCCGGCTGAGCCTGGCGGCGGCCTCGACCATGGCGGTGCTGACCGTGGTCATGGTGGTCAACGGCGAGACCCTGGCGCCATGGGCGCAGAACCAGGCCGACGCGATCAAGGCCAACGCCAAGTACAACGGCGACATGAGCATGGCGCGCTATTCCGGGCTGTGGGCGCGCGAGGGCAACACCTTCCTCAATGCCCAGGCCGGCGAAGAGCACCTGGAGGACGGCGGCGGCACCTGGCTGGAGCTGCGCGACGTGCGCCTGTACACGCTGGACGAGAGCGGCCGGCTGGCGTCGCTGACCCATGCCGCCATCGCCGAGCACCGGCACAACGGCTGGACGCTCAAGCAGGCCTACCGCGACACCTTCGCCGAACGCTCGGTGCAGCGCGAGAAGTTCGACAGCCTGCCGTGGCAATCGCAGTTGGACGCGGCGGCGCTGGCTTCGGGCCTGGCCAAGCCGCGCAACCTGTCGGCGCGCGACTTGCACACCAGCATCGAGTACCGCCGCCGCAATGGCCTGGACGCGCGCGACTACGAGGACCAGTACTGGAGCCGCTGGTTCTATCCGCTGAATGTGCTGGCGCTGTGCTTCGCCGCGATCCCGTTCGCGTTCGGCGCGCTGCGCAGCGGCGGCATGGGCAAGCGCCTGTTCCTGGGCATCCTGTTCGCCCTGGTGTTCTGGCTGCTGCAGCTGTTCTTCGGCCGCATGGCCGGCGCCCTGAAGTTCGACTACCGCATCGCCTACGCCTTGCCGCCGCTGGTGATGCTCACCGTGTCCTGGTTGCTGTTCCGCAAACGCAGCAGTTAGCGATGCGGCGTCCGAGCACCACTGGCCTGGTGTTCTGCCTGTTGTATGCGGCGGTGATCGTTGGCTGCCGCTGGATGGCGAGCAATCTGCAGGTCGATGGCCATCTCCAGGCAGGGTTGCGGCAATTGCCGTTCGTTCCAATCACCCTTCCGCTGGCGATGCTCGACCTGTTGCCATGGTTGGAGCGGTTGCCGAGGGTCGTCGCATACGCGCTGGTGCTGCTGCCCATGTTCTGGGCGAGCTACTGGCTGGGTCGGTCCTTGGAGCGGTGGATCGGTGGTGTGGTCGCCTCGCGCAGGGCCGCATCGGCGCGCAGGCATGCTGATGGGGGGTGATGCTGTTCGGCGTTCTCGCCAGTGCTCGCCGATCGGCGTCGATGTCGTGCTGGATTCGCCATGCGCGCTTCCGTTCGACGATGCGTCCAACGACATGAGATAGGTGCCGCTGGCCCTGTCGTGCCGCGCCGCAGTGGTCCCGATGTGGCAGGAGTGGTCGGCGCGCCGCCGCGCGCCTGTGTGCTGCGGTCAGGGCTTGGCTTTGGGCAATCGTGTCAGATAGGTGCCGCTGGCCCTGTCGTGCCACGTCAACCGCTCCCGATCAAAAAGCGCCCACCAGAACCCCAGCCCGCCCAGCAGCAACGACACCGTGCCGACCAGATAGCGCCGCCACAGCGCGCCCCAGCCTGGCGCGTTGCCGTCGGCACCGTGCAGGCGCAGCCGCCATGGACGCATGCCCAGGGTCTGGCCGCCGCGACGCCAACTCAGCGTCGCGTACAGGCCGGCGACCACCCAGCAACACAGCCACAGCAGCCACTGCAGGGCGCTGAAAGGAGCGATGTTCTCGCGCGGCGCATGGCCTTCCAGCGTGTAGCCGAGGGTGAACAGCGTCGAGACCACGAACCACAGCGCCAGCACCGGCCAGGCGTCGTAGAACAGTGCCAGCAGCCGCCACAGCAGCAGCGCGCGTGGACGGGGGGCGGAAGCGGGAGGCGGTGCGCTCATCGACACAGCTTAGAGCCAGTCGCACGCTTTGCGGTGGACTGCGTTGCGCGCGGCTCGGGCATGCGCAGCCCTGCGCTCGTCCCGCCCACATCGACCTTGCGCCCCCCGGCAAAGCCGCTAGGCTTTCCCGATTCCCGATTCCCGATTCCCGATTCCCGATTCCCGATTCCCGATTCCCGCTTCCCGCTTCCCGAATCTCCAATCCCCAAAATGCCCTCCCTGCATTCCCCCGCCGAACGCCGCCAGCAGACACAACGGCTCGCGCCGCTGCGTGAGGCCGATGCGGCGGCGATCCAGCAGTTCCTGGATGCGGCCTGGGCCGAGCAGGGGTTGGCGCGGCAGAGCCTGGACAGCTACCGCCGCGACCTGGAGGGCTTCGCGCGTTGGCGCGACGGTGCCGGCGGCGGGTTGGCCGGTGCCGATCGACAGGCGCTGTTCGATTACCTGGCATGGCGTACCGAGCTGGGCTATTCGCCGCGCAGCAACGCCCGCTGGCTGTCGTCGCTGCGCGCGTTCTTCGCGCTGCGCGTGCGCCGCGGCGAGCGCAGCGACGATCCGACCGCGCTGCTGGAACCGCCGCGGCTGCCGCGCTCGCTGCCCAAGGCGCTGGCCGAGAGCCAGATCGATGCGCTGCTGGCGGCGCCGGACGCGACCGCGCCGGCAGGTCTGCGCGACCGCGCCATGCTCGAGCTGATGTACGCCGCCGGCTTGCGCGTCAGCGAGCTGGTCAACCTGCCGGCCAACGCAGTGAATCTGCGCCAGGGCGTGCTGCGGGTCACCGGCAAGGGCAGCAAGGAGCGGCTGGTGCCGCTGGGCGAGGAATCGCAGCACTGGCTGCAGCGCTACCTGGACAGCGCCCGTCCGGCGCTGGCGGCCGGGCAGGCGGTGCCGGCCAGCGATGGCGTGGTGCCGCTGTTCATCGATGCCGCACGGCGCGCGCTGACCCGCCAGCAGTTCTGGGCGCTGGTCAAGCGCTATGCGGCGGTGGCCGGAATCGATCCTGCACGGATCAGCCCGCACGGCCTGCGCCACAGCTTCGCCACGCATCTGCTCAACCGCGGCGCCGACCTGCGCGCGCTGCAGATGCTGCTCGGCCACAGTTCCCTGTCCACCACCCAGATCTACACGCTGGTGGCGCGCGAGCACCTGCAGAGCCTGCACCGCAAGCATCATCCGCGTGGCTGAGCGGCAACTGCAGCTGCCGCTGGCGATGGCATCCTTTTCCTTCCATCGAGTGCGTCCATGAGCGAGTTGCGACATCGCGTTTCCCATGCGCCAGCACGAGCTTGTGCCGGCCTGCTGCTGCTCGCGCTCGGCAGCGCGTTCGCGGCCGGGCCGGTGCAGCCGTCCGCCATGCCGGCGGCCGAGCCTGGCGACAGCGCGTGGCAGATCGCGGCTGCCGGCACGGCGCTGGAGGCGCAGGCACCGGCGGTGCGTCGCCACGAGGATCTGCTGTTCTGGACGCTGCCGGGCGGGCAGCGCGAACCGGCCACGGCTGCGCATCTGCTGATCGCAGCGCCCTATGCCCAGGTGCAGGCCGCGGTACGTGGCGTCGTGCAGGCGCAGGGGGGCTTCCAGGAAGGCAACGAGACCTTGCCGCTGTCGTATCTGCCCGACGATTGGGGCCGGGTCCTGCTGTCACGCCGCCAGGACCTGCGCGCGGCGCTGGCCGAGCGCTTCGCGCAGCCGATGCTGCAGGCGGCGGTGGAGCAGGGCGCGCTGACTGAGGAGGAGGCGCGCACGCGCCTGCAACAGGCGCGCGAGCGCAGCGATTGGGCGCCACAGGATCGCGCCGAACTGGCTGTGTTCCGCGAGACGCGCTATGCGGAATACTGCGCCACGCGCAGCGAACGCCAGGGACTGAGCGGGCGTCTGGAACTGAGGGTATGCGTCTTCGACATGACCGCGGCCATGGGGCATGCGACCACCGCGCTGAGCATCGAGCGCACCGACAACTACGCCAATCCGGATTACAGCGTGATCAGGCAGATCACCCAGTTCAATCCGCTGGGCGGTGCGTCGCAGCCGTCGCGGTTGAGCCAGCGCGTGGTGCCGGCGGTGCTGTTCCAGGCCGTGCGCCAGGCGCTCGCCGCGAGCGTGCCGCAGCAGCCGGTGCGTGTGGCCGCGTCGCCGTTGGCATGGACGCAGCCGCCGCAGCGCGCCGGTGCGGTGCCGGCCATCGCGTTTGTCCCGCCGCGCAACGACGTGCCGCTGTTGCCGTTCGACGCGCTGCCCTGGGACGCGCTCGGCGGCGAACTGGCCACGGCGGACAGCGGCGCCCGCTACCCGCGCGATCTGCTGGCGCTGCCCGACGGCGATCTGTTGCTCAGCATGCAGGTGCTGGGCGGGACGGGCGCCAGCACCCGGCTGTGGCGGCTGCATCACGACGGCACACGCTGGCAGACGGAAACGGTCTGGCAGGGCGAGGGCGGTGCGCAACGGCTGATGTCCGATGCGCAGGGCAGCCGCGTGTGGTTCCTGGCCGGCGCCGCTGGCGAGTCCGCCGTCCTGTATGTCTATGACGTCGCCTCGCGGCGCCTGCATCGCTACCGGGTCGATGGCGAGGGCAGCGATGGCGACGCGCGCTGGGAACTGGACGCCGCGCAGCGCCCCGTGTATTTCGATCACAGCTACGCTGGCGGTGGCGGCGCGTTCGGCAGCAGTCGGTTCATCCTGAATGCGCCGACCGCCGCGGTACCGGCGGCGGATGGACCCTGGGCGTTCGCGCCGGTGTTCGGCGCGCCGAGACAGGCGTTGATGGATGCGGCGAAGAAGGGCAATGCGCAGCTGTGGCCGGTGCGCCTGCGCGACCCGCATGCGCTGTGGGTGGAGGATGCCCAGGGCATCGCCGCCCTCGATCCGACCAGCGGGCGTGTCCTGCGCGCGTTCGCGTTGCCGCAGCGTTTCGGTCGCCCCGATCCGGCCGACGCCTCCGGCGTGGCACAGTGGGTGCCCACCCCGTTGGGGTCGCTGCAGGGTCGCTGGATCGCCAGCGGCTTCGTGCTGATGCTGGCCGACCACGGCACCGGGACGCCGCAGTTCGCGCCGTCCGGCGCGTCGAAGGCGCAGCCCGAAGCGCGCTTCGTCGGTATGCACGTGCTGGATATGGACGACGGCCGCGTACGCCTGTCGGCCTTGCTGGGGTGCGCCGACGCGCTGAAGGCGGCGGCCCGTTCGGCGCACGGCCGGCTGCTGGCGCTGGGCAGCGATGCCCCCGCCGCAGCCGGACCGCAGCTGGCGCTGTGGCAGATCGCCGCCGCGCAGACACCGCTGCGCTTGGCCTCGCCGGCGCGCGGTTCGCTGAACGCACTGGCGTTTTCGTGGGACGGCGCCACGCTCTGGGCCTTGACCGATGGCGGCCTGCTGCGCTGGTCGTTGCCACTGGCGCTGCGCGATCCGGCGGGTGCGGGCGGCTATCCGGAGCACGCGAAATATTGATCCGCGCCCTTGCTGCGACGGCGTGCCCCCCGCTCAGCCTGTCTACATCGAGCGGACAAGGGGGTATGCGACAATCCAGCCGGTTCGCAGCCCTCATGGATAGCCAATGCTCCGTTTTGCTCTTTTTGCGCTGCTGTGCGCCACTTCTCTTTCCGCCTGCGCGCAGCCGGCTTCGCCCACCGGCGGCGCTGCCGCTGCCAAGCCGGCCGCCGCCGCTCCTGCCGGCGCACCGGGCGAGCAGCGCGTACGCTCGGCGCTGCTGCAGCTCGATCCCAACTTCAAGCCCGACTACATCGGCGCCGCGCCGTTCCCCGGCTTCCGCGAAGTGGTGGTCGGCGGGCAGGTGCTGTACGTCTCCGACGACGGCCGCTACCTGTTCCAGGCGCAGCCGTTCGACATCCAGGAAAAGCAGTTCGCCTCCAGCGAAGGCCTGCTGAGCTACCGCCGCAAGCTGCTGGAATCGGCGCCGCGTGCCGACCGCATCGTGTTCGCCCCGGCCAATCCCAAGTACACCATCAGCGTGTTTACCGACATCGAATGCGGCTACTGCCGCAAGCTGCACAGCGAGATCGGCGAGCTCAACAAGCAGGGCATCGCCGTGGAGTACCTGGCGTACCCGCGCATGGGCCTGGGCAGCCAGGACTACAAGGACATGGTCGCGGTGTGGTGCGCGGCCGACAAGAAGCAGGCGCTGACCGACGCCAAGGCCAACGGCAAGGTGCCGAGCGCGACCAACTGCAAGAACCCGGTGACCATGCAGTACAACCTGGGCCAGCGCCTGGGCGTCAACGGCACCCCGGCGATCTTCGCCCCGGACGGCACCCAGATCGGCGGCTACCTGCCCCCGGCCAAGATGCGCGAGGCGCTGGACAAGCGCGCGGCGGAAGCGACCAAGGCGGGCGGAAGCCGCTGAGCGGCCGGGAATGGGGAAACGGGAATCGGGAATGGGTGCGACGTCGCTCGTTCCCGCGGCCACGGCCGCTGAACGCCCGTCTCTCCCCCTTGGTCGGCGGTGCGGCCTTTGCGCCACCGTTGGTGCCACCGCGCGTTTTGCCGCTGGAGCACCGCGTCCGCTGTCGCCCAACCACCTCTAGCACGTCCGCTGGCGCCGACCCCGCTCGGCGGCCGGCTGTGCCGATTCCCCATTCCCGAATCGCCATTCCCAGCTCTCCGCTACAATAGCCAGCCCGTTTCCTCACACGGTTCCCCGGACATGATCGTCCTCGAGGGCGCTTCCGCCCTTTCGCCGTTCCGTCGCGCTCGGCTCGAAACCCGCCTGCAGTCCCTCGTTCCCGGCGTGCGCATCGTCGGCGCCTGGCACGTGTACTTCCTCGACGGCGACGACGCCGGGCAACTGGACCTGGTGGCGGCCCGCCGCATCCTGCAGGCGCAGGACGCGCCGGCGCCGGCCGACGCGGACACCTGCTCGCGCTACGTGGTGCCGCGGCTGGGCACGCGCTCGCCGTGGTCGAGCAAGGCCACCGAACTGGTCCGCGGTGCCGGGCTGGCGATCCGCCGGGTCGAGCGCGGTACCCGGCTGGACCTGGCCGGCTGGCCCGAGGCGCCGGCCGACCAGGCCGCGCTGGCCAAGCTGCTGCACGATCCGATGACGCAGTCGCTGCTGGACGGCGCCGCACAGGCGCAGGCGCTGTTCCAGGCGCCGGCGCGCGGTGAGGTCGAGCGTATCCCGCTGGATGCGTTGGAAGCGGCCAATGCGCGCCTGGGTCTGGCCCTGGCCCAGGACGAGATCGACTACCTGCGCCAGCGCTTCGGCGAGCTCGGCCGCGATCCGGCCGACGTGGAACTGATGATGTTCGCGCAGGCCAATTCCGAGCACTGCCGGCACAAGATCTTCAACGCCAGCTGGACCATCGACGGCAAGGAGCAGGACCGCTCGCTGTTCCGGATGATCAAGCACACCCACCAGCAGACCCCGCAGCACACGCTCAGCGCGTACAGCGACAACGCGGCGGTGGTGGAAGGCCATCCGGCCGCGCGCTATCGCCCGGATCCGGCCAGCGGCGAGTACCGCAGCGAGGCGATGACGCCGTCGGCGTTCTGCATCAAGGTCGAGACCCACAACCACCCGACCGCGATCGCGCCGTTCCCGGGCGCCTCCACCGGTGCCGGCGGCGAGATCCGCGACGAGGGCGCCACTGGCCGCGGCGGCAAGCCCAAGGCCGGCCTGACCGGCTTCAGCGTCTCGCACCTGCGCATTCCCAGCCTGCCGCAGCCGTGGGAAGGCGCGCGGCCGCTCAACCCGCGCATGGCGCCGGCGCTGGAGATCATGCTGGACGGCCCGCTCGGCGGCGCCGCGTTCAACAACGAATTCGGCCGGCCCAACCTGCTCGGCTATTTCCGCAGCTTCGAGCTGCCGGAGACGCAGGACCTGACCCGCGCCTACGACAAGCCGATCATGCTGGCCGGCGGTCTGGGCGCGATCGATCGCGTGCAGGTGGAGAAGATCCCGCTGCAGCCCGGCGATGCGGTGATCGTGCTCGGCGGCCCGGCGATGCTGATCGGCCTGGGCGGCGGCGCGGCCAGTTCGGTGGCTTCCGGCGACAGCGCCGAGGACCTGGATTTCGCCAGCGTGCAACGCGACAACCCGGAGATGGAGCGGCGCGTGCAGGAGGTCATCGACCGCTGCGTGGCGCTGGGTGCGGACAACCCGATCCGCTGGTTCCACGACGTCGGCGCCGGCGGCCTGTCCAACGCCATTCCCGAACTGCTGCACGATTCCAACGTAGGCGGCCTCATCGACCTGGACCGCGTGCCCAGCGACGACCCGTCGCTGTCGCCGATGCAGCTGTGGTGCAACGAATCGCAGGAGCGCTACGTGCTCGGCGTGCCGCAGGCGCGACTGGCCGAATTCGCCGCGATCTGCGAACGCGAGCGCTGCCCGTTTGCCGCCGTGGGCGTGGCGACCGCCGAGGAACGGCTCGTCGTGGGGTACGGGGTGCTCGGCGGTGGGAATGGAGAATCGGGAATCGGGAATGGTGAAAAGCCGGCCGGCTCCGCTGTTGCCCATTCCCCATTCCCCACTCCCCATTCCCAGCATCCAATCGATCTGCCCATGGACGTCCTCTTCGGCAAGCCGCCGAAGATGCATCGCGACACCCGGCAGCCGCCGGCGCCGCGCTGGCCGGAGCTGGACACCGAGGCGCTGGACCTGCGCGAGGCCGGGCTGCGTGTGCTGGCCCATCCGACCGTGGCGGCGAAGAGCTTCCTGGTCACCATCGGCGACCGCAGCGTCGGTGGCCTGACCGCGCGCGAGCAGATGATCGGTCCCTGGCAGCTGCCGCTGGCCGATTGCGCGATCACCCTGGCCGGCTTCGACACCCACGCCGGCGAGGCGATGGCGATCGGCGAGCGCACCCCGCTGGCCCTGCTCGACGCCGCCGCGGCCGCACGCATGGCGGTGGGCGAGGCGATCACCAACCTGTGCGCGGCGCCGGTGCAGGCGCTGGACCAGGTCAAGCTGTCGGCCAACTGGATGGCCGCGGCCAACCACGACGGCGAGGACGCGCGCCTGTACGCCGCGGTCAAGGCGGTGGGCATGGAACTGTGTCCGCAACTGGACCTGAGCATCCCAGTGGGCAAGGACTCGCTGTCGATGCAGGCGCAGTGGGCGGTGACCGCCGTGAATCGGGAATCGGGAATCGGGAATGGCGAAAAGCGCGATGCGTCCGCCACCGATGCCGCTGCTTCTCCGATTCCCGATTCCCCATTCTCCAGTCCCGTCGAGACGCACAAAAGCGTCTCGCCCGTCTCCCTCATCGTCTCCGCCTTCGCGCCGGTCGCCGATGCGCGGGCGCAGTTGACGCCGTTGCTGGCGCGCGAGGCCGAGAGCGAGTTGTGGTTGATCGGGCTGGGCGGCGGCAAGCAGCGCCTGGGCGGTTCGGTGCTGGCGCAGGTGCATGGCGACGGTGCGCTGCCGGCGTTCGGTGGGGCGGTGCCGGACCTGGACGATCCGCAGCGGCTGCGCGCGTTCTTCGAGCTGATCCGCGATGCGCGCGAGGCCGGCCTGCTGTTGGCGTATCACGACCGCAGCGACGGCGGCGCGTTCGCCGCGCTGTGCGAAATGGCGTTCGCCTCGCGGCAGGGCCTGGACATCACCCTCGATGCCTGGGGCGACGATCCGTTCCGCAGCCTGTTCAACGAGGAACTGGGCGCGGTGGTGCAGGTCGCGCGCGAAGACCGTGCGGCGTTCGCCGACCTGGTCGAGCGCCATGCGCTGACCGAGTGTGCGCAGCGTATCGCCCGCCCCAGCACCGCTGCGGCGGTACGCGTGGGCCTGGGCGGCAAGACCCTGGCCGAATGGCGTTGGGACGAGTTGTTCGATGCCTGGTGGTCGGTGACCCACGCCATGCAGACGCTGCGCGACAACCCCGACAGCGCCGCCGAGGAACGCGCGCTGGCGCGCGATTTCGCCGCGCCCGGGCTGAAGCCGAAACTGGCCTTCGACCCGGCCGAGGACGTCGCCGCGCCGTTCGTCGCCAGCGGCCAGCGGCCGAAGGTGGCGATCCTGCGCGAGCAGGGCGTCAACGGCCAGATCGAGATGGCCAATGCGTTCGAGCGCGCCGGCTTCCGCGCCTTCGACGTGCACATGAGCGACCTGATCGCCGGCCGCGTCGACCTGGCCGACTTCGTCGGCCTGGCCGCCTGCGGCGGCTTCAGCTACGGCGACGTGCTCGGCGCCGGCCGCGGCTGGGCCACCTCGATCCTGGAGCGGCCGGCGCTGCGCGATGCCTTCGCCGCGTTCTTCGCGCGTCCGGATACCTTCGCCCTCGGCGTGTGCAACGGCTGCCAGATGCTCAGCCAGCTCAAGGACATCATTCCCGGTGCCGAGCACTGGCCGCGCTTTCTGCGCAACCGCAGCGAGCAGTTCGAGGCGCGCACCAGCCTGCTGGAAGTGGTGGAATCGCCGTCGATCTTCCTGCGCGGCATGGCCGGCTCGCGGATCCCGGTGGCGGTGGCGCACGGCGAAGGCCGCGCCGAGTTTGACACTGCCGTGGACCAGGCCGCCGCGCGTGTGGCGCTGCGCTTCGTCGACGGCCATGGCGCCGTCGCCACGCAGTACCCGCTGAACCCGAACGGCTCGCCCGACGGCATCACCGGCCTGACCAGCGACGACGGCCGGGTGACCATCCTGATGCCGCACCCGGAACGCACCCTGCGCTCGCTCAACCTCAGCTGGCATCCGGCCGAGTGGCCGGACGAGGCGCCGTGGCTGCGCATGTTCCGCAACGCGCGGGTGTGGGTGGGCTGAAGCCCGCCCTGGCGCGCTCGCCGCGATGGCGACGCGCCTGCCTGGTGCGCTGCCGACGGCGACGTGTTCGGCGACCTGATCGCGTCCTGGCGCTGGCCCTTGCCGGCGCGCCGTCGGCAATGCCTGTAGCCGCGATGTTTGGGGCGGCGCTGCCGGCTGCGTTGCTCGGGTCTGTGCCGCGCTGCCATCGCTGTGGGATGCAGAATGCAGTGCCGGGATTCGTGGCGTGGCGCATGCGCCGAATCGCGCGTCGCAGTGTCCCATGTGGGAGGGACTTCAGTCCCGACGCAGGACCGCATCCAGGCCGGCCGAACTGGCGGTTTTACGGCCGATGCCGTCGATTTCCTGTGTGTCGAGTGCGTTTCCTCGGCGCATCCCGCCTGCATGAGCTGACCGTGCGCGGTCGCGGCTGAAGCCGTTCCTGCGGGATATCGCGGTGCGGTGCGCCTTGCGCGGTGCCGTCATCGCTGCAGCGTGCGTGTGCCTGCGCCATCCGCCACCGCTTGCAAGCGAATGGTGCGTCCTCCCGCGCGTGGTGCTCTTCGCCGTGTAGCGACGGCCCGGCAGCACCCGCCCGTCGTGCGGCACAAGGTCGCTCCGCCGCGCGACCGCTCGCCCCATTTCGCGCAGTCGGCGCCATGCGCAGCCGTCTGGAGCCGTCACTCGGCATGCCTGGGCGCGCTTTTGCGCTTCTACCACCCGGCCGCGTCAAGTCCTTGACAGGAAACGAAATCGCCCGAAGCGTGGTGTGTCAACGCTGGCAAGGTCCGTGCCGAAAAATTGGCGCGAGTTGGTTGTTTTCATTGATATTTATCGAAAATTTAACGAAATCAGGCTGAATTCGCGGTCTGTGTCACGGCGCGTGTCGCATTAAGTCAAAAACTTGACGTACTCGAGAGGCCGAGTTAACACTCGGGTCAGTTCCGCATTCCACCTCGGTTCATCTACAGCTCCGAGCAGCGACAGGCGTGAGCCTCTCGCGTCCCGGCAAGGGACGTGCGGCACCAAAAAACCGACAGGGGGTCGGCCGGCCGGAACGCCGGGCGAGGGTGGCTTTTTGACCAAAAACCAGCCGAATTGAGGAGCAGTCGTCGATGAATCGGATTTATCGCAAGGTCTGGAACAACGCGTTGGGGATGTGGGTGGTGGCGTCGGAACTGGCCAGCGGCGATGCCCGCGGTGCGGTCGTCCGCGATCGCCGTGCCGCACGCGCACACGGCCTGGCCCTGGCCGGCGCGATCGCCCTGGCGCTGGGCGCCGGCGCCCTTCCCGGCAGCGCCCAGGCGCAGGCCGTGCAGATCGGCGACAACGCCAACGCCAGCGGCGACTACGCCACCGCGGTCGGTGCCGAGAGCAACGCCAGCGGCGCGCAGAGCACCGCGACCGGCGCGGCCAGCAACGCCAGCGGCGACGGCAGCGTGGCCAGCGGCACTCTCAGCGACGCCAGCGGCGTGGAAGCCAGCGCGCTCGGCTACTACAGCACCGCCAGCGGCGATGGCGCGACCGCGCTCGGCGCCGAGAGCATCGCCTCCGGCGCGGCCAGCGCCGCGGTCGGCGTGGCGGCCGACGCGACCGGCGAATACGCCACCGCGGTCGGCGGCTTCTCCAGCGCCAGCGGCTTCAACAGCACCGCGCTGGGCAACAGCGCGGTCGCGCAGGGCCGCAACAGCGTGGCGCTGGGCGCCGACGCGGTGGCCGACCGCGACGACAGCGTCTCGGTCGGCAAGGCCGGCGGCGAGCGCCAGATCACCCACGTGGCCGCCGGCACCGAGGCCACCGATGCGGTCAACGTGGCCCAGCTCGACGCGGTCAGGCAGACCGCCGACACCACCGCCAAGTATTTCCAGTCCAGCGGCAGCGACGCCAGCGATGCCGGCGCCTACGTCGAGGGCGCCAATGCGATCGCCGCCGGCGAAGGCGCCAACGCCATCGGCAACGGCGCCAGCGCACTGGGCAGCGGCGCCACCACGCTCGGCGGCAACGCCACTGCGGTCGGCAGCAACGCCACCGCCGTCGGCGCCTCGGCAACGGCAGTCGGTGGCGCGTTGTCGATCGTCGACGAGAACGGCGAGGTGCTGCTGGAAGGCACCACCACGGCGGCCGAGCAGGGCGCCAGCGCGTTCGGCGCCGGCGCGCAGGCCAATGGCGCGTTCTCCACCGCACTGGGCACGGCGGCACGCGCCGACGGCCTGCAGAGCACCGCCACCGGTTTCTCCGCTGCCGCCACCGGGCTGGCCGCGACCGCCAACGGCGGCTTCAGCCAGGCCGGCGGCGACTTCGCTTCCGCGGTCGGCTACGGCGCCAACGCCAGCGGCGGCAATGCTGTGGCGCTGGGTTATTCGAGCCTGGCCAGCGGGGCGTCCAGCACCGCGGTTGGCGGCAGCGTGCTCGGCCTGTTCACCACCGAGGCGCAGGGCGAAGGCGGCAGCGCGTTCGGCGCCGGCGCCTGGGCCAATGGGGACTTCTCCACCTCGGTCGGCTGGCTGAGTTCGGCCGACGGCGCCTCCAGCGCCGCGTTCGGCGCCGCGTCGTGGGCGCAGGCCGACGATTCCACCGCGCTGGGCTATGGCGCCAAGGCCGCGGCCAGCGGCAGCGTCGCGCTCGGCCAGGGATCGGTCGCCGATCGCGCCGACACCGTCTCGGTGGGCAGCGCCGGCAAGGAGCGGCAGATCGCCAACGTCGCCGCCGGCACCGAAGGCACCGATGCGGTGAACCTGGACCAGCTCGACGCGGTCAAGCAGGTGGCCGACGGCACCGCGCGGCTGTTCGCCGGCAGCGGCGACGGCACCGCGCTGGCGCAGGGCCAGCAGGCCACCGCCGCCGGCGCCGATGCGCTGGCCGATGGCGACTACACCACCGCCGTGGGGTCCACCAGCACCGCCGCCGGCCTCGGCGCCTCGGCGCTGGGCAGCGGCGCGGTCGCCAGCGGCGCCCACGCCAGTGCGGTCGGTACCGATGCCACGGCGGTCGGCACCTCGGCCACGGCCATCGGCAGCACCGCGACGGTGTACGAGTACGACGAGAACGGCTTCATCGTCGGCAGCCGCGAGCAGACCACCCAGGCCCTGGGCGTGGCCGCCACCGCGGTCGGCGGCGGCGCGCAGGCGCTGGATCCGCTGACCACCGCGGTCGGCACCGGCACTTCGGCCGGTGGTGTGCAGAGCACCGCGCTGGGCTATCACGCGCAGACCTTCAAGGATGGCGCCACCGCGGTCGGCGGGCTGTCCGAAGTGGCCGGCGACCTGGGCACGGCGGTGGGCTACAGCGCTCGCGCCGCAGGCGACTACGCCACCGCGATGGGCATCGGCGCGCGCGCCACCGCCACCAGTGCGGTGGCGATGGGCATGAACGCGCTGGCCAGCGGCACCGACAGCGTCGCCGTGGGCGGCGTCAGCACCGCCGCGGCCAGCGCCGGAAACAGCGTGGGCATCGCCGCCGCCACCGGCGTCGGCGGCATCGCCCTGGGCGCCGGCGCGCAGAGCCAGTCCGACTACGCGATCGCGCTGGGCTACAACGCGAACGTGTTCCCGAACCTGCCGGGCAACGTCGATTCGGTCGCCATCGGCCACAGCGCCGGTTCGTTCGCGCCGCGCACGGTGTCGTTGGGCAGCTATGCGCTGGCCGCCGGCGACAGCGGCATCGCGCTGGGCTACAAGGCCACCGCCTGGAACCCCGACAGCGTCGCGCTGGGCGCACGTGCGGTGACGTCGATCTACAACAACAACGGCACCGCGCTCGGCACCGATAGCCAGGCCAACGGCAGCGATGCCACCGCGATCGGCTACGGCGCGCGGGTCAGCACCTGGCTGGACGATGCGCGCAACCAGGCGCCGACCAATGCGGTCGCGCTCGGCGCGCATTCCTACGCCGCGCGCGACAACAGCGTGTCGGTCGGCGATGTCGGCAACGGCCTGACCCGGCAGATCACCAGCGTCGCCGCCGGCACCGAAGCCACCGACGCGGTCAACGTGGCGCAGCTGCAGGAGGCTGGCAAGTACCTGCAGGCCAGTGCCGGCAACAGCGATGCCGGCGCCTACGTCGAAGGCGACGACGCGCTCGCCGCCGGCGAGGCCGCCAATGCCATCGGCAACGGCAGCACCGCGCTCGGCGCCGGCGCCGATGCGCTCAACAGCGGGGCGACCGCAGTCGGCAGCGGCGCGGTCGCGGCCGGGCAGAACAGCGCCGCCTTCGGCACCAACGCGCAGGCCACCGGGCCGGCGGCGGTGGCGGTCGGCGGGGTGGCGGTGGACGCCAACGGCGAGCCGCTGATCACCAAGAGCGGCGTGGCGGTGGATACCGGCGCCACCAGCGCCGGGGTCGGCGGTACCGCGCTGGGCGCCAGCGCCGATGCCAGCGGTTTCGCCGCCTCGGCGGTGGGCGTGGGTGCCTACGCCGGCGGTGCGCAGGCGTCGGCCTTCGGCGCGGTGGCCAACGCCACCGGCGACTACGCCACGGCGGTCGGCACGCAGAGCGCGGCCACCGGCACCAGCAGCGTCGCGGTCGGCGGTCCGGCCGACCTGATTCCGGGGCTGGGCCTGTTCGTACAGACCCAGGCCAGCGGCGCCAATGCCGCCGCATTCGGCGCCGGCGCGATCGCCTCGGGCGACGAATCCACCGCCAGCGGCAGCATGACCGAGGCCTCGGGCCTGCAGAGCACCTCGCTGGGCTACTTCGCCTATGCACCGGGCGACCATGCCAGCGCGCTGGGCGCGCAGTCCTGGGCCAGCGGCGCCAACAGCACCGCGCTCGGCTACTACAGCACCGCGTTTGCGGCCGACAGCGTGGCACTGGGCGCCAACGCGGTGGCGCGCCGGGCCAACACGGTCTCGGTCGGCGATGCCGGCAGCGAGCGGCAGGTGGTCAACGTCGCCGCGGGCACGCAGTCCACCGATGCGGTCAACCTCGCGCAGTTGGATGCGGTGCGCGCCACCGCCGAAAGCACCTCCAAGTTCTTCGCCCACAGCGGCGGCGGCACGGTCGGCGCCTATGCCGACGGCGCCGGCGCGCTGGCCGCCGGCGATGCGGCCAATGCCTATGGCAGCGGTGCGGCGGCGTTCGGCAGCGGCGCGGCGGCGATGGGCGATGACGCGGTGGCGCTGGGCAACGGCAGCACGGCCGGCGGCACCGGCGGCACCGCCATCGGCGGCCGCGGCCAGGCCTACGACCAGTACAACCAGCCGATCGTCGATGCCGACGGCAAGCCGGTGCTGGTCGGCGCCAATGCCGGCGAGAACGCCACCGCGCTCGGCGCGGGCGCGCAGGCGACGGGCAGCGTCGCCACCGCCACCGGCTACGGTGCGCAGGCCACCGGCGACCACAGCACCGCCGGCGGCTACAAGGCGCGTGCGACCGGCAACTACAGCCTGGCGCAGGGCGACAACGCCTGGGCCAGCGGCGAGGACGCCAGTGCGGTCGGCGCCTACGCCTGGGCGACGGCCGATGGCGCGTCGGCGTTCGGGACCTCGGCCTGGGCCACCGGCACCAATGCCTCGGCGTTCGGTACCGGGGCGTGGGCCAGCGGCAGCGGCGCCACTTCGATCGGCTTCAACAGCTGGGCGCCGGGGCTGAGCGCCACCGCGGTCGGTCGCGGCGCGTTCGGCTACGGCAATTACAGCGTGGCGCTGGGCTTCCAGGCGCTGGGCAACCAGGTCAACACCATCGCCATCGGCACCAACACCGTGGCCGACGCGGAAAGCGCGATCAGCATCGGTGCCGGCAGCGAGGCCACCGCCGCCAATGCGGTGGCGCTGGGTGCCGGGGCGGTCGCCGACCGTGCCTACAGCGTGTCGGTGGGCAGCGCCGGGCAGGAGCGGCAGATCACCAACGTCGCTGCCGGCACCGAGGCCACCGATGCGGTCAATGTCGCGCAGCTGGATGCGGTGAAGCAGGCCGCGGCAGCGACCAGCAAGTACTTCCAGGCCAGCGGCAGTGCCGACAGCGATGCCGGCGCCCTGGTCGACGGCGACAACGCGCTGGCGGCCGGCGAGGCCGCCAACGCCACCGCCGACGGCGCCACTGCGCTCGGTGGCGGCGCCAATGCCGTGGCCGCCGGGGCGACCGCGATCGGCTTCAACGCCGTCTCCAGCGGGGTCGATGCGGTCGCGCTGGGCAACGCCAGCCAGGCGTCGGGCGAGAACAGCATCGCCATCGGCAGCAACGCCCAGGCCAGCGAGATCGGCGCCACCGCCAGCGGTGCCGGCGCGCAGGCCAGCGGCACCTATGCCACCGCCACCGGCAACGAAGCGGTGGCCTCGGACAACCAGGCCACGGCCACCGGCTTCCGCAGCGCTGCCTCGGGCATCGGCGCCACCGCACTGGGCGGCTACAGCGAGGCCACCGGCTACCTGTCCTCGGCACTGGGCTATGGCGCGCTGGCCTCCGGCAGCTACGGCACCGCGGTCGGCGTCTCCTCCACCGCGTCCGGCAGCGGCAGCGTGGCGGTGGGCGAGTACAGCGTGGCTTCCGGCGAGGAGAGCGTTGCAGTCGGCGGTACTTCGTTCTTCGGCCTGATCCCGGCCGAGGCCTCGGGTGCCAACAGCGCCGCGTTCGGCGCTGGTGCCGGCGCCACCGCCGACTTCAGCAGCGCGCTCGGCAGTCTCAGCTACGCCAGCGCCGACAGCGCCAGTGCGTTCGGCTACGGCGCCTACGCGTCCGGCGTCAACAGCGTGGCCCTGGGCGCGAACTCCGAAGCGGCGCGCGACAACACCGTCTCGGTGGGCAGCGCCGGCAAGGAGCGGCAGATCACCAGCGTCGCCGCCGGTACCGAAGCCACCGACGCAGTCAATGTCGCGCAACTGAACGAGGTGAAGCAGTCCGCCGACGCCACCGGCAAGCAGTTCAAGGCCAACGGCGGCAGCGACCCGGCCGACGATGTCGGCAGCTACGTGGAGGGCAATTACGCCACCGCCGCCGGCGAAGCCAGCAACGCCTACGGCACCGGTGCCTCGGCCTTCGGCAGCGGCGCGCTCGCGGGTGCCCGCTACGCCACCGCGTCCGGCTACAACGCCACCGCCACCGGCGAATCCAGCACCGCGATCGGCGGCTCGCTGTACTACACCGACGCGTCCGGCAACGTGCTGCTCGACGGCACCACCACCGCCAGCGCCGCCGGCGCCACCGCGCTGGGCGCGGGTGCGCAGGCCAGCGGCACGTTCAGCAGCGCCAGTGGCGCCGGTGCCATCGCCAGCGGCCTGCAGGCCACGGCCGACGGCTACAAGGCCAACGCCAGTAGCGACTACAGCACCGCGGTCGGTGCCTTCAGCGCCGCCAGTGGCACTCGCACCAGCGCGTTCGGTTACGGCGCGGCGGCGGCGGGCAACTACGCCTCGGCGCTGGGCTGGGGCAGCACCGCCTCCGGCGCCTATGCCGCGGCGCTGGGCTACAGCGCCCGCGCCACCGGCGAGGATGCGACCGCGCTCGGCGCCTCGGCCTGGGCCACGGCGGCGCAGACCACCTCGGTCGGCCAGTTCGCCTGGGCTACGGCGCAAGGCGGCACCGCGATCGGCCAGAACGCCTTCGCCTACGGCGGCACCAACGCCACCGCGCTGGGCATCAACGCCTCGGCCAGCGGCGCCGGCAGCGTCGCCCTGGGCTCGGGCGCGCGCACCAGCGAAGCCAACGTGGTGTCGGTGGGCGGCGGCAACGGCGTCACCGCGCCGGCCACGCGCCGCATCACCAACGTCGGCGCGGCGGTCAACGCCACCGATGCGGTGAACAAGGCGCAGCTGGACGCGGTGGCCACCGCGGCCGGCGATACCAGCGCGCGCTTCCAGAGTTCCGGCACCGCGGTGGCCAGCGCCAGCGGCGTGGACAGCACCGCAGCCGGTGCCGGCGCCACCGCCAGCGGCCTGCGCAGTTCCGCGCTGGGCGTGGGCAGCGTCGCGGCCGGTGCCGGTGCTACGGCCAACGGTGCCGGCAGCTCGGCGACCGGTGCGCGCAGCACCGCGATCGGCCTGCAGACCAACGCGATCGGCGAGAACGGCGTGGCGATGGGCTACAACAGCTTCGTCCGCAACAGCGGCAGCAACGGCGTCGCACTCGGCGCCAATGCCGGCGTCTCGGCGGACAACGCGGTGGCGCTCGGTGCCGGTTCGCGGGTGTACGAGGCCGACACCGTGTCGCTGGGCAGCGGCAACGGCCGTGGCGGCCCGGCGACCCGACGCATCGTCAACCTGACCGCCGGCAGCGTCGCCGCCGGCAGCACCGACGCGATCAACGGCGGCCAGCTGTACCAGTCGCTGAGCAACATGGCCACGTTCCTGGGCGGCGGCGCCGGACTCGGCGCGCAGGGCCTGTTCGTGGCGCCCACGTACGTGATCCAGGGCGCCAGCTACAACAACGTCGGCGCGGCACTGGCGGCGCTGGACGGCAAGGTCAGCGAACTGGATGCGCGCACCGGCGGCAGCGGCACTGCGGCACGCAGCGCGCGCATGGTCGGCACCAGTGCGGTGGCCGCGCAGGCCACCGAAGCGGCGCCTGCGGCGTCGGCCGCGACCGCTGCAACTACGGCGGCGGCGACGCCGGTGTCCGGCAGCATCGGCACCGCGCAGGTCGGCGAAAGCACGGCGGTCGCCTCCAGCGCCACGGCGGTGGGGACCGCCGCGCGCGCCAACGACGTCACCGGCACCGCCATCGGTGGCAGCGCCTACGCGCATGGCCCCAACGACACCGCGATCGGCAGCAACGCCAAGGTCAATGCCGACGGCAGCACCGCGGTGGGCGCCAACAGCCACATCGCGGCGGTGGCGACCAACGCGGTGGCGATGGGCGAGGGCGCCAGCGTCAGCGCGGCCTCGGGTACCGCCCTCGGCCAGGGCGCCAGCGCCACCGCGCAGGGGGCGGTCGCCCTGGGGCAGGGGTCGGTGGCCGATCGTGCGCAGACGGTCTCGATCGGCAGCGCCGGCAACGAGCGCCAGCTCGCCAACGTCGCCGCAGGCACCCAGGCCACCGATGCGGTCAACAAGAGCCAGCTCGACAACGGCGTGGCTACGGCCAAGTCGTACACCGATGCGCGCTTCGGCACCATGGCCGACAGCTTCGAGGTACTGCGCGGCGACGTCGATGCGCGGTTGCGCGACCAGGACCGCCGCATCGACCGCCAGGGCGCGATGAGCGCGGCCATGCTCAACATGGCCACCAGCGCCGCCGGCATCCGCACCCAGAACCGGGTCGGTGCCGGCATCGGCTTCCAGAACGGCGAGTCGGCGCTGTCGGTGGGCTACCAGCGCGCATTCAGCGACCGCGCCACGGTGACCATCGGCGGTGCCTTCAGCA
Organism: Xanthomonas sp. LF06-19; assembly: GCF_034105425.1. Lineage (NCBI taxonomy): Bacteria > Pseudomonadati > Pseudomonadota > Gammaproteobacteria > Lysobacterales > Lysobacteraceae > Xanthomonas > Xanthomonas sp. LF06-19. Next base: position 813,615 of record NZ_JAXGGH010000001.1, on the reverse strand, counting down.
GCGACGACAGCTCCATCGGCATCGGTGCCGGTTTCGGCTGGTGATCCATCGCGGACGGCGGCGCGTGCCGCCGTCCGCTACGCAATGGCCTGAGGGGGCAGACCACAGGACCTTGGCTGGGCCGGCCAACGGATTCGGAAAAAGGGAGTTTTACGGCCGCAACTGTCGCCTGATCCACGAAACTTTGAAGAGGACGTCAACGTGATCGACAAGCAAAACCTTCGTATCAATGCCATCGCCGCCGCCATGCTGGCGATGTCGCTGGGAGCCTCGAGCGCGATCGCGGCCAGCGCCTCGGCGCCGCTGCCGGTCAAGGAACCGGGCAGGTCCGCGCCGGCCGATGCGGTGACCTCCAACCGCATCCTGGTGCGCTACAACGCCGGCACCGCCGCGGCCAGCGACCGCAGCGCCAAGCTGTCGACGGTGCAGTCGGCGGTGGGCCGTGCCAGCCTCGGCGGCAGCAACGGCATTTCGCGCGCGGCCGCGGCCAGCGTGCGCGCCGAGTATGTGCGGACCCTGGGCATCGGCGCGGACCTGATCCGCCTGACCGGCAAGCTGAGCAAGACCGACCTGGACAAGGTGGTGGCGGAGATCGCCGCCGACCCGACGGTGAAGTACGCGCAGGTCGACGCCAAGCTGCGGCCGGTCGACGTGCTGCGGGCCAAGACGCAGGTGCAGCCGCAGTTGGTGCCCAACGATCCGCTGTACGCGCAGTATCAGTGGCACTACAGCAACGCCACCGGCGGCATCAACCTGCCGGCCGCGTGGGACGTGTCCAAGGGCGACGGTGTCGTCGTCGCGGTGCTCGATACCGGCATCCTGCCGAATCACCCGGACGTGGCGGTGAACCTGCTGCAGGGCTACGACTTCATCTCCGACAAGGAGGTCTCGCGGCGTCCGACCGACGCCCGCGTGCCGGGCGCGCTGGACTACGGCGACTGGGTCGAGAACGACAACGAGTGCTACGCCGGTTCGGTGGCCGAGGACAGCTCCTGGCACGGCAGCCATGTCGCCGGCACCGTCGCCGAAGCGACCAACAACGGCATCGGCATGGCCGGCGTGGCGCCCAACGCCACCGTGCTGCCGGTGCGCGTGCTCGGCAAGTGCGGCGGCTACACCTCCGACATCGCCGACGCCATCGTCTGGGCCTCGGGCGGCACCGTGTCCGGCGTGCCGGCCAACCAGAACCCGGCCGAGGTCATCAACATGAGCCTGGGCGGCGGCGGTGCCTGCGACAGCGCCACCCAGGACGCGATCAACGGCGCGGTGTCGCGCGGCACCACGGTGGTGGTGGCCGCCGGCAACAACACCGCCAATGCCGCCAACTTCAGCCCGGCCAGCTGCGACAACGTGATCGCGGTCGGCGCCACCCGCATCACCGGCGGCATCACCTACTACTCCAACTTCGGCGCCAAGGTGGACCTGTCCGGTCCGGGCGGCGGCGGCAGCGTCGACGGCAACCCGGGCGGCTACATCTGGCAGAACGGCTACAGCGGCGCGACCACGCCGACCTCCGGCAACTACACCTACATGGGCCTGGGCGGCACCTCGATGGCCTCGCCGCACGTGGCCGCGGTGGCCGCGCTGGTGCAGAGCGCGCTGATCGCCGCGGGCAAGGCGCCGCTGACCCCGGCGGCGCTGGAGACGCTGCTCAAGCAGACCGCGCGTCCGTTCCCGGTGTCGATCCCGTCCAGCACCCCGATCGGCACCGGCATCGTCGACGCCAAGGCCGCCCTGGCCAAGGCGCTGGAAGAGCCGTGCGATCCGGCCACCGAGCAGTGCGCGCCGCCGGCGACCGCGCTGACCAACAAGGTGGCGGTGGCGGGCCTGGCCGGTGCCGCGGGCAACGAGGCGCTGTACAGCTTCGAGGCCAAGGCCGGTGCGGTGCTGAGCTTCCTCACCTACGGCGGCAGCGGCAATGTGTCGCTGTATGTGAGCTTCGGCAAGGAGCCGGGCACCGGCAACGCCGACGCCAAGTCGACCCGTCCGGGCAACAACGAGACGGTGCGCTTCACCGCGCCGCAGGCCGGCACCTACTACATCAAGCTGGTCGGCGAGAGCACCTACAACGGCGTCAGCCTGGTCGCGCGCCAGTAAGCGTACGCGGCGCAGGGAAGCGCCATGCGGTTCCAGGAAACCCGGCTCCGGCCGGGTTTCCTGCATCTGCGGGCAGCGCAGTGTCGGCCCACTCCGCGACCGCGGCAGCGCGCAACGCAACTGCCCAGCATGTCCTGCCAGGATGTCAGGCCGATGACCGTGGCGGGCCTGTCGGTGCCGGTCCGTTGGCCGCCCGGTAGACAGCGGCGGGGGAGTGCGCCGGATTCGGCGTCGGGTCATGCCGAACTGCTAAAGTCGCACGGTCATCTGGGAGGGATCGCGTGAATGCGCTCGTGAAGGACACTGCCGTCGCCGTGGAGACGCCCGAAACCCGCATCATCGCGGCGTTGCTGGCCAAGGGCCGGCTCAAGGACGGCGACCTGGCGCGCGCGCGGCAATTGCAGCGCGAGTCCGGCGGCAGCCTGCTGGCGCTGCTGGCGCGCCTGGGCCTGGTCTCCGAGCGCGACCATGCCGAGCTCAGCGCCGAAGTCCTGGGCCTGCCCCTGCTCGACGCCAAGCAGCTGCCGGCCACCGCGCCGGAGAGCCTGCCCGAGGCGCAGCCACTGTCGCTGCGCTTCCTCAAGCAGTTCCATGTGTGTCCGCTCGGCGAGCGCGATGGCGTGCTGGAACTGTGGATGGCCGATCCGCACGACGCCTATGCCGCCGACGCGGTGCGCCTGGCCACCGGCCTGCAGGTGCTGCCGCGGGTCGGCTTGCGCTCGGAGATCGACGACCTGATCGAGCGCTGGTTCGGCCAGGGCCGCAGCGCGATGGGCGCGATCGTGGAAACCGCCGACGGCGACAGCGTCGCCGCCGACGACATCGAGCACCTGCGCGACCTGGCCTCCGAGGCGCCGGTGATCCGTCTGGTCAACCTGGTGATCCAGCGCGCGGTGGAACTGCGCGCCTCGGACATCCACATCGAACCGTTCGAGAGCCGGCTGAAGGTGCGCTACCGCGTCGACGGCGTGCTGATCGATGGCGAGAGCCCCCCGGCCAACCTGACCGCGGCAGTGATCAGCCGCGTCAAGATCATGGCCAAGCTCAACATCGCCGAGCGCCGCCTGCCGCAGGACGGCCGCATCATGCTGCGGGTGCAGGGCAAGGAACTGGACCTGCGCGTGAGCACCGTGCCCACCGCGCACGGCGAGAGCGTGGTGATGCGCCTGCTCGACCGCGAGACCGTGGTGTTCGACTTCCACCGGCTCGGCTTCACCGACGCGTTCCTGCCGCAGTTCCGCAAGGTGCTGGAGCAGCCGCACGGCATCCTGCTGGTCACCGGCCCCACCGGCTCGGGCAAGACCACCACGCTGTACACCGCGCTGAGCCAGCTCAACACCGCCGACGTCAAGATCATCACCGTCGAGGATCCGGTCGAGTACCAGATCGAGGGCATCAACCAGATCCAGGCCAAGCCGCAGATCGGCCTGGATTTCTCGCATGCGCTGCGCAGCATCGTGCGCCAGGACCCGGACATCATCATGATCGGCGAAATGCGCGACCTGGAGACGGCGCGCATCGCCATCCAGTCCGCGCTGACCGGCCACCTGGTGCTGTCGACCCTGCACACCAACAACGCCGCCGGCGGCATCACCCGCCTGCTCGACATGGGTGTGGAGGACTACCTGCTGACCTCCACCATCAACGGCATCCTCGCCCAGCGCCTGGTGCGGCGGCTGGAGCCGACCCATGCCGAGCGCTATGCGGCCTCGCCGGAGGAGATCGAGAAGTTCGAACTGCGCCGGCTGCAGCCGGAAGGCGAGATCTTCCTGTACCGCCCGCGGCCCTCGGCGATCGCGCCGACCGGCTATGTCGGTCGTACCACCATCATGGAATTCCTGGTGATGAACGACGTGCTGCGGCGTGCGGTGATGCGCCACGCCGGCATGGGCGAGATCGAGCAACTGGCGCGCGAGGCCGGCATGCGCACCATGTACGAGGACGGCCTGGCCAAGGCGCTCAGCGGCCAGACCACGATCGAGGAAGTGCTGCGCGTGACGGAGGAAACCTGATGCGCGCGGCGTGCGCTCCGGTGGTGACGACGTGTCGCCGCGCCATGCGCCGGCGGTCCGCGCTCGGGAACGCATGGACCGCGCACGACGCGCGTTCCCATTCCCGATTCCCCATTCTCCAGTCCCAGCTTCAGTCCTGATGCCGCTCTATCGCTACAAGGCCCTGGACTCGCATGGCGAGGTCCTGGAAGGGCAGATGGAAGCCGCCAGCGAGGCGGAGGTGGCGCTGCGCCTGCAGGAGCAGGGGCATATGCCGATGCAGGCCCGGCTCGCCGCCGAAGGCGGCGGCACCTCGCTGCGCGGGTTGTTCCGGCCCAAGCCGTTCGACGGCGCGGCGCTGGTGCAGTTCACCCAGCAGCTGGCGACCCTGCTCGGCGCCGGCCAGCCGCTGGATCGCGCGCTGTCGATCCTGCTCGAGCTGCCCGAGGACGAACGTTCCAAGCGCACCGTCGGCGACATCCGCGACGCGGTGCGCGGCGGCGCGCCGCTGTCCACCGCGCTGGAGCGCCAGCACGGGCTGTTCTCGCGCCTGTACATCAACATGGTGCGCGCCGGCGAGGCCGGCGGCAGCCTGCACGACACCCTGCAGCGCCTGGCCGAGTACCTGGAGCGCAGCCGCGAACTGCGCGGGCGGGTGATCAACGCGCTGATCTATCCGGCGATCCTGGTCAGCGTGGTCGGCTGCGCGCTGCTGTTCCTGCTCGGCTACGTGGTGCCGCAGTTCGCGCAGATGTACGAGAGCCTGGACGTGGCCCTGCCGTGGTTCACCCAGGCGGTGCTGAGCGTGGGCCTGTTCGTGCGCGACTGGTGGATCGTGCTGCTGGTGGTGCCCGGGGTAACCGTGCTGGCGGTGGATCGCAAGCGCCGCGACCCCGCGTTCCGTGCCAGCTTCGACGCCTGGCTGCTGCGCCAGCGTTTCGTCGGCGTGCTGATTTCGCGGCTGGAGACCGCACGCCTGACCCGCACCCTCGGTACGTTGCTGCGCAACGGCGTGCCGCTGCTGGCGGCGCTGGGCATCTCCCGCAACGTGCTGTCGAACCTGGCGCTGACCGCCGACGTCGGCGCTGCCGCCGACGACGTCAAGAACGGCCATGGGCTGTCGGCGTCGCTGTCCAAGGGCAAGCGCTTCCCGCGCCTGGCGCTGCAGATGATCCAGGTCGGCGAGGAATCGGGCGCGCTCGACATCATGCTGCTGAAGACCGCCGATACCTTCGAGCAGGAGACCGCCCAGGCCATCGACCGCCTGCTGGCGGCGATGGTGCCGGCGATCACCCTGGTCCTGGCTTCGGTGGTCGGCCTGGTGATCATCTCCGTCCTCGTCCCCCTCTACGACCTCACCAATGCGATTGGGTGAGGCCATGCGCTTGCGAACCGCAGGTTCGCGCATGGCCGAACGCCCGGCCATGGATGGCCGGGCCGGTCTCTCCGGAGCCGGCAATGCGACGCCATGGACGGCAGCGGCCTTGCCTGGCGTGTCCGCGCGGTGCGCCATGGCGCATGTGGCGCCGAACGCCCGGCCAGGGATGGTCGGGCCGGTGGTTCCGGCGCTCGTAGTGCTGCGCCACGGATGGCAGCGCGTGCGTCTGGCGCAGCGGATCAATGAATCGAAGGAGGCCATGCGCTTGCGAACCACCGGTTCGCGCATGGCCGAACGCCCGGCCATGGATGGCCGGGCCGGTCTCTCCGGAGCCGGTAATGCGACGCCATGGACGGCAGCGGCCTTGCCTGCTGCGTCCGCGCGGGGCGCCATGGCGCATGTGGCGCCGAACGCCCGGCCCCGTCCGGGCCTCGGGCGACTGCCGCGGAATGTGACGCCGCGCGGTCCCGGCCGGGAACCTTCCGCCGCCGCCCCTGTCCCATTGCCAGCGGCGCCGCGCGCGCCGGCCGCGGCCGTGCGTGCGCGCGGCGCGGATCCTCCACCGCCCGGCGTGACGGCGTGCGTGACGCGCCGCTGTACCGCCGGCCGCCGCCGGCTGCCATCGTCACTGTGTTCGGCTACATAGGTCTTCCACCGCAAGGATCCGATGCAATGCGCACTCTTCGCCGCTCCCTGACCCGTTCCCCGTCCGCCGCACGCCAGGCGGGCATGAGCCTGCTGGAAATCATCATCGTCATCGTGCTGATCGGCGCGGTGCTGACCCTGGTCGGCAGCCGCGTGCTCGGCGGCGCCGACCGCGGCAAGGCCAACCTGGCCAAGTCGCAGATCCAGACCCTGGCCGGCAAGGTCGACAACTACCAGCTCGACACCGGCAAGCTGCCGTCCAAGCTCGACGACCTGGTCACCGCGCCGGGCGGCGTCAGCGGCTGGCTCGGTCCGTACGCCAAGCCGGCCGAACTGAACGACCCCTGGGGCCACCCGATCGAATACAAGGTGCCCGGCGAAGGCCGGCCGTTCGATCTGATCAGCCTGGGCAAGGACGGCCAGCCCGGCGGCAGCAGTTACGACGCCGACATCAAGTACGAGTGATCCGGCGCCGTGATCCGGGCCCCTGCCGGCGCGCTGCGCTTCGGCGTGCCGGCGTGCGCGCCGGCTGCGCGTGCGCGCATGCGCGGCGTGTCGCTGCTGGAGATGCTGCTGGTGGTGGGCCTGATCGCGATCGCCGCGCTGCTGGCGGCCTCGGTGCTGACCGGCGGCATCGACGGCATGCGCCTGCGCTCGGCGGCCAAGGAGATCGCCTCGCAGCTGCGCTACACCCGCGCCCAGGCGATCGCCAGCGGCCAGCCGCAGCGGTTCCTGATCGATCCGCAGGCGCATCGCTGGCAGGCGCCCAACGGCCGCCACGGCGAGATCCCGCCGTCGCTGACGATCCGCTTCACTGGTGCGCGTCAGGCGCAGCGCCGCGACGGCGAGGGCGCGATCCAGTTCTTCGAGGACGGCGCCTCCACCGGCGGGCGCATCGACCTGCAGGCGCGCCAGGCGCGCTGGCGCGTCGACGTGACCTGGCTGACCGGCGAAGTCACGGTCGGGCGCGCACCGGACCAGGCGGGCCCATGAACCGCCAGCGCGGCTACACCCTGATCGAGGTGATCGTGGCGTTCGCGCTGCTGGCGCTGGCGCTGACCCTGCTGCTGGGCTCGCTGTCCGGCGCCGCACGCCAGGTGCAGCGTGCCGACCAGTTGAGCCGCGCCACCCTGTACGCGCAGTCGCTGCTGGCGGCGCAGGGCGTGGAGCAGCCGCTGCAGCCGGGACGCAGCCAGGGCACGCTGGATCAGGGTCGCTACCGCTGGACCCTGGACGTGGCGCCCTACGCCGACCCGCGGCGGCCGCCCGATGCCGCGGTGACGCCGGGCGCGCCGACCTTGCTGCAATTGACCCTGCAGGTGCGCTGGGGCGATGCGCCGGCGCAGGCGCTGCAGTGGAAGACCCTGCGCCTGGTCGCCCCGCAAGGCAACGGGGTGCCGCAATGATCACGCGCGCGCCGCCGCGCGCCACCGCGCGCGGCTTCACCCTGATCGAAGTGCTGCTGGCTACGGTGCTGCTGGTCGGTGGCCTGACCCTGGCCTTCGCCACGCTGCGCTCGGCGATGGCGATCAGCGGCCGCGGCGAGGCGATCGCCGGACGCAGTGAACGCATGCGCGCGGTCGAAGGCTTCCTGCGCCGGCGCCTGAGCGGCGCGCAGTCGCTGCCGCTGGATATCGACACGCACACGCTGCAGCCGGTGCGTTTCGTCGGCGAACCGCAGCGCATGCAGTTCGTGGCCGATCTGCCCGAGTACCTCGGCCGCGGCGGCCCCTACCTGCACGACCTGCGGGTCAGCGGCGAGGGCGACCATCGGCAACTGGCGATCGCGCTGGTGCAGGTGCAGGCCGGCAAGCAACTGCCTGAGACCCCGCCACGCCCGCCCGAGCCGCTGGCGCGCGACCTGCGCGAGGTGCGCTTCCGCTACCGCGGCCTGGACCCGGAGCGCGGCACCATCGGCCCCTGGCAGGAGCGCTGGGAGCGCACCGACACGCTGCCGCTGCTGGTCTCGATCGAGTTGCGCAGCGGCGACGGCACGGCGTGGCCGCCGCTGGTGGTGGCGCTGCGCCAGGCCGGTGGCGCGGAGATGCGGCAATGAGCGCGACGCATCGCCACCGCGGCGCCGCGCTGGTGCTGGTGCTGTGGCTGATCGCGCTGCTGACCGCGCTGATCGGCGCGTTCGCGCTGACCGCGCGCACCGAGAACCTGCAGGGCAAGGTGCTCGGCGACGGCGCCGAGGCGCAGGAGCGCGCCCGCGCCGGCCTGGAATACGCGCTGACCCGGCTCGCCGGCACCCCTACGCAGCCGGGCTGGCGTGCCGACGGCCGGCGCTACCGCTGGCAGTACGAGGGCGCCACCGTCGACCTGCGGGTCACCGACGAGAGCGGCAAGGTCGATCTGAACATGGCCGATGCGCAACTGCTGGCGGCGCTGGTGCGCGCGGTCGGCGAGGATCCGCAGCGCGCCGAGCGCATCGCCGCGGCGATCGTGGACTGGCGCGATCCCGACAACCTGACCCAGCCCAACGGCGCCGAGGATCCGGACTATGCCGCCGCCGGTTTGCCCTACGGCGCCAAGGATGCGCCGTTCGAAAGCCTGGCCGAGCTGCAGCTGGTGCTGGGCATGGACCCGGAGCTGTACGCCAAGCTGCTGCCCAACCTGACTCTGTACGGTGGGGTGTCGCGGCCGACGCCGGACTTCGCGCCGGGGCCGGTGCTGACCGCGCTCGGCCTGGACGCGCAGCAGGTGCTGGCGCAGCGCGAACGCACCGACCAGACCCAGCTCGGCATGGTCGGCATGGGCGGTGGCGGCACCTACAGCATCGAAAGCCGGGCGCGGCTGGGCAATGGCCGCGAGGGCGTGTTGCGCGCGGTGGTGCGCCCAGGCTCGTCGGCGCTGCCGGGCTCCGCCTACACTGTGTTGCGTTGGGAAGAAGGAACGACGGTGCGATGACGGCGTGGCGCGACACGATGGACAAACTTGGCGTACGCATCGCCCCCGGTGCGGGCGGGCTGCTGGCCTGGTGGCAGCGCTCGCTGATGGCGTGGCTGCCGCCGCGCTGGCAACTGCAGCTGGGCTGGTCGCAGGCGCGGCTGCTGCTGTGGCGCGAGGGCGAGCAACTGATGCTGGCGCGGCAGGTCGAGTCCGAACTGGGCGCGCCGCTGGCGCTGCCGTGGCCGCTGCTGCCCGACGAACTGGAGGCGCTGCTGGGGCCGCGCCTGGCGGCGCTGCCGCGGGTGTGGCTGTTGCCGGCCGAGGCGGCGTTGCAACGCCATCTGCGCCTGCCGGCGGCGGCCGCCGAGCACCTGCGCGAGGTGGTGAAGTTCGAGATCGACCGGCAGACCCCGTTCCAGGCCGACCAGGTGATCTACGACGTGCGCGCCGACGGTCGCCGCGACGACGCCCAGCTCGACGCCGAACTGGTGGTGGCCCCGCGCCGCGTGCTGGACGACCTGCAGGCCAGCGCCGGCGCGCTCCGCCCGACCCTGGCCGGCATCGACGTCGCCGGCAGCGATGGCGCGCCGCTGGGAGTGAATCTGCTGCCGCAGGAACAGCGCCACCGCCGCGCCGACCCGATGCGGCGCTGGAACGCGATCCTTGCCGCCACCGCGCTGCTGGCGCTGTGCGCGGCCGGCTGGCAACTGTTGGACAACCGCCGCGATGCGCTGGAGCACCTGCGCACCCAGGTGGACAGCGGTGCGCAGCGCGCGCGCGCAGTCGCCGCGCAGCGCCAGCAGCTGGTCGATCTGGTCGAAGGCGCCGCGTTCTTCGACCAGTTGCGTGCCGAGCGCCCGGCCTCGGTGGAGGTCTGGAACGAATTGAGCAAGCGCCTGCCGGAGGGCACCTATCTGGAGAAGTTCTCGATCGAGGGCAACCAGTTGCAGTTGATCGGCCTCAGCAGCGAAGCCTCGTCGCTGGTCGGGCGGCTGGAAGGTTCGCCGCTGTGGCGCACGCCCTCGCTGACCGGCGTGTTGCAGGCCGACCCGGGCAGCCACCGCGACCGCTTCACCCTCACCGCCGAGCTGGCCGGGACCAAGCGCAAGGAGGCCGCCGATGCCGGTGCAGGTCGATAAGCGCGACCGCTGGCTGGCGCTGGGCCTGCTGCTGGCGGCGCTGGCGCTGGGCTACCTGGTGCTGGTGCATCCGTGGTGGACCGTGCCGATGCGCGAGGTCGATGCGCAGATCCAGGAACTGCAGCAGCGCGAACTGCGCGTGCGCATGCAGTTGCAGCAGGCGCCGCAGGTGGCGCAACGGCTGCAGCAGGCGCAGCGCGAACTGACCACGCGCCCGGGCTTCCTGCGCGAGACGTCGGCCGAACTGGCCTCGGCCGGCCTGGTGCAGCGCCTGGAAAGCGCGGTGGCCACGGCCAGTCCCGGCAACCGCAGTTGCGCGATCAGCAACCGCTCGCCGCTGGCCGCCGACAACCGCAGCGATCGCTTCACCCGCGTCGCGGTGCAGGTGCGTCTGCGCTGCGGCACGCCGGAGCTGGCGGCGGTACTGCATGCGCTGGAAAGCGGCACGCCGGCGCTGTTCATCGACAACCTCAACGTGATGGCGCAGCGCTACCAGCTCTCGCCGGGCGAGAGCGGCAACGGCCTGGACGTGGCCTTCGAACTGGCCGGCTACCTGCGCCCGAACGCGATGCCGGCGCCGCCAGCGGCGTCCGCCACACCGGACCCGTCGGCAGCAGCGGCCCCCGCCGCGGCCACGCCGGTGATGAACGCCGGCGGTTCCGCCGGCGCTGGTCCGACCGAGCCGGCCGCCGTGCCGTCGCCGCCGCCGGCCACCCCCAGCGCGACCAACCCTCCGGGTGCGCCCGGCGCCGCGAATGCCGCGCCGGCGGACCTGCCGCAACAGGTGGAGGGCCGCCATGCGAATTGAAGCGATGGGCCTGCGTACCGTGTGGCTGGGCACGCTGGCGCTGTGGGGGCTGCTGATCTGGGCGTTGGGCCTGGGCGGGCTCGGCGAACGCGTGGCGCCGCTACCCGACGATCCGTCGATGCTGCAGCGGCTGCCGGGCTTGCCCGCGGCCACCACACAGCGCCTGGGCGATTTCTCGCAGTACGGCGAGATCGCCGCGCGCCCGGTGTTCGCCGAGGATCGCCGTCCGCATCCGTTCTTCCTCAGCGCCGACAACGGCCAGGCCGCCGCGCCCAACGTGCGCCTGACCGGCGTGCTGCTCACCGACCGCTTCAAGATGGCGACGCTGACCACCGAGCAGGGCGAATCGCTGCGCCTGAAGGAAGGCGGCGACGCCGTGCAGGGCTGGCGGCTGCTGTCGCTGGCGCCGCGTCAGGCCACGGTCAGCGGCAGCGGCGGCACCCAGACCCTGGAATTGAAGGTGTTCGACGGCAAGGGTGGGCAGCCGCCGACCGTGCTCGGCCAGGCCGGGCGTGCCGCGCAGGGGCAGATGCCGCCGCCGGCGTCCGCGCCCAATGGCCAGTCCAACGCCAACGCGCCGCGCCCGCCGAACCAGTCCACCCCCAACCCGGTGCCGAACCAGGCACCGACCCCGAGCGCCCCTCAGCCGTCGTCGCCGTCTCCGTCGTCGGAGCAGTTGCAGGCCATCCGCGAGCGGATCGAAGCGCGCCGTCGGCAATTGCAGCAACAGCGCCAGAACAACCCCTCAGGTCAGAACCCTTGAAGAGTGATCGCATGACGCCGCGTCTGTTTTCCCTGTTCCTCGCCATCGGCCTGGTGGCCGGCTGCGCCACCACGCCCTCGCCGGACATCCGTCGCGGCGCCGCGATCAACCCCCAGGTCGGCGCGGCCGGCAGCACCCAGAGCGACGGCCAGGGCGGCCCGGCCGATCCCAACGCCTTGCCCGAGCGCGCCACCCCGGTGATCCGCCGCGGCAGCGGCACCATGATCAATTCCGCGGCCGCCGCGGCGCCGGCGCCGTCGCTGGGCAACGCCAGCAGCGGCAGCGCCACCTTCAACTTCGAGGGCGAATCGCTGCAGGCGGTGGTCAAGGCCATCCTCGGCGACATGCTCGGGCAGAACTACGTGATCGCGCCGGGCGTGCAGGGCACGGTGACCCTGGCCACGCCCAAGCCGGTGTCGCCGGCGCAGGCGCTGAACCTGCTGGAGATGGTGCTGGGCTGGAACAACGCGCGCATGGTCTACAGCGGCGGCCGCTACAACATCGTCCCCGCCGACCAGGCCCTGGCCGGCACGGTGGCGCCGAGCACCGCCTCGCCGGCCAACGCGCGCGGCTTCGAGGTGCGCGTGGTGCCGCTGAAGTACATCTCCGCCAGCGAGATGAAGAAGGTGCTGGAGCCGTACGCGCGGCCGAACGCCATCGTCGGCATCGACGGCTCGCGCAACGTCATCACCCTGGGCGGCACCCGCGCCGAGCTGGAGAACTACCTGCGTACCGTGCAGATCTTCGACGTCGACTGGCTGTCGGGCATGTCGGTGGGCGTATTCCCGATCCAGTCGGGCAAGGCCGAACAGGTCGCGGCCGACCTGGAGAAGGTGTTCGGCGAGAACAGCAAGACCCCCAGCGCCGGCATGTTCCGCTTCATGCCGCTGGAGAACGCCAACGCGGTGCTGGTGATCACCCCGCAGGCGCGCTACCTGGACCAGATTCAGGAGTGGCTGGACCGCATCGACAGCGCCGGCGGCGGCGCGCGGCTGTTCTCCTATGAACTCAAGTACATCAAGGCCAAGGATCTGGCCGACCGCCTGGCCGAAGTGTTCGGCGCCGGCGGCGGCAACCGTGGCGACTCCAACGCCTCACTGATGCCGGGCTCGCAGATGAGCCAGTTGAACGGCGGCGGCCTGGGCGGCTTCAACGGCAGCGACGGCAGCAGCCTGGGCGGCGGCAGTTTGGGCGGCAGCCTGGGCAGCAGCAGCGACAGCCTGGGCAGCAGCAGTTCCTCCGGCAGCAGCGGTGGCGGCCTGGGCAATGGCAGCCTGCAGCTGTCGCCGCGCACGTCCGGCAACGGCAGCGTGACCCTGGAAGTGCAGGGCGACAAGGTCGGCGTGTCGGCGGTGGAGGAAACCAACACCCTGCTGGTGCGCTCGACCCCGCAGGCCTGGCGCTCGATCCGCGACGTGGTCGAGAAGCTCGACGTGATGCCGATGCAGGTGCACATCGAGGCGCAGGTGGCGGAGGTCAATCTGACCGGTAAACTGAAGTATGGCGTCAACTGGTACTTCGAGCAGGCGGTGAATGCGCCGGCCAATGCCGACAACATCGGCATTGGCGGTGGCGCGAATCTGCCCAGCGCGGCCGGCCGCAAGATCTGGGGCGACATCGCCGGCAGCATCACCGGCAGCAGCGGTTTGGGCTGGACCTTCCTGGGCAGGAACGCAGCCGCGGTGATTTCTGCACTGGATCAGGTCACCAATGTCAAACTGCTGCAGACGCCTTCGGTGTTCGTTCGCAACAATGCCGAAGCAACACTCAACGTGGGCACGCGCATCCCGATCAATTCAGTCAGCGTCGACACGGGCCTGGGCACCGGCGCTACATATTCCTCGGTGAACTACCTGGATACCGGCGTGATCCTCAAGGTGCGTCCGCGTGTGACCAAGGACGGAATGGTGTTCCTGGACATCGTGCAGGAAGTCAGCTCGCCCGGCGCGGCGCCGACCAATTGCGGCACCAGCGCTGGCACCAGCGTCGCCTGCAACGTCCCGATCAACACGCGTCGCGTCAAGACCGAGGCGGCGGTACAGAGCGGTGACACCATCATGCTGGCCGGCCTGATCAGCGACAGCACCACCGACGGCAGCAACGGCGTGCCGTACCTGAGCAAGCTGCCGGTGGTTGGTGCGCTGTTCGGGCAGAAGACCCAGGACAGTAATCGGCAGGAAGTGATCGTGTTGCTGACCCCCTCGATCGTGCGCAACCCGCAGGAAGCGCGCAATCTCACCGATGAGTACGGAGCGAAGTTCGAGGCCATGAAGCCGCTGCCGGCACGCGGCAAGAAGTAAGCGGGTGAGCCTGCCCATCGTGCTGCTGGCGGTCGGCGTCGACGACGTCGCGCTGGACGCCTGCCTGGGCGCGTTGGAAGCGAACACCCCGGCCGGCACCCGCGTGTGGCTGGCCGACGATGCGCAGGCCGGCCCGCGCGGCATCCGGGTGGTCGAGGCCTGGCTGGCGCGCACGCGCCTGCAGGCCGACTACACGCGGCGGCCGCGCATGCTCGGCGAGGTCGCGCATGTGGACGAGATGCTGCGTGCCTGCGGCGACGCCGACGTGGCGGTGCTGGCGGCCGACGCGCAGCCTGGGCCGGGCTGGCTGCTGCAGTTGAGCGCCTGCCTGGCGCGCGACGCGGCCATCGCCAGCGCCACGCCGTGGAGCAATGCCGGCGAAGCCTGCGCGTGGCCGCGGCTGGGCGAGATCAATCCGCCGCCCGAGGATCCCGAGCGCCTGGCACGGGCCTGCGCGGCCCTGCCGCCGCTGCATCCGGAACTGCCGTCGGCGGTCTGCCACGCGGTGGTGCTGCGCGGGGTGGCGCGGCAGCGCGCCGGCGGCTTGGACGCCAGCAGCTACGGCTCCTGGTATGCGGCGCTGACCGATCTGTCGCTGCGCATGGCCGGGCTCGGCTGGCGCAACGTGCTGTGCGAGACCGCGCATGTCGCGTGCAGCGGCGAAGGCCGCGCCGCCGACGGCGACATGGATGCGCTGGCCACGCGCTGGCCGGCCTGGCACGCGCGCCTGGCCGGCTTCCTGATGCACGATCCGCTGCGCGCCTGCCGCGAAGAGTTGCAGCGCCTGTACGACACGCTGCCGCCGCCGGATCCGCAACGGGCGTTGTTCGATGCCTAGTGCGTCTGGTGTCGAGGTCGCTCCCATAATTCAGCCATGGTGACAACAAGTGCAAGGGCAAAGCTTTCGCCTTGCGGCGAGTCACTTTTCTTTGCTTGTGCAAAGAAAAGTAACCAAAAGAAAGCACACCCTGCCTCGCGCCCTCCGCGCTGACGCGCTCCGGGTCCGCGTCCATCCCGGGGATCCGCGGAAGGGGCATCCTGCCCCTGCCGCGGACGGCGCACATCCCTGTGCGCCGCCCCTTCGGGGTTTTTCCCCGCGATGGCCGCCGCTTCGGAAGGGAACCCGGCAAGTCAAAAGCCAGAGCAACAGCCAAAGCCAAAGCCAAAGCCAAGCGACTGTACGATGAGCGGTGTCCGGGTGCGATGTGGGAGGGACTCTCGTCCCCTTTGTGGGATCAGTCCCGACGGCTTCCGAGGTCCGATCGTCCGCCTACTCCGTTCGTCGTGGTTGCATGACAGTTGACTCCCTCAGCGGCTTGCGGCGAGCCCGCCGGATGCACTGTGGGAGGGACTTCAGTCCCGACGCATTGCGCCATCGGAAAGCACGCACCACTTCGCGCGTCTAGGCTGCATGACAGTTGACTCCCACAACCTCCCGTGACTGGGTTGGCATCGCCGCAGATCGGCTTATTTCCCCGGCGCATACACATCCACCGACACTTCCAGCACATCGTGGCGCCAGGACTCGATGTCGAATTCCACGGCGCGTCCGTCGGGATCGTAGCTGACGCGTTGCAGACGGAAGCACGGCGTGCCGGCGGTGGATTGCAGCAGTGCGGCCTGCTCGGCATCGAGCGTGGCCGGATACATCGACAGCCGGCTGCGCGCCTGCCGCAAGCCCAGGCGCTGGGTCAGCACGGCGCTCAGCGAGCCGGCCAGATCGTGGTCGAGCAGGCGCGGCGCCCACGCGGCGAGGATCGCATTGGTCTCCAGCAGCACGGCGCGCCGTCCGATCCAGCGGCGGCGGCGCAGCACGAACACCTCGGCATCGGGATCGTCCAGGTGGAGGTGCCGGGCGAGCGCCGGGCCGGCCGGCTGGCGCTGCGCGGCGAGCAGTTCGGTGCGCGGGACGCCGCCCTGCGCGGCCACGTACTGCATGAAGCCGGCGATGCTGTTGGGGTCGTGGCGTACCCGCGGCGCGCTGACGAACCAGCCGCGGCGATTCTCGCGGTAGATGTGCCCATCCGATTCCAGTTGCTGCAGCGCCTCGCGCAAGGTGATGCGGGTGCAGCCGAACAGCGCGGCCAGTTCGCGCTCCACCGGCAGGCGCTGGTCCGCCCGCCATTCGCCGGCGGCGATGCGCGCCAGCAGCGCATCGGCGATGCGTTGGGCGAAGCCGGCGGTGGTGGCGAAGTGCATGCGAAATCCAGAGCGTGGAGAAGCGTTGCTGACAAGACTACGCTGCCGGCAGGGCCGCGGACGATGCGGGCGACTGATGTTCGCGTGATGCTCGTGCGGCTGCGGCGCGCCATTCGCATCGAGTTGACGACGGCACGCGCTGTGCCGCCAGGCAGCAAAGAGCGCGTGGCGTGTCAGGTGACGGCTTGCGCGCGGCGCAGATCGGCCTGCCACAGGCGCAGTCCGTACACCGCCAACCCCACGAAACCTGCGTACAGCGCGGCGGTGGGGTACAGCCCCTTGTACACGAACACGCCGACGTAGATGCAGTCCAGCACGATCCACAGGCCCCAGTTGGCGATGCGCTTGCGTGCGGCCCACACGCTGGCGACCACGCTGAACGCCGACAACGCCGCGTCCAGCCACGGCAGCGCCGCATCGGTGTGCCGGTGCATCCACCAGCCCAACAGCGCCGCGCCGACGGCGCCGGCCAGCAGCGAACGCAGGCCTTCGCCCCACGGCAGCGGCCCGACCTGGACCTTGCCGTCGTCGCCCAGCCCGTTGCTCCAGCGCCACCAGCCGTAACCCTGCAGCACCACGTACAGGCCCTGCAGCAGCATGTCCGAATACAGCTTCCACTGATAGAACAGCCACGCGTACAGCAGCACCGCCACCACGTTGACCGGCCAGCACCAACGCACCCGCCGCGCGGTCAGCCACACACCCAGGACGTTGATCAGTACGGCGAGCAGTTCGAGGGGAGACATGTCGGGGGGCCGGGAGTGGGGATTAGGGATTGGGGGTTGTTCGCGAGCGCAGTGCATTGCGCGCGTGTTGTAGCAGCGGCTTCAGCCGCGACCCGTCAGCAATAGCGCGTCGCGGCTGAAGCCGTTCCCGCAGGGTCTGGCGGCAAGCCGGCCGAGTGCACTGTGGGAGGGACTTCAGTCCCGACGCATTGCGCCATCGGAAAGCACATCACTTCGCGCGTCTCGACTGCATGACAGTGGATTGCCACCTTGGTCATCGGCGCGGCTGGTGTTCGAGAGAAGTCATGGTGGATCCGGAGAACAGGGCCAGGCGTTTGCGAACGAAGAAGACAGTGTTTGCTGAAGGAGCAGCGTTTGTCTCACTGTAGCGATCAGCCGCAACCCGTCAGCCGCGGCGCGTCGCGGCTAAAGCCGCTCCCACAAGGTGAAGCTCCATGTCTCGCTTCCGGCTTTCACGAATCCCCAATCCCGATTCCCCATTCCCAGCTCCTCAAAAATCGAACTGCAGCGCCAGCCGCGCCGCCCGCGGCGCGCCGAGGAACAGATAGTCGTCGCCTTCGTAGGCACCGACGTCGCGCCAGTAGCGCTTGTCGGTGAGGTTGTCCACGCTCAGTCGCAGCGCGGTCGGCACCGCGCCCAGCCGGGTGGCGTAGCGGGCGCCGAGGGTGTAGACGCTGTAGCCGCCGACGGCGACCTGGCCGCTGCGGTCGGCGTACTTGGCGCCGCTGTACTGCGCGCCGCCCAGCAGTGCCAGGCCGTTTACGCCGGGCACGTCCCAGGTGGCCTGGGCGCTGGCGCGCAGCCGCGGCACGTTCAGTGCCTGGTGGCCTTCGTCGCCCGGCGTGCCGGTGTCCTCGGCGCGCGCGCGGATGCCGGCGACGCTGGCCTGCAGGTGCAGGCCGGCGCCCAGCGTGCCGGCGGCGGACAGTTCGATGCCGCGGTTGTGCAGGCGGCCCTGCTGCACGAACAGGAAACTGCCGTCGGCCTGCGGTTGCGCGTACTGGTTGGCCTGGCGCATGTCGAACAGCGCCGCGCCCAAAGTCACGCCATCGCGCTCGAACTTCATGCCGGCCTCGCGCTGGTAGGCGCTGGTAGGGGCGAGGATGCTGTCGGCGTTGCTGGCGAACCACGGCGCGGTGCCGCCGGGGGCCAGGCCCTTGGCGAAGCTGGCGTACAGCGACAGCGACGGCCGCAGCTTGAACAGCAGCGCCGCCTGCGGCAGAAACACCGAACGGCGCGTGCGTCGGGTCAGGCTGCCGTCGCGGTCCCAGGCGCGTTCGTCGTAGCGCACCTGGCGTGCGCCCAGCAGCAACTGCCAGGCATCGCCGATGCCGATGCGGTCGCTGGCCAGCAGCGCGGTCTGCGCGCTGTCCAGGCGCCGACGCTTGGGGCCGAGCACGGCGTCGGCAGGCGACAGCAGCGGCGGATCGGCGTCGATGTTGCCGCTGCCGATCATCTCGTTGATCGAGCCGTGGCGGTAGATGGTGCGATGCAGGTAGTCGACGCCGACCTGGAACTGGTGCTGCAGCACGCCGGTGCTGGCGCTGCCGCTGGCGATCGCCTGCAGTTCGTCGTTGCGGCGGCTGTCGGCGGGGCTGCGGTAGTCGTAGATGTCGTAGTCGCCTTCGCGGCTGAAATGGTTGGGCACCGCGTCGCCGGCGCAGCTGGCCGCGCCGTAGCAGCCCCAGGCGAAGCTGGAGTAGTCGTCGATCAGTGCGCGGCTGTGCGAGGCGGCCACCTGCAGATGCCAGGCGTCGCTGAAGCGGTATTCGTAGCGCGCCTGCGCATTCAGCGCCTCGATGCCGACCGGCCTGGACCACGGCTGGTAGGCGAGCAGGCGATGCACGGACACTCCGCTCGGCAACTGCGTGCCGCCGAGCAACTGGTAGCCCGGCACCGAGCGCTGCTGGCGGTCCTGGTACTCCACGTCCAGTTGCAGGGTCGATTGCGGGTCGATGTTCCAGTCCGCGGCCAGCGACAGGAAGTTGCGGTGGCCGTCGGCGTGATCGACATAGCTGCGCAGGGTCTCGTGCGCGGCGTTGACGCGCAGGCCGAACTGACGCTCGCTGCCGAACCAGTCGCCCAGGTCCACCGCCGCACCTCGGCTGCCGTCGTCGTCGCCGTTCAGCACCAGGCTGCGCACGTGCTGCGGGCGCTTGGTCTGGTAGTCGATCACGCCGGCCGGGGTGGTGATGCCGGACAGCACCCCGGATAGACCCTTGAGCACCTGCACCTGCTCCTTGTTCTCCAGCGCCACGTTCTGTTCGCCGGCGATGGTCAGGCCGTTGATGCGGTAGCTGTTGGCCGCATCCAGCGAATAGCCGCGGACCAGGAAGTTCTCGTAGTAGCCGATCGGCGCGTAGCTGTCGCCGACCGCGGCGTCGGCGCGCAGCACCTCGCTGAGCACGCGCACCTGGCGGTCGGACAGCTGCGTGCGATCGATGGTGTCGATCGCCATCGGCGTGTCCAGCAGCGGCGCGTCGCCATAGCCGCTCAGGCTGCTGCGGTCGTGCGGCTGGCGACCCTGCACGTTGACCGCGTCCAGTTCGACCGGGGTCTGCGCGCTGGCGGGCGCCGGCGCAGCGTCGGCGGCCAGGGCCGGCAGCGGCAGGGCGATGGCCAGGGCCAGCGCGAGGGCGTGCGGAGCGGGGAAACGGCAGGTGGGAAGCATGCGGAACGACCTCGGGGAAACGAAACGAAGGAGAGAAGCGGAAGCGGCAGCGCCGCGCGGTGCGTGCGCGGCAGGCGTGACGGCGGACGTGTCGGGGTGGATGCGACGGTTCATGGCGCGGCCGCCGCGTGTCGCTGCAGGTGCCGCAGCAGGCGTTGGCCCTCGCCCTGGCCGAACCAGGCGGCGTGGCCGAGCAGATAGCGGCGGTAGGCGATCTCGGCGTGCATGTCCGAGCCGGTGATGCCGGCGAAGTACTCGATCTCGCTGAGCGCGAAATCGGCATGCACCAGCGGCAGCAGCGCGGCCAGCAGGCGCAGGTGCGCCGCGTCCAGCGGCAGCAATGTGGAATAGCCGTGCAGCAGCGCATCGAGCTGGTCGACATCGGCGACGGCGGTGCCGCCGTCGTCCAGTTGCAGCCACGGGATCAGGTTGCGCTCGATCGCGGTGGCCAGGTCGAACAGGGCGAAACTGCGGTCGGCCAGGCCAAAATCGAACACCGCGCTGACCGTGCTGGCGGCGCCGTGTCCGCGCCACAGCAGGTTGGAGGCGTGCCAGTCGCCATGCGTCCACAGTGCCGGCGGCGGTGTCTGCAGCAGCGGCCAGGCCTGTGCGTGCCAGGGCAGCAGCTGCACGCGCAGGTCGTCCTGCCAGTCGCGTTGCTGCAGCCATGCGGCCAGCGCCGGACGCCGTGCCAGATCGTGCTCCAGCGCCTGCAACGGCTGCGGCTGGGCGAACAGGCGCAGGTTGGCGACCAGCACGGTGGTGCTGCGCGGCGGCGCGGCGTAGCCGGCCGCGGCACGGTGCAGCGCGGCCAGCGCGCGGCCGGCGGCAGCGGCCTGCGCGGTGTCGGCGAAGGGCGTCCACGACATCGCCTCGCGATAGCGGTCTTCGCCCGCGCCGGCGCGCATCACCTCGTAGGTCCAGTGGCCGCGCCGCACGGCGCTGGCGCCATCGCGGTCGCGCAGCACCTCCGGCACCGGCACGTCCTGCGCGCGCAGATGCGCGATGAAGGCATGCTCCTCGCCCAGCGCGTGCAGGTCGCGCACGCGACGGTGGTGGCGCTTGACGAACAGCGTGCCGACGCCGGTCTCGACCTCCGCCGCCGCCGAAAACGGGCGCGGGCTGTGCCAACGCAAGGCGTGCAGGCGGCCGGGCAGGGCGTACTGCTGCAGCAGGGCTTCCACCTCGCCATCGGACAGCGGCGGCCAGTCGGCGGCCACGGTCTGCATGCCCATGCCGTGCATCTGGTGGCGGGCGCTCATGCGCGTGCCTCGCGGTGCCGGCACGACCCGGCGCGCCGTGCCAGCGGCCGCAGCCTGGGCATGCCATGCGCCACAGCGCGGCCCTTGCGGGTGGTTGGTCTAGACCAGAAGCGAGGAGGCCTGGGACAGGGCCCGGTCGCGCGATCGGGAGCGGAGAAGCGGGCGCCGCCGGCATCTCGGCATGGGCGCGGGCTCAGGCGGCGCGCGCGGTCTGCGGGGTGGGGCGGCAGCCTGGGACAGGAAACAACGCTGACCGGCATCTGCACTGGGCGAAGGAGAGGACACGGATCGCTCCGTCTCCCATGCGCGCGGGGCCGCAAGCGGCCGCGCAGCGCACGGGGCGCAGAGTATGCGCGGCAATCGCCGCCGCCGCCATGCCCGCCGTGCGCGTGGCGGGCGGCACATGCGGGATAATTGGCGGATGAGCGAACAGCAGATAGCCGTGGTGGTGGTGACCTACGAGAGCGGCAGCACCATCGATGCCTGTCTGCAGCGGTTGCGCGCGGCGGCCGAGGTGGCGCAGATCCGGGTGGTCGACAACGCCTCGCGCGACGACACCCTCGCCGTGGTGCAGCGGCACGCGCTGGACGATGCGCGGGTGCGCTTCATCGCCAATCCCGACAACCCCGGCTTCGCCACCGCCTGCAACCAGGGCGCCGCGGCCAGCGACGCGCCTTGGCTGGCCTTCGTCAATCCCGACCTGATGGTCGAGCCCGACACCCTGGCCCAGTTGCGCGCGCAGGCCGCCGCGCTCGGCGAGGCGCTGCTGGGCGTGGAGCAGGTCGACGAGCACGGCCGCGCCGACGCCGCGGTACGCCGCCGCGATCCGGACTTCGCGGCGATGCTGCGGCATCCCCTGGCCGGCTCGCGGCTGGCGCTGGCGGCCGATCCGGCGCAGCCGCTGCAGCCGGTGCCGGCGCTGTCCGGCGCGCTGATGCTGTTGCCGCGCGCGCTGTTCACCCGCATCGGTGGCTGGGACGCCGGCTATCGGCTGCATGCCGAGGACCTGGACCTGTGCCGCCGGGTGCGCCAGGCCGGTGCCACGGTGGCGGTGCTGAACACTCTGCGCGTGCTGCACGTGCGCGGCGTGTCCAGCCGCAAACGCCCGTGGTTCGTCGAGTGGCACAAGCACCGCGGGCTGTGGCGCTACTTCCGCAAGTTCGAGGCGCCGACCCGGGCCTGGCCGGTGCGGGCGGCGGTGTGGGCGGTGATCTGGCTGCATGCCTGGGTCACCTTCGCCCGGCTGTGCTGGCGCCGCCCAGGCTGAACGAAATCGGCCGCGTTGCGCGCGCGTGCGGCATGGCAACATAAATTCGCTATATTGGGAAGTACGTCACTTAACAAATGACGTGTTCCGCCGATCTCTCCTGGACCGCGCCTGCTTTCCGGTTCGGGGGAACCCCACCAGGAACTCAACCATGCATGATTTCGACGGCGTGCGTCCGCGCACCCACGCGCGCGCCTGCGCGTCCGCTGTGCCCATGCCCGCTGCCCACCGCGCCACGCCCGCGCGCCGCGCGCGGCTGGCGCTGGCGCTGCTCGCCCTGGCGGCCGGCCCCTGCTGGGCCAGCGCCTGGGTCGACGAGGCCGGCCACGGGCTGGTGATCCTCAAGGCCAGCCATACCGATGGCGGCGCGGTGTTCAACAGCCACGGCCAGTCGGGCAACTTCCCCGATGCCGGGCGCAGCCGCCAGGACCAGCTCAATCTCTACGGCGAATACGGGCTGAGCGCGGACCTGACCCTGGTCGGCAACTTCTATTTCAGCAAGGTCGGCTACCGCAACGACAGCGGCTACGGCGACCGCCACAGCAGCGGCTGGTCGGACCAGGAAATCGGCCTGCGCTACCGGCTCGACCCGGACGGCCGCGACGGCCCCTGGCAGGGCGCGCTGCAGCTGCTGGCGCTGGTGCCCGCGTATGCGCGCCAGCGCGATGGCGCGCGGCCGGCACTGGGCCAGGGCGACTACGGCGCCGAGCTGCGCTACAGCGTCGGCCGCGGCTATCGCCTGGGCGAACACGACGGCTATGTCGACCTGGGCACGGCGGTGCGGCTGCGCGGCGGCGACGCCTCCGACGAGGCACGCCTGGACGTGTCCAGCGGCGTGGCGCTGGCGCCGCGCTGGATGCTGATCGGCGAGTTCAACGTGATCCAGAGCCTGGGCAACGGCAAGGGGCCGAACCGGATCTACGCGCCCGGCGACAACACGCCGATCCGCGGCAACAACTTCGATTTCAGCAAGCTGCAGGCCTCGGTGCTGTACACGCTGCCCGGCGGCACGCAGCTGCAGCTCGGCTACCAGCAGCCGGTGGCCGGGCGCAACACCGGCGGCGCGGGCGGTCCGTTCGTGGCCGCCTGGTGGCGGTTCTAGCCGTGACCGGCGAACACGAGAGCGTCGCCGCCGAGGCGAGCGTGCCCGGCCGGCTCGGACGGCTGCCCACCGAGGGCGGCCTGCAGGCGCCGATCGGCGAGGCGCTGGTCGCCGCGGGGGTGATCGACCCGCCGCAGCTGCAGAACGCGCTGGCCCTGCAGTCGCGCTGGCGCTCGCGGCTGGGCGACGTGGTGCTGGCCCAGCGCGGGGTCGCGCCGCTGCGCTTCTACACGGTGCTGGCGCAGCACTTCGGGCTGAACTTCGCCAACCTGCTCAAGCAGCCGATCGACCCGGCGCTGTTCCAGCCGGAGCATCTGGCCGACTACGCGCAGCGCCTGGTGCTGCCGTGGCGCGAGGAGGACGGCCAGCTGGTGCTGGCGGTGGCCGATCCCGGTCCGGAGATCTTCGCCTGGGCGCGCGCCACCTACGGCGAGCAGGTGCGCTTCGTCGGCACCTCCAAGTTCGACATCGTCTGGAGCCTGCAGCAGCACGCCGACGCGCAGCTCACCCATGATGCGCTGAACTTGCTGGCCGAACATGCACCCGAGCATTCGGCGCGGCAGGTGATCACCCGCGCGCAGTCGGTGTTCCTGGTGGCGCTCACGGTGGTGCTGGCCGCGGCCCTGGCGCTGTGGCCGCTGGTCACCCTGATCGCGCTCAACACGCTGATCGCGGTGGCGTTCCTGGCCACCTTCGGGCTGAAGCTGGTGCTGGCCTGGCGCGGTGCGCGGCGCCGCATCGACATCAAGGTCAGCGACGAGGAAGTGGCCGCGCTCGGCGACGAGGACCTGCCGGTCTACACGGTGCTGGTGCCGATGTACAAGGAGCCGGACGTGCTGCCGATCCTGGCCAACGCGCTGCGCCGGCTCGACTACCCGACCTCCAAGCTGGACGTGAAGCTGGTGCTGGAGGCCGACGATACCGAGACCATCGAGGCGGCCAAGGCGCTGGGCCTGGAGGCGTTCTTCGAGATCATCCGGGTGCCGCCGTCGCAGCCCAAGACCAAGCCCAAGGCCTGCAACTACGCGCTGCGCTTCGCCCGCGGGCAGATGCTCACGATCTACGACGCCGAGGACAAGCCGGAGCCGGACCAGCTCAAGCGCGTGGTCGCCGCGTTCCGCAAGTCGCCGGCCGACGTGGCCTGCATCCAGGCGCGGCTGAACTACTACAACGCCGACGAGAACTGGCTCACGCGCATGTTCACGCTGGAATATACGTTGTGGTTCGACTTCTACCTGCCGGCGCTGGAGACCCTGCGCATCCCGATTCCGCTCGGCGGCACCTCCAACCACTTCCGCCTGGACATCCTGCGCAAGGTCCACGCCTGGGACCCGTACAACGTCACCGAGGACGCCGACCTGGGCGTGCGCCTGACCCAGCAGGGCTACCGGGTCAGCGTGGTCAACTCGACCACGTTCGAGGAAGCCAACGTCAGCATCCCCAACTGGATCCGGCAGCGCTCGCGCTGGCTCAAGGGCTACATGCAGACCTGGCTGGTGCACATGCGCGACCCGGTGCAGCTGTACCGCTCCACCGGCGTGCGCGGGTTCTGGGGCTTCCAGCTGTTCGTCGGCGGCACCTTCTTCACCGCGCTGGCCGCGCCGTTGATGTGGTTGAGCTACGGGCTGTGGCTGGCGGTGGGCTCGAAGTTCTTCGATCCGTTCTTCCCGCCGGCGCTGCTTTACCTGAGCCTGCTCAACCTGCTGCTCGGTAATGGCTTCCTGATCTATATGACCTTGGTGGCGGCGTTCAAGCGCGACTACTTCCGCCTGGCGCCCTACGCGCTGACCGTGCCGCTGTACTGGCTGCTGCAGTCCATCGCCGCCTACAAGGGCCTGTGGCAGCTCATCCGCAACCCGTTCTACTGGGAAAAGACCACCCATGGCATCAGCAAGCACATGGCCGAAGAGCGCCGCGCCGCGCTCGACGACTGACGCGCCGCCGCGCGCGCGCGGCACCGCGGTGTTCGTGTTCACCGCGGCGCTGCTGGCGCTGCTGTGCCACCGTCTGCTCGCGCACGGCTACATGAGCGACGACGCGATGGCGCAGTACGCCAAGCTGCTGCTGTTGCGCGACGCGGCCGGCTTCCGCATCGAGTACCTGGGCTTCCTGTACGCGCAGGCCTCGCTGTACCTGGGCGTGCTGCTCGGCGGCCTGCCGGGCCTGTCCACGCCGCTGCTGCCTTACCTGGTCGACGTGCTGGCCGGGGCGACGCTGGTGACCCTGCTGTGGCGCGACATCGCCGCCGGCCTGGGCCGCGGCTGGGCCTGGGCGCTCAGTGCGGGTGTGGTGATCCAGCCGTTCTTCCTGTGGCCGACCCTGTCCGGCAACAACCAGGGCCTGGGCCTGCTGGTGTTCTACGTGGCCGCGCGCGCGCTGCGCCATTTCCGCGACGATCCGGAAGCCTTCGCCTACCTGCGCCTGGCCGCGAGCCTGTGCCTGTTGTTCTTCGTCGACGAGCGTGCCTGCTTCCTGGCGCTGGCGCTGGCGCCGTGGTTGTTCCTGATCGCGCCGCCGCGGCTGATGCGGCAGGCGCCGCTGGCCTTCTACCTGGTGTGCTACCTGCCGTTCCTGTTCGCGGTGGGGGCATGGATGTACCTCAACTACATGTTCTTCGGCGACCCGCTGCTGTTCGTGCGCGACGCCACGTCCGCCTTCCGCGGCATCTCGGCGCAGGCGGCGCTGCAGCCGTGGCTGCAGCAGGCCGCGGCGCAGCCGTGGTGGCCGCCGCTGTGGTTGCTGCTGGCCGGGGTGGTCAGCGCGCCGCTGTTGCTGTTGCTGCGCCACACCCGCGACAGCGACACCTGGCGCAGCGTGGTGGCCGCCGCCGCCACCGTGATCGGCGCCGGCACGCTCGCCACCTGGGCGCGTTTCACGGCGCAGCCGCTGGACTTCCTCGCCCTGCTGCTGGTGCCGGCGGCGCTGGTGCTGGGCGACCTGCGCCGCAACCTGCGCTGGCTGGGCCTGGCGCTGCTGCTGGCCGGCGCGGTGTCCAGCGGCTGGGTGATCGCCCGCACCGCCACCTCCACCACCCGCGACTGGATCGCCGCGCTGCAGGCACCGGCGCCGCCACGCCATGCCGACGCCGCGCACCTGGGCGCGTGGCTGGCCGAGGCGCGGCTGCCGACCCTGCTCGACGACCGCGCCAGCTATCCGGTGATCGTCGCGCGCGGCGACGCCAAACAACTGATCCTGCCGTTCGACCCGCGCTTCAAGCAGGCGCTGGTCGATCCGCGGCAGATGCCGGCGCAAGTGGTGGTCAGCGACCCGGCCAGCCAGACCGGCGCCCTGGACAGCCTCAACCGACGCTTCCCGCAGCTGTGGCAGCAGGGCTTGCCGGGCTACAGTCTGGTCTACCACCAGGGCATCTACCGGGTATGGCGCCGATCGCCGTGAGACTGCTGACCGCACTGCTGCTGGCGCTGAGTGCCGGCGGCTGCAGTGCGGCGCCGCCGCCTTGGATGGGCGCCAACGTCAAGGTGTCGCCGCAGGCGCCGTGGGGTAGCGCCGCCGCGCAGCAGTCGCTGCGGCAACTGGCCGAGGCCGGCGCTTCGCGTGCGCTGTTGGTCGCCTTCGTCTGGCAGGCGTCGCCGCAGTCTTCGACCCCGGTGCTGGGCAGCGACAGCAGCCCGGCGCTGGTCCGCGCCGGATTGCGGCAGATGCGCGCCGCCGGCCTGCAGCCGGTGCTGAAGGTGCATCTGTGGATTCCCGGGCACTGGGCCGGCGAGGCCGCGCCGGCCGATCGCGACGCCTGGTTCGCGGCCTATCGGCGCGCGCTGCTGCAACTGGCCCAGGTCGCCGCCGAGGAACGCGCCAGCGCGCTGATCGTCGGCACCGAACTGCGTCAGTTGCAGGATGCGCCGCAGTGGCCGGCGCTGCTGGCGGCGGTGCGCCAGGTCTACCGCGGCCCGATCGGCTACGTCGCCGACGGCCTGGAGCAGGCCGAGCGCTTCGGCTACTGGGACCGTTTCGATTTCGTCGGCACCAGCCTGTATCCGGCGCTGGCCGCCGCGCCGGAGCAGCGGCGCGCGCAGATGCGCGCGGCGGCCGCGCGGGTGCAGGCATTGGGCGAACGCAGCGGCCGCCCGGTGTGGGTGGCCGAGCTGGGCCTGCGCTCGGCGCACGGCAGCCTGGCGGCGCCGTGGGAAAGCCCGGAGCAACGCACGGCCGAGGTCGACACTGCGTTGCAGGCGCAGGTGCTGCGCGAGTGGCGCGACGTACTCGACGCGCAGCCGCGCATCGCCGGCATCGCGCTGTGGTGCTGGTACACCGATCCGGACGCCGGCGGCGCGCGCGACAGCGATTTCACCGTGCAGCACAAGCCGGCGCAGGCGGTGCTGAAGCGGTGAGTTGCGCGCGTGTATCGCGACGCCTGCGATTGGCCACCACGGGGCCGCAACGCACTGAGCGCATAATCGGCGGATGATCATCGACTCGTTGCTGGACACCGACCTCTACAAGTTCACCATGATGCAGGCGGTGCTGCATCAGCATCCCGGCGCGCAGGTGGAATACCGCTTCAAGTGCCGCACCCCGGGCATCGACCTGGCGCAGTACCTGCCGCAGATCTCCGAAGAGATCGACGCGCTGTGCGCGCTGCGCTTCCGCGAGGACGAGCTGGACTACCTGCGCGCGATGCGCTTCATCAAGCCGGACTTCGTCGATTTCCTGGCGCTGTTCCACCTGGACCGCAAGTACCTGCAACTGCAGGCCTCGGCCAGCGTGCCCGGGGAGATCGAACTGCATATCCGTGGGCCGTGGCTGCACACCATCCTGTTCGAGGTGCCGCTGCTGGCGATCGTCAACGAGGTGTGGTTCCGCAACGCCGGCGGCGCCGACCATGCCGAAGGCCTGCGCCGCCTGCAGGCCAAGATCGCGCTGCTGCGCGACACCCCGGGCTACGACAACTGCGCCATCGCCGACTACGGCACCCGCCGCCGCTATTCGCGCGCCTGGCACGGCGAACTGCTGCCGGTGCTGCAGCAGACCCTGGGCAAGCAGTTCGTCGGCACCAGCAACGTGTACTTCGCCCGCCGCTACGGCCTGACCCCACTGGGTACGATGGCGCACGAATACCTGCAGGCGTTCCAGGCGTTGGGGCCGCGGCTGCGCGATTCACAGGCGGCGGCGCTGGAATCGTGGGCGCGCGAGTACCGCGGCGATCTCGGCATCGCGCTGTCGGACGTGGTCGGCCTGGATGCGTTCCTGCGCGATTTCGACCTGTACTTCTGCAAGCTGTTCGACGGCATGCGCCACGATTCCGGCGATCCGTTCGAATGGGGCGAGCGGGTGCTGGCGCATCTGCAGCGGCATCGGGTGGATCCGCGCAGCAAGATCCTGGTGTTCAGCGATGGCCTGGACATCGACAAGGTGATGCGGCTGTACGCGCATTTCCGCGACCGCTGCATGCTGGCGTTCGGCGTCGGCACGCACCTGACCAACGATCTGGGCCTGGTGCCGCTGCAGATCGTGATCAAGATGGTCCGCTGCAACGGTCAGCCGGTGGCCAAGCTCAGCGACTCGCCCGGCAAGACCCTGTGCGACGATCCGGCCTATCTGGCCTACCTGCGGCAGGTGTTCCAGGTGCCGGCCGAGGAACGGCACTGAGCCTGGGCGGCCCTGCCGGTGCCGACCCAGCGCCGGTCCCGGAGCGGGCGGGCAGGGGTCGCAGTTCGGCGCATCAGGGCTTTGCGGTGAAGAAAGAGTGAGATACACTGCGTCACAAAGTGAGAACTGTGTCGCATTAGTGACGGCCGGCAACGGTCGGCCCGGGGCGCCACACCCGCTACGCCGTTGTCGTTCCGTCCCTGCCCAGAGACTTCCTCGATGAGCGCTCACGCGTTGCAGACCCATTACCGCACCCATGCCTGTTCGCGGCAGTGGCGCGGCTTTCTGCGCGCGCTCGCCGAGGAGTTCGCCGCGGAGCTGGGCGCCGAGGACCTGGCCCTGCTGATGGCGCGCATCGGCCGCCGCTTCGCCGCCGAACACCCGGTCGGCGCCTGCACCACCCTGCAGGAGCTGGAGGACGCGGTGAACCGCGTTTGGGACCAGCTTGAGTGGGGCTATGCGCGCTTCGAGGAGCACGCCGACCGCGTCGAGCTGCTGCACGCCGGCTCGCCGCTGCACATCGGCCTGGCCGGGCAGGCCGGCGGTGCCGACGGCTTCCTGGAAGGGGTGTATCAGGCATGGTTCATGCAGGTGGGGATGTCGGCCGGCCTGGGCGTGCGTGCGTTGTCGTCCGGACACGAAGACCTGCGCCGCTTCGTGCTGGCCAGGGCCGGCTGAGCGCGGCGGTAGCGACCGACTATTTTCAGATCGTCATGAGGGGCGTCATGTCCAAGAAGTCCAAGCAAACGGGTGCCGAAACCGGCGACGACGTCTCCAGCCTGTTCGCCAAGCTCGGCAGCAGTGGCGCGACCGCCTACCAGGATTTTTCCGCCGACCGGCTCAGCGCCGCGGAGCCGGCCGCCGCGCCGCCGCCGGCGGCGCCCGCACCGGCGCCGGTGCTGTCGGTGGTACGCGCCGCGGTCGAGCCCAGGCCGGCTGCACCATTGCCGGTGGCGCCCGCCGCACCGGCGGCGCCTGTGTCGGCCGCCGTCATCGGCACCGCGACCGGCACGCCGTTGCAGCAGCTGTTCCAGCGCCTGCTCGAGGTCGGCCGCGAGGCCGCGGTGCCGGCGCCGGGCGGTCCGCTCAAGCGCTTCTTGAATCGTTGATGCCATGCGGCGCCTGCGGGCGCCGCACCTGTTTGCCGTCGCCGCGCGGTGGGGAAGACCGCGCGCCGACCTCCTCCCCTTGTTAGGAATCGCCGATGAGCGCTGCCTCCGCGTCGCGTGCCGCGCGCCCGCTGCATGTCCTGGCCAACTGGTCGCTGTGGCTGCTGGGTGCCGTGTTGCTGGTCTTCGTCGTCGCCATCCCGATGGATGTGCCGCAGCAACTGCTGTTCTCGCTGGTGGTGTTCGCCGCGGCCATGCTGCTGCGGCGCAGCGGCAGCCGCCTGGCGATCCTGGTGATGATGGCGCTGTCGCTGGCGGTGTCCTCGCGCTACATCTGGTGGCGCCTGACCCAGACCGTGGGCATGAGCAGCCCGGTCGACCTCAGCCTGGGCCTGGGCCTGCTGCTGGCCGAACTGTACGCGTTCGTGATCCTGGCGCTGGGCTATTTCCAGGTGCTGTGGCCGCTGAACCGGCGGCCGCTGCCGCTGCCGGCCGACCAGCGCGAATGGCCCAGCGTCGACCTGTTCATTCCCACCTACAACGAACCGCTGTCGGTGGTGCGCTCGACCATCCTCGCCGCCAGCGTGATGGACTGGCCGGCCGACAAGCTCAACATCTACCTGCTCGACGACGGCCGCCGCGAGGAGTTCCGCGCGTTCTGCGCGCAGGTCGGCATCCACTACGTCACCCGCACCAACAACCTCCACGCCAAGGCCGGCAACATCAATGCGGCATTGAAGAAGTCCAGCGGCGAGTACGTGGCGATCTTCGACTGCGACCACATCCCCACGCGCTCGTTCCTGCAGGTGGCGATGGGCTGGTTCCTGCGCGACGCCAAGCTGGCGGTGGTGCAGATGCCGCACTACTTCTTCTCCGCCGATCCGTTCGAACGCAATCTCGGCAACCACGGCAAGGTGCCCAACGAGGGCGAGCTGTTCTACGGTCTGCTGCAGGACGGCAACGACCAGTGGGACGCCACCTTCTTCTGCGGCTCGTGCACGGTGATCAAGCGCAAGCCGCTGGAGGAAGTGGGCGGGGTGGCGGTGGAGACCGTCACCGAGGACGCGCACACCGCGCTCAAGCTGCACCGCCGCGGCTACCGCAGCGCCTACATCGCGGTGCCACAGGCCGCCGGCCTGGCCACCGAGAGCCTGTCCGGCCACGTCGCCCAGCGCATCCGCTGGGCGCGCGGCATGGCGCAGATCGCGCGGCTGGACAACCCGCTGCTGGGCAAGGGCCTGCGCCTGTCGCAGCGCCTGTGTTACGCCAACGCGATGCTGCACTTCTTCTACGGGCTGCCGCGCATCGTCTACCTCACCGCGCCGCTGGCGTTCCTGTTCTTCGGCGCGCACGTGATCCATGCCTCGGCGCTGATGATCCTGGCCTATGCGCTGCCGCACATCCTGCAGGCCAACCTGACCAACCTGCGCACCCAGGGCAAGTTCCGCCACCTGCTGTGGAACGAGGTCTACGAGACCACCCTGGCCTGGTACATCCTGCGCCCGACGCTGGTGGCGCTGCTCAATCCCAAGCTCGGCAAGTTCAACGTCACCCCCAAGGGTGGCCTGGTGCCGCGCAGCTACTTCGACGGGCAGATCGCCAAGCCCTACCTGTTCCTGCTGGTGCTGAACCTGGCCGGCCTGGCTGCGGGCGTGATGCGCCTGCTCAGCGTGCAGCCCGGTGGCGAGGCGCAGACGATCTGGTTCAACCTGGCCTGGACCGCGTACAACGTGCTGTTGCTCGGCGCCACCATCGCCACCGCCAGCGAAATGCGCCAGGTGCGCCGCTCGCACCGCGTGCCGCTGGACATCCCGGCCACGCTGCACCTGGCCGATGGCCGCGAACTGGATTGCCGCACGGTCAACTTCTCCACCGGCGGCATGGCGCTGCGCCTGCTCGCGCCGGTGCCGGTGGAGCCGGACATGCCAGTGGAGATCGCGCTGCCGCAGCGCGGCAGTTCCAAGCGCCTGCCGGCGATGGTGCGCCACGACCGCGACGGCGAAATCAGCATCCAGTTCCGGCCGATGTCGATCGAGCAGGAGCGCTGGCTGGTGGCCTGCACCTTCGCCCGTGCCGACATCTGGGTGTCGCAGTGGGGCCGTCACGACCGCGACCGCTTCTGGGTATCGCTGGGCCGCGTGTTCGCGGCCAGCATGCGCGGCTTCAAGCGCCTCGGCCAGCACGTCGCCAGCAGTGCGCGCAGCGGCTGGCGCGGCCGCACCGCCGGCGAGGAGGCTGCGCCGTGAGTCGCCGTTCCATCGTGTCGCGTTCATTCCTATCTTTCACTTCCATCCGGTTGCCGTCGATGCGTCTACCCGCCCTGGCTGCGTGCTGTCTCACGGTTCTCTCCGGCCTCGCCCTGGCCCAGGAGCCGACCCTTCCCGCCACCGCGCAGGCGCCGGCCGCCGCCGCGACCGCCACGCCGCTGCCGTCTCCGGCCGAACGCGAGCGCTCGGCCACGCTCAAGCAACTGGGTGTGGACTACGAGATGACCCTGCGCGGCATCCAGGGCAGCGCCGGTATCGCTTTCAGCACCCGCACCGACGAAGTGGTGCAGGCGGCGAACCTGCATCTGGTCTACAGCTACTCGCCGGCGCTGCTGCCGGACCTGTCGCACCTGAAGGTCAGCGTCAACGGCGTCACCGTGGCGACCCTGCCGGTCAGCCGCGAGAACGCCGGCAAGCTGCAGCAGAGCGACGTGCCGATCGATCCGCGCCTGATCAGCGACTACAACCGGCTCAACCTGCAACTGATCGGCCACTACACCCGCGATTGCGAGGATCCGGACCACACCAGCCTGTGGGCCAACATCGATCCGTCCACGCGGCTGTCGCTGACCGCCACCCCGCTGGTGCTGCGCAACGACCTGGCGCTGCTGCCGGTGCCGTTCTACGACAAGCGCGATACGCGCCGCCTGGAACTGCCGTTCGTGTTCCCGCAGCGCCCGGACCTGGCCACGCTGCGCAGCGCCGGCATCGTCGCCTCCTGGTTCGGCGCGCAGGCCGGCTACCGCGGCGCGTCGTTCGGCGTGGCCATCGGCGACGTGCCGGCCACCGGCAACGCGGTGCTGTTCGCCACCGCCGCGACGCTGCCGGCGGAGCTGGCCGCGACCCAGGCCGGCCTGACCGAGATCGCCGGCCCGACCCTGGCGATGATCACCAATCCGCGCGATGCCACCGGCAAGCTGCTGCTGGTGCTGGGCCGCAACGACAACGACCTGCAGCAGGCCGCCACCGCGCTGAGCCTGGGCACGCCGTTCAACGGCCCGGTGGCGCGCATCGGCGAACTCAAGCCGGCGCAGCCGCGCAAGCCCTACGACGCGCCCAACTGGATCTCCGGCGACAAGCCGGTGCGCTTCGGCGATCTGGTCGCGCAGACCTCGCAGTTGAACGTCAGCGGCTACCACCCCGACCTGATCCGGGTCGGCCTGCAGCTGCCGCCGGATCTGTTCGTGTGGCAGCGCGACGGCATCCCGGTCAACCTGCGTTATCGCTACACGGTGCCGGAGACGCAGAACAAGTCGGCGCTCAACGTCAGCATCAACGATGCCTTCGTCACCACGCTGCCGCTCAACGGCCACGCCTATGCCGAGTCGCTGCCGCTGCGCTGGTGGCACGAACTCTCGCCCAAGGGGGCGATGCCGGTGGAGCAGAAACTGCTGCTGCCGACCGGGCCGTTCTCGGCCAACAGCCAGCTGCGTTTCCACTTCTTCTTCGACCGCCCGCAGGCGGAGGCGTGCAAGAACACCTTCCCCGACGTGTCCGGCGCGATCGATGCCGATTCCAGCGTGGACCTGCGCTCGTTCCATCACTACATGGCGATGCCGAACCTGGCCGCGTTCGGCAATGCCGGCTTCCCGTTCACGCGCCTGGCCGACCTGTCCGAGTCCACCGTGGTGGTGCCGGACGAGATCGGCGACCAGGACATGGCCAACCTGCTGACCCTGCTCGGCCGGCTCGGCGCGTCCACCGGCTACCCGGCGCTGCGGGTGACACTGATCCATGCCGCCGAGGTCGACAAGCACGCCGACAGCGACCTGCTGGTGTTCGGCAGCCTGCGCTCGCAACCGCTGTTCCAGCGCTGGAGCGCGGCGCTGCCGATCGGCGACGGCGCCAGCGGGCGGCGCTTTGCGATGAGCGACTGGGTGCTGGACAAGCTGCCCGGCTTCCTGTCGTTCGATGCGCGCCGCACCGACCTGCCGACCACCGCCGAGGTGGCGGTGAAGCCGGCACCCGGCGACGTGGTGCTGATGGGCTTCCAGTCGCCGCTGAAGGCCGGGCGCAGCGTGGTCGCGCTGCTGGCCGAGGACCCGGCCAGCGTCGAGGACTTCTTCGACGCCTGGCTGGAGCCGGCCACGCTGAAGGACTTCCAGGGCAGCGTGGTGCTGCTGCAGAAGGGCAAGGTGCGCAGCCTGGCCGGTAACCAGACCTACTATGTCGGTCACCTGCCGCTGCCGACCTGGGCGCGCTGGTACTTCTCGCAGCACCCGCTGTTGCTGGGCCTGGCGGTGGTGCTGCTGAGCGTGTTGCTGGCGCTGGCCGCGCGCGTGGTGCTGCGCCGGCATTCGGCGGCGCGGCTGCAGGCAGGGCAGTGAACGGACACACCGGCCAACGCCGACGCCTGCTCGGCGGCCTGCTCGCCGCCGGTGCGGCGACGCTGCTGCCGCCGGCGCGCGCCGCGCTGGCGGCGGCGCCGGCCTGCGCGCCGTGGCGCGAGTGGATCGCGTTCGTCGGCAAGCACCTCGATGCCAGCGGGCGGGTGATCGATTTCCAGCATGCCGACCAGCGCAGCACCTCCGAAGGCCAGTCCTACGCGCTGTTCTTCGCGCTGGTGGCCAACGACCAAGTGCTGTTCGAGCGCGTGCTCGGCTGGACCCGGCACAACCTGTGCGGCGGCCGCCCGCAGCAGGTGCTGCCGGCCTGGCTGTGGGGCCGCGCCAGCGACGGCAGCTGGCGCGTGCTCGACGGCAACAGCGCCAGCGACGCGGACCTGTGGATCGCCTACGTGCTGCTCGAGGCCGGGCGCCTGTGGCAACGGCCCGGCTACACCCAGGCCGGTCTGCAGATGCTGGCGCTGGTGCGACGCACCGAGCTGGCCGAGCTGCCCGGGTTCGGCAGCATGCTGCTGCCGGCGGCCAAGGGGTTCGTCAGGCCGCAACGCTGGACGCTCAACCCCAGTTACCTGCCGCTGCAGTTGCTGCGGCGCTTCGCCGCGGTCGATCCGAAGGGACCGTGGGCCGGCCTGGCCACGCGCAGCGCACGGATGCTGCGCGACAGCGCGCCGGTCGGCTTCGCGCCGGACTGGACCGCCTGGGACGGCCGCGCGTTCGGCATCGACCCCGACAAGGGCGCGATCGGCAGCTACGACGCCATCCGCGTGTACCTGTGGGCCGGCATGCTCGATGCCGCCGATCCGCTGCGCAAGGCGCTGCTCGACGACCTGTCCGGCCCGCTGCAGCAACTGCGCGCGCAGGGCCGTCTCGACGAGAAGATCGACAGCCGTCAGGGCGTCGGCAGCGGCCAGGCGCCGCCCG
The DNA here is from genome assembly GCF_034105425.1 of Xanthomonas sp. LF06-19. Taxonomy (NCBI): domain Bacteria; kingdom Pseudomonadati; phylum Pseudomonadota; class Gammaproteobacteria; order Lysobacterales; family Lysobacteraceae; genus Xanthomonas; species Xanthomonas sp. LF06-19. The sequence continues at coordinate 778,106 of NZ_JAXGGH010000001.1, read as the reverse complement.
GCTTCGCCGCGGCCCTGCTGCCGTACCTGAGCGCGCTGCGCGAACCGGCGCTGCTCCAGGCGCAGGCGCAACGCATTCCCGCGCCCGGCGACGCCGCCGCGGCACGGCTTCCCTACTACGACCGGGTGCTGATCCTGTTCGGACGCGCCTGGCTCGACAACCGCTACCGCTTTTCCGCAGACGGCGCGCTGCAGCCCGCCTGGAGAACCCAATGCTCCGCATGAACCTCAAACCCCTGTACCTGGCCGGCATGATCGACCTGTGCCTGCTCGCCGGCAGCGCGCACGCGCAGAACGCCGACGCCACCCAGCAACTGGTCAGCCAGGGCAACTACTGGCACGACCAGGGCCGCGACGATCTCGCCGCCGACGCCTGGCGCAAGCTGCTGCGGGTCGACCCGAACCAGCCCGACGCCCTGCTCGGCCTGGCCCAGATCGATCTGGCGCAGGGCCGCCAGACCGACGCGCGCAAGCGCCTGGCGCAGCTGCAGAAGGCGCATCCGCAGGCGCCGCAGACCCAGCGCCTGGCCATGTCGATCGGCGGCACCGGCGATAACATCGACCTGCGCAACGCGCGCCGCGCCGCCGCCGCCGGCCGCTACGTGGACGCGGTGCGCGCCTACCAGGCGCTGTTCGACGGCAAGGGCCCGCCGGACTCGCTGGCGCTGGAGTACTACCAGGCGCTGGCCGGCACCCCGCAGGGCTGGGACGGCGCACGCGACGGCCTGCGCCGCCTGGCTGCCGCGCAGCCGGACAACACCGCCGCGGCGCTGGCGCTGGCGCAGGTGCAGACCTACCGGGAACCGTCGCGGCGCGAGGGCATCGCCCAGCTCGCCGCGCTGAGCAAGCGCGCCGATGTCGCCGGTCCCGCGCGTGCCGGCTGGCGCCAGGCGCTGCTGTGGCTCAATGCCGGCCCCGCCGATGCGCCGCTGTACCAGGCGTTCCTGGCCGCCAATCCGAACGATGCCGAGATCGCCAAGAAGGCCGCGCAACTGCAGGAGCGCCGCGCGCAAGGCGGCGATCCGGCCGGCGAACAGCTGGGCGAAGGCTTCAAGGCGCTCAACGCCGGCAACCTGGCGCTGGCCGAACAGCGCTTCGCGCAGGTGCTGCGCGCGCGTCCGCGCGATGCCGAGGCGCTCGGTGGCCTGGGCTCGGTGCGGCTGCGCCAGCAGCGCTTCGGCGAAGCGCAGGAACTGCTGCGCCCGGCCGCGGCCGCCAACGGCAAGTGGCGCAGCGCGCTGGACAGCGCGCGCTACTGGCTGCAGCTGCAGCAGGCGCAGGCCGCGCGCACCCGCGGCGACACCGACGCCGCGCTGCGCCTGGTCCAGCAGGCGGTCAAGCTCAAGCCCGAGGAGGCCGCCGGCTACGCGTTGCTGGGCGACCTGCAGTCGGCCAGCGATGCCGCCGCCGCCGAAAAGAGCTACCGCGAGGCGCTGCGCCTGCATGCCGACGATGCCGGCGCGCTGCAGGGCCTGATCGCCCTGTACAGCCGCCAGGGCCGCGCCAACGAGGCCAATGCGCTGTTCGCCAGGCTCAGCCCGGCGCAGCGCCAGCAGGCCGGCGGCGAGTCCGCGCTGAAAGCCAACCTGCAGCGCGCCCGCGCGCAGCAGGCGCTGGAGGCCGGCGACACCGTCACCGCGCAGAGCGAGCTGGAAAAGGCGATGGTCGACAACCCGGGCGATCCGTGGGTGCGGCTGGACCTGGCGCGCCTGTACCAGCAGGCCGGGCGTCCGGACCAGGCGCGCAGCGTCATGGACGGCCTGCTCGCAGTGCACGGCGACATGCCCGAGGCGCTGTACGCCAATGCGCTGCTGGCGCAGGAACGCGGCGACTGGGCCAGCGCCTACGCCAGCCTGGAACGCATTCCGGCCAATGCCCGCACCGCCGAGATGAGCGCGCTGCGCAACACCGCCTGGGTCGAACAGCAGGCGGCCACGGCGCGCCTGCTGCAGCAGCAGGGCCGCGGTGGCGAAGCGCAGTTGCTGCTGGGCCGCACCGAGGCCGCGCTGGGCGACGCGCTGGAACAGCCGGCGCTGCTGGCGGCGATGGCCGGCGCCTATGCCGACATCGGCAGCAACCAGCGCGCGCTGACCCTGGCGCAGCGCCTGGTCGCGCAGAACCCCTCCACCGAGGCGCGCCTGCAATACGCCGGCGTGCTGCTGCGCGCGCACCAGGACGCGGAACTGGCGGCGACCCTGCGCCAGCTGCGCGACAGCGACATGAGCGCCGAGCAGCAGCGCCGCTACCAGGCGCTGCGCAGCGGCTACGTGCTGCGCCAGGTCGATGCCCTGCGCGAACTCGGCAACCTCGAAGCCGCCTACGACGCGCTGGCGCCGCTGCTGGCGCAGCAGAACCAGGATCCGCAGGCGGTGGCCGCGTTGGCACGGCTGTACGCCGCCGCCGGCGACCAGCGCCAGGCGCTGGTGTTGTATCAGCAGCAACTGCAGCAGTCGCCCAACGACCTGGACACGCTGATCGCCGCGGCCAACACCGCCGCCGCGCTGCGCGACCTGCACAGCGCCGAGGACTACCTGCAGCGCGCGCTGGCGCAGGCGCCGGATTCGCCGCAGGTGCTTGGCGCCGCCGGCCGCGTGTACCGCAGCGCCGGCAAGAACCGCAAGGCCGAGAGCTACTTCCGCGCCGCACTGGCGGCGCAGGCGCGCGAGGCGGGCCAGTACGACAACGGCCTGCCGGCTGCCAACGGCCCGGCGTCCTACGCCGCTGCCGGGCGCCCGCTCAATCCGTTCGCCGGCATGAACGGACGCATGCCGCGCAGCGCCGCGGTGGTGTCCGACCGCCTCGGCGGCGGCGTGCCGGCCCCGGCCTACGCGGCGTCCGCGCTGCCGGCGTCCGCGCCGGCCGTGGCCGCCGGCGACGACCTGCCGCCGCCGGCCAGCGCCAGCGCCGTCGGCGTGGCCCTGGCCGCGTTGCCGGTGCCGGGCCAGCGCAGCGCCGCCCGCAGCGTGCCGCGCGACCTGCCCGACGACGGGCTGCTGGCCGCGGCGCCGCGCGCGTCCCTGCGCCAGCCGGCCGCGCCGGTCAGCGCCGGCGGCGGTTCAACCGTGCTCGACGAACTGCGCGAGGTGCAGGCCGAGAACAGCGACAGCCTCGCCACCGGCGCCAGCTACCGCGCCCGCGACGGCGAGGCCGGCCTGGGCCGGCTGCGCGATCTGGAAGTGCCGCTGCACGGCGAGTTCGCGGTGGGCGAGGGCAAGCTGCAGGTCGACGTCACCCCGACCCTGCTCGACGCCGGCACGCTCGGCACCGGCTACGCCACCGCCAGCCGTTTCGGCGCCGGCCCGGCCGCGGCGATGGGCGATGCCCTGGCCGCCGACCGCACGCCGATCGACAGCCTGGTCGGCAGCGACCTGTACCAACTGCTGCTCACCGAGGGCAACAGCAACGCCACCCGCAACGCGCTGCGCACCTATGCGGTCAACACCGGGCTGTACAACAAGCTGTTCAACGACACCGACCCGGCGCTGACCAACGCACAGCGCGAGGCGGCAGCGCTGCAGGCGCTGTACGCCGAGCCGCTGTCGGCGTTCCTGCTCGGCAACACCGCCGCCGACACCGCGATCGGCACGCTGGCCAGCGCCATCCTCGGCGACGCCTCGCGCAGCGCCGACCTCAGCGCCGCCGACATCGCCCGCTTCCGCAACCTCGCCGCCAACCCCACCGCCGCGGCGCTGACCCCGGCCGGCTTCAGCCAGGCGCTGTACACCATGGCCGCCAATGGCAACGGGGCGCGGCGCATGGACCAGGACGCGCGTGGCGTCGGCATGGCGGTGACTTACAAGAACGGCGGCTTCAGCGCCGACCTGGGCAGCACCCCGGTCGGCTTCCCCGAGCGTCGCATCGTCGGTGGCGTCGGTTACCGCGGCCAGGCCGGCGACAACCTCACCTATTCCGGCCAGGTGTTCCGCCGCGCCGTCAGCGACAGCCTGCTGTCCTTCGGCGGCGTCGACGACGGCCGCGCCGGACTCGGCTGGGGCGGCGTGACCAGCAACGGCCTGCGCCTGTCGGCCACCCTCGACAACGGCCTGCTCGGCGGCTACGCCAGCGTCACTGCCGACCGCCTGGTCGGCCGCAACGTCGCCAGCAACGACCATCGCCAGGTCGACCTGGGCGTGTACGTGCACGCGCTGGACACCGAGAACCAGGCGCTGACCGCCGGCCTCAACCTGACCGCGATGCAGTACGACAAGAACCTGGGCGGCTACACCTACGGCCAGGGCGGCTATTTCAGCCCGCAGGACTACGTGGACCTGGGCTTCCCGGTGCACTGGAGCGGCCGCACCGCCGGGCGCACGGTCAACTGGAGCGTGGACGCCAGCGTCGGCGTGCAGCATTTCCGCAGCGACGACAGCCCGTACTTCCCGACCAGCGCGCAGATGCAGCAGGCCGCCTACGACGCCGCCTCGCTGGCCGCGCTGCTGGGCCTGACCGACCGCTACGTCGCGCCGGTCTATGCCGGGCAGAGCAAGACCGGCATGTCCTACAACATCGCCGGCGCGGCCGAATGGCAGATCGCCCCGCAGCTGTTCCTGGGCGGCCGCCTGCTGCTGAACAACGCCCGCGACTACACCCAGTTCAGCACCAACCTCTACGTGCGCTTCGTGCTCGACCGGCTCGGCGCCGGCCTCGGCCGCCGCCCGCAGGTGCTGGCCTCGCCGTACGTGCCGGAGTAGGGCGCGCGCCGCGCGGAGACCGGTGCAGGCGTCAACTGTCGTACAGCCGCGACAAGCGGCACCGAAACCCGACTGACACCCTCCGTCGTCAGGACTGAAGTCCCTCCCACAAGGATGCCCCGCGCATCCCTGTGGGAGCGACGTCAGGCGGGCGTCACGTGTGCACATCCATCTCGGCGGATGGCCCACGGCGCTGCGGAACCACGCGTGACGGAACGCGCGCTACGCTGGCTGGGTGCACGGTGGAAGGGACTTCAGTCCCGACGCATTGCGCCATCGGCAAGCGCGCCACGCCGGGCGTCGCGGCTGCAGGACAGTTCACGCCTGCAGAATTCGCCAAGCGCTTTGCCGCAACACGGGGATTGCACCGCGGCGTGTCGCAGTCGGGGCAGGGGAGGCCGCAGCCGGGCTGCACGCGTCGCCGCCACGGCGGATAATCGCGGCCATTCCCCGCTGCCAGGAGTCCGCACATGATCCGCGACATCATCCGCATGGGCGACCCGCGTCTGCTGCGCCAGGCGCCGCCGGTCACCGATTTCGACAGCGCGCAACTGCATGCGCTGGTCGCCGACATGTTCGAGACCATGGACGCCGCGCGCGGCGTCGGCCTGGCCGCGCCGCAGATCGCGGTGGATCTGCAGTTGATGGTGTTCGGCTTCGAGCGCAGCGCGCGCTATCCGGACGCGCCGCCGGTGCCGCGCACCGCCCTGGCCAACGTGGAGATCGAGCCGCTGTCCGACGACCTGGAGGATGGCTGGGAAGGCTGCCTGTCCATTCCCGGGCTGCGCGCGGTGATTCCGCGCTACCGGCACATCCGCTACCGCGGCGTGCTGCCGGACGGCACCCCGCTGCAGCGCGAGGCCGAGGGCTTCCACGCCCGCGTGGTGCAGCACGAGCACGACCACCTGATCGGCCGCCTGTATCCCTCGCGCATCCGCGACTTCGACAGGTTCGGTTTCGAGGACGTGCTGTCCTACGACTTGTAGTGCCGGGATGCCCCCGCGTTGGCGATGCGTAGCGCTCACTTCCGCATGCGTGCAGTGCCACGCGCTTGTAGGAGCGCTCCAGTCGCGACGGTTTTACCGGTAAGGCCCATCGCGACACAGGGACGTGCAACGAACTCGGCGGGTGCACTGTGGGAGGGACTTCAGTCCCGACGCATTGCGCCATCGGAAAGCGCACCGCTTCGCGTGTCGCCGTTGTATGACAGTCGACTCCCGCAGACTCCCGGAGCCAGAGAGCGGACCCACCCGACAGTCAGCCAAAACGCGCACGGCCCGCGCGAAGCGGGCCGTGGCGGGTGCTGCCAGAAACGCGCTGCGGCTTACTTCAGCGCCTTGAAACGCAGGCGCTTGGGGCCGGCGTCGTCGCCGAGGCGGCGCTTCTTGTCTTCCTCGTACTCGCGGTAGTTGCCCTGGAAGAACTCCACGTGCGAGTCGCCCTCGAAGGCGAGGATGTGGGTGGCGATGCGGTCCAGGAACCAGCGATCGTGCGAGATCACGAAGGTGTTGCCCGGGAACTCCAGCAGCGCGTCTTCCAGCGCGCGCAGGGTTTCGATGTCCAGGTCGTTGGACGGTTCGTCGAGCAGCAGCACGTTGCCGCCCTGCAGCAGGGTCTTGGCCATGTGCAGGCGGCCGCGCTCGCCGCCGGACAGCGAACCGACCATCTTCTGCTGGTCCTGGCCCTTGAAGTTGAAGCGGCCGATGTAGGCGCGCGACTGGATCTCCACGCCGTTGATGTTGAGGATGTCCAGGCCGCCGGAAATCTCCTGGAACACGTTGTGGTTGCCTTCCAGCTTGTCGCGGCTCTGGTCCACGTACGACAGCTGCACGGTCGGGCCGACCACGATCTCGCCCGAATCCGGCTTCTCCTGCCCGGTGATCATCTTGAACAGGGTCGACTTGCCGGCGCCGTTGGGGCCGATGATGCCGACGATGGCGCCCGGCGGGATGATCATCGACAGGTTGTCGATCAGCAGGCGGTCGCCGAACTTCTTGGAGACGTTCTTGAACTCCATCACCGAGTTGCCCAGGCGCTCGCCCGGCGGGATGAAGATTTCGTTGGTCTCGTTGCGCTTCTGGTAATCGACCGACTGCAGTTCGTCCAGGCGCGCCAGACGTGCCTTGCCCTTGGAGCGGCCGCCCTTGGCGTTCTGCCGGGCCCACTCCAGTTCCTTCTGGATCGCCTTCTGCCGCGCCTTCTCCTGGTTCTCTTCCTGCTTCAGGCGCTCGTCCTTCTGCATCAGCCATTCGGTGTAGTTGCCCTTCCACGGAATGCCGCGGCCGCGGTCCAGTTCCAGGATCCATTCGGCGGCGTTGTCGAGGAAGTAGCGATCGTGGGTGACCGCGACCACGGTGCCGGTGTAGCGCGCCAGGAACTGCTCCAGCCACTCCACCGACTCGGCGTCGAGGTGGTTGGTCGGTTCGTCGAGCAGCAGCATGTCCGGCTTCTGCAGCAGCAGCCGGCACAGCGCCACGCGGCGCTTCTCGCCGCCGGACAGGTTGGCGATCTTGGCGTCCCACGGCGGCAGCCGCAGCGCGTCGGCGGCCACGTCGAGCTGGTTCTCCAGGGTGTGCGCGTCGCCGGCGGCCAGGATCGCCTCCAGGCGCTCCTGTTCCTTGGCCAGCGCGTCGAAATCGGCGCCTTCCTCGGCATAGGCGGCGTACACCGCTTCCAGCGCGGCCTGCGCCTGCAGCACTTCGCCCACGCCTTCCTCGACCGACTCGCGCACGGTCTTGTTCGGGTCCAGCTCCGGCTCCTGCGCCAGGTAGCCGACCTTGGTGCCGGGCTGCGGACGCGCCTCGCCTTCGAAATCGGTGTCCACGCCGGCCATGATCTTCAGCACGGTGGACTTGCCGGCGCCGTTGAGGCCGAGCAGGCCGATCTTGGCGCCGGGGAAGAACGACAGCGAGATGTCCTTGATGATCTGGCGCTTGGGCGGCACGGTCTTGCTGACCCGGTTCATGGTGTAGATGTATTGCGACATGGCGGCTCCAAAGGCGCAGGGCGCCCGCCGGCCGGCGGCCGGAGGGCGTCGAAAGGGATGGCGGATTATAGCCGGACGGCCGCCGGCATTCGTTGCCGCACGGTGGCGGCGGCAGACGCGCGGGCGGTGCCGCGCGGGCTACTCGGCGATCGGCGGCAGCGCTGCGCTCGGTGCCGTCGCCGTTTCCCCCGCGCGGCGCTGCCCGCGCAGATAGAACAGTGCGCAGATCACCAGCACCAGCATCGCCAGCCACTCGCTGTGCAGCGCCGCCTGCATCGCGGCCAGGCTGCCGCCACCGCGGGCGTGGGCGTAGATCGCGCCGAGTGCTGCCGGGCCCAGGCCCATCGCCGCCTGCAGGATGGTGGAGAGCATGGCGCTGCCCGCGCCTGCATGGTCGGTGGGCACCTGCGACAGGCCGATGCGGTAGAAGCTGGCCACGATCCAGGCCTGGCCGGCACCGATCAGTGCGGTCGCCGGGGCCAGGTTGCCCGCGCCCGGATGCGGCCACACGGCGTGCAGCGTCCAGCCCAGCGCCAGCAGGCCCAGCATCTGCACCAGGCAGCCCAGCAGCAGCGTCGGCACCGGGCCGCAGCGCGCCGCCACGCGGGCGCTGACCAGCGCGGAGGCGAAGTAGGCCGCGCCCAGCACGATGAACGCATTGCCGGACTGCAGCGGCGAGAGGCCGGCGCCGGTCTGCAGGGTCAGCGCCAGCACGAACATGAAACCGCTCCAGCAGGTGAAGAACACCCCGCCCACCAGCAGCGCGAAGCGCACGCTGGGCAGCCGCAGCAGGGCCGGCGGCAGTAGCGGCGTGCGCCCGCGGCGTTCCTGCCACAGTTCGACCCGGGCCAGCGCCGCCAGCAGCGGCAGGCACGCGGCCAGCACCGCCAGGCACACCGGCGGCCAGTGCAGGGAAGGGCCCAGCGCCAATGGCAGCAGCAGGCAGGCCAGGAACAGCCCCAGCAGCCCGGCGCCGGCCAGGTCGGGCGGCATCCGCCGTGCCGCGCGGGTCTCCGGGACGGCGCGCAGGCAGGCCAGCGCCAGCAGGCAGAACGGCAGGTTGATCAGAAACACGCTGCGCCAGCCGGATCCGGCGATGTCCGCGCTGACCAGCGAGCCGCCCAGCACCTGGCCGATGACGAAGGCGATGCCGCCCAGCGAGCCGTACAGCGCCAATGCCCGCGCGTGTGCCTTGCCGTGCAGGCTGACGTGGATGGTGGCCAGAATCTGCGGCACCGCCAGCGCCGCCCCCAGTCCCTGCAGGATGCGGCCGGCCAGCAGGGCCGGGACCGAACCGGCCACCCCGCACAGCAACGAGGCCAGGCCGAACAGCAGCACGCCGGCACCGAACACGCGGCGCCGGCCGAGGTTGTCGCCGAGCCGGCCGCCCGCCGCCAGGCCCACCGCGAAGGCGACGCCGTAGACGGCCACGATCAGCTCCAGCTGGGTCGCCGACGCGTGCAGCGTGTGGGCGATCGAGCCGAGCGCGACATTGAGGATGGAGAAATCGATCAGCGGCAGCATCTGCCCGATCAGCAGGATGCCGAGGCCGCGGTGGCTCAGGGTGGAGGTGGTGGCGGGCATGGCGGAGGCGGGGGAGGGTGTGGTCATGGCGCGCAGTATGGTGAGTCGATAAACTGGTACAAGGACTCATTTATCCTGGTACTGGAGCTGCCTCCCTGGTGTCCCGAACAATCGCGTCGGGGCGCCGTCTCCTGCGGCGCGACAGACACGCCTGCGCCGCCTGTCGACGCGGCGTCGTCGGGCACCGGCGGACAGCAAAAGTGGAGAAGACGATGCAACCGGACCTCGCGCATTCCACCTCCAGGCCGGAGCGGGCGGTCGCGCATGCTACGTCGGGCCCGGCCCTGGCCAGCGAGCGTGCCCGCGCGCTGGGCGCCTTCCTGCGCGCCCGCCGCGAGAGCCTGGACCCGGCGCGGCTGGCGCTCCCGCGCGGCGGCAGGCGCCGCACCCCCGGCCTGCGCCGCGAGGAAGTGGCCTTGCTCGCCGATGTCGGCGTGACCTGGTACACCTGGCTGGAGCAGGGGCGCCCGGTCCGCGCCTCGGCGCGCGTGCTGACCGCTATCGCCCGCGCCCTGCAGTGTTCGGAGGTCGAAACCGCGCACGTGCTGGCGCTGGCGGGATTGGGCGAGACCACGGCCCTGGCGCCGCCGCCGTGCCAACGCCTCACCGGCACCGGGCGCATGCTGCTGGACCAGCTCGGCCCGTGGCCGGCAATGCTGCAGACCCCGCGCTTCGACATCCTCGGCGCCAACCCGGCCTTCGAGCGGCTGATGGGCGTGACCCTGGCCGACCTGGCGGACGCTGATCGCAACTGCGTCTATCAGGCCTTCACCAATCCGCGCTGGCGCGACGCATTGCTCGATCGCCAGGACGTGCTGCAGCACATGGTGGCGTTGCTGCGCGCGGCGATGGCCGAACACCTGGGCGAGCCGGAATGGGAGGCGCTGCTGGCGCGCTACCGCGCGGCCTCTCCCGAGTTCGATGCGCTGTGGCGGCAGCGGCGCGAGGTGCGCGGCGTGGAGAACCAGCTCAAGCGCTTCCGCCATCCGCAGGAAGGCGAGCTGCGCCTGCAGCAGGTCAACTGGTGGTCGGCGCCGCGCAACGGCAACCGCCTGGTGGTCTATTTGCCAGCCGATGACACGGCGCAGGCGGCGCTGTTGCGCCTGCACGCGCAGGCCGGAAATGCCGCTGGATGAACGCTTTCCCAGCCCGATCCGTGAAGCTGAATACGTAACCGATTCCAGCAGGAGACGGTTCAGACGAAAACGGCCTAAATGCAACCGCCACACCACGTGACGGAGTTGCCATGAACATGAAACGCATTGCCACAATCGCCCTCTCGTCCGCGCTGGCGCTGGGTTTCATGGCGCCACCCGCGTTCGCCTGGGGTCCGGGCGGCCCGGGTCCCGGTCCGGGCTGGGGCCCGCCGGGTCCTCCGGGTCCTCCGGGTCCTCCGGGGCCGCCGCCCCCGCCGCCGGGACCGGGTCCGCGCGACCATGGCTGGTACGACCGCGGCTACCGCGATGCCGATCGCGAGCGCTACTGGCGCGACCGTGAGCGCGACCGCCGCGACGCCCGTCGCGCCTACGACCGCGGCTACCGCGACGGCTATCGCAACGGTCCGGACGTCGTCTACTACCGCCCGGGCCCGCCGCGCTGGGCGCGCGGCCAGCGCTACTACGGCCCGAACTACGTGGTCTACGACTACGACCGTTACCAGGTCCGGCGCCCGCCGTACGGCTACCGCTGGGTGCGCGACGACACCGGCAACCTGCTGCTGGTCGCCATCGCCACCGGCATCATCGCCGATCTGGTGCTCAGCGGCCGCTGAGCCCTGCTGCGGCATCGCCAGACGGCCTCCTTCGGGAGGCCGTCTGCGTTTTGGTTCGCCCTCGGCCGCGCGCGGGGCTTAAACTAGTCGTCTGCCTTCTGTCCATGCCCCCCGGAGACCCGATGTTCCCGCGCGACGCCCGCATCGAAACCTACGATCCCGACCTGGCCCGCGCCATCGCCGCCGAAGCCGGCCGCCAGGAAGACCACGTCGAGCTGATCGCCAGCGAGAACTACTGCAGCCCGCTGGTCATGGAAGCGCAAGGCAGCCAGCTGACCAACAAGTACGCCGAAGGCTATCCGGGCAAGCGCTACTACGGCGGTTGCGAATTCGTCGACGTCGCCGAGCAGCTGGCCATCGACCGGGTCAAGCAACTGTTCGGCGCCGACTACGCCAACGTGCAGCCGCACAGCGGCTCGCAGGCCAACCAGGCGGTGTACTTCGCGCTGCTGCAGCCGGGCGACACCATCCTCGGCATGTCGCTGGCGCACGGTGGCCACCTGACCCACGGCGCCAAGGTCAACGCCTCCGGCAAGCTGTTCAACGCCGTGCAGTACGGCGTCGACGACCAGGGCCTGATCGACTACGACGAAGTCGAGCGCCTGGCCGTGGAGCACAAGCCGAAGATGGTGGTGGCGGGCTTCTCCGCCTACTCGCAGGTGATCGACTGGGCGCGCTTCCGCGCCATCGCCGACAAGGTCGGTGCTTACTTCTTCGTGGACATGGCGCACGTGGCCGGCTTGGTCGCCGCCGGTGTCTATCCGACCCCGCTGCCGCACGCGCACGTGGTCACCTCCACCACCCACAAGACCCTGCGCGGCCCGCGTGGCGGCATCATCGTCGCCAGTGCCGCCGGCGCCGGCGACAAGCTCGAGGATCTGTCCAAGAAGCTGCAGTCGATCGTGTTCCCCGGCATCCAGGGCGGCCCGCTGATGCACGTGATCGCCGCCAAGGCGGTGGCGTTCAAGGAAGCGCTGGAGCCGGAATTCACCCGCTACCAGCAGCAGGTGGTGAAGAACGCCCAGGCCATGGCCAAGACCCTGATCGCGCGCGGCTACAAGATCGTCTCCGGCGGCACCGAGAACCACCTGATGCTGGTGGACATGATCGGCCGCGACGTCTCCGGCAAGGACGCGGAAGCGGCGCTGGGCAAGGCCCACATCACCGTCAACAAGAACTCGGTGCCCAACGACCCGCGCTCGCCGTTCGTGACCTCGGGCCTGCGCCTGGGCACCCCGGCGATCACCACCCGCGGCTACCAGGAACAGGATTGCGTCGACCTGGCCAACTGGATCGCCGACGTGCTCGACGCCCCGGCCGACGACACCGTGCTGGCGCGCGTGCGCGACGCGGTGACCGCGCAGTGCCGCAAGTATCCGGTGTATGGCTGAGAAGCCGGGATTGGGGATTGGGGATTCGGGATTGGGCGTAAGCTCGGCTCCTGAGGTTTCTGCTTTTTCCAATCCCCAATCCCCAATCCCCAATCCCAGCCCCTGATGCACTGCCCCTTCTGCCAGCACACCGATACCCGGGTGATCGATTCGCGCGTGTCCGAGGATGGCGCGACGATCCGTCGGCGTCGCGAGTGCGAGGCCTGCGGCGAGCGCTTCAGCACGCTGGAGACGATCGAACTCAAGCTGCCGACGGTGATCAAGAGCGACGGCGGCCGCGAGGCGTTCGATGCGCGCAAGCTGCGCACCAGCTTCGACCGCGCGCTGCAGAAGCGGCCGGTGGCCGAGGAGCAGATCGAGGCAGCGGTGCGCGCGGTGGTGCATCAGTTGCGCATGTCCGGCGAGCGCGAACTGCCTTCGATCCGGGTCGGCGAGTACGTGATGGCCGAGCTGCGCAAGCTCGACCACGTCGGCTACGTGCGCTTCGCCTCGGTGTACCGCAGCTTCCAGGACGTGGCCGATTTCCGCGAGGAGATCGAGAAGCTCGAGCGCGAGTTGCCGGTGGGCAGCGAGCAGTTGCCGCTGCTGGACCTGGTGCGCGCGGCCAAGCCGGGCGACAAGACCGGCAAGCGCTGAGCGCATGCGCATCGTCTGTCTGGCCGAGGCCGCGCAGCACATTCCCGCGCTGGCGCAGGAGCATCTGCAGGCGTTCGGCCCGCTGCTGCCGGAGTGGAACGTGGTGGAGGCCGAGGCCGACCTGCGCAGCCACCGCGACGAACGCCGCATCCCCACCAGCTGGATCGCCCTGGACGGCGAGGACTGGCTGGGGTCGGTGAGCCTGCTGCAGAACGACGACGCGCGCATCCGCCAGTTCTCGCCGTGGCTGGCGACGCTGTACGTGCGGCCGCAGGCACGCGGTGCCGGCGTCGGCGCCGCCCTGGTCGCGCACTGCGTGCAGGCCGCCGCGCGCTTCGGCGTGCAGTGGCTGTACCTGTACTGCGAGCCGGTGCTGGTGCCGTTCTACGAGCGCCTGGGCTGGCAGCGCCATGCCGACCTGCCGCTGGGGCTGCTGCAGATCGTGGTGATGCGCCGCGACGTCAGTGCTGCTACCGCATCCGCATGAGCACCGACGTCGTCTCCGACTTCTCCGCCGACGACCATCGTTGGATGGCGCAGGCCCTGCGCCTGGCCGAGCGCGGCGCCTACACCACGCGGCCCAATCCGATGGTCGGCTGCGTAATCGTGCGCGACGGTGTCGTGGTGGGCGAGGGCTTCCACCAGCGCGCCGGCGGGCCGCACGCCGAGGTGTTAGCGCTGCGCGCCGCCGGCGAACGCGCCCGTGGCGCCACCGCCTACGTGACCCTGGAGCCGTGCGCGCACTACGGCCGCACCCCGCCGTGCGCGCTGGCGCTGATCGAGGCCGGCGTGGCGCGGGTGGTGGCGGCGATGGCCGACCCGTTCCCGCAAGTCAACGGCGGCGGCTTCGCGCTGCTGCGAGAGGCTGGCATCGCGGTGCAGGCAGGCCTGATGGACGCGCAGGCACGCGCGCTCAACCGCGGTTTCCTGTCGCGGGTGGAGCGCGGCCGACCGTGGTTGCGGATCAAGCTCGGCGCCAGCCTGGACGGACGCACCGCCCTGGCCAGCGGCGAATCGAAATGGATCACCGGCGCGGCGGCGCGCCAGGACGTGCAGCACTGGCGCGCCCGCGCCGGCGCCATCCTTACCGGCGCCGGCACCGTGCTGGCCGACGACCCGGCACTGACCGTGCGCCTGGAGGCGGCGACCGAAGTGGAGCCGCCGCTGCGCGTGGTGCTGGACGCGCGACTGCGCAGCCTGGCGCAGGCCAAGGTCCGCGACGGCAGCGCGCCGACCCTGTACCTGCATGCGCCGGACTGCGTGCCGCCGGCGCTGGATCATGCCGCGTTCGCCGCGGTGCCGCTGCACGACGGCCGCTGCGACCTGCACGCGGCGCTGCGCCTGCTCGGCGAGCGCGGCATCAACGAGGTCCAGGTCGAGGCCGGGGCGACGCTGAGCGGTGCACTGCTGCGCGCCGGCCTGGTCGACGAGGTGCTGGTGTACATGGCGCCGCTCCTATTGGGCGATACCGCGCGTTCGCTACTGGCCGGGCTCGGCATCGAGACCATGGCGCAGCGCGTACCGCTGCAATTGCAGGACGTGCGCCAGCTCGGCGACGACCTGCGCCTGCTGCTGCGGCCGGCGATCGCCGCCAGCGCGGGGGCGGCCTCGCCCTGAGCGATCGCCGGTGATGCGCGTCGCCGCGCGCAAGGTTGCCGTGCGCACCGCGACGCTTTGTCCCACCGGTGGCGCGCTGTACCGGGCGGCCGCTGCGGCCGCGCCTGCTAGAATGCCCGAGCCGGTTCGCCGGCGACCACAAACGTCTTCAGGGCGGGGTGCGATTCCCCACCGGCGGTAGGTGCGTTCGCGCACGAGCCCGCGAGCGCTTCCCGGCGCAGGCGCGACGCGCCGAATCGGGAAGGTCAGCAGATCCGGTGCGATGCCGGAGCCGACGGTATAGTCCGGATGAAAGAAGACGGCCTTCGCGCAGCCTTGCGGCTGTGCGCGTGCCTGTTTGCCTTGTGGCGTTTTTCGCTCACCCCATTGCGAGAAACGTAGCTATGTTCACCGGAATCATCGAAGGCGTTGGCCATCTCGCCGCACGCCAGCCGCAGGGCGGCGATCTCCGCTTCACCTTCGCCACCGGCAGCCTGCCGTTCGCCGACGTGCGCCTGGGCGAGAGCATCGCGGTCAATGGCGTGTGCCTGACCGTGATCGCCTTCGACGCGGCGGCGTTCCAGGCCGACGCCTCCACCGAGACCCTGGCGCTGACCACGCTCGGCCGCCTGGCCGAGGGCGCGATACTGAACCTGGAGCGGGCGATGCGCCCCAGCGACCGCCTCGGCGGGCACCTGGTCAGCGGCCATGTCGACGGCCTCGGCGAGGTGCTGTCGATTCACGACGATGCGCGCGCGCAGCGCTGGCGTTTCGCCGCGCCGGCGCCGCTGCTGCGCTACATCGCCAAGAAGGGCTCGATCTGCGTGGACGGGGTCAGCCTCACCGTCAATGAAGTCGACGCCGAAGGCTTCGAGGTCGCGCTGATTCCGCACACCGTGGCGCACACCGCGTTCGCGCAGACCGCCGTCGGCGCGGCGGTGAACCTGGAGATCGACCTGGTCGCGCGCTACGTCGAACGCCTGTTGCAGGGCCGCCAGGACTGATCCTGGCCGCGTCCGGCCTTCTGCCTCTCCGCCACGCTGCGCCGCTGCCTGCGGCGCGCGCGGCACCTTCCGTCTTTCCGCGAGTCCCCGCATGTCGCCTTCCGTTACCCCGAGCCTGAATTTCGCCTCCGTTCCCGAGCTGCTGGAAGAACTCCGTGCCGGCCGCATGGTGGTCATCGTCGACGACGAGGACCGCGAGAACGAGGGCGACCTGATCATGGCCGCCGAGCTGGTCAAGCCCTCGGACATCAATTTCATGGTCACGCACGCGCGCGGCCTGGTGTGCCTGTCGCTGACCCGCGAGCGCTGCGCGCAACTGGGCCTGGCGCCGATGGTCCAGCGCAACACCGCGCAGTTCCATACCAACTTCACCGTCAGCATCGAGGCCGCCGAGGGCGTGACCACGGGCATCTCCGCCTACGACCGCGCCCACACCGTGCGTACCGCGGTCAAGCCCGACGCCAAGCCGCACGACCTCAGCCAACCCGGCCACATTTTCCCGCTGATCGCCCAGCCGGGCGGGGTGCTGACCCGTGCCGGCCACACCGAGGCCGCCAGCGACCTGCCGATGCTGGCGGGGCTGGAGCCGGCCGGCGTGCTGGTGGAAGTGCTCAATCCCGACGGCAGCATGGCGCGGCGTCCGCAGCTGGAAGCGTTCGCCCGCACCCACGGGCTGAAGATGGGCTCGATCGCCGACCTGATCGCCTACCGCCTGGCCACCGAGCACACCGTCGAACGCATCGACGAGCGGCCGATCGAGACCGAGTTCGGCGGCTTCACCCTGGTCACCTACCGCGACCGCATCGCCCACGACCTGCACTTCGCGCTGGTCCGCGGCACCCCGGATGCCGAGACGCCGACCCTGGTACGGGTGCAGGTGGAAAACCCGCTGGCCGACCTGCTGCACTGGCGCCGCGACGATTTCGGGGTGGCCGCCAGCGACGCCCTGCGCGCGATCGCCGCCGCCGAGCGCGGGGTGATGGTGGTGCTGTCGGCGCCGCGCGACAGCGAGGCGCTGCTGGCGCGGCTGCGCGCGCAGCCCGAGGCGGCGCACGGCAAGGACGTGGGCCAGTGGCGGCGCAACGGCGCCGGCAGCCAGATCCTGGCCGACCTGGGCCTGGGCAAGCTGCGCGTGCTCGGCACCCCGCGCCGGCAGATCGGCCTGGCCGGGTTCGGGCTGGAGGTGGTGGAGCATGTGGAGGTGGGGCAGGGATTGGGGAATCGGGATTCGGGATTGGGTAAAGCCTGATTCGGGTGCCGGATCGGCGCTGGGCGAGCGACTGTTCTCCCTCGCTCGGGCCGCGGCCTCCCTGCCTGTTAAACTCTCCCACCCCCTAAAGCTGCCACCGCCATGTCCCACTACGAAGGCGACCTCCGCACTCCCGAGTCGGCGCGTTTCGCGATCATCGCCAGCCGCTGGAACGCCCGCATCACCGACGTGCTGGTCGCCGGTGCGCGGCAGAGCCTGGCCGGCAACGGCATCGCCGATGACGCGGTGGACGTGATCCGGGTGCCGGGCGCGTGGGAGTTGCCGCTGGTCGCCGCCCGCCTGGCCGCGGCCGGCAAGCATGCCGCGATCATCGCGCTGGGTTGCGTGATCCGCGGCGACACCCGCCACTACGAACACGTGGCCGACGGCTGCGCCGAGGGCCTGCTGCGGGTGTCGCTGGACTTCCGCATCCCGGTGCTCAACGGCGTGCTCGCGGTGGAGCAGGTCGAGGATGCCGAGGCGCGCGCCGGCGGCAGCCATGGCAACAAGGGCGAGGAAGCGGCGCTGAGCGCGCTGGAGATGGTCAACCTGCTGGAGCTGCTGCCGTGAACAAACCCGCTGGCCACAAGCACCACTCACGCCGCGACGGCGTGGATCCGGTCCTGCGTTCGCGCGCGCGCCGGCGTGCGCTGCAGGCGATCTACGCCTGGCAGATCTCCGGCGGCAACGCCCAGCACGTGATCGCGCAGTTCGCGCACGAGCAGGCGCACGAGATCGCCGACCTGGTGTACTTCGAGAACCTGGTCGAAGGCGTGCTCAAGCACCGCGCCGAACTGGACGCAGCGCTGGTCGGCTACCTGGACCGCACGGTCGAGGAAGTGGACGCGATCGAGCGCGCGGTGCTGCGCCTGGCCGCCTACGAACTGCTGCACCGCATGGACGTGCCGTACCGCGTGGTGATCAACGAAGCCATCGAGACCGCCAAGCGCTTCGGCTCTGAACACGGCCACACCTACGTCAACGGCGTCCTGGACCGCGCCGCGCTGGAATGGCGCGCGGTGGAGTCGGGGGGCTGAGGGGCTGGGAATGGGGAAAAGGGAATGGGGAATGGCAAAAGCAACTGCCGTCCCCTCCGAGATCGCCGGCGCGCCGGTTGTTGCTCCTGCTTTTCCCATTCCCGACTCCCCATTCCCGATTCCCAGCCCCCCATGCCCGAATTCGATCTGATCGAGCGCCTGCGTGCGCGCAGCCGGGCGCGGGACGACCTGCCGCTGGGCATCGGTGACGATGCGGCCTTGCTGCTGCCGCCGCCGGGGGAGTTGCTGGCGATCACCACCGATACGCTCAACGCCGGAGTGCATTTCCCGGCCGAGACCGCGGCCGCCGACATCGGCTGGAAGACGCTGGCGGTGAATCTGTCCGACCTGGCGGCGATGGGCGCGCAGCCGCGCTGGTGCACGCTGTCGCTGTCGTTGCCGCAGGTCGACATGGCCTGGGTCGATGCGTTCGCCGAGGGCTTCTTCGCCCTGGCCGATGCGCACGGCATCGGCCTGGCCGGCGGCGACACCACGCGCGGGCCGCTGGCCTTGTCGGTCACCGCGATCGGCAGCGTGCCGGCGACGATGGCGCTGCGCCGCGATGCCGCGCAGCCGGGCGACGAGGTCTGGGTGACCGGCCAGCCGGGCGAGGCGGCCGCGGCGCTGGCGCTGTGGCAGGCCGGGCGCCTCGACGTGACCGCGCCCGCCGCCGATCCCGTGCACGAACGCCTGCGCCAACGCCTGCTGCGGCCGACGCCGCGGGTGCAGGTGGGCCTGCGCCTGCGTGGCCTGGCGCGGGCCTGCGTGGACGTCTCCGACGGTCTGCTGGCCGACCTGGAGCACATCTGCGCGCGCAGCGGCGTCGGCGCCGAACTGGAGCTGGCCGCGCTGCCGGCGGTCGCCGCCCCGGCCGACGCGGACCCTGCGCAGGTGCACGCCTGGCAGCTGGGCGGTGGCGACGACTACGAACTGTGCTTCACCGCCGACCCGGCGCAGCGCGCGGCGATCGGGCAGGCGCTGCAGGCGGTCGGGGTCACGGCGACGCCGATCGGGCGCATCGTCGCCGGCAATGGCATCGCGGTGCGCGATGCCGACGGCCAGCGGTGGCAGCCGCCGCGCAGCGGCTACCAGCACTTTTTGAGCTGAGCCGCGTGGCCTGAGCGTGTGCCGGCCACCGGCCGCGGCGCCAGCACGTTTGGGCCGCCCGCCAAGGTCCTTCCATACTGTGCCGCACTGCGGCGTGAATATCGCCCGTACCCGGTGGTACGGTCCGCCTGCCCGGCCCCGTGTCGAGCCCTTGTCATCGTTCTGGCAGTACCGTTCCGGCAGCCGGCCATCCCGGTCCGGCGCCGCTTGGGAGGCAGTCCATGCGCATGTCCGTGTCACGTCGCATCGCCCTTGGCGCGATGTTGCTGGTGTTCTCCGCCGCCGCGGCTGCGGCCGGCTTCTCCAAGCAGTACCAGAGCATTTCCAGTTTCGATGGCACCAAGCTCGGCGCGCTCGTCCTGGTGCCGCAAGGGCAGGGCCCGGGGCCATTCCCGCTGGTGGTGATGCCGGCCAGCTGGTCGCTGCCCAACCTGGAATACGTGGGCCGCGCCAGCGAACTGGCCAACGACGGCTACGTGGTGGTCAGCTACACCTCGCGCGGCTTCTGGGATTCGCAGGGGCTGATCGACATCGCCGGGGCACCGACGGTGGAGGACGTCAGCGCAGTGATCGACTGGGCGCTGGCCAACACCCCGGCCGACGCCAAGGCGATCGGTGTCTCGGGTATCTCCTACGGCGCCGGCACCAGCCTGCTCGCCGCCGCGCGCGACCCGCGGATCAAGGCGGTGGCCGCGCTCAGCGGCTGGGCCGATCTGCAAGCCTCGCTGTACGCCAACAGCACCGTGAGCCAACAGGGCGTGGGACTGCTGGTTGCCGCCGGGGTCGCCACCGGCCGGCCCGGTCCGGACCTGGCGCGGATCACCGCGCACGTGGCGGTGGGCGACTACGACGGCGCGGTGCAGGGCTTCCTGCCCAAGGCGGCCGAACGCGGGGTGATCAACGAGGTGCAGGCGCTCAACCGCAACGGCCCGGCGGTGCTGATGGCCAATGCGTTCAACGACGGCCTGTTCCCGCCGAACCAGTACATCAACCTGTACAACCGGCTCAGCGTGCCCAAGCATCTGATGTTCAGCCAGGGCGACCACGCCACCGCCGAACTGCCGGGCGCGCTGGGCCTGCCGAACCAGGTGTATACCGAGGCCACGCGCTGGTTCGACCGCTACCTGAAAGGCCGCGACAACGGCGTGGACCGTGAAGCGCCGGTGCAGCTGTCGACCCTCGGCGGCACCTGGCTCAGTTATGCCGACTGGAACAGCGTACAGGCCGGCGCCACCCGCTACGGCCTGACCGGCCCCAGCGGCCTGTTGTTGCCGACCGGGTCGCTGACCAGCGGCAACAGCAGCGGCTGGAACTACCGCATCGCCACCGGCGTGCCGACCTTGGCCGATTCCGGCGTGGTGATGGTGAGCGGCCTGCTGCAGGGTCTCGGCCAGCCGGTGACCACCTCGATCCCGCTGGTCAGCCGCGCCGGCGCCGCGGTGTGGAGCGGCCCGGTGCTGTCCAGCGACAAGCGCCTGGCCGGCGCGCCCTCGTTGCGGCTGACGGTGACCCCGAGCCAGTCCAACGTGTCGTTGTTCGCTTATCTGTACAGCATGGACGGCACGGGTTCGGCGCAATTGCTGAGCCATGTGCCGTACACCCTGCGCAACGCGACCCCGGGCACACCGGTGACGCTCGACCTGGCGCTGCAGGCGACCGCGGTCGAGATCCCGGCCGGCCGCCGCCTGGTGCTGGTGGTGGACACCACCGATCCGCGCTACACCTCGGCCAGCCGCTTCGGCGGCACCGTGAGCTTCAGCTCGCCGACGGCGACGCCGTCTTTCTTGAGTGTGCCGTTGCACTGAGGTAGCTTGGCTTTTCCCTTCTCCCGTCGGGAGAAGGTGCCCCGCAGGGGCGGATGAGGGTAGGGCTGAGCATCGTGCAGTTGGATCAGCGCAGCGCTTCGCTTGCCGGACCCTCACCCCAACCCCTCTCCCGGCGGGAGAGGGGCTTTGGCCTCTCCCTTCTCCCACCGGGAGAAGGTGCCCCGCAGGGGCGGATGAGGGTACGGGCGCAGCCTCGTGTAGTTGGATCAGCGCAGCGCTTCGCGCGCCGGACCCTCACCCCAACCCCTCTCCCGATGGGAGAGGGGCTTTGAGCTTCTCCCTTCTCCCACCGGGAGAAGGTGCCCCACAGGGGCGGATGAGGGTACGGGCGCAGCCTCGTACAGCTGGATCAGCGCAGCGCTTCGCGCGTCGGACCCTCACCCCAACCCCTCTCCCGATGGGAGAGGGGCTTTGGGCTTTTCCCTTCTCCCACCGGGAGAAGGTGCCCCGCAGGGGCGGATGAGGGTACGGGCGCAGCCTCGTGTAGTTGGATCAACGCAGCGCTTCGCTTGCCGGACCCTCACCCCAACCCCTCTCCCGATGGGAGAGGGGCTTTGGCTTCTCCCTTCTCCCATCGGGAGAAGGTGCCCCGCAGGGGCGGATGAGGGTACGGGCGAAGCCTCGTGCAGTTGGATCAGCGCAGCGCTTCGCGCGTCGGACCCTCACCCCAACCCCTCTCCCGGCGGGAGAGGGGCTTTGGCTTCTCCCTTCTCCCACCGGGAGAAGGTGCCCCGCAGGGGCGGATGAGGGTACGGCACCACGCATCGCCACATAGCGCGCACACCACGCCAGCACAGCACACGAATTTACGCAGCTTTTATTCGAACCCGCCGGCGCTTTGCAACGAAGATATCCGGCGATTCCTATACTTTCCGCGCTGACGACGGGATGCTTGCGTGGAATCGATGGCTGCAATCTTGAGCGTGTCGCAGGCCGCACTGATCGCCTGCAGGCGCCGCGTGCCGCAGACGCAACGGCGTGCCGTCCGCGTCCGCGTGGCGGCCATGCCATGTGCGCCGCGACGCCACCATGGCTGCCGCAGCGCGCTGCAGCATCCGCCGCCACACGGCCGCGCGCGTTCACTGCACGCGCGTTGACGACATAACGCCGCCACCACCGCGGCGCTGCATTCCAACTCCCTCCCCGCGATGCGCTACCCGGCGCATCGCCTGCGATGGCGCGTGCGCGTGAGGCGGCGCGCCGTCGTTGCCCCCTCCACCCAACGAAGGACGGCTCGTTGCGAGCCGACGTCGCGATGTCCATGAAGCTCCATCCCCTGTTCCTGTCCCTGGCCTTGCTGTGCGCCGGCGATGCCGCCGCCGTGGGCCTGGCTGCGCCTTTGTCGGAGGCGATGCCGGCGTCGGAGCCCGCCCCCGTGCCGCCGGCACGCAGCGCCGACTGTTCCAATGGCTTCTTCTCGCGCCTGGCCTCCGCCTATCGCGAGGATGCGCAACCGGCCGATCCCGATGCGCCGACGCCGGCGCGCCGCGGTCTGGCGGCGCCGTTCTCCTCGCCGCCGTTTCCGTCGGCCGAATGGCAGCTCGGCGCGGTCGACTACCCGGTCGGCGTGCCCAACGAGAACGCACAGTACCCGGTCGAGAAGGCGCTAGCCTGCACGCGCGTGGGGCAGTGGATGCAGCGCAATCGCATCGAGCTGTACGGCTGGATCAATCCCTCGCTCAACGCCAGCACGTCCTCGCGCAGCAACTACCCGCTGTCCTACTCCACGCGGCCCAATCGCGGCGAGTTCAACCAGGCGCTGATCCGCCTGCAGCGCGTGCCGGACACGGTGCAGACCGACCATGTCGACTGGGGCTTCCACCTCGACGACCTGTACGGCTACGACTATCACTACACCACGATGAAGGGCGTCACCAGCGACCAGTTGCTGCACCACCCGCAGCCCAACAGCGCGCTCAACGGCAAGATCTATGGCAACGATCCGATGATCGCGCACGTGGACCTGTACCTGCCGTCGGTGGCGCAGGGCATGCTGGTCACGGTCGGCCGCTACCTGTCGCTACCGGACATCGAGGCGCAGTTCTCGCCGAACAATTACCTGCTGACCCATTCGATCCTTTATACGGTCGATGCCTATACCAACATGGGCATCCTCACCACCACCAAGCTCAACGACCAGTGGACGCTGCAGCTCGGCGTGCACGGCGGCGACGATTCGGCGATCTGGGACGCGACCAGCCGCCTGAGCGCGCAGGCCTGCCTGCGCTGGGTCTCCAAGAGCAACGACGACATGCTGTATCCGTGCGTGGAGTCGTACAACAACGCCGCGCAGACCTACAACAACCTGCAGGAATTCGTGCTCACCTGGGGCCACCGCTTCTCGCCGAAGGTGCACATGCTCACCGAGGCCTACCACATCTACGTGCGCGACCAGGCGCTGGCCACCGATCCGTCGCAGTCGCACGCGCCGACCGGGCGCCCGGGCTATGCGCTGGGCGAGGCGCCGGACTTCCCGCTGGGGCGCAGCACTGCCGACGCCATCGTCAACTACGTCAACATCCAGCTCGGCGCGTCGGACATGCTGGCGATCCGCAACGAGTTCGTGAACGACCACGACGGCCAGCGCACCGGTTTCGCCACGCGCTACTCCAGCCACACCATCGGCCTCACCCACTGGGTGTCGCAGGACCTGGAGATCCGCCCGGAGCTGCGCTACGAGCATGCCTACGATTTCCCCGCCTACGACGGCGGGCGCCGCAACCATCAGGCGACGGCGCTGATCGACGCGATCCTGCATTACTGAGGTCGTCGCGCGCTGCCGTGCAGGCGGCGGCGCGGCGCCGGCAGACGTGGCGCACGCGCCTGCGTCGCGCGGTTTTACGCAGAATTTATGCGTGCCGCGCGCCTTCGCCACGGAGAGTTTATGGCGGCGGCTTCGATAATGCCGGCCTGGGCCAGAAGGCCTGTCCGACCCGGCGTGCGTGGCCATGTTGCGCTTCCCTTCTGCCTCCGTGCGCATGCCGCGTCCGGCGGTGTTCCCACACGATTGCGGCCTGCCCTGCGGCGGGCCGTCCCTTTGTTTCGGAGTTGAGACCATGAGCGGTTGGCTTTCGTTCGTTTGCGGCGTGGCGGTGATCGTCGCGGCCGGTTACCTGCTGTACGTGATCCTGCGCCCCGAAGATTTCTGAGCCGAGTGCCACTTCCATGATCGATACATTGCTTGTCTATGCGCTCGCGCTGCTGCTGGGATGGCCGCTGGGCCTGTACCTGGCCAAGGTGATGCGCGGGGCGCCGATGCGCGGCGACGCGCTGTTCGGCTGGATCGAACGCCCGCTGTACCGCCTGCTCGGCACGGACCCGGCGCGCGGCATGCACTGGCGCGCCTATGCCGGCGCGTTCCTGGCCAGCAACCTGGTACTGGGCGTGCTGGTGTTCGTGCTGTTCGTGACCCAGGCCTGGCTGCCGTTCAATCCGGATGCGGTGCCCAACATGCGCTGGGACGTGGCCTTGCACACCATGGTGTCGTTCCTGACCAACACCAATCAGCAGCACTACTCGGGCCAGGCGCAGCTGTCGTACCTGTCGCAGGCGGTGGGCGTGGTCGGCCTGCAGTTCATCACCCCGATGATGGGCCTGGCGCTGGTCGCGGCGACGCTGCGCGGCCTGTTCGGTGGGCGTGGCCAGGATGCGGCGCGCAAGGCGGCCGCGAGTGGCGGCGAGACGGCGCAGGAGGTCGATCTCGGCAACTACTGGGCCGACGTGATCCGTCCCACCCTGCGCTTCCTGCTGCCGCTGTGCCTGCTGTGGACGCTGCTGCTGACCCAGCAGGGTGTGCCTTCGACGCTGGCGGCCGGTCCGGTCGCCACGCCGCTGGACGCCAGCGCCGGCCAGCAGACGCAGAAGATCCCGCTCGGCCCGGTCGCGGCGATGGTGGCGATCAAGCAGCTCGGCACCAACGGCGGCGGCTGGTACGGCCCCAACAGCGCGATGGCGCTGGAAAATCCCACGCCGTTCTCCAACCTGCTGGAGATGTTGGGCATCGTGCTGATCCCGGTGGCGGTGGCGTTCATGGTCGGCCCGTTCACCGGGCGCCGCAAGTTCACCGCGCTGGTGTTCGGCAGCATGCTGGTGATGTCGCTGGCGTCCACCGCGGTGTCGCTGTGGGCCGAAGGCCACGCGCCCGGCAGTGCCGCGCTGATGGAAGGCAAGGAGGTGCGCTTCGGCGTCGATGCCTCGGCGGCCTGGTCGTCGCTGACCACGCAGACCTCCAACGGCTCGGTCAACGCCATGCACGATTCGCTGGCGCCGCTGACCGGTGGCGTGGCGATGGTCAACATGCTGATCAACGCGATCTGGGGCGGCATCGGTTGCGGCCTGCAGCAGTTCCTGGTGTACCTGCTGCTGAGCGTGTTCCTGGCCGGCCTGATGACCGGGCGCACCCCGGAACTGTTCGGGCGCAAGATCGAGGCGCCGGAAGTGCGCCTGCTGGCGCTGCTGATCCTGTTGCAGCCGCTGGTGCTGCTCGGCTTCACCGCGATCACCCTTGCCCTGCCGGCCTCGATCTCGGCGGCTTCCAATCCCGGCTTCCACGGCATCAGCCAGGTGTTCTACGAGTACACCTCGGCGTTCGCCAACAACGGCTCCGGTTTCGAGGGGCTGGGCGACGGCATTCCATGGTGGAACCTGAGCTGCACCGTGGTGCTGCTGCTGGGCCGCTATCCGGCGCTGATCGTGCCGCTGATCGTGGCCGCGCAACTGGCGCGCAAGCGGGTGGCGCCGGAAACCGGCGGCAGCCTGCAGGTGGAAACCCCGACCTTCGCGCTGACCCTGATCGCGGTCATCGCGATCCTGACCGTTCTGCAATTCACGCCGGCTTTGGTGTTGGGACCGATCGCCGATCACCTGACCCTGGCCGCGCACTGAGACGACGACGATGAGCACCCCGCTTCCTTCTACATCCGTGGCTTCTTCGCCGGCGCGCCGGCCTGGGCTGTTCGATGCCGCGGCGCTGCGCGCGGCCTTGCGCGACAGCGTGCTGAAGCTGTCGCCGCGGCACCTGCTGGGCAGCCCGGTGATGGCCGTGGTGTTCGCCGGCACGCTGCTGTCGGCGCTGATCACCGTGTCCGGCCAGGGCCCGGCCGGCTTCGGCTGGGCGGTGACCGCGATCCTGCTGGTCACCGTGCTGTTCGGCAACTTCGCCGAGGCGGTGGCCGAGGCCCGCGGCCGCGGCCAGGCTGCGTCGCTGCGGCGCGCACGCAAGGACCTGGTGGCGCGCCGGGTCGCCAGTGTGCGGCTGGACGGCGAGACCAGCGTACCTGCCGCCGAACTGCGCCCGGGCGACCTGGTGGTGGTGTCGGCTGGCGAGCTGATCCCGGCCGATGGCGAGATCGTGCACGGCCTGGCCACCATCAACGAGGCCGCAGTCACCGGCGAATCGGCACCGGTGCTGCGCGAGGCCGGCACCGACCGCTCCGGCGTCATCGGCGGCACCAAGGTGCTGTCCGACGAGATCCTGGTGAAGGTCACCGCCGAGCCGGGCCACAGCTTCCTGGACCGGATGATCGCGCTGGTGGAAGGCGCCAACCGGCAGAAGACGCCGAACGAGATCGCGCTGACCATGCTGCTGGCGGCGATGACCCTGACCTTCCTGATCGTGGTCGCCTCGCTGCCGGCGATCGCCGGCTTCGTCGGCGTGCACGTGGATCCGCTGCTGCTGATCGCGCTGCTGGTGTGCCTGATCCCGACCACCATCGGCGGGTTGCTGCCGGCGATCGGCATCGCCGGCATGAACCGCGCGCTGTCGGCCAACGTGCTGGCCAAGTCGGGCAAGGCGGTGGAAGTGGCCGGCGACGTCGACGTGCTGCTGCTGGACAAGACCGGCACCATCACCCACGGCGACCGCCAGGCCACCGTGTTCCATGCGCTCAGTGGCGTGGACGTGGCGCAGCTGCGCGAGGCGGCGATGCTGTCGTCGCTGGCCGACCCGACCCCGGAAGGCAAGTCGATCGTGCGCCTGGCGCGCGAACAGGGCCTGCCGCCGGCCGATCCGGCGGGCGCCGAGTTCGTCGCCTTCACCGCGCAGACGCGCATGTCCGGTGTCGATCTGCCGGCCAACGGCATGCAGCCGCCGCGTTCGATCCGCAAGGGCGCCGCCGATGCGTTGATCCGCCACGTCACCGCGCTGGGCGGGCAGGTGCCGGCGGAACTGAAGAGCCGCGTCGAGCAGGTCGCGCGCAGCGGCGCCACGCCGCTGGTGGTGGCCGAGGGCCGGCACGTGCTGGGCGTGGTCGAGCTGTCGGACGTGGTCAAGCACGGCGTGCGCGAGAAGTTCGCGCGGCTGCGCGCGATGGGCGTCAAGACGGTGATGATCACCGGCGACAACCCGCTCACCGCCGCGGCCATCGCCGCCGAGGCCGGCGTCGACGACTACATCGCCGAGGCCACGCCCGAGGACAAGCTGGCGCGCATCCGCCAGGAGCAGGCCGGCGGACGCCTGGTGGCGATGGTCGGCGACGGCACCAACGACGCGCCGGCGCTGGCCCAGGCCGACGTCGGCCTGGCGATGAACTCCGGCACCCAGGCGGCCAAGGAGGCCGGCAACATGGTCGACCTGGATTCGGATCCGGCCAAGCTGCTGGCGGTGGTGGAAGTGGGCAAGCAGCAGCTGATCACCCGCGGCGCACTGACCACCTTCTCGCTGGCCAACGACGTGTCCAAGTACTTCGCGATCCTGCCGGCGCTGTTCGCCGCCTCGATCCCGCAGATGGCCGCGCTGAACGTGATGCGCCTGTCCAGCCCGACCAACGCGGTGCTGGCGGCGTTGATCTTCAATGCGCTGGTGATCCCGGCGCTGATCCCGCTGGCGCTGCGTGGCGTGCGCTTCACCCCGTCCTCGGCGACCTCGCTGCTGCGCCGGAACATGCTGATCTACGGCGTGGGCGGCGTGCTGCTGCCGTTCGTCGGGATCAAGGCCATCGATCTGCTGCTGGTGGCGCTGGGCTGACCCCAGCGCCGATTCTCACGCTCCTTCGGAATTACCTCCATGACCGTGTCTTCCGTTTCCCTTCGCGAACCGATGCGCTGGCGCGCGGTGCTGGTGCTGCCGCTGCTGGTGCTCGCGTCCGCGGCGCTGTACTCGTTGCTGGCCACCGTGCTGGCCGGCGCGCTGTTCCCCGAGCAGGCCAACGGCAGCCTGCGCACGCGCGATGGCCGCGTGGTCGGCTCGGCGCTGGTGGCGCAGCCGTTCGCCGCCGCCGGCTACTTCCAGCCGCGTCCGTCCGGCGCCAAGTACGATCCGATGTCGGCGGCCGGCAGCAACCAGGCGCGCAGCAACCCCGACCTGCGCAAGCGCCTGGATGCCACCCGCCAGGCGGTGGCCGCACGCGAGGGCATCGACCCGGCGCAGGTGCCGGACGACCTGGTCACCCAGTCCGGCAGCGGCATGGACCCGGACATCAGTGTGGAAGCGGCGCACATCCAAGTGGCGCGCGTCGCCGCCGCGCGCGGCCTGCCGCCGCAGACCGTCGCCGCCCTGGTCGCCGCGCAGACCCAGCCGCGCCAGTTCGGCGTGCTGGGGGAGCCGCGGGTGAACGTGCTGGCGCTGAATTTGGCCTTGGATGCCGGGAATGGGGAAACGGGAATCGGGAATGGGCAAAAGCAGGAGCAACAGCGGTAAATCGCGCAGCCATGTAGGCTTGCGCTCTGCGATTCCCCATTCCCAATTCCCCATTCCCAGCTCCAAATGCCCGACCCCCGCACCCAACAGGCCGACGCCCTGATCGGCGAACTGCAGCGCGAGCGCGGCGGGCGCCTGACCGTGTTCCTCGGCGCGGCGCCGGGGGTCGGCAAGACCTACGCGATGCTGTCGCGTGCGCGGCAGTTGCAGCAGCAGGGCAGCAACCTGGTGGTCGGCGTGGTCGAGACCCACGGCCGCGCCGAGACCGCGGCGCTGCTGGAGGGCCTCACCGTGCAGCCGCGGCGGCGGCTGGAGTACCGCGGCCGCACCCTGGACGAGATGGATCTGGATGCGCTGCTGGCGCTGCGCCCGCCGCTGGTGCTGGTGGACGAGCTGGCCCATCGCAACGCGCCGGGCAGCCGTCACGAGCGGCGCTGGCAGGACGTACAGGAGCTGCTCGACGCCGGCATCGACGTCTACAGCACGGTCAACATCCAGCACCTGGAAAGCCTCAACGACGTGGTCCACCGCATCACCGGCGTGCGCGTCAGCGAGACCGTGCCCGATGCGATCTTCGACCGCCTGCGCGACATCGTGCTGGTCGACCTGCCGCCACGCGAGCTGATCGAACGCCTGCAGCAGGGCAAGGTCTACCTGCCCGAGCAGGCCGGGCAGGCGCTGCAGGCCTTCTTCTCGCCGTCGAACCTGGCCGCGCTGCGCGAACTGGCGATGCAGACCGCCGCCGACCGCGTCGACAACGACCTGCGCGACGTGCAGGCCGCGCAGGGCCGCACCAGCGTCGCCCTGCGGCGCACGGTGATGGTGGCGATCGACGGGCGCGGCCAGTCCGACTACCTGGTGCGGGTGGCGCGGCGCCTGGCCGAGCGCCGCGGCGCGCCGTGGACGGTGGTCACCGTGCAGACCCAGGCGCAGCCGGATGCCGACTGGCAACTGGAGATCGACCGCGCGTTCGCGCTGGCGCGCCGGCTGGGCGGCGAGGCCGCGCTGCTGCACGGCGCCAACGTCGCCGACGCCTTGCTCGACCATGCCGCGCGCAGCGGCGTGTCCACCCTGGTGCTGGGCCGCACCCGCGAGCGCCCGCTGGCGCGCATGATCAACCGCACCCTGACCCAGCAGCTGCTGCAACGCGGCGCGCACTACGAACTGGTGATCATCAGTTCGCCGGAAGCACGCGCGCGGGCGCGGCGGCGCTGGCGCAGCCCCGCGCACTGGCTGTCGCGCGACGACCTGCTGTTCGCCACGGTGGCGTCGGCGCTGGCGGTGGTGGTCGCCTGGATCGCCGAAAGTTGGGTCGGCATCGACGACCTGTCGATGGTGTTCATCGTCGCGGTGGTGATGGTCGCATCGAAGACGCGGATGACCGCGGCGGTGCTGGCGGCGCTGCTGAGCTTCTTCAGCTACAACTTCTTCTTCATCGAACCGCGCTTCACCTTCCAGATCGGCGCGCGCCAGGGCGTGGTCACGGTGCTGCTGTTCCTGGTCGCGGCCCTGGTCGCCGGGCGCCTGGCCTCGCGCCTGCGCATGCAGGTGCTGGCGCTGCGCGCGGTCAACGCGCAGACCACCGCGCTGCAGCGGCTGGGCCGCGAACTGACCAGTGCCGCCGACCTCGGCCAGGTGCTGGAGGCCGGGCGCCGCGCGCTCGCCGGCACCCTCGATGCCGAGGCCTGGCTGCGCCTGCAGCCGCTGGAGCGCGCGCATGACGGCGCCGACGACTACGCGCCGACGATGGCCGCGGTGGACCGCAGCGCCGCCGACTGGGCGCAGCGCCACGGCCAGGCCACCGGGCGGTTCACCGATACGCTGGCCGGCGCGAGCTGGTGGTTCCTGCCGGTGCGCCACGAGCGCGGCACCATCGGTGTGGTCGGGCTGCGCTTCGGTGCCGGCGTGCAGCGCCCGGGCCTGGAGCAGCAGCGCCTGGCCGAGGCGATGGTGGAGGACATCGGCCAGGCCGCGCTGCGCACGCGGCTGGTCGCCGACCTGGAGAGCGCGCGGGTCAGCGGCGAGACCGAGCGGCTGCGCTCGGCCCTGCTGTCCTCGGTCTCGCACGACCTGCGCTCGCCGCTGGCGGCGATGATCGGCGCGGCCAGCAGCCTGTCCAGTTACGGCAAGGCGATGGATGCGGACGACCGCCGCAGCCTGCTCGAGACGATCCAACTGGAAGGCGAGCGTCTGGACCGCTACATCCAGAACCTGCTGGACATGACCCGGCTCGGCCACACCGGGCTGACCTTGAACCGCGACTGGATCGGCGTGGACGAACTGATCGGCTCGGCCGCGCGGCGCCTGCAGCGCTACCAGCCGCAGGTGCGCCTGGACATCGCCCTGGCCGCGGAACTGCCGACGCTGTGGGTGCACCCGGCGCTGGTCGAGCAGGCGATCTTCAACGTGCTGGAGAACGCGGCCAAGTTCTCGCCGGCGGACGCGGCGATCCGTGTCGCCGCGGGCATGGTCGAGGGCCGCCTGCGCATCGACATCAGCGACCGCGGCCCGGGCATTCCCGAGGACGAGCGCGCGCGCATCTTCGACATGTTCTACAGCGTCGAGCGCGGCGACCGCGGCCGCCACGGCACCGGCCTGGGCCTGACCATCTGCCAGGGCATGATCGGCGCGCACGGCGGCAGCGTCGAGGCGCTGCCGGGCCCCGATGGCCGCGGCACCACGATCCGCATTACCCTGCCGCTCATCGAACCCGCCGCGCCGCCGTCCCGCCCCGATGCCGACTGAGTCCCACGCCGATCCGATTCCGCCGCCGCGCGTGCTGGTCATCGACGACGAGCCGCAGATCCGCCGTTTCCTCGACATCAGCCTGCGCGCGCAGGGCTACCGCGTGCTGCAGGCCGACACCGGCGCCGCCGGCCTGGCGCAACTGGCCGCGCACGGCGCCGAACTGGTGGTGCTGGACATCGGTCTGCCCGACCAGGACGGGCACAGCGTGCTGCGCGAACTGCGGCAATGGTCGTCGGTGCCGGTGATCATGCTGACCGTGCGCGCTGGCGAGGACGAGAAGGTGCAGGCGCTGGACGCCGGCGCCAACGACTACGTGACCAAGCCGTTCGGCGTGCAGGAACTGATGGCGCGCATCCGCGTGCTGCTGCGCATGCAGCCGGTGGCCGGCGAGGCCGAGCCGGTGTTCGACGACGGCCACCTGCACATCCACCTGGGCCTGCGCGAAGTGCGTCTTGAAGGCGAAGCGTTGCCGCTCAGTCGCAAGGAGTACGCGCTGCTGGCGCTGCTGCTGCGCCACAGCGGCCGCGTGGTGACGCAGCCGCAACTGCTGCGCGAACTGTGGGGCCCCACCCACCAGGACGACACCCACTACCTGCGCATCCTGGTCGGCAAGCTGCGGCAGAAACTCGGCGACAGCGCCGTGGCCCCGCGCTACATCGCCACCGAGCCGGGCGTGGGGCTGCGTTTCATCGGCGTGAACGAACGCAGTAGCTGATTCAAGCGAGGGGTGGACGCATCGATCACGCATGGTCGGCACCGGACGTACTCGCTGTGGAAACGGGGTTTGATCCTGGTCTGGTCCGAGTAGGCCGTCTTGCTCGCCATGCGCGTCGTAGCGACGCGCCGAAGGCGCCGTCTTGTGCAAGCGGGTGGATTTGAATAAATTCCGCGGCATCGTAGGAGCCGGGCCGGACACATGCATGTTAGGGCCATGAGTTGCTGGACGCGAGCCATCCCCGTTGTGCGGCGCCACGGGCATCGATGGCGATGGTTGAGCATCTCGATGTCTTGCCTGATCTTTGCGGCGTGCACCCGCGATGCCCAGCTAGATCGCGCTCGCAGCGTGGCGCCAGCCGTATCCGCCTCAGAGAGCAAGGAGAGTCCGATGGAACGCATCAAGCGGGTGGTGGATCGTCTGGTCGATACGCGATTCGACGACATTGCAGCAATCAACGCACAGCTACAGACTAGCCTCGGTGCCGTACAGGCGGGGGATGGTTTCGACGTGCGCACCAGCGACAGTGGCTCGCTTGGCGGGATACCCGTCAGCGACATTGAATTGCGTAGCGCGAAAGACGATGCGTCGCATGCCACGTTGCTGCTGCGTTTCCCTTTGCCGGGAGTGCCGCTTGAAAGCGCGCCATGGCCGAACGCGACGTTGTATCCGCCTCGGCCCGATGCAGTCGATTCGGCAGCTTACTGGTCCGTTGACGCCGCACCGGACACCCGCGTGATCCTGGGTCTTTCTGCCGACGAGAAGCATCTGATCCAGATGACGATTCGGAAGAACTAAGAACTGTATGCCTTTGGCAAAGGAGTTGCAGCATGGTCGAGTCGATGTCGGAACCCGGCGCTTCGCAGGCGTCGCCAAATTCCTCTCCGCCGCGCCCGGCTACACCGCTGCAGGATCCTTCGCTGCAGTCATTCCTGGAGGAGTCGCCGACGTTGCGAAGCGGATTGGCGCAGTTGCGTCACGACCGCATCGAGGTGATCTGGGGAAGGGCAGGAGGTGGAACCTATGTGGATCCTGGTCGTGCCATCGTCATCGATGAAAACGCGATGGGACATGGTGGGCGAATCGCAAGGTCGATTTCTCACGAAATAGGCCATCATCGATTTACCGAGATACCCGATAAGTCGTCGCGGGAGACCTATGTCGCCAGCATGCTGCGTGGCGAGGCCGCTGCGACGTTGAGCAATGCCAAGGTCAGACAGGAAATCCTCGCTCGTGGTGGAGCCGATATCGGCATCTCCGGCAGTGGAGATCGGCCTAGACAGTACGCGGCAATCGCGGATCAGTACCTGGCCGGTCGGCTAGGGCGGGATGCCGCGCTCAACCAGATCGGTCAGGTGTTCAAGACGGAACAGCCATCGGTCAGTCCCCATTCGACCTATGAGCAATACTACGGTGACTATTACGATCGGGCCATCGCTCCCACGCTGCGTCGACCCGGCACGCCGCAGCCTTCCGAGGTCGACGCGGTTCCGCAAGGACATGCCGTCTATTCCATGTATTCGACCTTGCGTGAGCGGTTTCCGGCGTCTGTCTCCGATGCGCACGTGCTGCACGCGTCGGTCCTGGCAAAGGCCGAAGGGATTCGCGAGAACGATGCGCAGGTCTTCATGAAGGACGATCAGGCATGGGTGGCCGCATCGTTTCCGCCTGGGACCCGCGTCCAAATCGACTTGGGCGCGGCTGCGCCTTCGATGTCCGACGCCTTGCAACAAGCCGCACAACAGGACGGGCAGCATCAGGACGCCGCGATCCATGCCCAAGCGCCGAATGTGCCATCACGCTGAAGTGGCGTTTGGGGAGTCCCTCATCCCGGCGGCAACACCTTCCCCGGATTGAGGATCCCATCCGGATCCAGCGCCCGCTTGATCGCGCGCATCGCGTCAAGGGTCGCGGCATTGAAGGCCTGGTCCATATAGTCGCGCTTGGCCACGCCGATGCCGTGTTCGCCCGAGAGGGTGCCTTCCAGCGACAGCACCAGTGCGAACAGCCGCGGCAGCGCCGCCTGCGCGCGCGCGGTTTCGGCGGCGTCGTCCGGCGCGTACATGATGTTGACGTGCAGGTTGCCGTTGCCGGCATGGCCGAAGGCCACGATCGGCAGGTCGAACTCGGCGGCCAGCGCTTCCACGCCGGCCACCAGCTCAGGGATGCGCGACACCGGCACCACCACGTCTTCGTTGATCTTGCCGGGGCGGATCGTGCGCAGCGCCGGCGACAGCGCGCGGCGCGCGGCCCACAGGCGGTCGCGCGCGCTGCCGTCGGCGGCCACGTCCAGCGTCAGCAGGCCCTCGCCCTCGGCCGCCGCACCCAACGCTTGCAGCGTGTAGGGCAGGGTGTCGTGGTCGCCGTCGGCCTCGATCAGCAGCATCGCGCCGGCCTCGGGCACGTCGCTGCCATTGCGGCGCAGCAGCGCGATCGCGCTGCGGTCCATGAACTCGAGCATGGTCGGCGTGCTCGGCTGTGCCATCAGCCGCGACACCGCCGCCGCGGCGGCGGCGGCGTCGCGGTACAGCGCGCGCAGGCTGGCCTGCGCCAGCGGCCGTGGCGACAGCTTCAGCGTCGCTTCCACGATCAGCGCCAGCGTGCCTTCGCTGCCGACCAGCAGGTGGGTCAGGTCGTAGCCGGTGGCGTCCTTGGTGTAGGCGCCGCCGCAGCGGATCAGCTCGCCCGTGCCGGTCACCGCGACCAGGCCGAGCACGTTGTCGCGGGTGGCGCCGTACTTCACCGCGCGCGGTCCGCCGGCATTGGTGGACAGGTTGCCGCCGACGCTGCAGATCTCCGCGCTGGACGGATCCGGCGGCCAGAACAGCCCGTGCGGCGCCAGGGCCTGCTGCAGGTCGCCGTTGAGCACGCCGGGTTCGACCACCGCGCAGCGGTCGGCCGGGCGCAGCTGCACGATGCGGTTCATGCGCGCGAACGACAGCACCACGCCGCCGGCGAACGGCACCGCGGCGCCGGCGGTGCCGGTGCCGGCGCCGCGCGCCACCAGCGGCACGCGGTGCGCACGGCAGGCGCGCACGATCGCCTGCACCTGCTCGCGGGTCTGCGGCAGCGCCACCGCGTCGGCCAGGGCCCAGCGCCGCGAATCGTCCTCGCCGTAGCTGCGGCGGCTGTCGGCGTCGGTGCGCCAGCCCTCGGTGCCGAGCAGGGCGGAAAGGGTGTCGGTGAGTGCGGTGGGCAGGGCGGTGGTCATGGCGAAGGTGGCGACGACGAAGTGGAGGGCGAGGGCGGCTGCAGCAGTTTCCAGGTGAGCACCGCCAGCGCCAGCGGCAGCCACACCCAGCGCAGTTCGGACCACAGCGTGGCCATGCCGCGCGCGCTGAAGAAACCGTTGGCGAACGGCGAGACCCGGATCGGCCGCCACGGCGCGAACCAGCGCTGTTCGCTCCACGGCCACCCCAGGGCCACGCCGAGGCCGCCGGAGGTCATCGCATCGAGCAGCGGATGCGAGGCGGTGCAGACGAACAGCCAGACGGCCGCCTGCAGCGCGCCGGCGCGCAAGGGTCGGTGCAGCAACGCGCCGAGCGCGCCCAGCACGGCGGCGAACAGCAGCGAATGGCTGGCGCCGCGATGGCCGAACGCGTCGGCGTAGGGGATGTGCAGGGCGAAGCCGAGCACGTCGGCGTCGGGCAGCATCGCCGCGACGATGCCGGCGCCGAGCAGGCGCGTGGAGATGCGCCCGCGATCGGCGGCGGCCCACAGCGCCAGCGGCACCGCGGCGTGGGTGAAGACGCTGGGCACCTCAGCAATCCTCGGCGCGGAAGGCGTCGCGCAACCAGGTCAGCCGCGGCGGATCGCCCTCGGCCTCGACCACGTCGAAGCGGCACGGCCAGTTGGCGTACTGCGGATGCGCGGCCAGGAACAGCTGCGCCGCCAGCAGCAGGCGGCGGCGCTTGCGCAGATCGACCGAGGCCGCGCCGCCGCCGAACGCGGCGCTGCGCCGGTAGCGTACTTCGACGAACACCAGGCTCTGCGCCTGCTGCATCACCAGGTCCAGCTCGCCGCCGCGGAAGGCGACGTTGGCGGCGATCAGGCGCAGGCCGGCGCGCTCCAGTTCGGCGCGCGCCGCCGCTTCCACCGCATTGCCGCGTCGGCGCCGCTCAGTTTCCATCGGGCAGCGGGGTCGGGCGCCCGCCGCTGAAGGTGGACCAGGCCGGGGTGCGCACGATGTTGCCGAAGCCGTCCAGGTGCAGCACGCCGGTGGCGCCGCGCAGGCCGCTGTCCTTGCCGGTCGCCAGCTTCTCCAGGTACGCGGTGATCTGCCAGGCGTCGTAGCCGAACGCGAACAGCCGCCCGGCCGGGCCGCGCGCGGTCGGCAGCATGTCGGCCACGCTGGTCGCCGCCGGCAGGCCGCCGACGCCGCGCACGTTCCACAGCTCGCTCGGGTAGACGATGCCGTCCAGCACCAGGTCGTCCTCGGGCTTGCCGGTGCCCAGCACCAGCTGCGAGGTGGCCACCCGGGTCTTGCCGGCGAAACCGGCCAGCGCCAGCTGCGGCGCCAGCGCGCGGGCGGTATTGCCCTTGACCGCCAGCAGCACCGAATCGGCGGCGCCGGCGTTGCGCAGCTGCGCGCCGATGTCGCCCGGGGTGTCGGCCACGCTGACGCTGCCGGCGACCTTGCCGCCGCGCTCGCTGAAGCGGTCGCGGAACGCGGCCACCGCACGGCGGCCGGTGTCGTCGTTGCTGCCGATCACCAGCGTATTGCGGCGTTCGTGCGCCAGCAGGTACTCGGCGGCGGCGATGCCGTCGTCTTCCGGCGCCAGCGAGAAGCCGGCGCTGCCGCCCGGCGGCGCGTGGGTGCCGCGGTTCAGCGCCAGCACCGGCACCGGCAACGCGTCGCGCCCGAACAGCGCGGTGACCTCGTCGCGGCCGAGCGGGCCCACCACGAAATCGGCGCCGCCGTCGACCGCCTTCTGATAGGCGGCCAGTGCACCGGCCGGGGTGCCGGTGGTGTCGATGAAGTCGATCGCAGGACGCCGCCGGGTCTCGCCGTAGTAGCCGGCAAGCAGACCGTCGCGCACCGGCGCCGCAGCGGTGGCCAGGCTGCCGCTCAGCGGCAGCAGCACCGCCAGCTTGGCCGGCGGGCGATAGCCGTCGCGTTCGGCCGGCGGCCGCTTGCTGGTGTCGAAGCCCCACTGCTCGCCGCGGTCGAACGGACGCGGCAGCGCCAGACCGCGGCTCAGCAGCGCGCGGCCGACGAAGTTGTACAGCGGGTCGCCGGCCGGCAGCGCGGCGGCGAGCGCCTGCAGGGTGGCGTCGTTGAGCGTGGCCAGCTGGCGCACGATGGCGCGCTGGTTGTCGCTGCGCGCCTGGCCGCTGAGGCCGTTGTCGGCGCGGGCGCGCTCGTCCAGCGCCGCGGTGGCGTCGCCGGTGCCTTCCAGCGCCTGTGCACGGGCCAGGTGCCAGCGCGCACGCAGGTTCTGCGGCACCGCCTGCGGATCGCTGCCCAGCGCCTGCAGCGCCTTGGCCGGCTGGCGGTCGGCCAGGGCCAGCTCGGCCTCGACCAGCGCCACCCGCACCTTGCTCAGTGGCGGCAACTGCCGTGGCTGCACCTGCGCCAGCAGGCTGCGCGCACGGGCGGTATCGCCGGCCTCGTACCAGGCGAAGGCGGCGTCGCCCAGCAACTGGTTGCGGGCGCTGCCGGTGGCGCCGGCGGCCTGCGCCTCGAGCTGCTGCGCCGCGTCCTTCGGCTTGCCCTGATCCAGCAGCGCCAGCGCGGCCGATTGGGCCGGCGAAGCGCTCGGCGTCACGCTGGTGGTGGCGCAGCCGGCGACGAGCAGCGCCAGCAGCGACAGGGCGGAAATCCTTGCGAATCGCTTGTTCATTTCTGGTCCATTCGGCTGGGCACGCCAGGCGCGCCGGGGAAAACCGCTACGATTCTACCCTTGACCATGGAAAGCCCGTAGATGAGCGCCCAGCCCGGAACCCTGCACGTCGTCGCCACGCCGATCGGCAACCTCGCCGACCTGACGCCGCGCGCCCAGGAGACGCTGCGCACGGTGGCGGCGATCTGCGCCGAGGACACCCGCCGCAGCGGCCAGCTGCTGGCTCACTTCGGCATCGAGCGGCCGCTGCTGGCGCTGCACGAACACAACGAGGATGCGTTGTCCCAGCGCATCGTCGCGCGCCTGCTGGAGGGCCAGTCGCTGGCCCTGGTCAGCGACGCCGGCACCCCGCTGGTCAGCGACCCCGGCTACCGCCTGGTGCGCGCGGCGCGCGCGGCCGGGGTGCGGGTCAGCCCGGTGCCCGGCGCCTGCGCGGCGATCGCCGCGCTCAGCGTGGCCGGCCTGCCCAGCGACCGCTTCGCCTTCGAGGGCTTCCTGCCGGCCAAGGCCTCGGCGCGCCGCGAGCGCCTGGCGCGGTTGGCCGGCGAGCCGCGCACCCTGGTGTTCTACGAAGCCTCGCACCGCATCGCCGAGTCCCTGGCCGACTGCCGCGCCGCCTTCGGCGATGCCCGCCCGGCGGTGATGGCACGCGAACTGACCAAGCTGTTCGAGACCGTGCTCGACGGCACCCTGGCCGACCTGCACGCCCGGGTCGAGGCCGACGACAACCAGCGCAAGGGCGAGTTCGTGCTGATGGTGCAGGGCGCCGGCGACGACGCCGATGCGCAGCTGGCCGAGGGTCGCCGCGTCTACGCCAAGCTCAGCGAGCACCTGCCGCCGTCCACCGCCGCCAAGCTGGCCGCCGAACTGACCGGTGCGTCGCGCAAGGCGCTTTACGGCGGTTGAGGGGGCGATAACGCCCTGCGGCAATGCGATCGCCGGCCAGTCGTCTTTGGCGACTGCGTTCTCAGGCGACTTTCGAATAATCAAACCCTGCCTGTTCGGCCTCCCATCCCAGCATCGCCAAGCCAATGCTCTTGGGGACGGGCTTTTCGCCGCTGCGGTAGTAGGCGAGCATGCGCCGGCTCAAGCCCAATGCTTCGGCGGCTGAATCCAACGTCATGTCGTGGCGATGCATCCAGGCGATGATCTGCTGGTGGGAATAGTCACCGGCTTGCTCGATCGCGAGTGCGCGCAGGTTGTCGCTGGCGAGCGCCAACTCGTCGTTGCCGTCGAAGATGACGCCGCGCTGCCATTCGTCGAGCGAGACCCTATGGAAAACGTGCGGCAGCCGTGCCTTTTTCAGGGAAGGATGCGAGGCCAAGACCTCGCTGAGGTCGACGGTGCAAGTGAAGCCGTCGGCAAAGGTCAGTGCAAGTTCGCGCGCCGCGACAGCCTTCACCTTGGTAATGACGAATTGAGGTTGGTTCATGGATTCAATTCCTGCCATCGGGC
The DNA here is from genome assembly GCF_034105425.1 of Xanthomonas sp. LF06-19. NCBI lineage: Bacteria > Pseudomonadati > Pseudomonadota > Gammaproteobacteria > Lysobacterales > Lysobacteraceae > Xanthomonas > Xanthomonas sp. LF06-19. The sequence continues at coordinate 738,832 of NZ_JAXGGH010000001.1, read as the reverse complement.
GATGAGGGTGGCTTTGTTCGCCGCGGCCCATTCAAGCGCGGCGCTCAATTCGCGTCGGCTCAGGCGGCCGGACAGAACTGCCAGGTGTCGATGACGATCAGCGCTTCCCGACCATCTCGGGTACGCACATGGAAGTGAGGCGGCAGATGGTCGGCCGCATACATCGTGACAACGCTGTTGGCGAAACGGACGATCGTCGGCATGTGCGGAACATAGTGCAATGATTGCACTTTCGCAAGAAGGATCCTGTTCGCAGCGGGTCAGAGGCCAGAAGGGGGGGGGCATCAACGCCTGGCGCTCCGCGCCCTCAGTGAAGGTTTGGAGTTTTCGGCGTTCTGAAAAAAGTGGCGGAGCCGGCCGATAAGCCGGGTTCTGTCGTGGACAGTCATTCTTCTAGGCGCACCGTCACCGGTACGCTCAAGCAACCTACCCGGACCCGACGCGGGCCGCGCCATGAGGTCCCTATTTGGTCTTGCTCCAGGTGGGGTTTGCCGTGCCGGTCCGTTACCGGACTCGCGGTGCGCTCTTACCGCACCATTTCACCCTTACCGGCCTGCTTGCGCAGACGTAGGCGGTATCTTTCTGTTGCACTAGTCCGTCGGCTCGCGCCGCCCAGGCGTTACCTGGCACCTTGCCCTATGGAGCCCGGACTTTCCTCGGCATCCCGCCGCACCGAAATGCGATTGGATGACGCGACTGTCTGGCCGGCTCCGCCGCGGGCATTGTCGCATGTTAAGACGGGACCCGGGATTCGGGATTTTCCGCGAGTGCAGGTTTCGATTGCACTGTGGGAGGGACTTCAGTCCCGACGGGCTCTACCGGTAAAGCCCGTCGGGACTGAAGTCCCTCCCACAAAAATCGCCGCTTTAGGTCGCTGACAGCGATTTCGCGCCTGACCCCATACTTCCCGAATCCAGGGTCACGAGTCCTGGTTCTCCAGCCGCGTCTCCCCCAGGATCACCCCGTCCGGGCCGAACCGGCGCTCATGGATCCAGCCGTGGCCGGCGGCGTCCACGGCGACGATGGTGCTGGCACGTGTGCCGTAGTCGTGGCCGCGGATGAAGGCCGGCGACAGCCGCCGTTCCAGGTCCGGGCCGACCCCGGTGTCGGGCAGGTCGGCCGGGTCGGCCAGGGTCTCGTCGGCCAGCGCCCGCCACAGCGGCGCCAGGTCGTCGTCGCCGGCGGCGATCCAGGCGGTCACGGACGCGCGCAGGCGCAGGGTCTTGGGCCAGGGCGCGTCCAGCGCGCCGTTGGACATGCCGTGCACGCCGGGCGCCAGGGCGCTGCGGCCGGGCGGGTGGTTGCCCACGTAGGCGGCGCCGGCGGCATCGGCCAGCAGCAGGTTGAACGGCGGGTAGGCGTCGGCGCGCGCCGCCAGCGCGTCGGCGAAGGCGTCGGCCGGCTCGGCGCCGGTCAGGTAGTCGGCGATCAGGGCGCCGCGCGAGGCGCCGGACATCGACGCCAGCGGATCGCGCACGTTGGTGACCACGGCGCAGCGGCCGGCGGTGTCCAGCCCCACCCAGGTGCCGCCGGAGCGCAGGTCGCGCCCAGCCAGCAGGCGCTGCGCCGGGGCCGGCCAGCGCTGCAGCGGCGCGGTCGGGCGGGCGTGGAATTCGTCGCGGTTGCCGACCAGCAGCAAGCGCCATCGCGGGTGCGCAGCGTGCGCGAGAACGACCAGACACATGCCCGCCAGTGTGCGCGCTTGCGCAACGCGGCGCGAGCCCGGGCGCCATGTCGACGGCCGGTGACGACCGCCTTAACGCCGCGTACACAGGCCTGAATTTCCGTTCAATCTCAAAATTTGAGACGAAACAGTAACTTGTGGATAAGCCTTGAACAAGTCTCTAAAGATCGTTGCAAACCATTGATCCCGCTAGCGATTTACCGCTCGCAAAGTTGTTGACAACCCGTTGCGCGCTGCTAAGGTGGGCACTTGAGGGGAAACCGGGTTTTTTGTGGTTTTTCGTGGTTCAATGACCGCCCAGGCGGATTCGGAAAGGTGCAGGCGTCGTGTTTCAGGGCGAGACCGCAATCACTGTGGACGACAAGGGGCGTATGGCGGTTCCCACCGCGTACCGCGACCTCGTCGCGCGCGTGAGCGGCAATCGGCTGGTGCTGACCTACAACCCGTTCGAGGCCGGCTGCCTGTGGCTGTATGCGGAGAAGGAGTGGGAGCGGGTCCGTGACGACGTCATGGCCAAGCCCAACACCCAGCGCGTGGTGCGGGTCCTGCAGCAGAAGCTGGTGGGTTCGTCGGCCGCGCTGGAGCTGGATGCCAACGCCCGCATCACCATTCCGCCGAGCCATCGCGCCGCGGTGGGCATTGAAAAGCGCGCCGTGCTGTTGGGCATGGGCGACAAGTTCGAACTGTGGAGCGAGCAGGCTCATCGCGCACTGATCCAGCAGACGTTGTCTGACGAGGATCTGGGCGATGGATTGCTCGATCTGAAGTTGTGAGTCGGGGTGTCCGGATGCGCGGACAGGCGCAGGCCGGTCACCTCCCGGTGTCGCAACCATCGGCGGCGCATGTGCCGGTGTTGTTCGCGCAGGTCCTGGACGGGCTGCAGGTGATCGAAAACGGAATCTATCTGGATGGCACGTTTGGGCGTGGCGGACACGCGCGCGGGGTGCTGCACAAACTCGGCCCAGGAGGCCGGCTGCTGGTGATGGACAAGGATCCCGAGGCGATCGCCGAAGCCGAACATGCGTTTGGCGGCGACGCGCGCGTGTCCATCTATCGCGGCAGCTTCGCCGAGCTGGGCCAGTGGGACGCCGCCACCGCCCTGGATGGCGTGCTGTTCGACCTCGGCGTGTCCTCGCCGCAGCTGGACGTGGCCGCGCGCGGCTTCTCCTTCGGCAAGGACGGCCCGCTGGACATGCGCATGGACCCGGACGCTGGCGAGAGCGCCGCGCAGTGGCTGGCGCGCGCCGAGGAGCGCGAGATCGCCGACGTGCTGTGGACCTACGGCGAAGAGCGGCAGAGCCGGCGCATCGCCCGCGCCATCGTCGCCCGCCGCGAGAAGCAGCCGCTGACCCGCACCGCCGAACTGGCCGAGCTGATCGCCAGCGTGATGCCGCGCGGCGACAGCAAGACCCATCCGGCTACGCGCAGCTTCCAGGCCATCCGCATCCACATCAATCGCGAACTGGCCGATCTGGAAACCGGCCTGGACGCCGCGCTGGCCCGGCTCAAGCCCGGCGGCCGCCTGGCGGTGATCAGCTTCCACTCGCTGGAAGACCGCATCGTCAAGCAGTTCATGCAGCGCCACGCCAAGGCCCCGCCGAGCAACCGCCGCCTGCCGGAGGCCACGACCTTCGTGCCGACCCTGCGCCTGCACGGCGGCGCGATCAAGGCCGACGCCGACGAACTGGCGGTGAACCCGCGCGCGCGCAGCGCGGTGTTGCGGGTGGCGGAGAAGCTGGGAATCGGGAGTCGGGAATTGGGAATCGGGAAAGGCGAAAGCAAGAGCGCGCTTCCCGGGACGGAAGGTTTCCGTGTGCGGTCGACCGGCTCTTCGCCATTCCCCATTCCCGTTTCCCCATTCCCGCCGGCGCATGGCGCGCTCCACAGGAGCGCCCCATGAGCCGGCTTCTGCTGATCGTGCTGCTCGCCTGCACCATCGCTTCGGCGATCGGGGTGGTGTACATGCGCCATCGCCATCGACAGTTGTTCGTGGAGCTGTCGCGGCTGGAGCACAACCGCGACGAGCTGAACATCGAGTTCGGCCGGCTGCAGTTGGAGCAGGCGACCTGGGCGGAGAGCAATCGCGTCGACCAGGTCGCGCGCGAGCGGCTGGGGATGAAGTTCCCCGAGACCGGCGACATCGTGGTGGTGCGTCCGTGAACAAGAGCGGCCGCAATCGCCCCCGCAGCAACTTCAACCTGCGCGGCCGCCTGGTGCTGGTCGGCGCCGCGCTGGGCCTGTGCTCGGTGACCCTGATCGGCCGCGCGGCCTACGTGCAGTTGATCAACAGCGACTTCTACCAACGCCAGGGCGAAGCGCGCTACCTGCGCGAACTGCCGATCGCCACCTCGCGCGGCATGATCACCGACCGCAACGGCGAGCCGCTGGCGGTGTCCACGCCGGTGGAGTCGATCTGGGTCAACCCGCAGGAACTGCTGCGCAGCCCGGACCGCATCCCGCAACTGGCGCAGGCGCTGGAGCTGCCGGTCGACGAACTCACCGCCAAGCTGTCGCAGAAGGCGGACAAGGAGTTCATGTACCTCAAGCGCCGGATCAATCCGGACAAGGCGCATGCGGTGGTCGCGCTGGGCATCCCCGGCGTGTTCTCGCAGCGCGAATTCCGCCGCTTCTACCCGCAGGGCGAAGCGATGGCGCACGTGCTGGGCTTCACCAACATCGACGACCGCGGCCAGGAAGGGCTGGAGCTGGCGTTCGATTCCTGGCTGCGCGGCAAGCCGGGCGCCAAGCGCGTGATCCGCGACCGCAAGGGCGCGATCGTCGAGAGCATCGACCTGGTCAAGCCGGCGCAGCCGGGCAAGGACCTGACCCTGAGCATCGACCGCCGCATCCAGTTCCTGGCCTACAAGGAACTGCGCAACGCGCTGGTCGAGAACAAGGCCGCCGGCGGCTCGATCGTGATCATGGACGTGGCCACCGGCGAGATCCTGGCCATGGTCAACCTGCCGACCTACAACCCCAATGCGGTCAACGGGGTCAACCCGGACGTGCGCCGCAACCGCGCGGTCACCGATCTGGTCGAGCCGGGCTCGACGATGAAGCCGCTGACCATCTCCACCGCGCTCAAGGCCGGGGTGGTGACCAAGGACACGCTGATCGACACCAACCCCGGCTACATGTCGGTGGGCCGCTTCACCATCAAGGACGTGCCGCGCAACAACGGCGTGCTGACCGTGACCGGGGTGATCACCCGCAGCTCCAACATCGGCGCGGCGAAGATCGCGGCCAAGCTGCCGGACCAGACCTTCTACGACCAGGTCCACAGCTACGGCTACGGCAGCTCCCCGCACAGCGGCTTCCCCGGCGAATCGGCCGGCGTGTTCCCGTCGCCGGCGCGCTGGAGCGGCTCGTCCAAGACCACCATGTCCTACGGCTACGGCCTGTCGGTGACGCCGCTGCAGATCGCCCGCGCCTACTGCGCGCTGGGCAACGGCGGGCGCCTGGTCACCCCGACTTTCGTCAAGGGCCAGCACGAGGACAGCAAGCAGGTGCTGGACCCGGCGATCTCCAAGGAAGTGGTAGCGATGATGGAGACGGTGGTCACCCAGGGCGGCGCCAAGGGCGCGGCGATCCTGGGCTACCACGTCGCCGGCAAGACCGGCACCGCGCGCAAGGCCGGCCCCGGCGGCTACGAGCGCGGCCACTACAACGCGCTGTTCGCGGGCCTGGTGCCGGCGAGCAATCCGCGCTTCGCCACGGTCATCGTCATCAACGACCCGCAGGGCGCCAAGTACTACGGCGGCCTGGTCTCGGCGCCGGTGTTCCACAACGTGATGGAAGGCGCGCTGCGGCTGATGGACGTGCCGCCGGACGACATCCAGTCGTGGCTGGCCGCGCAGGCTGCCGGCAAGAGCGGCCATGCGCCGCCGCCGGCGCCGGTGGAGCCGGATCCGGCCACCGTGCCCGACGCCGCCGCCGAGGTCGATGCCGCGCTGCCCAGCGCGCGTGCGGTGGCGCCGCCGGCGCCGGCCGCGTTGCCGGCTCCGCTGCAGGAGACCCGCCAGTGACCCGCGCGATGTCGCTGTCGCAACTGCTGCCGGGCGTGGCGCTGGCGCATGACGTGCAGGTGTCCGGGCTGGTCATGGACAGCCGCGCGGTGCGCCCGGGCGATGCCTTCGTGGCGATCGCCGGCTTCGGCGCGCATGGCCTGGGCTTCGTCGAGCAGGCGCGCGCCAACGGCGCGGTCGCGGTGCTGTACGACCCGCCGGCCCCGGCCGAACTGCCGGCGCCGGCCGACGCGATCGCGGTGCCGGGCCTGCGCGCGCGCATGGGCGCGATGGCCGACCAGTTCCACGGCCATCCGTCGCAGACGATGACCATGGTCGGGGTCACCGGCACCAACGGCAAGACCTCCACCGTGCAACTGCTGACGCAGGCCTGGCACCTGCTGGGCACGCGCAGCGGCAGCATCGGCACCCTCGGCGCCGGCCTGTACGGGCAGGTGCAGCCGACCGGCTTCACCACGCCGCTGGTGTTGCCGCTGCACGCGCTGCTGGCGCAGCTGCGCGACGCCGGCGCGCAGGCGGTGGCGATGGAAGTCAGCTCGCACGCGCTCGACCAGGGCCGCGTGGACGCAGTGCATTTCGACGTGGCGGTGTTCACCAATCTCACCCGCGACCATCTCGACTATCACGGCGACATGGCCAGTTACGGCGCCGCCAAGGCGCGCCTGTTCGCCACGCCGGGGCTGAAGTCGGCGGTGGTCAACCTGGACGATGCGTTCGGCCGCGAACTGCTGGCCAAGCTGGATCCGGCGCTGCGCCGCATCGCGGTCAGCTCGCGCGGCCAGGACGGCGCCGAGGTGCGCGCCGAGGCGCTGCGCCTGGACGCGCGCGGCATCGGCTTCACCCTGGCGATCGGCGAGGAGCGGCATCCGCTGCAGTCGCCGTTGCTGGGCCGTTTCAACGTCGACAACCTGCTGGCCGTGGCCGGCGCGCTGCATGCGCTGGACGTGGCGCCGGTGCGCATCGCCGCCACCCTGGCGCAGCTGCAGCCGATCCGCGGGCGCATGAACCGGCTCGGCGGCAACGGCGCGCAGCCGTTGGTGGTGGTCGACTACGCACACACCCCGGACGCGCTGGAACAGGCGCTGCAGAGCCTGCGCGCGCACGCACAGGGCCGCATCACCTGCGTGTTCGGCTGCGGTGGCGAGCGCGACACCGGCAAGCGCCCGCAGATGGCGGAGATCGCGCAGCGCCTGGCCGAGCGCGTGGTGGTCACCGACGACAACCCGCGTGGCGAGGACGGCGACCGTATCGTCGCCGACATCCTGGCCGGCTTCGACGGCATGCAGGCGGTGCAGGTGCAGCGCGACCGCGCGCAGGCGATCGCCATGGCGGTCGCCGATGCCGGCGCCGAGGATATCGTGCTGATCGCCGGCAAGGGCCACGAGCCGTACCAGGAGATCGCCGGCGTGCGCCATCCGTTCGACGACACCGAGGTCGCCGCGCAGGCCCTGCGCGCGCATGCGGCGGAGGCGGCCCGATGAAGCGCCTGCCGTTGTCGATGATCGCGCACTGGGCCGGCGCCGAGCTGCACGGCGACGACGTGGCGATCGATGCGATCAGTCACGACACCCGCAGCCTGGCCGCCGGCAGCCTGTACGTGGCGCTGCGCGGCGAGCGTTTCGATGGCCACGCCTTCGTCGCCGACGCCGCAACGCGCGGCGCCAGCGCGCTGCTGGTGGAGCGCGTGCAGCCGCAGATCGAACTGCCGCAGATCGTCGTCGCCGACACCCAACTGGCGCTGGCGCGGATCGCCGCCGGCATGCAGCGCGGCCGCGCCACCCGCGTGGCCGCGATCACCGGCAGCAACGGCAAGACCAGCGTCAAGGCGCTGCTGCTGGCGATCCTGCAGCATGCCTGCCGCATCGACGGCGGCAGCGTCTACGCCAATCCCGGCAACCGCAACAACGAGATCGGCCTGCCGCTGGCGGTGATCGAGGCGCCGGACGACGCCGACTACGCGATCTACGAGATGGGCGCCGGCAAGCCGGGCGACATCGCCTATCTCACCGACATCGCGCCGCCGCAGGTGTCGCTGGTCAACAACATCGCCGCCGCGCACCTGGAGCGCATGGGCAGCCTGCTCGGCGTGGCGCAGACCAAGGGCGCGATCTACACCGCGCTGCCGGCCGACGGCACCGCGGTGATCAATGCCGACGACGCCTTCGGCCTGTGGTTCGAGCAGCGCCTGGCGACCGGCGAGGCGCGGCCGCAGGTGCTGCGCTTCGGCCTGCAGCCGGGCGCCGAGGTTGGTGCCGCGCAGATCCGCATGGCCGCCGACCGCACCCAGTTCGTGCTGACCACCCCGCGCGGCGACGTCGAGGCGACGCTGCCGTTGCCGGGCCGGCACAACCTGCAGAACGCCCTGGCCGCCGCCGCGCTGGCGCTGGCACTGGACGTGGCGCCGGCGCGTATCGTCGCCGGCCTGGCGCAGGTGCAGCCGGTGCCGGGCCGGCAGATCACCCACACGCTGCCCAACGGCGCGGTGCTGATCGACGACAGCTACAACGCCAACCCCGGCTCGCTGGCTGCGGCGATCGACGCCCTGGCCGCGGCCGGCGGCGAGCGCTGGCTGGTGCTGGGCGACATGCGCGAACTCGGCGCCGGCGCCGAGGCGCTGCATGCCAGCGGCGGGCGCCGCGCGCGCGATGCCGGGCTGACCCGGCTGTACGCGCTCGGCCCGCTCAGCGCCCACGCCGCGCAGGCGTTCGGCGAGAACGGCCGCGTCTTCGACAGCCATGCGGCGCTGATCGAGGCGCTGCAGCGCGATCTGGCCGCGGTGGCCGGGAATCGGGAATCGGGAGCCGGGAATCGGCAAGAGCAGGATCAAGAGCAGGAAGTGAAGCAGATGCATGAGAACACCAGCGCGCCGTCCGATGGCGCGCTCCCACGGGTCCCGGGTCCCGGGTCCCGGGTCCCGGCCACGCTCCTGATCAAGGGCTCGCGCGGCAGCGCCATGGACACCGTGGTGCGTGCGCTGCTGAACCAGGCACAGGAGGCGCCGCATGCTGCTTGAACTCGCCCGCTGGCTGCAGCAGCTCGAAAGCATGTTCGGGCTGTTCGGCTATCTGACCTTCCGCGGCATCCTCGCGGCGCTGACCTCGCTGTTCCTGTCGCTGTGGCTGGGCCCGGCGGTGATCCGCAAGCTGGCGCAGTTCAAGGGCGGCCAGCCGATCCGCCAGGACGGCCCGCAGACCCACTTCTCCAAGGCCGGCACCCCGACCATGGGCGGCTCGCTGATCCTGCTCACCGTGCTGCTGTCAGTCCTGCTGTGGGGCGACCTGCGCAACCGCTACGTGTGGCTGGTGCTGGCGGTGATGCTGGCGTTCGGCGTGATCGGCTGGTACGACGACTGGATCAAGATCGTGCGCCGCGACCCGAACGGGCTGAAGTCGCGCTGGAAGTACCTGCTGCAGTCGATCTTCGGCCTGGCCGCGGGCCTGTTCCTTTACTACACCGCCGACGTACCGGCGGCGATCACCTTCTACATCCCGATGTTCAAGTCGATCGCGCTGCCGCTGGCCGGGATCAGCTTCGTGGCCATCGCCTACTTCTGGATCGTCGGCTTCTCCAACGCGGTCAACCTGACCGACGGCCTGGACGGCCTGGCGATCATGCCGACGGTGCTGGTGGCCTGCGCGCTGGGCGTGTTCGCCTATGCCTCGGGCAACGCGGTGTTCTCGGCCTACCTGAAGATCCCGACCATCCCCGGCGCCGGCGAACTGATCATCATCTGCGCGGCGATCGCCGGCGCGGGCCTGGGCTTCCTGTGGTTCAACACCTACCCGGCGATGGTGTTCATGGGCGACATCGGCGCGCTGGCGCTGGGCGCGGTGCTGGGCACCATCGCGGTGATCGTGCGCCAGGAACTGGTGCTGGTGATCATGGGCGGCGTGTTCGTCATCGAGACGCTGTCGGTGATGATCCAGGTCGCCTCGTTCAAGCTCACCGGCAAGCGCGTGTTCCGCATGGCGCCGATCCACCACCACTTCGAACTGAAGGGCTGGCCGGAGCCGCGGGTGATCGTGCGCTTCTGGATCATTTCGGTGGTGCTGGTGCTGGTCGGCCTGGCCACGTTGAAGGTGCGCTGATGAACGACCCCGCCCGCCAAGCGACCCGCCTGGAGGCCATCGGTGGCCGCTACGACCCGTGGCTGCTCGGCGCCGCGGTGGCGCTGGCGTCGCTGGGCGTGGTCATGGTCGGCTCCAGCTCGATCGAGCTGACCACCAGCCCGTTCTACTACCTGAGCCGCCACCTGCTGTTCCTGGCCGGCGGTGTCGGCCTGGCGATCTGGGCGATGCGCACCGAGCTGAAGAACATCGAGCAGTACAACCAGTTGCTGCTGCTGGCCTGTTTCGGCCTGCTGCTGGTGGTGTTCGTGCCGGGCCTGGGCAGCACCGTCAACGGTGCGCGGCGCTGGATCAACCTGGGCATCTCGCGTTTCCAGACCGTGGAAGCGGTGAAGGTGCTGTACATCGTGTGGCTGTCCAGCTACCTGGTGCGTTTCCGCGACGAGGTCAACGCGACCTGGCCGGCGATGCTCAAGCCGCTGGGCGTGGCGGTGGCATTGGTCGGCCTGCTGCTGCTGCAGCCGGACTTCGGTTCCTCCACGCTGCTGCTGGCGATCACCGCCGGCATGCTGGTGCTGGGCGGGGTGAATCTGCCGCGCATGTCGATGCCGATCGTGATCGGCCTGCCGGTGTTCGCCTTCATCGCGATCCTCGAGCCGTACCGCCTGCGCCGCATCACCTCCTTCCTGGATCCGTGGGCCGACCAGCTCGGCTCCGGCTACCAGCTGTCCAACGCGCTGATGGCGGTGGGCCGCGGCGAATTGTTCGGGGTCGGCCTGGGCGGCTCGGTGCAGAAGCTCAACTACCTGCCGGAAGCGCACACCGACTTCATCTTCTCGGTCATCGCCGAGGAACTGGGCTTCGTCGGCGTGTGCCTGATCATTTCCCTGTACGCGCTGCTGGTCGGACGCGCGTTCTGGCTGGGCATGCGTTGCGTGGAAATGAAGCGCCACTTCTCCGGCTACATCGCCTTCGGCATCGGCCTGTGGATCAGCCTGCAGAGCTTCGTCTCGGTCGGCGTGAACCTGGGCATCCTGCCGACCAAGGGCCTGACCCTGCCGTTGATCTCCTCCGGCGGCTCCAGCGTGCTGATGACCTGCATGGCGATGGGCCTGCTGCTGCGCGTGTCCTACGAACTCAACCGCGCCGAGCGCCAGGTGGCGCTGGTGCGCAGCGACGCGGCGATGCCGGTCAAGCACACCGTCGACAACGCCGAAGACCTGCACGCCGCGCGCGAGGCCAGCGCCAGCGCGGTCGCCGCGGCGATCCAGGGCGGCGCCCCGGGGCGCGGCACCAGCCGCATGCAGCCGCGCGTCGAACCCACCTTCGGGAGGCTCGGATGAGCGCGGTGCAGGGCGATCGTCCGGTGATGATCCTCGCCGGCGGCACCGGCGGGCACATCTTCCCCGCGCTGGCCGTGGCCAAGGTGCTCCGCGCGCGCGGCGTGCCGGTGGTGTGGCTGGGCGCGGCCGGGCGCATGGAAACGCGGCTGGTGCCGGAACACGGCATCGAGCTGGACACCATCGAGATCGGTGGGCTGCGCGGCAAGGGCGCGCTGGCCCTGTTCGGCGCGCCGGTGCGGGTGATGCGTGCGGTGCGCGCCGCCGGCTTCGTGCTGCGCCGGCGGGCGCCGCGTGCGGTGATCAGCTTCGGCGGCTTCGCGGCCGGTCCCGGCGGCCTGGCCGCGCGCCTGCTCAAGCTGCCGCTGCTGGTGCACGAACAGAACCGCGCGCCGGGCCTGACCAACAAGGTGCTGGCGCGGGTCGCGCGGCGCGTGCTGACCGGCTTCCCCGGCAGCTTCGCCACGCGCGAGGAAGCGGTGGGCAACCCGGTGCGTGCCGAGATCGCTGCGCTGGCGCCGCCGGCGCAGCGCCTGGCGGGGCGCCACGGCGCGCCGCGGCTGCTGGTGCTGGGCGGCAGCCAGGGCGCGCGCGTACTCAACCAGGCGCTGCCGCAGGCGCTGGCCGCGCTCGGCGTGACCGTGGAAGTGCGCCACCAGTGCGGCGAAGCGCTGCGCGAGGAAGCCGCGCGCGCCTACGCCGACGCCGGCGTCGAAGCCAGCGTTGAAGCCTTCATCGGCGACATGGCCGCCGCCTATGCCTGGGCCGACCTGGTGGTGTGCCGCGCCGGCGCCTCGACCCTGGCCGAACTGTGCGCGGTCGGCATCGGCAGCGTGCTGGTGCCGTTCGCCGCCGCCGTCGACGACCACCAGACCCGCAACGCCGAATACCTGGTCGAACGCGGCGCCGCCGTGCTGCTGAAGCAGGACGACGCCCTGGCCGGCCACCTGCAGCGCGTGCTGCGCGACCTGATGGCGCAGCCGGCGCAGCGCCTGGCGATGGCCGAGGCCGCGCGCCAGCTGGCCAAGCCGGATGCGGCCGAGCGGATTGCGGACATCGTTTTGGAAGAAGCCGGGAATGGAGAACCGGGAATGGGGAATGGGTACAAGCACAATCAAGGGCAGAATCACGCAGTGACACACGCAGACACGAACACGCGACAGGCACGGATCGCTGCAGCCGCCGCGCTTCTTCCAATTCCCGATTCCCGTTTCCCCATTCCCGCCTCCGCAGGAGGCCAGCAATGATCCGCCGCCTCCACGACACCGGCGATCTGGTCCGCGCGTTCCCGCGCGTGCATTTCGTCGGCATCGGCGGCACCGGCATGAGCGGCATCGCCGAGGTCATGCTGACGCTGGGCTATGAGGTCTCCGGCTCGGACAACGCCGACAACGCGGCGACCCGGCGCCTGGTCAAGCTCGGTGCGCGGGTGATGCGCGGGCACTCGGCCGCCAACGTGCTCGGCACCGACTGCGTGGTGGTGTCCAGCGCGATCCGCGAGGACAATCCGGAACTGATGGAAGCGCGCAGCCAGCGCATTCCGATCATGCCGCGCGCGGCGATGCTGGCCGAACTGATGCGCTTCCGCCGCGGCATCGCGGTGGCCGGCACCCACGGCAAGACCACCACCACCAGCCTGGCCGCGGCGGTGCTCAGCGAAGGCGGGCTGGACCCGACCTTCGTGATCGGCGGCCAGCTGCTCGCCGCTGGCGCCAACGCCAAGCTCGGCGGCGGCCAGTGGCTGGTGGCCGAGGCCGACGAGAGCGACGGCAGCTTCCTGCGCCTGAACCCGCTGATCTCGGTCATCACCAACATCGATGCCGATCACCTGGAGAACTACGGCAACGACTTCGCCCGGGTCCAGGCGGCGTTCGCCGAGTTCCTGCAGCGCCTGCCGTTCTACGGCCTGGCGGTGCTGTGCATCGACGATCCGGAAGTGGCCGCGCTGGCGGCGAAGACCCCGCGCCACGTGATGAGCTACGGTCTCAGCGAGAACGCCGACGTGCGCGCCGAGGACGTGGTGCAGGACGGCCCGCGCATGCGCTTCACCCTGCGCCTGCCCGAAGGCAGCAGCATCCCGGTGACCCTGGCGCTGCCGGGCCGCCACAACGTGCTCAACGCGCTGGCCGCCGCCGCCATCGGCTGGCAGCTGGGCGTGGCGCCGGAGGCGATCGCCAGCGCGCTGCAGAGCTTCGCCGGCATCGGCCGCCGCTTCAACGACCTGGGCGAAGTGACCACCGCCGGCGGCGCGCGCGTGCGCGTGGTCGACGACTACGGCCACCACCCGCGCGAGTTGGCCGCGGTGTTCGCCGCCGCCCGCGGCGGCTGGCCGGACAAGCGCCTGGTGGTCGCGTTCCAGCCGCATCGCTACAGCCGCACCCGCGACCAGTTCGACGCGTTCGCCGCGGTGCTGTCGGAAGTCGACGCGCTGGTGCTCAGCGAGGTCTACCCGGCCGGCGAGGCGCCGATCCCGGGCGCAGACGCGCGTTCGCTGGCGCGCGCGATCCGCGCACGCGGCCGCAGCGAGCCGGTGGTGGTCGGCCAGGTCGGCGAACTCGACAGCGTGCTGCCGGACGTGCTGCAGGACGGCGACCTGCTGCTGATGATGGGTGCGGGCGACATCGGCTACGTCGCCCAGCACATCGCCCAGCACGGCTTCGCCGGCGGAGCGGACGCATGAGCGCGCAGACCCTGCCGCCGCCGCGCGTCACCGATCCGGCCGCGTTCGGCCGCGTCGCCGTATTGCTCGGCGGCACGTCCAGCGAGCGCGAGGTGTCGCTGAACTCCGGCGCCAACGTGCTCGAGGCGCTGCGCAGCCGCGGCGTCGACGCGCAGCCGGTGGATGGCATTCCCGCCTTGCTCGAGCGCATCCGCGCCGGCGAAGTCGATCGCGTGTTCAACATCCTGCACGGCGGCGACGGCGAGAACGGCGTGCTGCAGGGCCTGCTGCGCGCGTTGCAGGTGCCGTTCACCGGCCCCGACGTGCTCGGCAGCGCGCTGACCCTGGACAAGATCCGCACCAAGCAGGTGTGGATCGCCGCCGGCCTGCCGACCCCGGGCTTCGCCCGCATCGACGCCCAGGCCGACCTGGCCGCGGCCGCCGCCGCGCTGGGCTACCCGCTGTTCGTCAAGCCGGCCTGCGAAGGCTCCAGCGTCGGCGTGTTCCGCGTGCTGTCCGAGGCCGATTTCGCGCCGGTGCGCGCCTTCGCCGCCGACTACCGCGGCGAACTGCTGATGGAGCAGATGGTGCAGGGCGAGGAGTACACCGTCGGCATTCTCGGCGATGTCGCGCTGCCGTCGATCCGCATCGTCCCCGCCGGCGACTGGTACGACTACCACGCCAAGTACATCGCCGAGGACACCCAGTACCTGTGTCCGGGCATGCAGGGCGAAGACGAGACCGAGATCCGCCAGCTCGCGCTGCAGGCCTTCGCCGCCGCCGGCTGCAGCGGCTGGGGCCGCGTGGACGTGATGCGCGACCGCGTGCGCGGCCTGCAACTGATCGAGGTCAACACCGCCCCGGGCATGACCAGCCACTCGCTGGTGCCCAAGGCCGCGGCGCAGCTCGGTGTGGATTTCGCCGGCCTGTGCTGGCGCATCCTGGAGCAGACGCTGTGACGCTGGGAATCGGAAATCGGGAATCGGGAATGGGCAAGAGCGGTGCCGCGTGCGCGGCCGCTTGTGCCTTCCCCATTCCCCATTCCCGATTCCCCATTCCCGCGCACCCGAAGGTGCGCGCATGAACGCCTCCCTGCGCATCCTCGCCTGGTTGCTGGCGCTGGCCCTGGTCGCGCTGCCGATCGTGGCCGTGCTCAACGGCTGGGTCGGGGCCGAGCGCTGGCCGCTGAGCCGGTTGCAGGTGAGCGGCGATTTCAAGCGCGTGTCCGCCGAGCAGTTGCGCCAGGTGGTGCTGCCGTATGCCCGCCGTGGCTTCTTCGCGGTGCGCCTGCAGGATGCGCAGGACGCGATCGAGCGCTTGCCGTGGGTGGAGAGTGCGCGCGTGCGCAAGCGCTGGCCGGACGTGCTGGAAGTGCGCGTCGTCGAACACCGCCCGTTCGCGCGCTGGGGTGCGGACCGCATGCTCTCCGAGCAGGGCCGCATCTTCGCCCTGCCCAACGAACTGCGCGACGTGGCCCTGCCGCACCTGGCCGGCCCCGACGCCAAGGCCGCCGACGTGGTCGCGCTGTACAACACCTCGCGCGCACTGTTCGCCCCGGTCGGCCTGCCGGTGCAGGGCGTGGCCCTGGACGCGCGCGGCAGCTGGTCGCTGGCGCTGGGCAACGGCGTGCAGGTGGTGGTCGGCCGCGACGACGCGCGCGCGCGCCTGGAGCGCTTCGCCCGCGTGCTGCCGCAATTGCTGCAGCCGGGCCAGCCGCCGCTGGCGCGCGCCGATCTTCGCTACACCAACGGATTCACCGTGGCATGGGTACCCGAGAGCAAAGAGCCGAGTAAGGAGCCGGGCAAGGAGAAGAAGCCCGCGGCGCCGGCCCAGCCCGCGCGGCACGCGGCACTGGCCGACCCTCCATCCCATCGCGAGAGCCCGCTCTTCTCCCTTCCCCATTCCCGATTCTCTATTCCCGGCTCCAAGACATGAACCGCAAAGGCGACAAATCCCTCATCGTTGGACTGGACATCGGCACCTCCAAGGTCGTCGCGCTGGTCGGCGAATACTCGCCCGGCAACCCGATCGAGGTGATCGGCATCGGTTCGCACGAATCGCGCGGGCTCAAGCGCGGCGTGGTGGTGGACATCGAATCCACCGTGCAGTCGATCCAGCGCGCGATCGAGGAAGCCGAGCTGATGGCCGGCTGCGAGATCCGCTCGGTGTACGCGTCGATCTCCGGCAACCACGTGCAGTGCAAGAACTCGCCGGGCATCGTGCCGATCCGCGACGGCGAGGTGACCTGGAATGACCTGGACCGCGTGCTGGAAGCGGCCAAGGCGGTGGCGATCCCGGCCGACCAGCGCATCCTCCACGCGATCCCGCGCGAGTACGTGCTGGACGATTCGCAGGAAGGCATCCGCAACCCGGTCGGCATGACCGGCGTGCGCCTGGAGGTGCACGCGCACTTGGTGGTGTGCGCGCAGTCGGCAGCGGCCAACATCAGCAAGTGCGTGCAGCGCTGCGGCCTGCAGGTGGACGACCTGATCCTGTCCTCGCTGGCGTCCTCGGTGGCGGTGCTGACCGCCGACGAGCGCGAGCTGGGCGTGGTGTTGGTGGACATGGGCGCCGGCACGACCGATCTGGCGGTGTTCGTGCAGGGCGCGATCTGCCACACCGCCTCGCTGCCGATCGCCGGCGACCACGTCACCAACGACATCGCACACATGCTGCGCACGCCGACCCCGGAAGCCGAGCAGATCAAGGTGCGCTACGCCTGCGCGCTGGCGCAGCTGGCCACCGCGGAAGAAAGCATCCAGGTGCCCAGCGTCGGCGACCGTCCGCCGCGGCGCATGCCGCGCCATTCGCTGGCGCAGGCGGTGCAGGGCCGCTACGAGGAAATCTTCGAGATGGTGCAGGCGGAATTGCGCCGCTCCGGCTTCGAGGAACTGGTGCGCGCCGGCATGGTGCTGACCGGCGGCGCCTCGAAGATGGAAGGCGTGGTCGAACTGGCCGAGGAAATGGTGCAGATGCCGGTGCGCGTGGGCATTCCCCAGCACGTCACCGGCCTGGGCGAAGTCGTCGGCAACCCGGTGCACGCCACCGGCGTGGGCCTGCTGCTGATGGGCAGCCAGATCGAACACCCGCGCCGCCCGTCGCTGCCGACCGGCCGCGCCGGCAGCTTGTTCAAGAAATTGAAGAATTGGTATCGCGGCGAGTTTTGAGGGCCGGGAAGGGTGAATCGGGAATTGGGAATGGGTAAGAGCAAAAGCAAAGGCAGTGCGGTGAGATCGGTGGAGAGCGGTGAGAGAAGGTAGATAGGCGTGGTTTTTTTGCAATTCCGCTGAGGAAAGGTCCCGGGCTGGAGACGCGCTGTTGCGATTCCCCACTCCCGATTCCCCATTCCCAGCTTCCAAACAACAACACTCGCCGAAATGCGGGTGTCGGGCAGGCGAACGGAGCGATCCGATTCCCCATTCCCGATTCCCCATTCACGGCTCAAAGAGGAAACGGACATGGCGCATTTCGAACTGATTGAAAAGATGGCACCCAATGCAGTGATCAAGGTGGTTGGCGTGGGCGGCGGCGGCGGCAACGCGGTCGCGCACATGGTCAGCAGCAGCGTGGACGGCGTGGAGTTCATCACCGCCAACACCGACTCGCAGGCGATCAAGAACTGCGGCGCCAAGCTGCAGCTGCAGCTCGGCACCAACGTCACCAAGGGCCTGGGCGCGGGCGCGAACCCGGAAGTTGGCCGCCAGGCCGCGCTGGAAGACCGCGAGCGCATCATGGACGCGCTGCAGGGCGCGGACATGGTGTTCATCACCGCCGGCATGGGCGGCGGCACCGGCACCGGCGCCGCGCCGGTGGTGGCGCAGTTGGCCAAGGAAATGGGCATCCTGACCGTGGCCGTGGTCACCAAGCCGTTCCCGTTCGAAGGCCGCCGCCGCATGCAGGTGGCGCTGAAGGGCATCGAGGAACTGAGCCAGCACTGCGACTCGCTGATCACCATTCCGAATGAAAAGCTGATCACCGTGCTCGGCCGCAACGCCACCATGATCCAGGCGTTCCGCGCCGCCAACGACGTGCTGCAGGGCGCGGTGCAGGGCATCGCCGACCTGATCGTGCGTCCGGGCCTGATCAACGTCGACTTCGCCGACGTGCGCACCGTGATGTCGGAAATGGGCCTGGCGATGATGGGCACCGGCTCGGCCCGCGGCGACGACCGCGCGCAGGCCGCCGCCGAGGCCGCGATCCAGAACCCGCTGCTGGACGACGTCAACCTGGCCGGCGCCAACGGCATCCTGGTCAACATCACCGCCGGCCCGGACTTCACCATGGCCGAGTTCGACGAGATCGGCCGCACCATCGAAGGCTTCTCCTCCGAGGACGCCACCGTGGTGGTCGGTACCGTGCTGGATCCGGACATGCAGGACGAAGTGCGCGTGACCGTGGTCGCCACCGGCCTGAACCGTGCGGTGTCGCGTCAGTCGCAGCGCCCGGAGCAGCGCGCGCCGATCAAGCTGGTGCGCAACGCCACCACCGGCCAGCCGGAATTCGGCGACTTCGAGCACGGCGGCGACGCCGTGTCCAAGGCGGTCGGCGGTGCGATGGGCCTGGGCCTGCGCCGTCCGAGCGGCGAGTCGATGAGCACCGCGGCGTCCGCCCCGGCACCGGCCGCGGCCGACCTGCCGAGCGACTACCTGGACATCCCGGCGTTCCTGCGCCGTCAGGCCGACTGAGGTCTGCATCATCGGCCGGCGCGCGCGCCGGCCCGCAACACCGCCGTCCAGGAGCGCCTCCCTGGCCGGCGCGCCGTGTCCCTTGCTGCCGGGTCCCCGCGACCCGGCAGGTTTTTGCGACCGCGACGCCGGCACGGGCCAGCGTTGCACCGATGGGATGCTGTGACCGCTTTGTTAAAATTTAGCTAAACGCGTGATATTCTCGTTGTCTGTTCAGTTCCCGTGCGAACAGACGTTCCCAGACTGTCTGCCATGACCCAGCAACGCACCCTCAAGAACACGATCCGCGCCACCGGCGTGGGCCTGCACAGCGGCGACAAGGTCTACATGACCCTGCGCCCCGCACCGGCCGACCACGGCATCGTGTTCCGACGCGTGGACCTGGATCCGGCGGTGGATGTGCCGGCCGATGCCGAACTGGTCACCGAGACCACGCTCTGCACCGGCCTGAGCCGCGGCCAGGCCAAGATCCAGACGGTGGAGCACCTGATGTCGGCGATGGCCGGCCTCGGCGTGGATAACGCCATCGTCGAACTGTCCTCGGCCGAACTGCCGATCATGGACGGCTCGGCCGGTCCGTTCGTGTTCCTGCTGCAGTCGGCGGGCATCGTCGAGCAGGACAAGGCCAAGCGCTTCATCCGCATCAAGCGCGAGGTGGAAGTGCGCGACGGCGACAAGATCGCCCGTTTCGTGCCCTACGACGGCGGCTACAAGCTCGGTTTCACCATCCAGTTCGACCACCCGATGATCCCGGCCAAGCAGTCGCGCCAGGAGATCGAGTTCTCGACGATGGCCTACATCAAGGAAATCTCCCGCGCGCGCACCTTCGGCTTCATGCGCGACCTGGAGTACATGCGCGAGCGCAATCTCGGCCTGGGCGGTTCGATGGACAACGCCATCGTGCTCGACGAGTTCCGCGTGCTCAACGACGACGGCCTGCGCTACGCCGACGAGTTCGTGCGCCACAAGATCCTCGATGCGATCGGCGACCTGTACCTGGCCGGCGGTGCCATCCTCGGCGCCTACGAGGGCTACAAGTCCGGCCACGCACTGAACAACAAGCTGGTCCGCGCCCTGCTCGCCGAACAGGCGGCCTGGGAATGGGTCAGCTTCGAATCCGCCGCGCAGCAGGCGCCGGTGGCTTACGGGGCGGCGGCTTACGCCTGAACCGTTCAACCCGGTGACGGCCGGGTGGGTATCACGGAATCGGCAATCGGCCGTTCCTTCTTCTCCCCTTAACGCCGATTTAACGAATCGGTAACGACCTCGCGCCCGACGCCCGCTAGGATGCGTCGGTCGCGGCGTGCGTGTCTACGTACGTCGACGGCCACGGTCGGAGCCCGTGGTCGCATCGGGCGTCGCGGAGACGACGTCCTGCAGGGAAGCCAGAGCCTCGCGCAACCCCTTGTGCGTGGCTGCAGAAACCGGAGCCGGCGTGCTTCTTGCCTGCTGCATTGGGGAATGCGCGGGTGCAGTCGCAGTCTTGACGGTCACTTTGGTGGCTTTCAGCCCGAGGGAACGGGCCGCAGCAAGGATGTCGGCCTCGGCCAGCCTGACCCGGGCGTGCCAGACCGGAGACTCAACGAGAAAAACGAGCTGTTCGCCGTTCACATTGGCCAACCGGCAACGGGGCGCCAGGTTCGGCGGCAAATGGGGGCGTAACTGCCGGTCCAGCGCGTCGAGCCACAGGGCGCGGCGCAATGGGTCGCCCGCCTTGTCCGCCAGTGCGGCGTCCAGCGCCGGCTGCGGCGTGGCGGTATGGCCTTCGCCGGACTTTCGCTTAGACATGAAAACTCATATGACGTTCAAGAAGATCGTAATCCGTTCCAGTGAAAAGGGGGTCAAGACGTTGCCGTGGCGATTGCGCGAATTCGCCGATCGTCGTCCCCTCGCCGCGCTCGGTGCGGTGCTCGGCCTCGGCATGGTACTCGGCATCGGCGTCAGCGCCGCAGCCGGATGGGGTGGTTCGGCGCAGATGCGCGCCAAGCTCGAGCGGCAGGACCAGGAACTGGCGCAGGTGCGCCGCGACGCGCAGACCCAGGTCAACGCCCTGGCGGCCCGGCTGGGCGAACTGCAGGCGCAGGCGACCCGGCTCAACGCGCTCGGCGATCGCCTGACCCGCATGGGCAAGCTGCAGGACGGCGAGTTCGATTTCGACCAGCCGGTCGGCGTCGGTGGCGGCGACGACGAGCCCAGCCACGACATGCCCGCGCAGCAGCTCGGCAAGGAACTGGACGGGCTGCAGCAGCAGTTCGCCACCTCCGGCCAGCAGCTGTCGGTGCTGGAATCGCTGCTGTTCGACCACCAGCTGGACCAGAACGCGGTGCCTTCGCGGATGCCGATCCGCAACAGCTACATCACCTCGGCCTTCGGCGGCCGCGCCGACCCGTTCGGCCGCGGCACCGGCAACCACAAGGGCATCGACTTCCACGCCAATGTCGGCGACCCGGTGCTGGCGGTGGCCGACGGCGTGGTCAGCTACGCCGGCGTGCGCGGCGGCTACGGCAACGTGGTCGAGGTCGACCACGGCAATGGCTATGTCACCCGCTACGCGCACAATTCGCGGCTGTCGGTGAAGGTCGGCGACCTGGTGCGGGTTGGCCAGGAAGTGGCCAAGGCCGGCTCCACCGGCCGTTCCACCGGCGCCCATGTGCACTTCGAGGTGTGGAAGGACGGGGTGGTGGTGAACCCGGCCAAGTTCCTCGGCGATGGCGCCATTCCGGTGGGCCGCCGCGGCCGTGGCTGAGCTGCGCGGGGGCTGGCGTGCCGGCGCTTGAATCGCCGGGCGCCGCCCCAAGCTACAATGTGCTTTGCCATCGACAGGGCGCCTCGCGCCCTGTTTCGTTTGCGGCCCGTCGATTCCCTGGGGATCGGGCCGTCGAGGCGTTCCTTTCCAACCGGTTCCTTCAATGATCAACAGTCTGCTTACTCGCGTTTTCGGTAGCCGCAACGAGCGCCAACTGCGCCAGCTCCACCGTATCGTCGCCAAGATCAATGCGCTGGAGCCGGAGATGGAGCAGCTCTCCGACGAGCAGCTGCAGGCCAAGACCCCGGAACTGCGTGGGCGCATCGCCGGCGGCGAGACCCTGGACAAGGTGCTGCCGGAAGCGTTCGCGGTGTGCCGCGAGGCCAGCCGACGCGTGCTGGGCATGCGCCACTACGACGTGCAGTTGATCGGCGGCATGGTCCTGCACCTGGGCAAGATCGCGGAAATGCGCACCGGCGAGGGCAAGACCCTGGTCGCGACGCTGCCGGTGTACCTCAACGCGCTGGAAGACAAGGGCGTGCACGTGGTCACCGTCAACGACTACCTGGCGCGTCGCGACGCCGCGCAGATGGGCAAGCTGTACAACTGGCTGGGCCTGAGCGTCGGCGTGGTGTACCCGGGCATGCCGCACAGCGACAAGCACGCCGCCTATGCCGCCGACATCACCTACGGCACCAACAACGAATTCGGCTTCGACTACCTGCGCGACAACATGGCGCTGTCCAAGGCCGACCGCTTCCAGCGCGGCCTCAACTACGCCATCGTCGACGAGGTCGACTCGATCCTGATCGACGAAGCGCGCACCCCGCTGATCATCTCCGGCCCGGCCGACGAGTCGCCGGAGCTGTACATCCGCGTCAACCGCATCGTGCCGCAGTTGGTCAAGCAGGAGTCCGAAGAGGGCGAGGGCGACTTCTGGGTCGACGAGAAGGGCAAGCAGGTGCACCTGTCCGAAGCGGGCATGGAGCACGCCGAAGAACTGCTGCGCGCCGCCGGCATCCTCGCCGACGAGGAAGACCGCCTGTACGGCGCGCAGAACCTGAGCGTGGTGCACCACCTCAACGCGGCGCTGCGTGCGCACGCGATCTACCAGCGCGACGTCGACTACATCGTGCGCGACGGCGAGGTGGTGATCGTCGACGAGTTCACCGGGCGCACCCTGCCGGGCCGCCGTTGGTCCGACGGCCTGCACCAGGCGGTGGAAGCGAAGGAAGGCGTGCCGGTGCAGCGCGAGAACCAGACGCTGGCCAGCATCACCTTCCAGAACCTGTTCCGCATGTACAAGAAGCTGTCCGGCATGACCGGTACGGCCGATACCGAAGCCTACGAGTTCCAGAGCATCTACGGCCTGGAAGTGGTGGTGATCCCGACCAACCGCCCGACCATCCGCAAGGACTGGCCGGACCAGGTGTTCCTCAACCGCCAGGGCAAGTTCAACGCGGTGCTGGCCGATATCGAGGACTGCGCCAAGCGCGGCCAGCCGGTGCTGGTCGGTACCACCTCGATCGAGACCTCGGAGATGCTGTCCGAGCACCTTCGCAAGGCCGGCGTGAAGCACGAAGTGCTCAACGCCAAGCAGCACGAGCGCGAAGCGCAGATCGTCGCCAACGCCGGCCAGCCGGGCGCGGTGACCATCGCCACCAACATGGCCGGCCGCGGTACCGACATCGTGCTCGGCGGCTCGCTGGAAGCCGAACTGCACGCGCTGGGCGAGGAGCTTGACGACGCGACGCGCGCGCGCCTGAAGGCGGCCTGGCAGGAGCGCCACGACGCGGTCAAGGCCGCAGGCGGCCTGCACATCATCGGCACCGAGCGCCACGAGTCGCGGCGTATCGACAACCAGCTGCGCGGCCGTTCCGGCCGCCAGGGCGACCCGGGTTCCTCGCGGTTCTACCTGTCGCTGGAAGACAACCTGATGCGCATCTTCGCCTCCGACTGGGTGCAGAAGGCGATGCGCATGATGGGCATGAAGGAAGACGACGTCATCGAGGACAAGCTGGTCAGCCGGCAGATCGAGAAGGCGCAGCGCAAGGTCGAGGCGCACAACTTCGACATCCGCAAGAACCTGCTCGACTTCGACGACGTCAACAACGACCAGCGCAAGGTGATCTACGCCCAGCGCGACGAACTGCTGGACGCCGAGTCGGTCAAGGAGAACGTCGACGGCATCCGCGACGACGTGATCTACGACATCGTCTCGCGCTTCGTGCCGCCGAACTCGGTGGACGACCAGTGGGACCTGCCGGGCCTGGAAGCCACGCTGGCCAGCGAACTCGGCCTGTCGCTGTCGATCACCGACCTGGTCAAGCGCCACGAGGAACTGGACGCGGACGGTATCGTCGAGAAGGTGCGCGAGGAAGTGGACCGCCATTTCCGCGAGAAGGAATCGGCGATCGGCGGCGAGACCATGCGCGCGCTGGAGAAGCACGTGATGCTCACCGTGCTCGACCAGAGCTGGAAGGAGCATCTGGCGCGCATGGACTACCTGCGCCAGGGCATCCACCTGCGCGGTTATGCGCAGAAGCAGCCCAAGCAGGAATACAAGAAGGAAGCGTTCGAGCTGTTCTCGGAGATGCTGGAGCACGCCAAGCGCGAAGTGGTCACCCTGCTGGCGCGGGTGCGCATCCGCAGCGAGGAGGAAGTGGCCGCGCTCGAAGCGCAGGAGCGTCAGCAGGTGGAGGCGCAGTTGCGCCAGGCCCAGTTCCAGCACCAGGACGCCGGCGGTTACGGCGCCGACGAGGAAGCCGAGCAGGTGCAGCGCGGCGAGGCGGGTGCGCCGACCGTGGCGCAGGTGACCCGCGAAGCGCCGAAGGTCGGCCGCAACGATCCATGCCCCTGCGGCAGCGGCAAGAAGTACAAGCACTGCCACGGCCAGCTGAGCTGAGCCTGGCGTTGTGCGGACCGCTGCGCAATCGCGCGGCGGCCCCGCTTCGGCGTCGCACGCTGTGGGTGTGGGTGCGCCGGCCATGACATCCGCACGCCAGCCGGTGCACTCCGTTCGGTGAAGGAGTGAGCGACGGATGCAGGTGCTGGGTCGATCACACATTTGCGAATAGCCCCGCCTTGCGCGGGGCATTCTGTTTTTGGGAAGGGCTTGGAGCGATGCGCTTGCCGACGTGGCGTATCGTGCGTGCGGCGCGTAGGCTGGCCGATGTCGCCATTGCCTCTGTAAGCCTGCCGTGGAGCCTTCCCAGCCTGGAACTGAAGGTCTTCGTGCCGGCGCAGGATTTCGCGCTGTCGGCGCAGTTCTATGCGGACATAGGCTTCGCGGCCGAGCCGCTCGGCGACGGCCTGATCTGCTTCCGCCATGGCAACCGTTGCGCATTCCTGCTGCAGGATTTCTACCATGCGGGCCTGGCGCACAACCTCGTGCTGCACCTGTGGGTGGAGGACGTCGATGCCTGGTGGCGGCGGCTGCAGGCGGCCGAC
This sequence comes from Xanthomonas sp. LF06-19, assembly GCF_034105425.1. Taxonomy (NCBI): domain Bacteria; kingdom Pseudomonadati; phylum Pseudomonadota; class Gammaproteobacteria; order Lysobacterales; family Lysobacteraceae; genus Xanthomonas; species Xanthomonas sp. LF06-19. The sequence continues at coordinate 714,176 of NZ_JAXGGH010000001.1, read as the reverse complement.
CTGGCCGGCCGCTACGGTGCGCGCCTGGGCGAGCCCGAGGACCGGCCCTGGGGCATGCGCGATTTCACCTTGCACGATCCCGGCGGCGTGCTGTGGCGGATCGGCCACGGCCTGGTGGCCTGAGCGGTGCGCGCTGGATGTGCGGCGCCGACACGATGCAGGCGGTCGCACAGGGGCAGCGGTGGTGGCGGGCCAGTCTGCGCATGATCTTGCCTTGGCGTGGCAGCCCGGCCAGCAGCGCACGCCGACGCGCAGCGCTGGGTTTCCGGATTGCATTGGCGCCGCTTACATGCCGATCGTCGCCGATGTGAACCCGGTTGATTGCGTTGGCGCTGCCGGAAACGGCAAGCTTGCGCCATGTCCGAACCGCTCAGATCCATTCATGTCGTCGCCGGCGTCATCACCGATGCGCGCGGCCGTATCCTGCTGACCCGCCGTACCGAGGGGCGCGACCTGGCCGGCCTGTGGGAATTCCCCGGCGGCAAGCGCGAGCCCGGCGAGACCTCGGAGCAGGCGCTGGTGCGCGAACTGCAGGAGGAACTGGGCATCGAGGCGGTGGTCGGCGACTGGTTGATGGAAGTGCCGCAGCGCTACCCGGACAAGCGCCTGCGCCTGGAAGTGCGCCAGGTCTCGGCCTGGAAGGGCACGCCGCGCGGCCGCGAGGGCCAGGCGCTGACCTGGGTGAGTGCCGACAAGCTGGGCCGCTATGCGATGCCCCCGGCCGACCAGCCGGTGGTGGCGATGCTGCGCCAGCCCGCCTGCTATCTGGTGACGCCGGAGCCGGCTGAGCCGGGTCCCTGGTTGGCGGCGCTGGAGCGCGCGCTGGACGCCGGCGTGCGCCGCGTGCAGTTACGTGCGCGCAGCCTGCCGGCCGAGCAGTGGGCGCCGCTGGCGCGGACCGCGGCGACGCTGTGCGCGACGCGTGGCGCGCAGGTGCTGCTCAACCGCGACGTGGCGCTGGCCCAGGAACTGGGTGTCGGCGTGCACCTGGGCGCGGAGCAGTTGCCGCAGTGGCAGGCGCGCCCGGTGCCGGCCGGGCAGGCCGTGGCGGCGTCCTGTCATACCGTTGAAGAATTGCAGGCGGCGCAGCGCATCGGCTGCGATTTCGCGGTGGTCGGGCCGCTGGCCCCCACCGCCAGCCACCCAGGCGCCGCGCCGCTGGGCTGGGAGGCGTTCGAGCGCCTGCGCGAGCAGGTCGCCCTACCGATCTATCCGATCGGCGGCCTGGCGTCGACGCACGTTGCCGAGGCGCGCCGCCATGGCGGCCAGGGCATCGCCGCGATCCGCGGGCTGTGGCCGCTGGCGGCCGATGTGGCGTGAGCGCGGCGATTCCGTAGGGACCAACTATCGTGCGGCCGCGACGCGCGACGTGGCGTGCTTTCCGATGGCGCAATGCGTCGGGACTGAAGTCCCTCCCACAGTGTCCGACGAGGCTGGCGCCGCTCCTGGGCGGGGGAGGCGCGTACGGGGGAACCGCTGTTGCGGTTCCCGAATCCCCAATCCCGGCTCCACCGCGTCGCGGCTGAAGCCGATCCTACAGGTGACGCAGTGCGCGCGCAGGGAGCCGCTTTCGCGACTCCCCAATCCCCATTCCCCATTCCCGGCTTCTCAGAAACTGATCCAGAAGCAGTCGTACTGCCGGCGCAGGTCCAGCACGGTGGAGGCGGGGGTGATGCTGCCGGCGAGGGTCTGCTGCAGACGCAGGCCGGTCGGGTGCGGGCGCGATGGCGCCTCGCCACCATCGGCCTCCGCCGCGGCCGACGTGGCCGTTGTCGCGGACGCGGCTGTCGACGACGTACCGGCTGCGGGAGCGGTCGTCCCGCCGGTCTCCGGCAACACCGGCACGATCGCCACCAGGGGGCGGCGCACGATCGCCTCCAGCCGGTCGAAGATGCGTTGCGCGCCGTCGTCGGAGACGCCGTTCCACCAGTACAGTGCCGATAGCCGGTTGACGTCGCGGGCGTCCACGGCGCTGCGGATCTGCTGGACCAGCACGCTGAGCCGGCGCACGCACTGCGGCGGTGCCAGGCCGCGGGCGTTGCCGCCGACGTTGCCAGGGGCGGCCGGTGGCGGCAGGCGATCGATCGCGCCGACGTCCTCGCAGCGCCGATCGCTGAACACGGTGGTGCCGTCGGGCCCGGTGCAACGGTTCACCCGTTGCGCGGTGGCGGGCGTGGCGAGGCCCCACAGGCACAAGAGCAGCAGCATCGGCGGGAGCAGGCGCATCGCCGCAGGGTAGCCGCAGCCGGCGTGACCGCGGAGCGAATGCCTTACGAGCGGGGATTGGGGATTCGGGATTGGGGATTCGCCAAAGCGAGGCTTCGCGCTGCTGTTGCCATTCCCGAATCCCGAATCCCGAATCCCGAATCCCGAGCGACAGCGGCCGCGACACTCAGCCGGCGGCGACGTCGCCGCGCAGACGTGCCAGGACGCTGGTGGTGGGCTTGGCCAGGTTGAGCGTATAGAAATGCAGCCCGGGGGCGCCGCCGTCGACCAGGCGTTGGCACAAGGTGGCGACCACGTCGGCGCCGAACTCGCGAATGGCCTCGGCATCGTCGCCGTAGGCCTGCATGCGCTTGCCGATCCAGCGCGGGATTTCCGCGCCGCACTGCTCGGAGAAACGCCGCAGCTGACTGAAGTTGGAGATCGGCATGATGCCGGGCACGATCGGGATCTGCACGCCGAGCTTGCGGACTGCGTCGACGAAGTGGAAGTAGGCGTCGGCGTTGTAGAAGTACTGGGTGATGGCGGCATCGGCGCCGGCATCGACCTTGGCCTTGAAGTGGCGCAGGTCGCTGAGCGCATCGTGGGCCTGCGGGTGCGTCTCCGGATACGCGCCCACTTCCAGATGGAAGGCGTCGCCGTGCTCGGCGCGGATGAAGGCGATCAGGTCGGCGGCATAGCGCAGGTCGCCCGGGTGGCCCATGCCCGACGGCAGGTCGCCACGCAGCGCGACCAGGCGGCGGCAGCCGATGGCGCGGTACAGCTTGAGCAGCTCGCGGATCTCCTCGCGGCTGCCGCCCACGCAGGACAGATGCGGCGCGGCCTCGAAACGGTGGTGCTGCTTGAGGTGGCGCACGGTCTCGGAGGTGTAGCTCAGGGTCGAGCCGCCGGCGCCGAAGGTGCAGGAGACGTACTCCGGGGCATAGGCCTTGAGCCGCGCGGCGGTGCGGTCGAGCTGCGCGCGCTGTTCGTCGGTCTTGGGCGGATAGAACTCGAAGCTGATGGCGGTCATGGGCGCAACGCAGCGGGCGGTGTGGCGAGTATATCTCTTCATCCGGATGGATGTGCAAGAGGTCGCAGTCGCGCGATCGCCGCGTCGCCCGGGGGCGGCGACGCGCTCCCCGCGCGGCGCGCCGGTGGGCGCGCCGCGTCCGCTCCCTGGCTCAGCGCTTCCACATCCGCGCCTGCCGCGGCGGCAGGCTGAAGGTGTAGCTGCCGCTGGAAATACGCACCACGCTGCCGGAACCCAGCGCATCGGTGTAGTCGACGTTCCAGCGCAATACGCTGCCGTTCATCGGTACCGCGGCGGTGACGGTATTGCCGCACTTGTTGATGCCGACGATGCCCAGGTCGCCGCGGCGGAACAGCAGGTAGCAGGCGCCGTGCGCCAGCACCTGCATGTCGCGGCCCTGTGCGGCGTTGTGGAACCCGACCATGCGCTTGAGGTCGTCGCGCTGGTAGGCGTTGACCCAGCGGTTGTCGCCGCTCTCGTTGTTGTCCGAGTACACCATCGGCACGCCGCCGTCGCGGCCGAGCAGGTAGGCGTAGGCCAGGGTCTCGTCGACCGGGTCCATGATCGCGTAGCGGAAGCCGGCGTTGTTGGGGATGTCGTGGGTGATGGCGAAAGTCACCGCGCGCGCACCGGGCAGCGCCTGGCCGTAGGCGCCCGGATCCACCAGCAGGTCCATGCTGCCGCCGTAGGCGAAGGCGTTGCGCACCGAGTTGAACAGCGGGAAGTCGTAGGCCGCGTGCGGGGTGGCCTGCAGGTACGGTGCCAGGAACTGGTCGTAGTCGGAGTTGCCGCTGCCGCCGCCGGTGATCACTTCGCCGAACACCAGCACGCCGGAGCGGACCTGCGCATCGAGCACCTTGTTCAGATGATCGAAGGTCATGTGCTTGGCAGCGTCGATGCGGAAACCGGTGACGCCCAGCGCCTTCAGCGCCAGCAGGTAGTTGCGCTGCTGCTGCACCACCCAGTCGTTGCCGACCAGATCCGGCAGGCCGGGATCGTTGCCGCCGCCGCAGATGCGGTAGGTGCGCACCTGGTAGGGATCGTTGTAGTTGGTGATGCATTGCGCCGGGCCGAAATCGCTGGCGCTGAGGAAATTCTGCGAGAGGTCGCCGAACAACCGCAGCGACGCATAGCGCTGCGGATTGGCGGCGTACTGGCCCAGCACCGCGCTGCCCGGGTAGTTCAGGTCCGAGCGCGTGGCCGCTTCGTTGGCCATGTGGTTGAGCACCACGTCGGCATAGGTTTCCACGCCCACCGCCTTCAGCGCCTGCACCATGCTGGCGAAGGCGTCGGTGTCGCCGAGCGGGTTGTCGATCAGACGCATGTCCTGCGGCTGGTAGCGCGCCCACCAGGCGTCGCCCTGCGAGCGGTAGGCCGGCGCCACCAGCACCTTGCGGTAGCCGGCGGCGGCGATCTGCGCGGCACGCGCTTCCACGGTGGCATAGGGCCAGTTGAAGGCATGCAGGATGACGTCGGCCTGGGCGCTGGCGGTGGCCAGGAGCAGCAGCAGGCCGACCAGCAGGCTGCGCCAGCGGTGCAGGTGCAGCAGACGATTTGCAGCGGATGGGACGCGCATCGTTCGATCTCCTCGGTGCGTGGGCGCAGGCAGGACGCCTGCAGGACAGGGGCATGACCTCGCCGCGGGGCTGGCGTGCGGCCGGAGGATGCTAAGCGCGCATCGCGGCGCAACATGCGCGCGCTACATACGTATTCATGGCGACAGCGTACGAAAGCGGGATCGGCATCCGCTTCCGCTCGGGAGCGCCGTGCGCGCTGCATTCATGGCACATGTCGCATCGCGGCCCATGCGCTTTGCTACAGTCGCCGCCCTCACCTGTCGACGCGGAGCAGCACCATGACCAGCGCAGCCTTCTATCCGATCGGAACCCCCGGCGTGCCTTGGGGCGCGGCCGAGAAGGCGGCCTGGCTGGCGGGTCAGCCGCGCCGGCGCAGCTACCAGGACGAGGTGGTCGCTGCCATCGAAGGCCTGCGCGGGCAATGGGAGGTGGTCGCGTACGGGGACCTGGCATACGCGCAGGAGCGCTATCCGCTGCTGGCCTTGCGCAGCCGCAACTGGGACCACGCCTTGCCGTGCATGCTGGTCACCGGCGGCGTGCATGGTTACGAGACCAGCGGCGTGCACGGCGCGCTGCAGTTTGCGCAGCAGCATGCCGGGGACTACGCCGGCCGCGCCAATGTGCTGGTGGCGCCGTGCGTGAGCCCGTGGGCGTACGAGCGCATCCACCGCTGGAACGCCGATGCGCTGGATCCCAACCGTTCGTTCCGCGCCGACAGCCCGGCGCAGGAATCGGCTGCGCTGCTGCGCCTGGTCGCGCCGTTGCGCGATCAAGTGCGCATGCACATCGACCTGCACGAGACCACCGACAGCGACGAGTCCGAATTCCGGCCGGCGCTGGCCGCGCGCGATGGCATCGCCTACGCGCCGGGCGGCATTCCCGACGGTTTCTACCTGGTCGGCGACAGCGAGAACCCGCAGCCCGCGTTCCAGCAGGCGGTGCTGTCCGCAGTCGCACAGGTCACCCATATCGCGCCGGCCGACGCCGCCGGCGAACTCATCGGCACGCCGCTGGCGGCGCCGGGGGTCATCAACTACCCGGTGAAGCGGCTGGGTCTGTGCGCAGGCATCACCGACGCGCGCTACACCACGACTACCGAGGTGTATCCGGACAGTGCCAGCGCCACGCCGCAGCAGTGCAACGCCGCGCAGGTGGCGGCGGTACGCGCGGCGATCGACTACGCCTTGGCACATCCGTAGTCGCCAGGTGGATGCACGATTTGCAGGACACCTGTCACGCAGCTGCGACGAGCGACGCCTGCTGGGTACCCAACCTTGCACGGCGTCGGGACTGAAGTCCCTCCCACAGTGCACCCAGTCGAGGTATCGCAAGTTCCGCTAAGCGCTGTTCCGCATGGCCTTGCGCCACCGGCTGCGACGGTGGCAGCGGTGGGCACCGACCCTGCCGCGCGCTACGCTTGTGGGCCCTCGTTTGCCATGCACCCCATGTCCATCGTCCTCACGCCGTTTGCCCGCACGCGTCTGTTCCCGCGCGACGGCCGCCGCAATGCGATCCAGGACTGCACGCCCGAGCAGTTCGAGCAGCACCTCAACGCGCACACGCCGCTGCAGGTGCTGGACGGCTACGCACCGTTCTGCAAGTTGCACGTGCACCGCAACTGGACCTCGACGCGCTGCCTGACCGTGCCGATCACCGACGCCAACCGGCGCCTGCTGCGTTCGGGCTACGAGGCGCGCAGCCGTGAAGAACTGCCGGTCCTGGTGCGCTGGTTCGAAGGAGTCGAGCCGCCGGTGGCCGAGTACCTGCTGCCGATCCTCTACAGCCGCGAACAGCTCGCGCACGAGGGCGCGCCGATCGAGGCGGACTGGGGCGTGGTCGGTTGCCTGTATACCGCCGAGCCGCAGGAGATCCCGATGGCGCCGATCACCATGCTGCGCAATGCGCTGGGCGTGGAGGAGGGCGGCTCGGGCGTGCCGCTGGATCGCGACGCCTATCGGCGCAGCGTGGCGTTCTGGGAGCACAACGCCAACTGGCGGCCGTAAGCGCGGTCAGACGCGGTCCGCGCGCAGTGACCTCGCCGGGCACGCATCGCGGTGCATGCGGCGCACGTTACCGCGCGCAGGCGTGATCGCTCCGGACGCGGTCACGCATTCGCGCAGCCGCCTTCACGCATCCCTGCACGTTGCCGTCGCCGGCCCGCCGTGCTGCATCCGTGCACGCGCTTGTGCACTGGCGCATAAGTGCTGAACAGAACTGCGCGCAGCCGCGCGTTCTCGCCGCGACGCCCTGTCCGTTCATCGGCATGACGCGCAATGACCATCAAGTTTGCGGACGGCGGGACGATAGCGAGAGGGTGGGTCGCCATGCAGCGGCGCCAGGACGCAATGTCCGGCCGCGCATCGTGGCCCGGTGGGGAAGGCGCCTCGGGCAGGTCATCGGCAGCGGACACGGCGCACTCGTGCCGCGCGCCGTGGCGGGCTGCCGCGTGGGGGCGTTCCCCGCGACCGTATTCCCTCCCCCCTTGCCAAGGAAGTCGTCATGTCCACTCCGTCGCCGCAGCGCCGTCGCGGCAGCGTCGCCAAACGCCTGATGCTCGGTACCGGCCTGCTCGCGCTGGCCTGCTTCGGCCTGACCGCCATGATCATCTACTGGCGCAGCAGCGATGCGCTGCTGTCGACCTCGCGCACCAGCATCGAGAACCTGGCGCAAGTGGAGGCGCAGCGGGTGTCGCGCGAAATCGGCGTGGCCTTCGACGCCAGCGACGCGCTGGCCAACAGCTTCCGCGTGCAGCACGCCGCCGGTCTGTCGCGCGCCACCGCCACCGCGGTGCTGCGCAGCCAGCTCGACGCGCATCCGCAGTGGCTGGGCATCAGCACCATGTGGGAGCCGGACGCGTTCGACGGCAACGACAAGGCCTTCGTCGGCACCGAGGGCCATGACGCCACCGGCCGCTACATGACTTGGTGGTCGCGGCAGAACGGCAAGCTGGTGCGCGAGGCGCTGCGCGACTACGAGAAGCCGGGCGACGGCGACTGGTACCTGCTGGCGCGCAACACGCACAAGCCGGTGGTGATCGAGCCCTACTACTACCCGGTGGCCGGCAAGGACACGCTGATGACCACGCTGGCCACGCCGATCCTGGAGAACGGGCGTTTCCTGGGCGTGGTCACCGTCGACTTCACCCTCGATACCCTGCAGCAGCGCATCGCCGCGCTGCGGCCGATGGGCGAGGGCCATGCCAGCCTGCTGTCGCCGTTGGGCATGGTGATGGCCAGCCGCGATCCGCAGCAGGTCGGCAAGACCCGCAGCGATGCCTGGTCCAAGGACATGCTGGCGCGCGTGGCCAAGGGCCAGGTGGTGTTCGACCATCGCCGCGCCGACGGCGAGGATGCGTTGAACGTGTTCGTGCCGCTGAAGATCGGCGATGCGCCGCAGACGTTCGCGCTTGGCGTCTCGGTGCCGTACGCGCTGGTCATGGCCAAGGCGCGTGCGCTGTTGTGGACCATCGCCGCGGTCGGCCTGCTCTCGGCGTTGTTGCTGAGCGGCGCGCTGTACCTGCTGCTGCGCCGGCAGGTGCTCGACCCGCTGGCCGAGGCCGTGCGCGTGTCTTCGGCGGTCGCCGCCGGGCGCCTGGACAGCCAGGTCCGGCATCGCCGCGACGACGAGCTGGGCCAGTTGCTGGATGCGATGGGCAGCATGCAGACGCAGTTGCAGGCGGTAATGCAGGCGCAGGCGGAGATGGCGCAGCGCCACGACGCCGGCGAGATGAGCTACCGGATGGACGCCGAGCGCTTCCCCGGCGAGTACGGCCGCATGGTCCATGGCACCAATGCACTGGTGGCCGCGCACGTGGACGTGCAGCGGCGCCTGGTCGAGGTCATGTCGCAGTACGCGATCGGCAACATGCAGGTGGACATGGAACCGCTGCCGGGCGAGAAGGCGGCGATCACCGAGGCGATGCGCACCACCAAGCGCAGCCTGCAGGCGATCAACCAGGCCATCACCGAACTGGCGCAGGCCGCGGCTTCCGGCGATTTCTCCCGGCGCGGCGACGCCGAGCGCTTCCAGTACGACTTCCGCGGCATGGTGGTCGGGCTGAACCGGCTGATGGAGTTGACCGAAGGCAACCTCTCGGCCTTGTCGGCGCTGTTGCGTGCCGTGGCCCAGGGCGACCTCACCGCGCGCATGCACGGCGAATTCCACGGCGTATTCGCGCAGATGCGCGACGATGCCAATGCCACGGTGGAACAGCTGACCGGCATCGTCGGCCGCATCCAGCAGGCCACCACCGCGATCAACTCCGCCGCCAGCGAGATTGCCGCCGGCAACGACGACTTGTCGCGTCGCACCGAGCAGCAGGCGGCCAATCTGGAAGAAACCGCGGCCTCGATGGAGGAGCTGACCTCGACGGTGAAGCAGAACGCCGAGCATGCGCACCAGGCCAACCGCCTGGCGCAGGACACCGCGGGCGTGGCCTCGCGTGGCGGCGCGGTGGTCGAGCAGGTGGTGGACACCATGTCCGGCATCGCCGAAGCATCGAAGAAGATGGCCGAGATCATCGGCGTGATCGACGGCATCGCCTTCCAGACCAACATCCTGGCGCTCAACGCCGCGGTGGAGGCGGCGCGCGCCGGCGAGCAGGGCCGCGGTTTCGCGGTGGTGGCCAGCGAGGTGCGCGCGCTGGCGCAGCGCTCGGCGACCGCGGCGCACGAGATCAAGGGCCTGATCGACGCCTCGGTCGGCAAGATCGACGATGGCACCGCACTGGTCAACGGCGCTGGCGACACCATGCGCGAGGTCGTGGCCAGCGTGCGCCGGGTCACCGACATCATGAGCGAGATCGCTGCCGCCTCGCAGGAGCAGAGCGCCGGTATCGAACAGGTGAGCAAGACCATCGTGCAGATGGACGAAGCCACCCAACAGAACGCCGCGCTGGTCGAGGAGGCCACGGCGGCGGCGCGGGCGATGGAGGATCAGGCCGAGGAACTGCAGCGCGCGGTGGCGCTGTTCAAGCTCGCGGCACCTTCGTCGGGCGGCCTGGCCGCGGCGGGCCGGGCGCGGCTGGAGCTGGTGTCGTGAGCGCCATGCGCAGCGCAGCGCTGCTGCTGGCGCTGGGCGTCGCCGCACCGGCCTGGGCCGGGACCGCCAGCGCCAATCTGGCGGCGACCTCGAACTACGTCTCGCGCGGATTCGAGCAGAGCTGGGGGCGGCCGGTGCTGCAGGGCGGGCTGGACGTGGCCGCGGACAGCGGCTGGTATGCCGGCACCTGGGCATCCGGGGTGAGTCCGTACTTCATCGAAGGCGGGCACGTGGAGTGGGACGTGTATGCCGGCTACGCGGCCAGCCATGGCGACTGGGGCTGGCGCGCCGGCGTCTACCACTACGCCTACCCCGGCGCGCGCATGAGCGCCAGCGGCACGCGCTACGACTATGGCGAGGCCATCGTCGCCGGGCACTGGCGCACGCTGGAACTGTCCTACGCCAGCACCTGGACGCGCGACTACTTCGGCTACAACAGCGCCACGCTGGGCGTCGGCCAGGGCCGGCACTCGCGCGGCTCCGGTTATCTGGCGCTGGACGCCACGCTGCCGCTGGCGCCGGACTGGCAGGCCAGCGTGCATGCCGGCCACCAGCACGTGCGCAACTTCGCCGACTACGGCTGGACCGACGCGCGCGTGGGCCTGAGCCGCACCTGGCGCGGCACCGAGTTCGGCCTGAGCTACGCACGGGCCTGGAACAGCGCCGGCGTCTATCGCCGCTACACCACCGGCGTGGCGGATGGCGAGGGCCGGGTGCACGTCTCCAACCCGATCGACGGTGCCTGGTCGTTCTCGATCAAGCGCAACTTCTCGCTATAGGCGGACGCGCGCTCAGCCGTCGGCGGGCGCTGCGAACGCCTCGACGGCGAGCCGGTCCAGGTAGGCGCGCAGGCGTTGCTCGCGTTGCGCCGGGTCGCTGGGCAGCGGGCGCGCTTGCGTGCCGCCGCCGCTGCGCGCATGCACGCGTGGATACGGCTGTGCCGGCACCGGCACGCCCAGGAAGGCGCACAGCGGCTCCCAGCCCGTCTGCGCGTCGGTGTCGAGCACCAGCAGGCGCTGCGCCGGCACGCTGGCGATGACCGCCTGGTTCCAGCGGCGGAAATAGTCGGTCATGAAGCCGCGATCGTCGATGCGCGTGGCGAAGTCGCGGCGCAGGAACTGGCTCAGCCGCTGGCCCTCGGCGCCGAACAGGGCCGGCACGCTGCCGTCGCTGGCGAAGATGGTGCAGCGCACCGACTCGAACCAGGCATCGGCATCGCGTACGGTCAGGATCACCTTGGCCTGCGGGTAGCGCGCGACCAGCTCGCGCCAGAAGCAGCAGCCGGGATAATCGACGGTGGCGGTGTAGCCGGCGAACAGCGTGTCCCAGTCCGCCTGCCCGTCGATCGCCGCGTCCCACAGCGGCAAGGCCTGGCGCAGGTGCGCGGCCAGTTCCATGGCGTGATAGCAGCGGCCCAGGCCCAGATGTTCCAGCGCCAGCTTCAGCGACAGGGTGCCGGTGCGGCCGAGGCCGGCGCCGATGACGCACAGGCTCATGCCGTCGCTCCGGCGCCCTGTGCCAGCCATTGCGCGGCCTCGCGGCCCAGCTCGGCCAGCGCGCGCGCCTCGTAGTCGGCGGCGACGGTCGCCGGCAACAGCGTACGCCAGCGGCCGCTGCGCCCCTGGTTGAAGAAGGCCTTGCCGCCTTCGCGCCACAGCCCGGCGCCCTGCGGCACGTAGCGCGCGGCGTGCTGGCGCATGTAGCCGAACTGGCAGTGCGCCAGGATGGTCTCCCGGTCCGTCTCGCGCACCGGGATCTCCAGGAACGCGGCGATGCGCCGCACTTGCCCTGGCAGATCCTGCAGCAGGTCGGCGTAGTGCACCAGCAGCACGTTCGGCTGCGCGCGCTGCTGCCACCAGCTGCGCATGCCTTCCCAGAACGGCCAGAACGGTGCGCCGTCGTGGGCCAGCCAATGCGCCACGTAGGCATCCACCGGCAGGCTCGGCGGCGGCACCACGCGCAGCTTGCCCGGTTCGGCCGCCCCGGCATCCAGCCGCGCCTGCGCATCCTGGCTGACCGCACACTGGTGGTCGTACAGGCTCAGCGCGATGTCGCGACCGTCGCGGCCGATGTACAGGTATTTGGCGCGATCGCTGACCACCAGCGCATCGGCGGGCAGATGCGTCTTGATGAAGCGCCGGTGGGTCTGCGCCTGCAGCAGCGCGAGCTTGCTCGTGCGGTCCGGGTACACACCGTCCAGCCACGGCGAGATCGCCGACACGTCGACGTCCGCCGCGCCCTCGAACAGCAACTGCGCGACGATCTGCTGCAGCCAGGTGGTGCCGGCCTTGGCGTAGCTGGCGATGACGATGTCGCCGTCGCGAAACTCCAGTTCGTTCCAGGCGGCGGAATCGAAAAAGCGGTTGGAGTATTCCCGGGTCTTGGCGAAGGCGGCGGAATCAGCCATGCGGGGTTTCCGGTGTGCGGGGGAAGGGCGCCGTCGCGGGCGACTGGCGGGACAGGGTTGTCGTGCGCGGGCGCAAGGCGATGCGGACATCGAGTGGACGCAGCACCAGCGCCGGATACGGCCGTGGCCGTGCATCCGTCGCCAGGTGCAGCGTGCGCTCGCGCAACAGGCCGGCCACGATCACGGTCATCTGCACCAGCGCCAACTGGCTGCCGATGCAACTGCGCGGACCGCCGCCGAACGGAAAGTAGGTGTAGCGCGCCGGTGTCTGCGCCGGGTCCAGCCAGCGCGCCGGCAGGAAGCGGTCCGGCGCGGAGAAGTGACGCGGATCGCGCTGCACCACCCACTGGCTGACGATCAGCTGGGTACCGCGCGGCACCGCGAAGCCGCCCAGCGTGGTGTCGCGTTGCGCGATGCGCGCGGTCATCCACGCCGGCGGATACAGGCGCATGGCCTCCTTCACGCAGGCGCGCGTCAGCGGCAGGCGTTCGACGAGCGCATCGGCGCAGGGCGTGCTGGATGCGCCGTCGATACCGGGCAGGGCATCGGCTTCCTCCGCCACGGCCTGCGCGATCGATGGATGTTGCGCCAGCAGCAACAGCGTCCAGGTCAGGCCGGCCGCCATCGGCTCCAGCGCCGACATCAGCATCGCCGCCGCTTCGTCGCGGCACCAGTCGTCGTCGGCCTGCGGAGCGTCGCGTCGCAGCAGCTCCAGCACCGAGGCGTCTGCGCCATCAGAATGTGGCGACGTCAGGATCTGCGTCAGCGCGGTGTCCAGTGCGCCGCGTGCGGCACGCAGGCGGCGCTTGCCGGCACTCGGCCACCAGGCCGGCGCCGCGGACGGCGTACGCGTCTGCTGCAGGATCGCATCGACCATCGGCAGCATCCGCAGCAGCGCCGGCGCGTGCACCGCATCGCCGAGCAGGAAGCCGGCGCCCAGTTGCGCGCAGAGCGCGGTCATGGTCAGGCGCAGGTCGTGCACGTTGTCGATGTCGTCGCGCGATCGCAGCAGCGCCTGTGTGGCGGCGGCCGCCTTTGCGGCGTAGTCGCGCACCAGGCTGGCGCGGAACGCGGGCTGCAGCGCCTGGCGCTTGCGCCGCCAGGCCTCGCCCTCGCTGTTCATCACCGATGCCGGAAATGCAGCGCGCCGCGCACGCGGATCCGGATCGGATTTGGCGTAGAGGCTGCCGTCGTCGCCGAGCACCGTGGCGATCGCGGTTGGTGCTGCGAGCAGATAGGTGCGCTCGGCGATCCGCACCACGTCGCCATGCGTGCGTGCGCAGTGTTGCAGGAAGCCGAGGGGATCGGTGGCGAAAGCCTGCCGGTTGCCGAATGCCCAGTGCCCGCGCGGGCCTGGCGGGCGCGGATGCGGATCGGTCACGTGCAGATCCGCACGAATAGCCGTGTCGGCGGGTCACACCGCGACGCAGGAGGGGACATGGAGCCGATGGCGAACGGGCGTGCGGCCGTGCGAAGCGGAGAGCGCTGGGGAGAGGGGGCGGGTCGCCCCCTCTCGCACGGTCATGCCACGCGACGGTGGCGGGGGAGGTCAGTAGGTGTAGATGTAGCCGAGCTTGCGGCCACCGAGGCTCTGCACCCAACGCGACAGCGAATCAAAAAGGCGTTTCATGGCGATACTCCTGATTGAGCGGGGGATCTGTTGCGATTGTCGCGCCTGCCTCAGCGTGGCAGGCGCGGGAAAAAGCATCCTCGCTTGGATGCGGCGGCGCAAGCAAAAGACTGAAGCGCGGCCAACTGCAATGCGCATGTCATCTGCAGTTTTGTGGCGTGTGTCGCACGCGATTGCAGCGCATCGCCGCGCCTGCCATGCAGGGTGCCGCCCTGCATGTGTGGCCACTGCGTCGCCATCGCTGCGTGCTATGGTCGCGCCACTTCGGCAACGAGTGGCTGCGGATGCCCGTGACCCACGAGTACGATCGCCTGGCCGCGATCTACGACCGTTTCTACGATCGCTGGCCTGCCGCCGTCACCCAGCAGTGCGTCGGTGTCCTCGCCGAGCTGGCCGCGGGCCGTGCGGCGCTGGAACTGGGCATCGGCACTGGCCGCATTGGCTTGCCGCTCGCGCACTGCGATGTGCCGGTCACCGGTATCGACAATTCGCCTGCGATGCTCGAGGCCTTGCGTGCCAAGCCCGGCAGCGAACGCCTGCACCTGGTCTGCGCCGATTTCGCCGACATGCCGGTATGCGGCCCGTTCGGCCTGATCTACGCGGTGGCGGCATTCGGGTATCTGCTGACGCAGGCCGAGCAGCTGCGTTGCATGGTCAACGCGGCGCGCTGCCTGGCGCCCGACGGCCGCTTGCTGATCCAGAGCGCGGTGCCGGGTGCAGAGGTGTTCGAAAGCGGCGGCAAGGTCAGCCAGGTGCTGGACGTGCCGGACACCGACGGCGATGGCGCGGCAGTGATGCTGGTGTGCTCGCAGCCCGATCCGCTGCAGCAGCGCATCGACCAGCGCGTGGTGGTACTGGGCGAATCCGGTACGCGCATCTTCAGCGAGCGCCGCCGCTACGTGTGGCCATCGGAGCTGGACCTGATGGCGCAGATCGCCGGCCTGCGCCTGGAGGCGCGCTGGAGCGACTGGGCACGCACGCCGTATCACGCGCGCAGCCGGATTCAAATTTCGGTGTACGCGCCGGCCAGCGAGTGCACGGCCTGAAGATCGTGCCGTTGCAGGCGTTGGATGACGGCGTCCTATCTACAATTGCGGCATCGGTATCGGCAGGACCGTGTCGCCTTTGGGTTGGTGTCCATGCCGGCGGTACCCGCCGAAGGTCATTCAGTATCCAATCCGCCGACAGCGAGATGCCGCACTGGTTGCCGTCGGGGGCGAGGTGAGGATCAATCAGTTGGCGATGGCCCGAGGGCGATCCACGATGCCCCTGCCGGCATCCGTCGATGCGGTGGTGCGGACGTCGACTCGGTTTCATCCGCCGAGCGCATAGCCCGCCTCCCGCTGTGCGCGGATGGCCATCACGATCACCGTATCGGTCACATCCACATAGCGATACAACGCCACATACCCATGCGCACCGCGGCCCATCACCAGTTCGCGGTTGTCTCCATGGACCGGGCGGCCGATCAAGGGATTACCCGCCAGTACGTCGAACGCGCTGACGATCTCCTCGGTCCTCGCCTCGGCATGCTGGCTCTCGTGCTCGCGCAAATACGCAGCGATCCGCTCCAGATCCTCGATCACGCCGGGAGCGATGCGGACGCGCGTCACCTCAGTCTTCCAGCTTGCGCGCTACCGGCCGCTTTGCGGGCTTTCCTGCGGCCAGTGCCTTGAAATAGGCACGCGCTTGGTCCCAGGGAATGGTCTCACCCGTTTCCAGGAACTCGGCCCAGCGCTGATCGGCCTGGGCATGGAAGTCGACGCGCCGCTCGGCCAGCTCGGCCTTCTCGGCGATGGCTTCCAGGATGAAGTTGTGCGACGTGGTGCCGGCCGCTTCCGCGGCCTTGGCGACGCGGGCCTTGAGCGCGTCCGGCAGGCGGATGGTGGTAGTGCCCATGGAGAGCTCCAGGCGATTGGCTTGGAATCAATGTAGCACAGGTGTGTTACAGATGCCTGGCTGGGCAGGCGCGTCGGCCGACTGGCCGGAAAAGGCGGCTTGGAGCAGGGGTTGGCGCAAGGTGGCGACGTCTGCGGTTTTTCGCTCCGTACGAATTTCCAGCTCCCTTCCGCTCCACACGCTTGCTGCGCCGATCGCACAAAAAACGGGCGCCTCGCGGCGCCCGTTCCTGTCTGCCTGGCGATGTGCTGCCAATGGCTCAGTAGCGGTAGTGCTCCGGCTTGAACGGGCCATCGACCGGCACGCCGAGGTAGGCGGCCTGCGCGTCGGTGAGCTTGGTCAGCTTCACGCCGATCTTCTCCAGGTGCAGGCGCGCCACTTCCTCGTCCAGCTTCTTCGGCAGGCGGTACACCTGCTTCTCGTAGCTGTCCTTGTTCTGCCACAGGTCGATCTGCGCCAGGGTCTGGTTGGCGAAGCTGTTGGACATCACGAAGCTGGGGTGGCCGGTGGCGCAGCCCAGGTTGACCAGGCGGCCTTCGGCCAGCAGGAAGATCGCGTTGCCGTTGGGCAGCACGAACTTGTCCACCTGCGGCTTGATGTTGATCTTCTGCACGCCCGGCAGCTTGTACAGCGCCTCGACCTGGATCTCGTTGTCGAAGTGGCCGATGTTGCAGACGATGGCCTGGTCCTTCATCTGCGTCAGGTGCTCGATGCGGATGATGTCCTTGTTGCCGGTGGTGGTGACGTAGATGTCGGCCTGGCCGAGGGTGTCCTCGACGGTGTTGACCTCGAAGCCTTCCATCGCCGCCTGCAGCGCGCAGATCGGGTCGATCTCGGTGACGATGACGCGGGCGCCGTAGGCACGCAGGCTGTGCGCCGAGCCCTTGCCGACGTCGCCGTAGCCGCACACCACCGCGACCTTGCCGGCCAGCATCACGTCCATCGCACGCTTGAGGCCGTCGGCCAGCGACTCGCGGCAGCCGTACAGGTTGTCGAACTTGCTCTTGGTCACCGAGTCGTTGACGTTGATCGCCGGGATCAGCAGGGTGCCGGCTTCGGCCAGCTGGTACAGGCGGTGCACGCCGGTGGTGGTCTCTTCGGAGACGCCCTTCCAGTCCTTGACCACGCGGGTCCAGTAGCCCGGGCGCTCCACCGCCACGCGCTTGAGCAGGTTCTTGATCACCTGCTCCTCGTGCGAGGAGGACGGCTCGTCGACCCACTTGGCGCCGTTCTCCAGCTCATAGCCCTTGTGGATCAGCAGGGTCACGTCGCCGCCGTCGTCCACCACCAGTTCCGGGCCGGTCTGGGTGCCGTCGGGCAGGGTGAAGGTCAGCGCGTCGAGGGTGCAGTCCCAGTATTCCTCCAGGGTCTCGCCCTTCCACGCGAACACGGGGGTGCCGGTGGCGGCGATCGCCGCGGCGGCGTGGTCCTGGGTGGAGAAGATGTTGCACGAGGCCCAGCGCACGTCGGCGCCGATGTCCTTCAGCGTCTCGATCAGCACCGCGGTCTGGATGGTCATGTGCAGCGAACCGGTGACGCGCACGCCGGCCAGCGGCTTGGCGGCGGCGTACTGGCGACGGATCGACATCAGGCCCGGCATCTCGTGCTCGGCGATGTCCAGTTCCTTGCGGCCCCAATCGGCCAGGGAAATGTCGGCGACCTTGTAGTCGCCCTCGGTGGAAAAGCTCTTGAGTGCAGCGTTCATCGATAAAGCTCCGGTCAATGGCGAGAAACTCGCGAAGTCCGGGCGCCGTTGTCGCTCAAGCCTCGCGCCGAGCCTGGCCGGATCTGGAGACGGGGAATCCGGTCTCGATCCGGTCGCAGCGCCCCTCGGCGCAAGGGGTAACCGATTATAGCGGCTGCCGCGTGTGGCGCTTGAACACGGGTCAGGGCGTGCATGACACGCCAAGCCCAACCATCGACAGGGGGCGGGCGACGCTGGCCCTGCTACCGTCGGTAGTTCGATCGATGCGAAAGAGAGGGGAGAAATGAACCAGATCACAGTGCGCGGGCGCCGCCGTGTCGCCAGGCCGGTCTGCGGCCTGCTGTGCGCGGCCCTGGCCGCGGCCGGCAGCGCCGCCGCCAACGCGGCCGCGGCACCCGCGGCGGCGGCCGCCGCCGATCCTGCGGACAGCGGCTACCAACTGCCGTCGGCGCCACTGCAGGCCATCGTCGATGCGCCGCGGCCGCCGCAGCTGTCGTTGAGCCCGCGGCGCGATCTGGCGGCGATGCTGCAGTTGCCTGCGCTGCCCGGCATCGCCCAGGTCGCGCAGCCGGAACTCAAGCTGGCCGGGCTGCGCATCCATCCGCGCACCCGCTCGCAGAGCCGCTTCGCCTTCGGCGACAAGCTGTGGCTGCTGCGCATCGCCGACGGCAGCGAGCTGCAGATCGAGGGCCTGCCGTCGCCGCTGTCGATCGCCGGCATGGCCTGGGCACCGGACCAGCGGCATCTGGCCTTCAACCAGGTCGACGCGCGCAGCGGCGCCAACGAACTGTGGGTGGTGGACATCGCCGCGCGGCGGGCGCGACGTGTCGCCGAGCAGCTCAACACGGTGTCCGGCGAGGGCTATGCGTGGATGCCCGACAGCCGCCTACTGCTGGTGTTGCTGCAGCCGCAGGCGCAGGGCGCGGCGCCGCCCGCCGACGCGGTGCCGACCGGGCCGGCAGTGCAGCAGACCGCCGGTGGTGGGGC
This sequence comes from Xanthomonas sp. LF06-19, assembly GCF_034105425.1. NCBI lineage: Bacteria > Pseudomonadati > Pseudomonadota > Gammaproteobacteria > Lysobacterales > Lysobacteraceae > Xanthomonas > Xanthomonas sp. LF06-19. The sequence goes on along the minus strand of NZ_JAXGGH010000001.1, from coordinate 695,696 downwards.
CACCGCCTTGCGCACCTACCAGGACCTGCTGAAGAACGAGGCCGACGCGCGCCAGTTCGACTATCAACTACGCGCGCAGCCGGCGCTGGTCGACGTCGACGGGCGGATGCAGCGCATCGCGTCTCCCGACCTGTATCTGTCGCTGGCGCCGTCGCCGGACGGCCGTTATCTGCTGGCGCAGCGCCTGCAGCGGCCGTTCTCCTACCTGGTGCCGGCCAGTGGCTTCCCGCGCACCATCGAGGTGCTGGACCGCGCCGGCAAGCCGGTGCACACAGTGGCGCAGCTGCCGCTGGTGGAAGGCCTGCCGACCGGCAACGATGCGGTGCGCACCGGCGTGCGCGATATCGACTGGCGCAGCGACGCGCCGGCCACCCTGGTCTGGGCCGAGGCCCAGGACGGCGGCGACCCCGCGCGCGAAGCGGCGGTGCGCGACGCGGTGCTGATGCAGGCGGCGCCGTTCAAGACACCGCCGGTGACGCTGGCGCGCCTGCAGTCGCGCTTCGCCGGCATCGCCTGGGGCCGCGGCGACCTTGCGCTGATCGACGAGTTCTGGTGGAAGACGCGCCAGACCAGACAATGGCGCGTGGCCCCGGACCATCCCGCGCAGGCGCCGCAGCTGCTGGTAGAGCGTTCGCAGGAGGACCGCTACGCGGATCCGGGCACGCCGGTGACGGAGCGCGATGCGGCCGGCAACCCGCGCCTGTTGATCGCCGCCGACGGTCACAGCCTGTTCCTGCGCGGCGAAGGCGCCTCCCCGCAGGGCGATCGGCCGTTCCTGGATCGCTACGATCTGGACACGCGGAAAAGCACGCGCCTGTTCCAGTCGCAGGCGCCGTATTACGCGGTGCCGCAGGCCTTGCTCGACGCCAGTGGCCAGCGCCTGCTGATCACCCGCGAAACGCCGCGGGAGCCGCGCAATTTCTACCGGCTCGACGCTGCGAACGCGGAGCCGGTGGCGCTGACCCATTTCACCCATCCCACGCCGCAGTTGCGCGACGTGCATAAGGAACAGATCCGCTATCGGCGCAAGGACGGGGTGGAGCTGACCGCGACCCTGCTGCTGCCGCCGGGCTACGACGCCAAGCGCGACGGCCCGCTGCCGATGCTGATGTGGGCCTACCCAGGCGAGTTCAAATCCGCCGACGCCGCCAGCCAGGTCACCGATTCGCCGTACCGCTTCAACGCGATCGGCTACTGGGGCCCGCAGGCGTTCCTGGCGCTGGGCTATGCGGTGCTCAACGATCCGTCGATGCCGATCGTCGGCGAGGGTGCGCGCGAACCCAACGACACCTACGTCGAGCAACTGGTCGCCGATGCGCAGGCGGCGGTGGACGAGGTGGTGCGGCGCGGCGTCGCCGACCGCAACCGCATCGCCATCGGCGGGCATTCCTACGGCGCCTTCATGACCGCCAACCTGCTCGCGCACACGCGCCTGTTCAAGGCCGGCATCGCCCGCAGCGGCGCCTACAACCGCTCGCTGACCCCGTTCGGCTTCCAGTCCGAGGAGCGCACCTACTGGCAGGCGCAGCCGGTGTACCAGGCGATGTCGCCGTTCAACTACGCTGACCGGATCAAGGATCCGCTGCTGCTGATCCACGGCGCCGAGGACAACAACTCCGGCACCTTCCCGATCCAGAGCGAGCGCATGTACGCGGCGATCAAGGGCAACGGCGGCACCGCGCGGCTGGTGATGCTGCCCAACGAGGCGCATGCCTACCGCGCGCGCGAGTCGGTGCTGCAGATGCTGGCCGAGAGCGAGCGCTGGCTGCGCACCTATCTGGGACCGGCGCCCACGCCGACGTCCATGCCGGCTGCGGCAGGCGCCACGCCGCGCTGAGCCGCGCCTGCGCCACGGCCGCACGTGCGTGCCGCCGTGGCGCAGGGCGCTGCTGTGCAGTGCAAATGGTTCGCTTTGAAACCGTCGCGCGGCCGACGGGAACGCGATCCCTTTTCGGTTAGGCTTGCGGCGCCCCCACTGCCGAGCCATGCGTTTCCCGATGAACGAGTCCCGCAGCAGCATCGTCTTCGCCACCCCCGACCTTCCCCTGCGCGACGACGTGCGCCGCCTCGGCGCCCTGGTGGGCGACCTGCTCGCCGAACAGGTCTCGGCGCAGTTCCTCGACGAGATCGAACGCATCCGCACCACCGCGATCGCGCGCCGCGAGCGCGCCGCGCCGCTGTCCTCGCTGAGCGAGCAACTCGCCGGTCGCGCACCGCGCGATGCCGAAGCGCTGGTGCGCGCCTTCAGCACGTATTTCCAGGTGGTCAACATCGCCGAGCGCGTGCACCGCATCCGCCGCCGCCGCGATTACCAGCGCAGCAGCGCCGACACGCCGCAGCCGGACGGCCTGCTCGACGCCTTGCGCCGGCTCAAGGCGCAGGGCGTCGGCATCGACGAACTGCGCGACTGGCTGCCGCGCATCGACGTGGAGCCGGTGTTCACCGCGCACCCGACCGAGGCGGTGCGGCGCGCGCTGCTGGAGAAGGAACAGTTGATGGTGGCCAGCCTGGTCGACAACCTCGACGGCCTGCGCACCCCGGGCGAGCGCGCCACCGACGCGGCGCGCTTCCGCATGGCGCTGACCGCCTCGTGGCAGACCGCCGATTCCTCGCCGGTGCGTCCCACCGTGGAGGACGAGCGCGAGCATGTCGGCTTCTACCTGACCCAGGTGCTGTACCGGGTGATCCCGGTGATGTACGAGACCCTGGAGCACGCCATCGAGCAGACCTACGGGCAGGCGCTGAGCCTGCCGCGGCTGCTGCGCTTCGGCACCTGGGTCGGCGGCGACATGGACGGCAACCCCAACGTCGATGCCGCCACCATCACCGCCACCCTCGACGCGCAGCGGCGTGCGGTGCTGGAGCGCTATCTGAAGGAACTGTGGCAGCTCGCCAGCCTGCTCAGCCAGTCGACCACCCTGGTCGCGGTCAGCGCGCCGCTGCTGGAGCAACTGGAGCGTTACCGGCAACTGCTGCCGGAGGCCGCGGCGCGCTCGCGGCCGCGTCACGGCGACATGCCGTACCGCCTGCTGAACGATCTGATGCGCGCGCGCCTGCAGGCGACCCTGGACGATGCGCCCGGTGCCTATGCCGCGCCGGCCGAACTGGAAAGCGACCTGCAGTTGATCCTGGACAGCCTGCAGGCCAACAAGGGCCTGCACGCCGGCTGGTTCGCGGTGCGGCGCCTGCTGTGGCGGGTGCGCAGCTTCGGCTTTCACCTGGCGCGGCTGGACGTGCGCCAGGAGTCCAGCGTGCATGCACGCGCGGTCGCCGCCGCGCTGGACACGCAGGACTGGGACGCGCGCGCGGTGGAAGCGCGCGCAGGCCTGCTCGGCCCCTACGCCAGCGGCGAACAGGCGCTGCCGGCGGCCGACGACGAAGGCAATGCGCGGCTGGACGCGGTGTTCGCCGCGCTCGCCGATGCGCGCGCGCGGCACGGCGCCGACGCGCTGGGCAGCTACATCATCTCGATGGCGCACGACCGCGCCGACGTGCTGACCGTGCTGGCGCTGGCGCGCCGCGGCGGCCTGGTCGATGCCGACGGCGCGGTGCCGCTGGACATCGTGCCGCTGTTCGAGACCGTGGACGACCTGCGCGGCGGCACCGCGACCCTGCGCGACCTGCTGGCCGACCCGGTCTACCGTCGCCACCTGGCCGCGCGCGACGACGTGCAGATGGTGATGCTCGGCTATTCCGACAGCGGCAAGGACGGCGGTATCGCCGCCTCGCGCTGGGGCCTGCAGCGCGCGCAGGTGGAGCTGCTGGAGGCGGCGGCCGAACTCGGCATCCGCCTGACCTTCTTCCACGGCCGCGGCGGCTCGATCGTGCGCGGCGGCGGCAAGACCACGCGCGCGCTGGAGGCGGCGCCGCGCGGCAGCGTCGACGGGCGCCTGCGCGTGACCGAGCAGGGCGAGGTGATCCACCGCAAGTACGGCATCCGCGCGCTGGCGCTGCGTTCGCTCGAACAGATGACCGGCGCGGTGCTGCTGTCGAGCCTGCGTCCGCGTGCGGCCGATGCGCGCGAGGCCGGCTGGCGGCCGGTGATGGACCTGGTCGCCGAGCACAGCAGCCAGGCGTACCGCGGCTTCGTCGGCGATGCCGAGTTCATGCGCTATTTCCGCCTGGCCACGCCGATCGACGTGATCGAGCGCATGACCCTGGGCTCGCGGCCGTCGCGGCGGCTGGGCCAGGATGCGGCGCTGTCCAACCTGCGGGCGATTCCCTGGGTATTCGCCTGGAGCCAGGCGCGCGCGGTGATCCCGGGCTGGTACGGCGTGGGCAGCGGCCTGCAGGCGGCGGTGGACGCCGGCCACGAGGACGCGCTGCGCGCGATGGCCGCGGACTGGCCGTTCTTCCGCACCTTCCTCGACGACATCGCCATGGTCCTGTCCAAGGGCGACCTCAACATCGCCGAGATGTTCTCGCGCCTGTCCGGGCCGCTGCACGAGCGCTTCTTCCCGCGCATCCGCGACGAACTGGCGCTGACCAAGGGCTGGGTGAAGGCGCTGACCGGGCAGTCGTCGCTGCTGCAGCACGATCCGCGCCTGGCCTTGTCGATCCGCCTGCGCAATCCGTACATCGACCCCATCAGCGTGCTGCAGGTGGACCTGCTGCAGCGCTGGCGCGCTACCGACGGCGAAGACGAGGACCTGCTGCGGGCGCTGGTGGCCTGCGTCAACGGCGTCGCCCAGGGCGTGCAGAACACCGGCTGAGCCCGGTGCTTCCAGGGCGCCGCCGGTGGATACCGGCGGCGGCCGGCCGTGATCCGCTTGCAAGCGGACAAAATTGTCCGATAATGCCGCGCATGGAGATGCGAGCCGATACCGCCCACCGCCGCCGCCTTTTGCTGGACGCCGCCGACGAGGTGTTCTGCGAGCACGGCGTGCTAGCGCCGCTGGAACTGGTGGTGGAGCGCGCCGGCCTCGGCCGCGCCACCCTGTACCGCCATTTCGCCGACCGCACCGAGTTGATGGCGGCGCTGCTGGAACGCGGCCTGGACGGCCTGGAGGGCTGCGCGCGCGAGATCGGCACGCGGCCGGACGGGCTGTTCCTGCTGATGTACGACGTCGCCGAACACATCGCGATGTCGGCGCCGCTGGCCGACTACTGGCGGTCGATGCCGCGCGAGCATCCGACGATCGCCGCGGCGCATACGCGGGCGATGGCGATCCTGCTGCCGTACCTGCAGCGCGCCATCGCCGCCGGCCTGTGCCGCGCGGACCTGGGCGAGCAGGACCTGGCCCTGGCGATGGACATGCTCGGCGCCTGCCAGCGCGGCAGCGACGAGGCCGAACGCAAGGCGCTGGCGCAGCGTTGTTGCCGCCTGCTGTGCCACGCCCTGGCCACGCCCGCGGCGGCGGCCGAGTTGTGAGCGCCGACGGCGCCGCGCGTCGACGCGCCTGGCCATGGCGGCTGGCGCGCGCACTGGCGATGCTGGCGGTGCTCGGCGCCAGCCTGTGGGGCGCGCTGTTCCTGAGCTATCTGCCGCATACCGGCGCGGTGGTGCGCTACGGCTCGGCGCTGCTGTGGGCCGCCTTGGGCGGCGCGGCGCTGTGGGGCCTGCGGCATCCGCGCGAGTACCGCGTGCTGCCGCTGCTGTTCGCGGTCGGCTGCGCCGGCATGGCGGTGGGCTGGTCGGCGCTGCAGCCGCAGCAGAACCGCGACTGGGCCGACGATGTCGCGCAACTGCTGCAGCCGCAGGTGGACGGGCATGTGGTGACCCTGCACAACGTGCGCAATTTCGCCTGGCGCAGCGACCACGACTACACCCCGCGCTGGGAGACGCGCCGTTACGACCTGGAGCGGCTGGCCTCGGCGGACCTCGCGCTGTCGTACTGGATGGGGCCGGCGATCGCCCACACCCTGGTCTCGTTCGGCTTCGACGACGGCCGTCGCGTGGTGTTCTCGCTGGAGATCCGCAAGGAGCGCGGCGAGGCGTTTTCGGCGCTGGCCGGGTTCTTCCGCAACTTCGAGCAGGTGATGGTCGCCGCCGACGAACGCGACATCCTGGCGGTGCGCAGCAACGTGCGCGGCGAGGACGTCTATCTGTACCGGCTCAACCTGTCGCGTGCGCAACTGCGCCAGCTGTTCCTGGGCTACGTGGCGCGGGCGCAGCAACTGCAGCGCACGCCGCGGTTCTACAACACCGCCACCAGCAATTGCACCACCATCGTGTTCGAGCTGGCGCGCAAGCTCGATCCCGCACTGCCGCTCGATGTGCGCCTGCTGCTGTCCGGCTACCTGCCGTCCTACGTCTATGCGCAGCATGGCTTCGTGCCCGGCTACAGCCTGGCCACGCTGCGCACGCGCGGCCGCATCGGCGAACGCGCGCGCGCGGCTGGCGTTGGCGACGACTTCTCCACGCGCATCCGCGCCGGCATTCCCGGCGACGATCCCGCCGTCGCGCCATGACCCGGTACTTACGTCTTGCGCGGTGCGCGGGCACCGCGCTGCTGGCTGCCGGGCTGCTGCTCGGCAGCGGCTGCGCCATGGTGAGCGTGCAGTCGCGCAGCGCTGCCGACTACATCGCCACCCAGCGCGGCGACGTGCTCAGCACCGGCAAACTCAGCGATGCCAGTCTGGAGACGTTGCGCGTGCTCGCGCTCGATCCCAAGACCTGCGAGGCCGACGTTGCGGCCTGCGCCACGCAGCTGCGCGCATTGCAGGGGCTGGATCAGGAGCGGCGGCTGGCGACCCTGTCGGAGCTGTGGGTGCATGCGGCCAATGTGCGCACGCCGCGGCAGGCGAGGGCGCTGGACGACGCGACGCTGCAGGCCTGGCTGGAGGCGGCGCGCTACGCTTACGCCTACCTGTTCTACACCCAGCGCCCGGCCAGTGCGCGCGCCTTCGAGGACCGGCAGACCCAGGTGCGCGACTACTACAACTACGCCGTGCAGCAGGTGGTCGGCGAGCTGTTCCTGCGCTGGCGCGCCGGCAGCGCCAGCGGCGAGTTGCACGACGACGACACGCTGCGCACGGCCGGCTGGCAGGTGCGCGCGGACATGGGCAGCTTCCGCCTGCCGGGTGGCGTGGCACGGCCGGACGCGATGCTGCCGGCGTCGACGCTGCGCTTCGATGGCCTGCGCAGCACCTACCGCCGCGACGGCTTCGGCGCCGAACTGGTCGCGGAGATCGCGCCGGCCAAGGTCGGCGATCCGACCGCGGCGGCGGCCGCCAAGGCCGCGCCAAACCCGCACGCGCCGGCATTCAGCGAGATGCCGTATGCGCCGACCACGGTGCTGCTGCGCTTCGACGGCGACAGCCTGGCGCAGGTGCTGGACACCCGCAGCGTGGTGGTCGCGCCCTACGATCCGTACCGCGACGGCGAGGTCGAGGTGCACGGCCAGCGCCTGCCGCTGGCGGCCAACTTCACTGCGGCCTATGGCCTGTGGCTGGCCCGTGCCGGCTTCGCGCGGCAGTCGCTGCGCTCCATGCTCGGCCGCGAGGATGGCATCGACCAGCCGCATCTGTACCTGATGCAGCCGTACGATCCGGACCGGCGCATCATCCTGATGCTGCACGGCCTAGCCAGCAGTCCGGAGGCCTGGGTCAACGTCGCCAACGAACTGATGGGCGACGAACAACTGCGCCGCCACTACCAGATCTGGCAGGTCTACTACCCGACCAACATGCCGATCGCCTGGAACCGCGCGCAGATCGAGACGCTGGTGCAGCAGACCCTGCGCCATTTCGATCCGCAGGGGCAGGCGCCGGCCTCGCAGCACATGGTCCTGATCGGCCACAGCATGGGCGGGGTGATCGGGCGCCTGTTGGTCAGCGACTCCGGCGACACGCTGTGGAACGACCTGATCGGTGCGCGCGGCGACCGGCGCCCGCTGGACCCGCAGGCGCTGGCGCAGTTGCAGCCGCTGCTGCGCTTCGCGCCGTTGCCGGAGGTGGACCGCGCCATCTTCATCGCCGCGCCGCAACGCGGCACCACCTTCGCCGAAGGGCGGCTCGGCCGCCTGGCCGGGCGCCTGGTACGCCTGCCGGTGACGCTGCTCGATCGCTTGAACACCTTGCTGCAGGGGATCGACGGCCCCGACGGCGCGCCGATGCGCGTGCCCAACAGCATCGACAACCTGCGCGACACCGATCCGTTCGTGCGCGCGGCGGCGGACCTGCCGATTTCGTCGGCGGTGCGCTACCACACCATCATCGCCCGCCGCGATCCGGCGGTGCCGCTGGCCGACTCCGACGACGGCTTGGTGCCGTACCGCAGCGCGCATCTGCCGGGCGCGGTCTCCGAACTGGTGATCACCTCCGGCCACAGCGTGCAGGAGACGCCGCAGGCGATCCTGGAGATCCGCCGCATCCTGCATGCGCAATTGCAGGTGGATGCCGCCGCGACGCGGTGACGCTGCCCGTGACGGGCGGTTGTGCGCGTTCTTCGTCGAGCGCCCGCTGGGTTGCGTTGTCGCCTCATGCGCCCCACGGGCTGGGCGAGGCATCGCCTGCTGGAGCGTTGGCCGCCGCGTCGACGGAAGCGGCCAGGATGTCGCGCTGCCATCGGTGGCGCAGCCGCAAGACGGCACGGCGAATGGTTTCAATTGTGCCGAATTGCGCAGGAAAGGCGCCGAATCGTCGGTCGACGACCTGCGGTGACATCGTTGTCATCAAATTGCAGCCGCGCCTGCCAACAATGCGCGCCGCCGCTAACACGATCACGGCCTCTCTCCCCTCCATGCCCGGCCTGCGGCCCGTTCCGTTGGTCGCGCCTACGTTCGGATTTTTCATGTCGCACTCGATCCATCTTCAGAAACGCCTGTCACTGGCGATCGCCGCCGCGTTGCTCGGTGTCGCGCCGATGGCCTTGGCCCAGGCGCAGGATGCGCAGGAGACGCAGACCGCCGCGTCCGACGCCAGCGCCAAGACCCTGGACAAGATCACCGTCGCCGTCACCCGCTACAACGCCGCGGACATGCAGATGGCCGCGACCAACACGGCCAACGTGCTGTCGGCCGAGGACCTGAAGTACACCGCCGTGCACAACATCGCCGAGGCGCTGGGACTGCTGCCCGGCGTCAACGTGGTCAACACCGGGCAGTCGTACTTCGGCGGCGTCGACGGCGCCGCGCGCGGCGAGGGCATGTTCGCCTCGGTGCGTGGCCTCAATGCCGAGTACAACGTCAACCTGATCAACGGCGTCAACGTGGCCCAGGGCCTGCCCTACAGCCGCAGCGTGCAGCTGAGCCTGCTGCCGCCGTCGGGCCTGCAGACCATCGTGTTGAACAAGACCTCCACCGCGGCGATGGACGGCGACGCGATCGGCGGCACCATCGACTACCGCACCCCCAGCGGCTTCGACTACAGCGAGGCGATGGGCGGCAGCGTCACCGCCAGCGGGCGCATGGAAAGCCGCGCGCGCGACTACGGCGACAACGGCCTGGGCAAGGGCGCGGCGGGCGAATTCCACGCCAAGTTCGGCGCCGACAACCAGTTCGGCGTGTACACCAGCGCGTACTACGACGAGCGCCACTACGTGAACAGCGAAGTGGCCAACGCCGCCGCCTCGCGTGGCGACTGGGGCAAGAAGTACTTCTCGCGCACCACGGCCAGCGGCCAGCCGGCGCCCGGCTACGATCCGCAGGACCTGCTGATGGCCACCGGCGCCAACATCGGCTATTCCGCCGGCGACACCACGCGCTACGGCGGCAACGTGTCCTTCGACTGGCACGTCGACCCGAGCCTGCAGCTGTACGCGCGCGCCACCTACGCCTACGCCAAGACCGAGCAGAACACCGGCTACACCCAGCTGGTGCCGGCCAACGTGAGCCTGGCGCAGATCGGCACCACCGGCGTGTACCAGCCGCAGATCAACCGCGTGGCGGTGCGCTACTGGTACGAGACCAACCCGGAAGTGGCGGACCTGGCCACCTTCCAGTTCGGCGCCGACAAGCAACTGGGCAACTGGACGCTGTCGCCGAACCTGTTCTACAGCTACGGCGACAACGATCGCCCGGACCACGTGGAAATCTCCGCGCGCGTGGACCAGTACGCCTCCACCCAGTTCCCGTACGGCGGTGCCAGCACCTTCTCCGGCTACGACGGCGACGGCTTCCCCAAGCCGCTGCTGACCCCGGCGCTGCAGGCCCAGGCCAGCGACATCGGCAGCCTGTATGCGCGTCGCTACGGCCAGCTGACCAAGTCCTACAGCGGCCAGACCAAGGGCGGCGCCAAGTTCGACGTGCGCTACGACTTCGACCAGGGCGCGCTGAGCAACATCCAGTTCGGCGTGAAGTACGTCGACAGCTCCCGCGACTTCACCTCGCGCGACTGGACCAACAGCAAGTTCACCGACGGCACCCTGCTGCGCGACACCGGCCTGGTGGTCGGCCAGTACGACTCGGTGTACCCGGGCAAGTACGCATGGCCGACGGTCAAGCTCAGCAACGGCGGGCTGAAGGCGATGATCGCCCAGCACCTGACCGCGGCCAGCTTCGACACCTGCGGCAGCCTGGCGATCAACAACCAGAACTGCGCGACCATGCGTGGCGACGAGGCGGTGACCTCGGCGTATGCGATGGCCACCTTCCACACCGGCGACCTGGAAGTGATCCCGGGCGTGCGCTTCGAGCACACCAGCATCCGCAACACCTTCTGGACCATGCCCGAAGACGCCAACGGCAACGAACTGCCCGGCTTCTTCAGCAGCAACCACACCAGCTACGACGTGCCGCTGCCGAGCGTGTTCCTGAACTACCGCCCGGGCAACGGCAACGCGGTGTACCGCGCCTCGGTGTGGACCAGCTACACCCGGCCGGCGCTGGTGCAGCTCGGCGGCGGCGCCAACTACGACGTCTCCAGCGACGGCACTACGGTCATCACCGAGGGCAATCCGGACCTGAAGCCGATCAAGTCGCTCAACGTCGACCTGTCCGGCGAGTGGGACAACGGCCACGGCGGCCACGCGATGCTGGCCGGCTACTACAAGCGCCTGACCGACTACATCTACGAGAGCGGCTCGGATCCGGCCAACGCCGGCACCAGCACCGGCGCCGGCAATGTGCGCTACGTGCGTCCGCAGAACGGCGGCGACGGCAAGGTGCTCGGCGTCGAGGCCGCGGTGCGGCAGACCCTGCAGGGCATGCCGGCACCGCTGGACGGCTTCGGCATCGGCGCCAACGTCACCCGCCAGACCACCCGCGTCGACCTGGGCATGGACGGCTTCCACGACGAGCGCATCCAGAACGCGCCGGACCTGATGGCCAACGCCGAGCTGTTCTACGAGAAGGGCCCGCTGTCGGTGAACCTGGCCTACCACTACTCCGGCGAGTACGTCTCGGTGTACGACTACTACAACCGCGGCGCGACCTGGGACGACCTGTGGGTCAAGCCGATCACGCGGGTGGACCTGCACGTGGGCTACACCTTCAACGAGCACCTGCGCGCCGACCTGTCGGTGGCCAACCTCACCAACCGCCTGAGCTACTGGGCGCACGTGGGCCACAACAGCACCGCGATCTCCGACATCGTCGATGCCGGCCGCACCGCGCTGCTGAACGTGAAGTACACGTTCTGAAGCGGGCGCCTGCGCACGCGGGACGTCGCCACCCGTCGCACGGCCCTGTGCCGCGCGGCGGGTGGGGCGTTGTCGGCCGCGCGCTGCTGCTCGTCTGGCTGGCGCTGATCGGCCTGCCGGGAGCGGCCAGCGCGGCAGCGGCACCGGTGACGGTGCCGATCGACGGCTTGCGCCTGGACCAGGTGCAACTGCTCGGCTCGCACAACAGCTATCGGCCGGTGCCGACCGCGCAGGTGCGGCAGCGCCTGCAGGCGCACGACGCCGCCGAATGGCCGGCACTGGCCTATGGCCATCCTTCGCTGCAGGCCCAGCTCGCGCTGGGGCTGCGGCAACTCGAACTCGACGTGGCCGCCGACCCGCACGGCGGCCTGTACGCCGCGCCGTATGCACGGGCGGATGCGGCGACCCGGGCCCGCATGCACGCGCCCGGCGCCAAGGTGCTGCACCAGCCGGGCCTGGACTACGCCAGCCATTGCCTGCGCTTCCGCGACTGCCTGGCGATCCTCGCCGCCTGGTCGCGCGCGCACCCGCGGCATGCGCCGCTGGTGGTGCTGGTCAATGCGGTGGATTTCGATCCGGTGCCGGGCCTGTGGCCGCACCGTTCCGCCTTCGACGCTCATGACCTGGACTCACTGGACCGCGACATCGTCGAGGTGGTCGGGCGCGCGCGCCTGATCGTGCCCGACGACGTGCGCGGCGACGCGCCGAGCCTGCGCGAGGCGGTGCTGGCGCATGCCTGGCCGCGGGTGGCGCAGGCGCGCGGCCGCCTGCTGTTCGTGCTCGACGGCAATCCGCGGCACGAGGCGCTGTATCGACAGGATCATCCATCGCTGCGCGGCCGCATGATGTTCGGCTGGTACGCGCCGGACCAGCCGGAGGCGGCGGTGCTGTCGATCGAGGATCCGCTGGCCGAGGCGCCGCGGATCCGCACGCTGGTGACGCAGGGCTTCCTGGTGCGCACCCGCGCCGATACCGATGGCCGCGAGGCGCGCGCGCACGACCGCCGCCGCGCACGGGCGGCGCTGGAGGCCGGCGCGCAATGGATCAGCACCGATTACTACGCCGGCGCACCGGATCCGCAGCGGCTGGGCTACTGGCTCGGTATCGCCACGGGCCTGCGCTGCGACCGGGTCACGGCCGCATGCGGCACGAGCGCACCGTGAGACTTTCCATGTTGGGGACGATGATGAAAACAAGAACGCGTTGGATGCTGTGGGTCGTGCTGCTGGTGGCGGCATTGGGCGCGCAGGCGCGGCCGGCGCCGAAGCCCGCGCCCGCGCTGCAGGTCGAAAAGGTCTGGATGCTGTTCCGCCACGGCGTACGCGCGCCGTTGCCGGGCGAGGCCGCGGCCGCCGCGTTGGCGTCGCAGCCCTGGCCGGTGTGGGACACGCCGCCGAGCCTGCTCACCGCGCACGGCCGCACGGCGGTGGAACGCAGCGGCGACTACACCCGGCAATGGCTGCTGCGCGATGGCGTGCTGCCGGCGCATGGCTGCCCCGCCGACGGCACGGTCAGCATCTACGCCAACACCGACCAGCGCACCATCGTCAGTGCGGAGCTGCTCGCCGACACCCTCGCGCCCGGCTGCCATCTGCAGGCCGGCCACCAGGCCGAGGGCAGCGACGACCCGCTGTTCCGCCCGGTGGAAGCCGGCGCGGTGGAGTTCGATGCCGCCGCCGCGGTGGCATCGATCCAGCGCCAGACCGGCGGCCCGGGCGCGGTGCTGGCACCGTATGCGCGCGAACTGCGCACCATGCAGGAGATCCTCGGCTGCACGGAGCGTTGCGACTTCGTGCACATGCCCTCGTCGCTGACCCCGGGCGCGAACGGGCGCAGCCTGGCCTTGCACGGCCCGCTGGACCTGACCTCGGGCACGGCCGAGGTGTTCATCCTGCAGTACGCAGAAGGCATGCCGCTGGACCAGGTCGGCTGGGGCCGCGCGACGCCGGCGAGCATCGCTACGGTGTCGCGACTGCACGCCTTGCTGTTCGAGATCTACGCACGGCCGCAGTACATGGCCGCGCGAGCTGGCGCGCCGCTGGCGCACCGCCTGCTGGACACGCTGGGCGCTGACGACGCGCCGCGGCTGAGCGTGCTGGTCGCCAGCGACACCCACATCGCCGCGCTCAGCGGCCTGCTCGACCTGCATTTTCATCTGCCCGGCTTCGGCCGTGACGACGCGCCCCCCGGCGGCGCGTTGGTGGTGGAGCAGGTGCGCGACCCACGCAGCGGCCAGCGCTACGTGCGTGTGCGCTACCAGGCACAGTCGCTGGACCAGTTGCGCGCGCTGACCCCGCTGAGCCTGCGCCATCCGCCGCTGCTGCAGACCCTGCAGATTCCGGATTGCAGCGACGCCGCGACCGGGCTGTGTCCGCTGCCGAAGTTCCAGGCGCTGCTGCAGGCCGCGCTGCAGCGCCGCGGCTGAGGCGCTCCCGCCGTGACCATCGCTGCTGCCTGGCGGACCAGGGCGAAGCACACATGCCGTGCCGCCTGTACGGCCGCCCTTGAGCGCACGCCGACGATGCGGTAGCGCGCGCGTCTGCCTGCGGGAGTCGACTGTCATGCAGCCGCGGCAAGCGGCGCCGACAGCCGACTGACACCCTCCGTCGTCGGGACTGAAGTCCCTCCCACAAGGAGGCCCAGTCCATCCTGCGGAACGGCTTCCGTTGCGACGCGCGTTCCAAGCAACGCCTGTCGCGGCCGAAGCCGCTCCTGCGCGGAAGCGTTCCTGCGGCATGGCACACCCCTGCCTGCATGGCCGTTGCCAGTGTCCGCCACTGGCCAGTTCCCACCACCCAAACGCAGAACGGGCCGCAATGCGGCCCGTTCTTTCTTGCAAGCGCGGGCAGGCCGGCTTACTTCAGCTTGGCGTCCGCGCGCAGCGCCTCGGCGCGGTCGGTCTTCTCCCACGAGAACGCGGTGGCCTGGTGCTGGGCGCCGGTGCCGTCGGTGTAGGTGAAGGCCTTCGGGGTGCGGCCGAAATGGCCGTACGAGGCGGTCTGCTGGTACATCGGGTGGATCAGGTCGAGCATCTGGATGATGCCGAACGGACGCAGGTCGAAGTGCTTGCGGATCAGCTTCTCGATCTTGTCGTCGGCGATCTTGCCGGTGCCGAAGGTGGTGACCGAGATCGAGGTCGGCTCGGCCACGCCGATGGCGTAGGACACCTGCACTTCGCAGCGGTCGGCCAGGCCGGCGGCGACGACGTTCTTGGCGACGTAGCGCGCGGCGTAGGCGGCCGAACGGTCGACCTTGGACGGATCCTTGCCGGAGAACGCGCCGCCGCCGTGGCGCGCCCAGCCGCCGTAGGTGTCGACGATGATCTTGCGCCCGGTCAGGCCGCAGTCGCCCACCGGCCCGCCGATCACGAACTTGCCGGTCGGGTTGATGTGGAACTTGGTGCCCTTGTGCAGCCACTTGGCCGGCAGCACCGGCTTGAGGATTTCCTCGCGCACGGCCTCGACCAGGTGCTTCTGCTTGATGTCCGGATCGTGCTGGGTGGACAGCACCACTGCGTCGATGGCGGTCGCCACGCCGTCTTCGTAGCGCAGGGTGACCTGGCTCTTGGCGTCCGGGCGCAGCCACGCCAGCGGCGAGTTCTTCTTCTTGCGCACCTTGGCCTGCTGTTCGACCAGGCGGTGCGACAGGTGGATGGCGGCCGGCATGAAGCTGTCGGTCTCGCGGGTGGCGTAGCCGAACATCAGGCCCTGGTCGCCAGCGCCCTGTTCTTCCGGCTTCTTGCGGTCCACGCCCTGGTTGATGTCCGGCGACTGCTTGCCGATCAGGTTGAGCACGCCGCAGGTCTCGCCGTCGAAGCCGACGTCGGAGCTGTTGTAGCCGATGTCCAGGATCACCTTGCGGGTCAGCGCTTCCAGATCGATCCAGGCGCTGGTGGTGATTTCGCCGGCGACGATCGCCACGCCGGTCTTGACCAGCGTTTCGCAGGCCACGCGCGCGCGCTTGTCCTGGGTCAGGATCGCGTCTAGCACCGCATCGGAGATCTGATCGGCGATCTTGTCCGGGTGGCCTTCGGAGACCGACTCGGAGGTGAAGAGATAGCTGGACATCGCGGCTATATCCTTGTATTCGGATGAAAAGATGGAGGCGAATGATACACGGGCGCCGGGCGGCGTGCATGCTGCCCGGGTCGGACGTTGCCCAAGGTTAACCGGTTGGCGCGCCATGGTGCGCCCGTCACTTTGCCGTAGTCAGATTGCAAGATCGGTGTCGCCGCCGCGGCCGAAGCTGTGCGCAGTCAGCAAGGGGGCTTGCCGTGCTCGCACTCGAACGCCGTCTTCAGGACCGCTACCCGCACTGGTTTGCCGGACGCCGCTCGCGGCTGGTCCGGCCATTGCTGCGCGGCCTGCAGAAATGGTCGGGACTGGACGCGCTGGACGCGTTCCTGGAGGCCAACCGCGACCTGCGCGGTTTCGCCCTGGTCCAGGCCGGACTGGATTTCCTGCAGGCCCGCTACGTGGTCGCACCGACCGCCGCCGAGTGCATCCCGGCGCGCGGGCGCCTGCTGATCGTCGCCAATCATCCTTCCGGGGCGCTGGATGCGCTGGCGCTGCTGGACTGCGTGGGCCAGGTGCGGCGCGACGTGAAGATCGTCGCCAACGATTTCCTGTGGGCGCTGGAAGGCCTGCGCGACCTGCTGCTGCCGGTGCGCATCCTCGGCGGCGCACCGTCGCCGGCCAGCGTGCGGGCGATCGAGCAGGCGCTGGCGCAGGAGCAATGCGTGATCGTGTTCCCGGCCGGCGAGGTCTCGCGGCTGGGCTGGGGCGGCGTCGCCGACGGGCGCTGGCGCCGCGGCTTCCTGCGCTTCGCCCTGCGCACCGCCGCGCCGGTGCTGCCGGTGCGCATCCATGCACGCAATTCGGCGCTGTTCTACGGCGCTTCGGCGCTGTTCAAGCCGGCCGGCACCGCGCTGCTGGCGCGGGAGATGTTCGCCCGCCGCGAGCGCCGCATCGCGCTCAGCCTGGGCCGCGCCCGCGCGCTGCCGCAGGACCTGCCCGAAGCCGAACTGATGCGGCGCCTGCGCAGCGAGCTGTACGCGCTCGGCCGCAGCGGCGGGCAGGCCGCGCCGAGCGAAGAAGCGCTGGTCGCCGCCGAGGATCCGGCGCAACTGGCCGTGGAAGTGGCCGGCCTGCGCAGCCTCGGCCATACCCTGGACGGCAAGCAGATCCGCGTTGGCCGGCTGCGCGCCGGCTCGGCGCTGCTGCGCGAGATCGGCCGCCTGCGCGAACTCACTTTCCGCGCGGTGGGCGAGGGCACCGGCCGGCGCCTGGACCTGGACGACTACGACACCTGGTACGAGCACATCGTGCTGTGGGACGGCGCCGCCACCCGCGTGGTCGGCGCCTACCGGGTTGCGCGCGGTGCGCCGGTGCTGGCCGAACGCGGCCTGGCCGGCTTCTACACCGCCGAACTGTTCCGCTACGGCGAGGGCATGCTGCCGCGCATCGCCGCGGGCATGGAACTGGGCCGCAGCTTCGTGGTGCCGGACTACTGGGGCAGCCGCAGCATCGACTACCTGTGGCAGGGCATCGGCGCCTATCTGCAGGACCATCCGCAGGTGCGCTACCTGTTCGGTGCGGTGTCGATCAGCGCCGCGTTGCCGTACGCGGCGCGCGAGCAGATCGTGGCCTACTACGCGCGCTACTACGGCGACGCCAGCGGCGAAGCCGCCTCGGCGCGGCCGTTCCCGTATCCGGAAGCGCCGTCGGCGTTCGACGAACTGGACGCCGACACGGCCTTCAAGGTGCTCAAAGGCAACCTCGACGCGCTGGGCGCGGCGGTGCCGATGCTCTACAAGCAGTACACCGATCTATGCGAGCCCGGCGGTGCGCGCTTCCTCGCCTTCGGCGTGGACCCTGCGTTCAACGACGCCGTCGACGGCCTGATCGAGCTGGATCTACAGCGCATCCGCAGCAAGAAGCGCGCGCGCTACCTCGAACGTCCCCGCAACGAAGCAGAGGTGGTGGCATGAGTCCGCTCAACAGCCTGGCGCCGCGCCGCGCGGTGTTCGTCTCCGATGTGCACCTGGGTGCACCGCATTGCCACGCACGCGAGCTGGCCGACTTCCTCGGCGGCCTGCGCTGCGACCAGCTGTACCTGGTCGGCGACATCGTCGACTTCTGGTGGATGGCGCAGCGCCGCGCGGTGTGGAGCGCGGCGCACCAGCGCGTGGTCGATGCGCTGCACGCGCTGGCCCGCGGCGGCACCGAACTGATCTACGTCCCCGGCAACCACGACCGGCCGATCCGCCGTTTCTGCGGGCTGGCGCTGCCGGCGATGCAGGTGCGCCGGCGCGCGGTGCACGCCACCGCCGACGGGCGTCGCCTGCTGGTGGTGCACGGCGACGACTACGACAGCGTGACCCAGTTCGGCGGCCTGCAGGAGAAGTTCGGCGACTGGTTGTACTACCGCATCCTCACCGGCAATCAGCTGACCAACCGCGTGCGCCGCCGCCTGGGCATGCGCTACTGGTCGCTGGCCGACTACCTGAAGCGGCAGAGCAGCGCCGCCGAGCGCTACATCGAGCGCTTCGTCGCCGCCGGTCTGGACGACGCGCGCCGCCGCGGCCTGGACGGGGTGATCTGCGGCCACGTGCACCGCGCCGGGCTGTTCGAGCGCGACGGTCTGGTCTACGCCAACGACGGCGACTGGGTGGAAAACCTCACCGCGCTCGCCGAAGAGGCCGACGGCACCCTGCGCCTGCTCTCGCACCGCGGCGACGTGCTGCGCGAACTGCCGCCGCGCCTGCGACTGGTGCAGGAGAACGTCTGGCCGCGCGCGGCCTGAATCAGCCGATCGTGCCAGGCGGCGCCGCACAGCCTGGCGCGTGACTGGCAGGTCGTGTGTTTGACTGCCGCCGCGCCTGCGCACCCCGCAGGTGTCCTTGTCTCGAATCGCCCCGGGCGTGGCACCGCCGTCCCTGCACTGGACGGAAGCGTAGAACCCGGTGTGACCGCTATTCCACGATGGCCCGTGTGTGGTGTGCATCACCACCACGCGCGCTTGCCCGGCTTCCGTGGCATCGGGTCTACTGCGATGCGTCGGCGCGACATGCCCGGGCAGGAATCCACGTTCGCGCCCGGGCGTCACGCTGATCCATGTCGCTGCGGCGCGCGTGCGCCGCATCCCGATCAGTTCTGGAGTTGTGGAGACCGTGAAACCAGGGAAGGCGTCGTGCGGCCGGTCGCGCAGATCCATGGGGACATGGTTCGGCTTGGCCTGGTCCGCCGTTTCTGGCGATTCCGTCCAGGCGAACGTCACCGCGCCTGGCATGTGGCCGCGGACATGCCTGCGATGGGCGTGCCTGGGCGTCCTGCTCGCGGCGAGCGCGACCGCGATTGCGCAGAACACGATCTATGGCTGCGCGGAGCCCGCCGCGCCGCGTCCGCTTCCCGATCCGCTGCTGTGCGTGCAGCAGGCGGGCGTGTCGACGCCGCACTCGGCGGGCGATGCGCGGGTCGAGGCGTTGTTCGCACGTGCCAAGCAGCAACTCGATGGCGGCCGCTTCGACGCCGCCGAACAGGCGCTGGATTGCGCGCAGGCCAACCTCGGCGATGCCGGCGGCGCGCGCTTGCGCTACGAGCTCACCCGCCGCCGCGGCATTCTCGATTTCCGCCGCGAACGCCTGCCGCAGGCGCTGGCGCGCTTCGAGTGTGCGGCCACGCTGTCCCGCTCGCTGCACGATCGCATGGGCGAGGCGCGCGATCTGAACAACGTCGGTGCGGCGCTGCGCCGGCTCGGCGATTTTCGCGGTGCCCTGCGCAACCTGACGCTGAGCCTGGACATCCAGCGCGCGCGCGGCGCGGTCTCTGCGTCCGTGCTGACCAATATCGCCGACGTGTATCGCGAACTGCGCGAGTCCGACACCGCGATGCGTTACTACCGCGATGCGCTTGCCGCCAACCGCGCGCAGGGCGACGCCATCGAGGCCGCGCACGTGCAGGAAACCATGGCCGAGCTGGCGCTCGACAGCGGCGACACGCCGCAGGCGCTGGCCTGGCTGCAGGAGGCGCTTGCCGTGTACCGGGCGCAGGGCCGCCGCGTGTACGAATTGCGTGTGCACGATGGCCTGATCCGCGCGGCATTGGCGCTCGGCGACATCGCGCAGGCGCAGCGCTGGAGTTCCAGTGCGCTGGCGCTCGCCGAGGCATGGGCGCTGCCGCTGCCGTCCGCGCTGCAGTTGCAGCTGGCGCGGACCGCCCGCCTCGAAGGCAACGCGGCCGCCGCCGCGGCCCGCCTGCGCGCGGCGCTGGCGGCGGCCGCCGGCGGCGATCCGGTGCGGGTGCCGTTGCTGGAGGAGTTGGCGCGGCTGCAGGAAAGCAGTGGCGATACGGCCGCGGCCATCGCCACGCTGCGGCGCGCGAATGCGGAGGCCGCGGCGCTGGTCCGCGCGCAGCACGATCGCCAGTTGGACTGGCTGCGGATCCGCTTCGACACCGCCGAAAAGCAGCGCACCATCGATGCCCTGCAAAGCGAGAACCGCCTGCGCCAGGTCCAGCTGCGCCAACGCACGTTGCTGCTGTGGCTGGCATTGGTGTCCGGCGTCGCCGCCGCGCTCGGCCTCTGGCTGTGGCTGCAGCGTCGCCGCCAGCGCGAACGTTTGCTGCAAGCCGCACGGCAGGTCCGCCACGAGGAGCAACTGGCCCGCTATCGGCGAGAGGCGGACGCGCTGGCCGAGGATCGCAGCCTGCTGCAGACCCTGCTCGACAGCCGCGAGGACGCGCTGTGCCTGCTCGATGCCGAAGGCCAGGTCCTGGCCACCAATCGTGCCGGCCGCCTGCTGCTCGGCGGCGCGGACGACGCCGAACCGGTCGGGCAGCCAGTGTTCGCCTGCGTTGCCGAGGGCGACCGCCCGGCGTTGCAGGCGGCGCTGGAGCGGATGGAGGACAGCGCCGCGCAACGCCTGGAGATCGTCGCACGGCATGGCACGCCGCTCGCCGTGACCTTCACGCCCTGGCGCGGCGGCGATGGGCTGGTCGTCCTTGGCCTGCAGGAACGCGACCGTGGCGCGGTGGCGGACACCGCGCAGGCCGAGCACACGCCAGCGGAGGCCGCCGCGCCTGCGTTGCGCGATGCCTTCCGGCGCGCGCTGGTCGACCTGATGCTGGCGGTCATCGACACCTGGGAGCGCGCCACCGCGACCGGTCGCCTGGAGTTGGCCGAGCGCAGCCGCATCTGGCGCGTGAACATCGACGACGGCCGCCTGCGTGCGCGGGCGATGGAGCGCTACCTGGCGGTCTCCAAATTGCCTAGCAACCCGCGCTGGCGGGACGTGCTGCGCTCGGCCTATTTCGTGCTCGCGCACTGCGGAGAGCTGTCGGCGGAGGCGCGCGCCGCCCTGCAGTCGAGGATCGACACGGTGCTGGCCTACACCCGCCGGGACGCGCTCGGCTGAGCAAGCCCGGCACTTCTCCTGCCGGCGATCGTCGGCTGCGCTAACCGGCGAGCGCGCCTGCATGGTGCGTCAGCGCCCGCGCTTGGCCGGGCAGACCACGCAGGCGCCCTTCAAGCCTTGCTCCATGCGGTAGGCGCTGTGGTGGTCGCGTGCCAGGAAGGTCGTCGGGCCGAGCACGATGGGCTTGGCCGAGCGCGACGGCGCCACCACCTCGCAATAGGCGGCGATGGTGTTCAGCGTATTGGTGTACGGCTCGTGGCTATCGACCACGCCGCACTTGTCCATCGTCTGCCGCAACTGCTCGCCGTCGAAATCGAATTTCACCACCACCTCCGGTTCCTGGCTCTCCTCCAGGCACCAGTCCGGCGGCAGGGTGTCGTGGCCGTGGGCGATCAGCGGCAAGGTCAGCAGGGCCGCGGCAAGGGCGGCATGGAAGACGGAACGGCAGGCAGGCATCGGAACCTCGCAATGCGCAGAAGAAGAGTCCGCAGCCTACGAGCGGGGCTGCGGCCGATGCCAGCGCATCCGCGGGTATAGACCGGGAATAAATCCTCCTAAGCTATTGATTCTCCGATGGTGGCAACGCGCCGCGCTGCCGGCTCGCGCGTCCGCGGCCCGCCGTGCTTGCGCCGTGGCCCCGGCAATTCGACCCGATTCGCTCCCGTGGCGACCCGGGTTTGCCCTCGTGCCGCGGCGGCGGCCTGCCTAGCCTGAAATCGCCGGATCGCACCGAGTGCCGATGCGGCGATGGCCATATCCCCCGGGGGCGATGCACGCAACCCCAGCCATCTCCAATCCCTTCCATATAGCGAGAGAACGCTCATCATGAAGAAGAAGCTCCTTGTCGCAACCGCCTTGCTGGCGGGCAGTGTGGTCGGCGCCCCTGCGCTGGCGGCGGAAAACCCGGTGGACCAGGCCGGCATCCAGCACAACATGTACCTGGGCTGCCTGATGGATGCCAATGCCTCGCCCGACGAGGCCCTCACCGTCGTGGTCAAGACGTGCGGTTACAACCCCGGCATGCCGCTGGAGCGGTTCATCGCCACGCAACAGCCCATCATCGATGCGGTCGATCCGACCCGGCCGATGACCGACAACCTGGCCGGGTTGCGCCAGCAGCTCAGTGCCTACGAATTCTCGTTCATCGTGCGGATGGACCAGATCATCGAGAACGCCGAGGACATGGATGCGGCGGCGGTGCAGTTCGAGGAACTCGAGAAGGAAGCCATGGCACGGCTCGATCCTGCCTCCAGGAACGGCGCGCTGGTGCTGGGCGGGCTGAGCGTGGCCAAGCATTCCAACCGCTACTGGGCCAAGGTCGCGGCAGAGCATGGCGAGACCACGGCTGGCGACGCCACCGCGAAGAAGAAGGGGCGCTTCTGGCGATGGCTGGCCGTCGTGGGTTCTGACGTGGTGGGTTTCCTGCTCACCGAAAACCCGGTCACCGCGGCCACCACCTCCAGCACCGTCTACGACATCGTGTTCTGACCGGGCTGCAGCCCACTCCGCTTGAAGACCGCCGCATCGTGCCGTGCGCCGATGCGGCGGTGACCGCCTGCCCATGACCCATGTGGGTCCGGGCCCACTCATCCCCGTTCAATGAAGAGAATGCACATGAAGAAGCACTTTGTCGCAACCGCCGCCCTGCTGGTCGGCAGCGCCGTCGGTCTCCCCGCGCTGGCCGCGGAGAATCCCATGGACCACGCCGGCGCCCAGCACAACATGTACCTCGGTTGCCTGATGGACCTCAATCCCTCGCACGACCAGGCCCTGACGCTGCTGGTCAAGAAGTGCGGCTACGCCCCGGGCATGCCGCTGGAACAGTTCATCGCCACACAGCAGCCGATCATCGATGGGATCGACCCGACGCGTTCTGTGACCGAAAACCTGACGGGATTGCGCCAGCGGTTCAGTGCCGAGGAATTCGCATTCGTCGTGCGGATCGACCAGATCGTCGAGAACGCCGACGACCTGGAGGCCGCCGCGGCGCAATTCGAGGAACTGGAGCGGGACGCCTTGGCGAAGCTCGATCCCACCTCCAGGAATGGCGCGTTGATCCTGGGTGGATTGAGCGTGGCCAGGCACTCCACACGCTACTGGTCCAGGCAGGCGGCCGAAAGCGGTCAGTTCGCGGCAGAGGGCGGCACCTCGAAGAGGAAGGGACGATTCTGGAAGTGGCTGGGCGTCATCGCAGCCGACGTGATCAGCTATTTCCAATCGGAGAATCCCGGCACGGCGGCCACGTCCTCCGACGATGCGTACACCCTGTTCTTCGAGGGATTCGGATTCTGATCCAGGCGCTGCCTGGGTAGGGAAGGGCATCCTGATGGGGTGCCTTTCCGCAGAGGGAGCGACGTCAGCTCATCCGCTTTGCTGCGACTCGGTGTGGACATGCCGTTGTCGTCGCAGGAGCGGCTTCAGCCGCGACAGGCGTTACCTGTGGCGTCTCGCCGCAGCTAACGCCGCTCCTGCACATGGCCTTCCCTCGTCATCGGAGATGCCCTTGCAGTCGCAGCGGCGCGTTCGCTTGAAGCGCTTGGCAGGATCGGCATCGGGCCGAACTGCCCGTGCCGCGTGTTGTACATCTGCGACAGCAGCAAACGAGCGACCGCCGCGCCACTGCCACTGCCATGGCCACGCACCCATTCCCGCATCGCTGCTAGCATCGGCCGATGGATCCCCTTACCCAGATCGTGCTCGGCGGCGCCATTGCCGCCGCCATCGCCCCGGCCGCACATCGGCGCGCGGCACTGCTTGCCGGCGCCGCGCTCGGCACCCTGCCGGATCTCGATGCGCTGATCCTGCTGCCGCTGACCCGCGATCCGGTCACGCTGATGACGGTGCATCGCAGCGTCAGCCATTCGCTGTTCGTGCTGCCGTTGCTCGGCTGGCTGATCTGGTGGCTGTTCCGGCGCTTCGGCCATGGACGCGTGGCCGAAGCGCCACACCGCTGGTTCTGGGCGATCCAGCTGGCGCTGATCACCCACCCGCTGCTGGATGCGTTCACCGTCTACGGCACGCAGCTGTGGTGGCCGCTGCGGCCAGCGCCGACGATGTGGTCGAGCGTGTTCATCATCGATCCCGCCTACACGCTGTGGCTGCTGCTGGCCTGCGCCATCGCCTGGTTCGCCCGCGCGCGGCGCGTGGCGCAGCAGGCGTTGCTGGTCGGACTGCTGTTGAGCAGTGTCTACCTGGGCTGGTCGCTGCTGGCCAAGCAGCTGGTCGACCGCGAGGCCGACCGCGCGCTGGCGGCGATGGGCCTGGCGCAGGCACCGCGCTTCTCGGTACCGATGCCGTTCAACACGCTGCTGTGGCGGGTGGTGGCGATGACCCCGAGCGGCTACGTGATCGGCGAGCGTTCGCTGGTCGCCGATCGCGGGCCGATGCGCTTCCAGGGCTATCCCTCCAACACCCAGGCGCTGGCGCAGGTGCGCGAGCTGCCGGCGGTGCAGCGATTGAGTTGGTTCAACCGCGGCTTCATGCGCGCCCAAGTCAAGGACGGTGAGCTGGTGCTCAGCGACCTGCGCATGGGCCTGGAACCGGACTACAACTTCAACTTCGCGGTGGCGCGACAGCAGGGCGACGGCTGGGCGGCGATACCGCCGCGGCAGCTGCAGGCGGCGTACCGGGCGCCCGTGGCACGTGGGCAGATTGGTGCAGCGCTGGCGCGGATGTGGCAACGGATCTGGACCGAGCCGGCATCGCCCGCGCCGGTCGGTGCGCAGGTGCCTACCGCGGCGCGTTGAGCTGGTTGCAATGGTGCGTGGTGCTGCCGAAGCCAAGTCGCAACAAGCGGCAATGGTTGCCAGGGCATTCGAGTCAGGCATCTCGTGGTCGGCTGCACTGTACGTGACCATCACCTGCCGCGGTGATTCCCGGTTGAAATCGAACTTCGTCACCACCTCCGGCTTGTGATCCTGCTGCAGGCAGCAGTCCGACGGTAGGTGCGGTGTCGTGCCCGTGGGCGGCTAACGGCAAGCTCGAAGGGCCGCCACGACGGAATGCGCGCCGGCGGCCGCGGTGCGGCCAACGCGGCATGGGCGACGCGACGCTGGTGAGTGGGTGAGCTTCCTAACCACAAGGCGCGCAACAGCCGCGTTGCAGCGACGCCGCGGTTCCAGCGCATTCGCGGCGACGGATCGGGAACGAATCGGCGCAAGGCATTGATTCTTCGATCATGGAATGTCCGCCGGCAGCCAGGGCCACGTTTGCGCGATGTGGTGACGGTGCCATCGATTCGCCAATTCGACCCGGTTCGTTCCCGTCGCGACCCGGTTTCGTCCTCGTGCGTCGCCGCAGATCTGCCTAGCCTGAAACCGTCGCATCGCGCCGTGTGCCGATGCGGTGTGGTCGCCTCGGCTGGGTCCTCCGCAGGAACGTCGGGAGATCTGGGCCCCCCTCCATCCATTACATGAGAACGTTGATGAACAAAAAGCTCTTTGCCGCGACCGCCACCCTCCTGGTCGGCAGTGCCTTCGGTACCGCCCCCGTGCTGGCGGCCGAGAATCCGCTCGATCAGGTAGGCATCCAGCACAACATGTATCTGGGCTGCCTGATGGACACGAAAGCCTCGCGCGATGAGGCCCTCGCCGTCCTGGTCGAGAAGTGCGGCTACAGCCCTGGCATGCCGCTGGAGCACTTCATCGCCACGCACCAGCCCATGGTGGATGCAATCGATCCGCTCCGGCCGATGGCCGAAAACCTGGCCGAGCTGCGCCAACAACTCAGTGCATACGAGTTCTCGTTCATCGTGCGAATGGACCAGATTGTGCAGAACACCGAGAGCCTGGACGCCGCCGCGGTGCAATTCGAGGAATTGGAACGGGAAGGTATCGCGCGGCTTGATCCCAAGTCCAAGAATGGCGCGCTGGTTCTGGGCGGGCTGAGTGTAGTGAGACACTCAGCGCGCTATTGGTCCAAACTCGCGGCCGGCGCCACGTCGAAGCCGGACCCTAAAAAGGGCTGGGCGATTGTCTCAGTGTGCGATGCAATGGGCGCGCTTTTCTTTGGCAGCAGCGAAATGGCGTCTTCCGTTTCCTATTCAGCCTATCAAGAACTTGCTTCGCAGGGATACTTCCCACTCTACGCAAACTAAATTTTCTTCATGATCTTGCTTCAGGCATTGCGGATGAAATAAAGAAGGCGTTCCCGAAGGGGCGCCTTTCTTTATCAGGCACACCGAGAATGCGGATACGTCGCCACTGTTCTGGCGCACAGGTGCAGCCTTGATCCGGGCTTCTGAAGGCGGCGGAGCCGAGCCTTCTTCGCATCGCCAGCAAAGTAGTTGCGTGCGACAACTTCAACGTCGCGGTGGCGCGGCAGCAGGGCAACGGCTGGCAAGCAATCGCCCTGGGGTAGCTGCAGGCGGCGTATCGGGCGCCGGTAGCACGCGGGCACGTTCGCGCAGCACTGGCGCGGATGTGGCGGCGGATCTGTGGACAGAGCCGGCATCGCCCGCGCCGGTGCGCGCGCAAGCGCCAGCGACGCGGTGAGCGCCATGAAAGCGACTCAATACACCGTCGCGTGCGCCTGCACGAACGAATAGAAGAACACCGCGTCCGGGTCGCTCTGCACCTGCGCCATCTCCCGACGCATGCCGGCCACGGTCTCCGCATCCACCGCGCCGGCCTGCAGCAGCCGTTTGGCCGCCGACAGCAGCAACTCTTCCCAGAACCCGATCATGGTCTTGCGCCGCGCCGGCTCGCGGTTGTCCAGGTGCAGGGTCTTGATCTCGGTGCTGACGTCGCGATAGCCGCCGGCCAGCAGCAGGTTGCCGAGCTTGGCACCGACGAACGGGTCGCCGCCGTGGTCGTACTGGAAGTCGTTGAACGCCATCCAGTAGCGCCACACGTTCGGCGAGTACGGATGCAGCAGGAACGAGGCGTTCATCACCTCGGTCACGTACACCGGCGACCCCGGTGCCAGCACCCGCCGCACTTCGCTGAGCACCCGCGCCGGCGACGGCACGTGCTCCAGCACCCAGCACAGGAACGCCGCATCGAAGCTGCGCGGTTGGAATGGCAGGTCGCCGGCATCAGCCTGCTGCAGGGTGTAGCGGTCCTGGCACCAGGGCATGCGCTGCAGGTTGTCGCGTGCGGCCTGCAGTTGCGCCTCGCTCAGGTCGATGCCGGTGACGTGCAGCTCCGGGAAGCGTCGCAGCAAGACTTCGGTCTGGGCGCCGACGCCGCTGCCCACTTCCAGCAGGCGCCGCGCGCCGGTGTAGTCGATCTGGTTGAACAGGGTGGCTTCGAGCAGCCGGGCCTGTTTCAGCAGGCGTGCCTGTTCGGTGTCGGAATAGCCGTGCAGATAGGTCGGGGTGTCGGGAGACGAGCGCATGGCGGTGCTCCAGGGAGAAAACGTCAGGCGGCGGCGGACAAGGCAGGCGGCACGCCGGCGATCAGCGCGTCGAAGTACTCGGCGGTCAGCGCGAGTTGCGCCTGTGCGCTCTCGGCGCGGTTGACAACGGCGCGGAACGCGGCGTTCTCGGGTTGATCCTTGGCATACCAGCCCAGGTGCTTGCGCGCGATGCGCACGCCCTGCACCTCGCCGTAGAACGCGTGCAGCGCCTGCAGGTGGCCGAGCAGGGTGTCGCGGACGAACGTCAGCGACGGCGCCGGCCGCAGTTCGCCGGTGACTAGGTAGTGCGCGATCTCGCCGAAGATCCACGGCCGGCCCTGCGCCGCACGCCCGACCATCACCGCATCGGCGCCGGTCGCGGCCAGCACCTGCGCCGCCTTCTGCGGCGAATCGATGTCGCCGTTGGCGATCACCGGAATGCGCAGCATCGCCTTGATCTGGGCGATGGTCGCGTACTCGGCTTGGCCGCTGTAATGTTGATCGCGGGTGCGCCCGTGCACTGCTAGCGCGGCGATGCCGCAGTCCTCGGCGATGCGCGCGATGACCGGGCCGTTGCGGTGGTCGCAGTCCCAGCCGGTGCGGATCTTCAGCGTCACCGGCACTGGCGAGGCCTTCACCACTGCGCTGAGGATGCGCGCCACCAGCGCCTCGTCGCGCATCAGCGCCGAGCCGGCCCAGGCGTTGCACACCTTCTTCGCCGGGCAACCCATGTTGATGTCGATCAGTTGCGCGCCGTGGTCGGCGTTGTAGCGCGCGGCCTCGGCCAGTTGCTGGGGCTCGGTGCCGGCGATCTGCACGCTGACCGGGTCCGGCTCGCCGGCGTGGTCCATGCGCTGCAGCGACTTGCGGGTCTGCCAGAAGCGCGGATCGGAGATGGTCATCTCCGACACGGCCAGGCCCGCGCCCAGCCGCTTGCACAGCAGCCGGAACGGCTTGTCGGTGACCCCGGCCATCGGTGCCAGGATCACCTTCGGTTCGATCGTGTAGGGGCCGATACGCATGCGCGTAGTGTAGCGGGGTGCATGCGCTGGCGGGCCGGGCGGCCCGCGCGGCCGTCAGCGCATCAGCTGGTACAGCTCGAAGCCGTTGTCCTTGCCGTCCAGGATCAGCAGCAGTTCGTCCGGGCCCAGCGCGACCAGGCGGCCGACGCTGTTGCCGTGCGTGCCGTCGGAGGCATGGCCGGGCGCGTAGGCCGCTTCCGGCTCGTCGTTGACCGTGCTTGCGCCGAGGAAGGCCAGCTCATGGCTGCCGGCGGACAGCGGATACAGCGTGCCGCTGCGGCGCTGCGAGCCGCTGGTCTTGCTCAGGTGGTAGCCGCAGGGATCGCGGCGGATCTCGGCCTTGAAGTGGGGATAGGCGTAGGCGAAGTGCGGGTCGATCTGGATCGAGCGCACCTTCCAGCGGCCCTCCAGCTTGCCGGGCTGCTGCGGCGTCTGCGCGCGCTGCAGCAGGCTGCGCGCCAGCGCCGCGCCCTTTTCCTGCTCGGCATCGTCGTAATGCGCCGCGATCACCTGCTGCAGGCGTTCGGCGGAGACGGTCACCGCGGCGCGGTCGGCGTCGGCGGCCAGGCTGTTCCAGTCGCAGTGCGGTGCCGCGGCGGCGGACAACGGGAGCAGCAGTGCGCACAGCGCGGCGAACGGGATGACGGAACGGCGGGGCATCGGCAACTCCTTGTCGGATGCGTGGCCGGCGCAGCGCCGGCGCTGGTTTGTGATGGCAGGCAACGGCGACGGCCGGCGCCGTCGCGCCGATCGCTCAGCCGGCCTCGGGCGTCAGCCGCGGCATCGATGCCGCCGCGCCTTCGGCCTCGGTGGAGCGCGCCGCGTAGTGGTTGGCGAAGCGCACATGGGTGGCGAACGCGGCGTTCGGCGACTGCGCCAGCGACGCCACCAGGGCGCCGTTGAAGGCGTCGCCGGCACCGGTGGTGTCCACGGTATGCGCGGTTTCGGCGCCGATCCGGTAGTAGGGCTGGGTGTCGCCGAGCAGGCGCTCCTCAGGGTGCGAGATGAACGCACCGACCGCGCCCAGCGTCACCACCACGGTGCCGCCCGGCAGCAGCTTGCGGCACAGCGCGTGCAGGCTGCCGCCATCGGTGGCGGCGACGTCGTCGGCGTCCACGCGCACGCCGACATGGCGGGCGAGCAGGGCGGCGAACTCGGTTTCGTTGGGGGTCAGCACGTCGGCCAGCTTGAGCAGGCCGATGCTGGTCTGCGCGTTGGCCGGGGCGGCGTTGAGCACCGTGGTCAGGCCAGCCTCGCGGGCCAGCGCCAGGGTGCCCTCGATGGTCTCGATCGGCGATTCCAGCTGCGCCAGCAGCACCCGCGCCGAGCCCAGCAGCGGACGCTGCGCCTGCACGAAGTCCAGGCTCAGCGCGGCGTTGGCGCCGGCGCCGATGACGATGGTGTTGCGGCCGTGGCCGTCGACGTAGATACCGCCGGTGCCGGTCGGCTCGCTGCGGGCCTCGGCGACCAGGGCGATACCGTCCTGCGCGGCCAGGCCGCGCGCCATCGCGCCGCCGGCGTCGTCGCCGAGCGCGCAGACGAAGCTGGTGCGCGCGCCGGCACGCGCCGCCGCCACCGCCTGGTTGAAGCCCTTGCCGCCGGGGCCGGTGCTGTAGCGGCCGGCGATGGTCGCCCCCGGTGCGGGCAGATTCTCGCACCGCCACACATGGTCGACATTGAACGAACCGACGACGATGACCGAACTCATAGGCATGTACTGCTTCTCGACTGGAACTGAAAAAAGAAAGACGGGTGCGGCGGATGCCGCGGCCGGATCAGGCGAAGTGCGACAGCACCCCGGCGATGGTCGCGGTCATGAAGGTGGCGATCGAGCCGCCCAGCACCGCACGCAGGCCGAAGCGGGCCAGGTCGTGGCGGCGCTCGGGGGCCAGGCCGCCGATGCCGCCGATCTGGATCGCGATCGAGCTGAAGTTGGCGAAGCCGCACAGCGCGTAGGTGGCGACCAGCCGGCCTTCCGCGCTCAGGCTCACGCCCGGCACCTGGCCCTGGACGATACGCGACAGCTCGGTATACGCGACGAACTCGTTGATGACCACCTTCTGGCCGATCAGCGAACCGACCGTGGTCGCATCCGGCCACGGCGTGCCGATCACCCAGGCCACCGGCGCCAGCACGTAGCCGAAGATGGTGGACAGGTTGGTCGGGCGGCCGATCACGCTGGCCAGGCCGGTGACGTCGCCGATCCAGGTCAGTGGCGCATTGACCAGCGCGATCAGGGCGATGAACGCCAGCAGCATCGCGCCGATGTTCAGCGCCAGGCGCAGGCCGTCGCCGGCGCCGGCGGCGGCGGCATCGATCACGTTGCTGGTGGTCTTCTCCACTTCCATCTTGATCGTGCCGCGGGTCAGCGGCGTGCCGGTCTCCGGGATCAGCAGCTTGGCCACCACCAGCGTCGCCGGCGCGGCCATGATGCTGGCCGCCAGCAGATGCTTGGCATAGAACGCCTGCTGCGCCGGGTCGCCGCCGCCGAGCATGCCCACGTAGGCCGCCAGCACGCCGCCGGCGATGTGCGCCATGCCGCCGATCATCATCGTCAGCAGCTCGGACTCGGTCATGCGCGGGATGTACGGACGCACCGTCAGCGGCGCCTCGGTCTGGCCGATGAACACGCTGGCGCAGACGCTGGTGGTCTCGGCGCCGGACACGCGCATCACCTTGGTGATCGCCCAGGCCATCACCCGCACCACCGCCTGCATCACCCCCAGGTGGTACAGCACGCCCATCAGCGCGGAGAAGAAGATGATGGTCGGCAGCACCTGGAAGGCGAAGATGAAGCCGTAGGTCTTGGTGTCGAGTAGGCTGCCGAAGATGAAGCTGGAGCCTTCGTTGACGAAGCTCAGCACCTTGACGAACACCTGGCCGAGCCAGTCGAACACCTCACGGCCGCCCGGGACCAGCAGCACCAGCGAGGCGAACCCGATCTGCAGGACCAGGCCGGTCGCGACCAGCTTCCAGTCCACTGCCCGGCGGTTGTTGGAGAACAGCCAGGTGATCCCGATCAACACCGCCAAACCGAACAGGCCGAAGCCGATCCTTCCCAATCCCTCGACCATCTGCGTCCCCTGTCCCCGACCAAAGACGGGAAGCCTAGTGCAGGGGGTGACGGCCGGCAAGGCGAGCGGTGTTCAGTCGGGGATTCGGGAGTGGGGATTGGGGATTCGTAAGAGCAGGCGCCCCGCTGCCGCAGGTGCGGCGATGCCGACGGTGCCTCGCGGCAGCGCCGCTACACTGTGCGGCCGCCCGCCGGCCGTGCCGCGGGTTCGCTCAGCAGGAGGAGTTGCCATGCAATACCGTCGCCTCGGTGCCACCGGGCTGCAACTGTCGGCGCTGTCGTTCGGCGCCTGGATCAACTTCGGCGGGCAGACCGGCCGCGACGAAGCGCGCAACCTGATCGCCGCCGCCTGGGACCACGGCATCAACTTCTTCGACAACGCCGAGGTCTATGCGCACGGCCGCGCCGAGCAGGTGATGGGCGACGTGATCGCCGACCTGCGGCTGCCGCGCGACGGCTTCTGCGTGTCCAGCAAGGTCTACTTCGGCGCCGTCGAGTCGCCGCGCCCCACCCAGCGCGGGCTGTCGCGCAAGCACGTCACCGACGCCTGCCATGCCGCGCTCAAGCGCTTGCGGGTGGACTATCTGGATCTGTACTACTGCCACCGCCCCGATCCGGACACGCCGGTGGAGGAAACCGTGCGCGCGATGGACGCGCTGATCCGCCAGGGCAAGGTGCTGTACTGGGGCACCTCCGAGTGGCCGGCCGAGCGCATCCGCGAGGCGGCGCAGGTGGCGCGCGCGCTGGGCCTGCACGGGCCGTCGATGGAACAGCCGCAGTACAACCTGCTGCACCGCGCGCGCGTGGAGCAGGAGTACGCGCCGCTGTACGCCGAGCTCGGCCTGGGTACCACCATCTGGTCGCCGCTGGCCTCGGGCCTGCTGACCGGCAAGTACAACGACGGCATCGATCCGGCCTCGCGGCTTGGCCAGGAGCGCAATGCCTGGCTGCAGCAGGAGGTGATCGGGCCGCCGGCGCAGCGCCGCATCGAGCGCGCGCGCGCCTTCACCGCGCTGGCCGCGGCCGAGGGCGTGGCGCCGGCGTCGCTGGCGATCGCCTGGTGCCTGCGCAACCCGCACGTGTCCACGGTGATCCTCGGCGCCAGCCGGGTGTCGCAGCTGCTGGAGAACCTGGCCGCGCTGGAACTGGCCGCGCGCGACGACGCGGCGTGGTGGGAACGGGTCGACGCCGCGGTGCGCTGACGACGGCATGCGCTTGCGCCGCCGCAGTGCAGCGGCGGCGCGGCAGCGAAGGCGTCGATGTGTGGCGATCTTTGGAATCTTTCGTGGTCGTGGTTTCGATCGAGATTGCGAATCGAATCTGGCGAGAATGGGTCTTGATTAAGTATTGAGAATCATTATCATCTCGATGCACCCCGTGGATGGAGTTCGACCATGACCGCTCAACCCGTGCTGTTGCGTCACCCCGAGACCCTGAGCCTGCGCGAGCGCACCGTGCCGCGCGCCGTGCCGGCCGAAGAAACCATCAGCAGCCAGGCGCTGCTCAAGGGCCGCCGCGAAGTGCTGATCCAGCACGGCGACCGCGTCTATCGTCTGCGCCACACCAGCAACGACAAGCTGATCCTGACGAAGTGATGCCCTCCGGCCGCCGCATGCGGCCGGCCTCCCCGCCCGATCTGCCGCCACCTGGCCCACGCCCTTGCGCGTCGGCCGCGGCCGCCTCGCAGTCGCGATCCTTCTCTCCCCCTCGGCCAGGCGCGGACCCCGCGCCGTGCCGGTCGAGGGTCTTCCGCGACCACCGATGCTCCCCATGTTCCGTACCGCCCCGCTCACCGGCGCGCTGTGGCTGGCCCTGGCCGCCGGCGCGCATGCCGCTCCCGCATCCGCCTCTGCCTCCGACGCTGACGCCGCCGCCAGTGCGGCGGCCGCCATCCGCGATTTCGATCGCCTGCAGGTCACCGCCACGCGCACCCAGCGCGCCATCGTCGACGTGCCCGGCAGCGTCGACGTGATCGACCGCGAACAGATGGACCGCTCACTGGTCCACGACCTGAAGGATCTGCTGCGCTATACGCCCGGCGTGTCCGCCACCGGCAACAGCGGCCGCTTCAGCGGCATCTCCGGCATCCGCATCCGTGGCCTGGACGGCAACCGCGTGTTGATCCAGACCGACGGCATCCCG
The DNA here is from genome assembly GCF_034105425.1 of Xanthomonas sp. LF06-19. Lineage (NCBI taxonomy): Bacteria > Pseudomonadati > Pseudomonadota > Gammaproteobacteria > Lysobacterales > Lysobacteraceae > Xanthomonas > Xanthomonas sp. LF06-19. The sequence continues at coordinate 662,190 of NZ_JAXGGH010000001.1, read as the reverse complement.
GTCTCGGACACCTTCAGCTTCGGCAGCTACCTCAACGCCAACCGCAACTTCGTCGACATGGACACGCTCAAGCGCGTGGAGATCGTGCGCGGTCCGGCCAGCGCGCTGTACGGTTCGGATGCGCTGGGCGGGGTGGTCGCCTACGTCACCAAGGATCCGGCCGACTACCTGGCGCCGGGCAAGGACAGTTACGTCGGCCTGAAGTTCGGCTACGAGAGCGAGTGGAAGGGGTTGTTCGCCGGCGCGCTGGTCGCCTTCGGCGGCGACCGCTGGAGCGGCATGGCCGCGATCAGCCATCGCCAGGGCCAGGAAAGCGAAACCCAGGGCGACAACCGCAGCATCGGCGCCGCCCGCACCGCGCCCAATCCGCTCAGCAGCGACGGCCGCAGCCTGCTCAGCAAGCTGGTCTACGCGCCCAGCGCCAATCAGCGCTTCAAGCTGACCGTGGAAGGCAACGAGGACTACTCGCGCATCGATGCGCTGAGCAACGTCACCGCCAGCATCCTGTCGCAGCGCGGCCGCGACCATCAGACCCGCGCCCGCGTGTCGCTGGCACACGAGGTGGACCAGCTCGACACGCTGCTCGCCGACGACCTGCAGTGGCAGCTGTACCGCCAGGACAGCCAGAGCCTGCAGCGCACCGACGAACGCCGCAGCAACGGCACGCTGCGGCACATGGAGCACGACTTCGACCAGCGCCTGTACGGGCTGCAGGCGAATCTGCACAAGCGGGTCGATCAGGGGCGCGTCGTCCACGACATCAGCTACGGCATCGATCTGTCGCACACCGACACCCACGAAAAGCGCGACGGCCACACGCTGAACCTGCGCACCGGCGCGATCAGCAAGACCGTGGGCATGGAGACCTTCCCGGTCCGCGACTTCCCGATCACCGAGACGCTCAAGGCCGGCGCCTACCTGCAGGACGAGATCGCGCTGGCCGATGGCCGCTTCAGCCTGACCCCAGCGTTGCGTGCGGACTATTACCGGCTGTCGCCGCAGGTCGACGCGATCTTCGCCACCGACAATCCCGGCGTGGCGGCGAAGAAGATCAGCGATCGCAACGTCTCGCCCAAGCTCGGCGCGATCTGGCGCCTGGACGACGCCTGGTCGTTGTACGCCAACTACGCGCACGGCTTCCGCGCGCCGCCCTACAACGACGTCAATATCGGCTTCACCAACCTGCTGATCGGCTACACCGCGATCGCCAATCCCGACCTGAAGCCGGAGACCAGCCGCGGCGCCGAACTGGGCGTGCGCTACGCCGGTCCGGCCGTCTACGTCGGCCTGAGCGCCTACCGCAACGCCTACCGCGATTTCATCGAGTCCTACCGCTTCGTCGGCTTCAACGCCGACGGCCTGATGCTGTATCAGTCGCGCAACGTCGACCGGGTGACCATCCGTGGCGTGGAGGCCAAGGCCGGTGTCGACTTCGGCGCACTCGATGCGCGCTGGGCTGGCTGGTCGCTGCAGGCCAGCGCGGCCTATGCGCGCGGCGACAACCGCACCGACGGCACCCCGCTCAATTCGGTGGATCCGCTGCGCGGCGTGGTCGGGCTGGGCTACGACCGCAGCAGCTGGGGCGCGCAACTGGTCGCCACCGCGGTGGCGAAGAAGCGCCGGCCGGAACTGCCGACCTACTACACGCCGGCCGGCTACGCGACGCTGGACCTGCTCGCGCATTGGCACTTCACCGAAGGTGCGCGGCTCGACGTGGGCGTGTTCAACCTGGCCGACCGCCGCTACATCGACTGGAACATGCTGCCCGGCGCGACCCTGGCCAGCAGCGCCGTGCTCGACCGTTATACCGGTGCCGGGCGCAACGTCTCGGTCAGCCTGGCGCTGGACTGGTAGCGGCGGATGCGCACGGCCGCGCCAGCGCGTACCGGCCCGGAGCGGATCGCCGCGCCGCTGCCGCGCCCGGCGCAGCTGGCCGCACTGGGCACGGTGTTGTGCCTGTACCGCGCCCACACCGGCGCCGAACTGATCGGCTGGCGCCACGCCTGCAGCGTGGCCGCGCACCTGGACGTGGACAGCGATGGCGTGCTGGAGAGCCTGCGCTTCTACGACCGCCAACACCAATGCTGCTGGCGCCTGTACCTGCTGCCCGACAGCGATTTCGTCGCATGGGACATGCTGCTGTCGGCGCTGCCCGCGGCGCAGGATGCCGCCGATGGCGGCGTCGCCGAGCGGCTGTGGCGGCGCGTCGCCGGGCGCCTGCGCGGCGACGGCTGGCATGCGCGGGCGCTGCGCCTGCACGCGGCCGATGGCGTGCTGGCGGCCAGCGTCGCCGGCGTGTCGCCGCTCGGTGCCAGCATCGCCCGCCGCATCGCGCGCCTGGAGGCGGCCGAGGGCGACGTGCTGGTCGACGACTGCTGTTGCGCCCGCGCCGGACGCCCTGCGCCGCGCCCCGATCCCGACCGGCCGTGGCCGCTGCTGCGGTTGTGAGCGGCCGCTGGCGTTTCCTCGTTTCCCATCAACCAAGACTCCTCTCTCGATGATGAAAGCTCCGCCCCTGTTCTGCGCCTTGCTGCTTGCCGGCAGCCTCCCCGTCCACGCCGAGAGCGCCGACCCGGCGCGCGACCGTGCCAGCATCCTGGCGATGCAGGGCGAGTACACGGTGGCGTTCGCCTTCGACGAGACCGTGCTGCTGCAACCAGGCTATGCGCGCGCCGCGCCAATGCGCAGCGGTGGCGACGAAGTGGTGATCGTGGTCGAGGACAGTCCGCGCAAGGTGGTGCTGCAGCATCTGCTGGTGGAGCCCAAGAGCGGCCACGTGACCAAGCACTGGCGCCAGGACTGGATCTACGAGGCGCCGCAGCGCTTCGAGTTCAGCGCCGACCAGGCCTGGCAGGTGCGCCCGCTCGACGCGGCGGCCACCCGCGGCGCCTGGACGCAGTGCGTGTACGAGGTCAGCGACGCGCCGCGCTACTGCGGCACCGGGCGCTGGGACTACGCCGATGGCCATCCGACCTGGACCAGCGACCTGAGCTGGCGTCCGTTGCCGCGCCGCGAGTACACCAAGCGCAGCGACTACAACGCGCTGGCGGTGATCAACCGGCATACGCTGACCCCGGCCGGCTGGACCCACGAGCAGTTCAACACCAAGGTGCTGCGCAAGCCCGATGGCAGCCAGCAGGCCATCGCCCGCGAATTCGGCTTCAACGACTACGTCAAGACCACGACCCTGGATTTCGCACCGGCCTACGCCTACTGGAAGGCCACCCAGGGCTACTGGGCCAGGGTGCGCGCGCGCTGGGACGGCCTGCTCGGCAAGCCGCCGGGCGTGCAGCTGAAGACCAAAGTCGACGGCATGGCGATCATCGTGCCGCTGTTCGGCCAGGCCGAGGCGGTGCAGCAGGGCAAGCCGGTCAGCGATGCGCAACTCGATGCGGTGTTCGCGCAATGGACCGCGCCGGCGCCGGCCGCGCGCTGAGCACAGCGCCGGCGACACAGCCAGGGTGGGGAAGGCGGCCGGGATGGCGCCTTCCCCTTTTTCTTGCGTGTGTCGCGTCGCCGAAGATGGTGCTTGGCGCTGGCAGGCGCGTAGATCGCGGCTCACGCTCTGAGCCGCAGGTGCGCCAACGGAGGCAAGGCGACGCAAGGCCGGCGCCAGCACGGCGCCGCGCGGGATTCTCAGCGTCCCGCGTCGTGCGCGCGTGTGGTCGTCGCCGGTGCGGGCGGCGTCGTTGGCGATGACGCGTCACCCGTGGAGGCGGACATCACCTGCTCGATCCACGGCAGATAGCGCGACACGCGCACGGCGTGCACGATCTGGCCGTAAAGACCCTGCACGAAGGAACGATCCGCGGTCCAGGTCGTCCAGAACGGATGGTCCGGCGGATAGTTGCCCCACGACGCCAGTCCGATCAGTTGCCGCGCGTCGCCGGTGCCAATCAGCAAGGGGCCGCCGCTGTCGCCGCTGCCGGTGATGCCTTCCAGCGGCAGGGCGGCCGGGGGCGCGTCGAAGCGATACGAGAGGTAGCGAGGGTCGGCGCCGACGATCGTGTTGAACGCATGGCGCAGCACGCCGCGATGGGCGCCGTGGGGATCCTGGCCGGCGTTGCCGTCGCCGGTGGCGCCCTTACCGATCAGTTCGGCGGTCATCCCCACCTCGCCGTCGCCGCGGTACAGCGCGGCCGGCGCCACGCCCGTTACCGGCGTGGCCAGCTCGATCAGCGCAATATCGTCGGAGGCGGCCAGAAACGCGTAGAACTTGGCGAAGTCGCGCGAGGCCAGCGCCTCCTGCACCAGCGCATCGGGCGGCTTGCGGTAGCCGGGATGGACGACGACCCGCTTGATCCTGTGCGCCACGCCGCCGATGGACACGTCCTGATCCATGCCCGGCATCTGCATCGGCGCTGCGTGCGCGGCGGTGACCACCCACTGCGGCGCGATCAGCACGCCGTGTCCTTCGCCGGGCAGGTCGGCCAGTGCCGGGAATGCCGCCGCCGGGATCCGATAGCGCGCTTCCTCCACGTCCGCCCTGACCACCACGGCACCGGCCGTATTGGCGATGGTCAGCAGGCAGCAGGCGACAATCCATTTCATGCGGTTCTCTTTTCGATGCAGCGTGATCTTACCCATGGCGCGGCACGCATCGCTCCCGTCGTCGCGGCAGACCGCCGCCGAGCACCGGTAGCGACCGCATCGCGTCCGCGCAGCCTGCGGCGCTCTTCCAAATCCCCAGTCCCGGCTCCACTCAGTTCTCGCGCAAGGCCAGCGCCGGCGGCGTGCGCAGGATGCGGCGGGTGCCGGACCAGCCGGCGAGCAGGCTCAGCGCCACGCCGCCGAGGCCGCCGAGCAGCAGCGCCGGCCACGGCGGAGACAACGCGAGGTCGAAGGCCTGCCTGGCCACCACCACGCCGATGATCGCGGCCGCGCCGACCGCAAGGATCGCCGCGAGCAGGCCGAGTGCGCCGAATTCCACCAGCACCGCGCCGCGCAACTGCCCGCGCCGCGCGCCCAGCGTGCGCAGCACCGCGCTGTCGTAGCGGCGCTCGCCGGCGGTGGCCTGCAAGGCGGCCAGCAACACCAGTGCGCCGGCCAGCAGGCTGAAGCCCATCACCAGTTGCACCGCCTGGGCGACGCGGTCGATGACCTCGCGCACCCGCTGCAGGATCGCGTCGATGTCCAGCAGCGACACGTTCGGATAGGCACGGCTGAGTCCGCTCAGTTGCGCGGCCGAGGCACGCGGCAGATGGAAAGCGGAAATCAGGTTGTACGGCGCGTCCTGCACCGCGCCGGCGTTGAGCAGCAGGAAGAAGTTGACCCGGAACGAATCCCAGTCGGCCTTGCGCACATTGGTGACGGTGAAACTGCGCTGCTGGTCGCCGAGCAGCAGGGTGATGCGGTCGCCGAGCTTGAGCCCGTAACGCTGCGCCCAGCCTTCCTCCACCGAGGCCTCGGCGGCGGTGCTGTCGGCGGCCCAGAAGCGTCCGGACAGCAGCCGGTTGGCGGCGGGGAACTCGTGCCGCCAGGAGAAGTTGATCGGCCGGTCGCTGCCGTCGCCATCGTCCTCCGGCCCCTGCTCGCGGCGCTGCGGCGGCTTGCCGTTGATCGCCACCAGCTTGCCGGTGCTGAACGGCTCGACCGCCGCATCGGCGACGCCGAGCGTGCGCAAGGTGCCGAGCACCTGCTCGGCCTGGTCGGGCTGGATGTTCATCAGGAAGTAGTTCGGCGTGTCCGCCGGCAGCCGGTCGCGCCACTGCCCGAGCAGGCCGGGGCCGATCACCGCCAGCAACAGCAAGGCGCACAGCGACAGCGACAGGCCTACCAGTTGCACCACGCTCAGTGCGCGGCGCCGGGTCAGCGCCGCCAGGCCCAGCTTCCATGGCCCGCGCAGCTGTCCCTGCAGTCGCCGCAGTACCGCCAGCAGCACGCCGCCGACCGCCGCGGCCAGCGCCGCCAGCAGGGTCAGGCCGCCCAGCACCCAGGCCGCCAGCACGCCGTCGCCGGTGGCGTAGACCGCCAGCACCACGGTGGCGACCAGGGCCGCGGCGTAGACCAGCAGTGAGGTTGGCGGCAGCGCGGCGAAGCTGCGGTTGAGCACGCGCATCGGCGGCACGTCGCGCAGGCGCAGCAGCGGCGGCAGGCCGAAGCCGAGCAGCAGCAACAGGCCGATGCCGGCACCGGCCAGCGCCGGGGTCGCCTGCGGCAAGGGCAGGCGGTCGGGAATCAGGCTGCCCAGCGCTTCGACCAGGCCGACCTGGGCCAGCATGCCCAGGCCCACGCCGAGCGCGCAGGCGGGGATCGCCAGCAGCAGCAACTGCACCGCCAGCGCACCGAGGATGTCGCGCTGGCGCGCGCCCAGGCAGCGCAAGACCGCGACCTGATCGATGCGGCGCAGGGCGAAGCGGTTGGCGGCCAGCGCGGTGGCGACGCCGGCCAGCAGCACCGCCAGCAACGCGGCCAGCGCCAGGAAGCGCCCGGCGCGGTCGAAGGCGCCACGCACGCCGCGCTGGGTGTCCTCGATGCCGACCAGACGATAGGCCTTGGCACGCGGCGCCAGCCATTCGCGCAGGGCGGCGATCTCGCCGGGCGCGCCGGCGAACATCAGTCGATAGGAGGCGCGGCTGCCGGGGCCGAGCAGGCCGGCGGCATCGACGTCGGCGCGGTTGACCAGCAGCGGCGGCGACAACTGCATCAGTTCGCCGGAGGCATCCGGTTCGGCGCGCAGCACCCGGGTCACGCGCAGCGTGCCGGCGCCGAACTCCAGCGCATCGCCGAGCTTCAGCCCCAGCGCTTCGAGCAGGCGCGGATCGGCGTAGGCCTCGCCGCGTGGCGGCGGCCCGGCGCGTTCGCTGCCGGCGCCGACGGTGTCGCGCGCCACCAACAACTCGCCGCGCAGCGGATAACCCGCGCCCACCGCCTTGATGTTGGCCATCTGGCTGGCGTCGCCATGGAACAGCACGCTCGGGAAACTGACCATGCGCGTGCTGCGCAGTCCGCGCCGCTGCGCTTCCTCGGCGAAGGCGGCGGGGATGTCCTGGCGCCCGCTGACGCCGAGGTCGCCGCCGATCACCTCGGCGGCGCTGCCGGTCAGCGCCAGGGTCACCCGGTCGACCAGGGTGCCGACCGCGGTCATCACCGCCACGCCCAGCACCAGCGCGGCGAACACGGTCAGCAGATCGCCGGCGAACAGTTCGCGGCGCAGTGCGCGCGCGGCGTGGCGCAGCACGTTCATGCGGCATCCGCCGCGTCGGCGGCGCGCAGGCGGCCGCCGTCGAGCCGGTAGCGGTGTTCGCAGCGTTGCGCCAGGCGCATGTCGTGGGTGACCAGCACCAGGGTGGTGTCGCTGCCTTCGTTGAGCGCGAACAGCAGGTCGCTGATCTGTTGTCCGGTGGCCTGGTCGAGGCTGCCGGTGGGCTCGTCGGCGAACAGGATCCGCGGCCGCGCCACGAAGGCGCGCGCCAGCGCCACGCGCTGCTGCTCGCCGCCGGACAGTTGCCGCGGGTAGTGCCGCGCCCGCGCGCTCAGCCCGACCGCTTCCAGCACCTCGCGCACCCGCGCCGGATCCTCGCGTCCGGCCAACTCCAGCGGCAGCGCGATGTTTTCCGCCGCGGTCAGCGACGGCAGCAGATGGAAACTCTGGAACACGAAGCCGACCGCGCGCGCGCGCAGCGCGGCGCGCGCTTCCTCGTCCAATGCATTGAGCGACTGCCCGGCCAGCACGATCTCGCCGCGCGTGGGCAGGTCGAGGCCGGCCAGCAGGCCGAGCAGGGTGGTCTTGCCGGAGCCGGAGGCGCCGACGATGGCGACGCTGTCGCCTTCACCGATGGTCAATCCGACCTTGTCGAGAATGTGGACCGTACCCTCCGGTCCGCTGACGGATTTGCCGACATCGCGTACGTCGATGGCGATGCTGGCGCGAAGCGTGGGGGCCTGACTGTCGATGAGGGAATCTCCAATGCGTGGCGACGAGACGAGAAGCAAGCGGGCCTGGATGCGCCGCGCCTGGCTGCTGCTGGCATGGTGGGTGCTGCTGCCCGCCATCGCCTGTGCCAAAGGTGCGACGGGGCCGGTGCTGGTACTCGGCGACAGCCTCAGCGCGGCGCACAACATTCCGGTGCAGTCCGGCTGGGTGGCTTTGCTGGACAAGCGCCTGCAGCAACAGATGCGGGCGCCACCGGCGGTGGTCAATGCCAGCATCAGCGGCGAGACCTCCTCCGGCGCGCTGACCCGCCTGCCGGCGCTGCTGCAGAAGCATCGGCCGTCGGTGGTGGTCATCGAACTGGGCGGCAACGACGCATTGCGCGGGCTCAGCCCGGCCGAACTGCGCGGCAACCTGGAGAAGATGATCGTGCTCAGCCGTGACGCCGGTGCGAAGGTGCTGTTGCTGGGCATCGACGTGCCGCCGAACTACGGCCCGGGCTACCGGCAGCGCCTGCGTGCGGTCTATGCGGACCTGGCCAGGCAGTACCGGACCGGCCTGCTGCCGTTCCTGCTGGAGGGCGTGGCGCTGAACCCGTCGCTGATGCAGGGCGATGGCCTGCACCCCACCGCGGCGGCCCAGCCCAAGGTGCTGGACAATGTCTGGCCTCAGCTCAAGCCATTGATCGCGCAGTAGTTTTTTTGTTGCTCAGGCAGATGAAGCGGCCTTCACGCCGCCACCACCGCCCATCCGGCATGTTTCACAAAGCTGAAGACTGAGGAAGCGTTATGCGTCAGACCAAGGAAACATCCGGGCTCGTGCTGGTCGTGGAGGACAACCGCAATATTTCCGAGATGATCGGCGAGTACCTGGAAGGCCGCGGGTTCGAAGTGGATTACGCCTGCGACGGCCTGGACGGCTACCGCCTGGCGGCGGAGAACAGCTACGACGTGGTGGTGCTGGACCTGATGCTGCCGCGTCTGGACGGCATCGAAGTGTGCCGCCGCCTGCGCAACGACGCGCGCAAGTCGACCCCGGTGCTGATGCTGACCGCGCGCGACACGCTCGACGACAAGCTCACCGGTTTGGGCTTCGGTGCCGACGACTACCTGACCAAGCCATTCGCGATCCAGGAACTGGAAGCCCGCCTGCGCGCACTGATCCGCCGCGAGCGCCGCCAGGTCGGTTCGGAAGTGCTGAAGGTGGCCGACCTGGTGCTGGATCCGGTGAGCATGCGTGCCACCCGCGCCGGCACCGAGCTGCAGCTCTCGCCGATCGGCCTGCGCCTGCTGACCATCCTGATGCGCGAATCGCCGCGCGTGGTCACCCGCCAGGAAATCGAGCGCGAGATCTGGGGCAACGGCCTGCCGGACTCGGACACCCTGCGCAGCCACTTGTACAACCTGCGCAAGATCATCGACAAGCCGTTCGACCGCCCGCTGCTGCACACCGTGCAGAGCGCCGGCTACCGCATCGCCGACATCGCCCAGCCGATGAGCTGAGGCAACGCCCGATCGTGGACCCCGCAGCGGCCCCGGTGAACGGGGCCGCTTGCACGAAAGGCTCACGATCGGCCTTCCTATAATCGCGGCAACGATCACGGATGCCGTATGCCGCACGGGTTGCCGCGCAAACTTCGCCTCGCCCTGATCGCCCGCATCGTGTTTGCGGGCTGTGTGGTCACGCTTGCCAGTTATCTGGTGGTCGCGATCGTGCAGCACTCGCTGGTCGGCTCGATCCTGAAGCAGGAGGCGCGCTACTACTGGCGCCTGCGCGCGCAGCTGCCGCAGCAACCGCCGCCCAACAGCCACAGCCTGCGCGGTTATCTGGTGCCGGCCGGGCAATCCGATGCGGCGGTGCCTGCCGACCTGCGCGGGTTGGCGCCCGGTCTGCACGAGGATCGCCCCGGCGGCGAGATGGTGCTGGTCGACCAGACCGAGAGCGGGCGCCTGTACCTGGTGTTTTTGCGCGCACCGGCGCAGCGGCTGGCGTTCTGGTTCGGCGTGGTGCCGACGTTGCTCACCCTGATCGCGGTGCTGGTGGTGGCCTGGCTGACCTGGCGGGTGTCGCGGCGCTTGCTGTCGCCGATGAACTGGCTGGCGCGGCGGGTCGCGCGCTGGGATCCGCGGCATCCAGCCGCCGCCGAACTGGCCCCGGAAAACCTGCCGACCGACGTACAGGGCGAGGCGCGGCAACTGGCCGCCGCCCTGCATGCGCTGGCCCTGCGCGTCACCGACCACGTCGCCCGCGAACGCAACTTCACCCGCGATGCCAGCCACGAGCTGCGCACCCCGCTGACGGTGATCCGCGTCGCCACCGACATCGCCATGACCGAGCAGGAACTGCCGCCGCGCCTGCACCGCAGCCTGCAGCGCATCCAGCGCGCCGGCCGCGACATGGAGGCGGTGATCGACGCCTTCCTCATCCTGGCGCGGGAAGCGGACGTGGTGCCGCAGAGCGAACTCTTCGAGATCGCCGACGTGGTCGAGTACGAGGCCGAGAACGCGCGCGAACTGCTGATCGGCAAGCCGGTGACCCTGAGCGTGCGCGTGCTGGCCTCGGCGACATTGCATGCGCCGCCGCGCGTGCTGCACGTGGTGGTCAGCAACCTGCTGCGCAACGCCTGCAGCTACACCGACGCCGGGCGCATCGAGGTCGAGGTCGAGGCCGACCGCATCCGCATCCGCGACACCGGCATCGGCATGTCCGAGGACGCTTTGCGGCACGCCTTCGAGCCGTTCTTCCGTGCCGAGCCGGAGCGCCCGCAAGGCACCGGGCTGGGCCTGTCGATCGTGCGCCGGCTGTGCGACCGTTTCGGTTGGCAGGTGGCCCTGGAAAGCGCCGAGGGCGGCGGCATTCTTGCGACCGTGCGGTTCCCGCCGGTCACGTGAGCGCCCGCGCACGGCGGCGCGGGCGCGTCACGGTTCAATCCTTCAGGTACGGACGCACGGTGTCGCGCCACAGCGCGTAGCCGGCCGCGTTCATGTGCAACTTGTCCGGTCCGAACAGCTCGGCGCGCGGCTGGCCGTCGGCACCCAGCATCGGCGTGTACACGTCGACGAACTGCACCTGCTTCAGGCTTGCGGCGGCCTTGCGGATCAGCGCGTTGGCCTCGGCCATCTTCGGCATCAGCGCCGCGCGCGAGGGGCTGGGCTTGATCGACAGATAGATGATGCGGGTCTTGGGCAGGTCGCGGTGCACGCGGGTCGCGAAGGCCACGAAGTCGTCGCGCACCTGCTGCGGGCTGCGGCCGCTGTTGAGGTCGTTGTCGCCGGCGTAGAACACGATCAGGCGCGGCTTGTACGGCACCACGATGCGGTGGGCATACCAGGTGCTGTCGCGGATCTCCGAGCCGCCGAAGCCGCGGTTGAGCGTCTGCACGCCCGGAAAATCCGTGGCCAGCGAGGTCCAGAAGCGGATCGAGGAACTGCCGACGAACAGCACGCCACCGGGTTTGACCGGATGCGCGGCATCGTCCTTGGCGAAACGCGCCATGTCCTCTTCCCAGGCGGCATTGGAGACCTGGTCGGGCACGCTGGGCGGCGGGGGTGGGGTGAGCGCCAGCGCCGGCGACAGGCCCAGCAGGGACAGACTGAACAGACTCAGGGCGAGCAGCGGTGCGCGCAGCGGCGAACGGGGCATGACGCCTCCTCGAAGCAAGGGGATCGGCGATGGTGCCGCAGGCACGACATGCAGGCAAATCCGCGGCGATGCCGGCGGTGCTGCGGGGCTTGTGGCAAAATTGCCGCCTATCCCGCTGCGCCTTGCCCATGACCGATTCCTTCCGGCCGTCGTCGTCGCGTCCCCGTTCCCTGGGGCGGGGCTGAGCCGTGGCCGACCAGTTCGGGCATCTGCCGCGTGGACCGCGCCGCATGCTGATGGCGGCACGCTGGTCGTGGCAGGGGCTGCGCGCGGCCTGGCTGCACGAGTCCTCGTTTCGCCTGGAGGTGTGCCTGTTCCTGATCCTGGCGCCGCTGGCGCTGTGGCTGGGGCAGGGACCCGTGCAGCAGGTGCTGATGATCGGCTCGCTGCTGCTGGTGCTGGCGGTGGAACTGCTCAATTCGGCGATCGAAGCGGTGATCGAGCGCTACGGCCCCGAGCATCACGAACTGGCCGGCCGCGCGAAGGACATGGGCTCGGCCGCGGTCTTCGTGATGCTGGCCAACGTGGTGCTGTGCTGGGGCCTGATCCTGCTGCCGCGCCTGCTGTGATCGCCGCCCGTTTCTTCTTCCGTTAAAGGATCCGACGCCATGGCCCTCGAGTTTCTCGCCGACCCCAACACCTGGCTGACGCTGTTGACGCTGAGTGCGTTGGAGATCGTGCTGGGCATCGACAACCTGGTGTTCATCTCCATCGCCGTGGGCAAACTGCCGGAAGCGCAGCGCCCGGCCGCGCGCAAGTTCGGCATCGCGGTGGCGTGCCTGACCCGCATCGCGCTGCTGGTGTCGCTGGCGTTCCTGGCGCGTATGCAGGGCGAGCTGTTCAGCGTCGCCGGCATGGGCATCTCGATCCGCGACCTGGTGCTGATCGTCGGCGGCCTGTTCCTGCTGGTGAAGGGCACGATGGAGATCCGCGAGCTGATCACCGGCGGCGAAGACGAAGACCCCACCACCAGCAAGGCCTCGGGCGTGTTCTGGATGGTGATCGCGCAGATCGCGGTGATCGACATCGTGTTCTCGCTGGATTCGGTGATCACCGCGGTGGGCATGGCCCAGCACATCCCGGTGATGATCGCCGCCGTGCTGCTGGCGGTGGCGGTGATGCTGCTGGCGGCCAATCCGCTGGGCCGCTTCATCGACGCCAACCCGACGGTGAAGATGCTGGCGCTGGCCTTCATCCTGATGATCGGCGTGGTGCTGATCCTGGACGGCCTGGACGTGCACGTGCCCAAGCCCTACATCTACGCGGCGATGGGCTTCTCGGTGCTGGTGGAATGGCTGAACCTGCTGATGCGCCGCCGCGCCGCCGCGCACCAGGTGCCCGGCGCCGGGAAGTGGTGAGCCGCCACTGAGGTCGGCTGCGTTTTCACCGGCGGCGTGGCAAGCTGCGCGCAGTCATCCGCCGGAGTCCTCGCATGCGCCTGTTGTCCCGCTCCTTGTTTCTGGCCGCGCTGGCGGTGTTGCTGTCCGGCTGCGGCTACAACGCGATCCAGCAGAAGGACCAGGCGGTCAAGGCCGGCTGGTCGGAAGTGCTGAACCAGTACAAGCGCCGCGCCGACCTGGTGCCGAACCTTGTCAACACGGTCAAGGGCTATGCGGACCAGGAGCGGCAGGTGTTGACCGACGTGACCAACGCCCGTGCCCGCGTCGGCCAAGTGCAGGTCAATGCCGACGATGCCGCCTCGCTGCAGCAGTTCCAGCAGGCGCAGGGCCAGTTGTCCAGCGCGCTGTCGCGGTTGCTGGTGGTCAGCGAGAACTACCCGAACCTCAAGTCCGACCAGGCCTTCCGCGATCTGCAGGCGCAGCTGGAAGGCACCGAGAACCGCATCACCGTGGCGCGCGGCCGCTACATCCAGGCGGTACAGGACTACAACACCTACATCCTGTCCTTCCCGCAGGTGCTCACCGCCAAGATGTTCGGCTACAAGGAGAAGCCCAACTTCTCGGTGGAGAACGAAGCGCAGATTTCCGAGGCGCCGGCGGTGAACTTCGGTGGCCAGCCCGCGTCCGCTCCACAGCAGCCGCAACAGCCGGCGCCGGCGCACTAAGCGCCGCCGCGGGCCGGCGTGACCATGCGTTCCGCACCCGTGGTGACTGAGCGCGCTGTCGCATCGGCGGCGTCGCGTGGCGCCGCTCGCCGCCGGCTCGCCGGCGTCTGGCTGGTGCTGCTGCTGGCGCTGCTGCCCTGGCTGGCCTGGGCGCAGGCCGAGGCGCCGATCCCGCCGCTGGACGCGCCGGTGGTCGACACCACCGGCACGCTGACGCCGAACCAGCGCCTGGAGCTGGACCGGCAGGCGGTGCAGTTGCAGCAGCGCAAGGGTAGCCAGTTGCAGGTCCTGGTGGTGCCCAGCACCGCGCCCGAGAGCATCGAGCAATACACCCAGCGCGTGTTCGACCAGTGGAAGCTCGGCCGCAAGGGCGTGGACGACGGCGTCCTGCTGGTGGTGGCCAAGGACGACCGGCGCGTGCGCATCCAGCCCGGCTACGGCCTGGAAGGCGCGATTCCCGACGCCACCGCCAACCGCATCATCCAGGAGTACCTGGTGCCGCGCTTCCGCGCAGGCGACTACAGTGGCGGGATTTCCGAAGCGACCGCGATGCTGGTCAAGCTGATCGACGGCGAAGCGTTGCCGGCGCCGGTCAGCGCGCACGCCTCGGCCTCGCGCGGCGGCGGCCTGGGATTCGGTTTCTTCGCCGGCCTGTTCGCGGCGCTGGTCGCGCAGGTGCTGTTCGCGCGGCTGTCGCGCCCGGTGCGCGGCGTGCTGAGCGGCGTGGTCGGCGGCGGCGTCGGCCTGCTGCTGAGTCTGTCGCTGTTCGTCGGTGCGCTGACCGGCGCGATCGGCCTGCTGCTGGGCCTGTTTGTGGGAATCGCACCGGGCCGTTCGGCCGGCGGCGGCGGTTGGGGCGGCTGGGGTGGCGGCGGCTTCGGCGGTGGCTGGGGCGGCGGTGGCGGTAGTTGGGGTGGCGGCGGAGGCGGCTTCGGCGGCGACGGCTGGGGCGGTGGTGGCGGCAGTTCCGGAGGCGGCGGCGCCTCGGGGAGCTGGTGATGCGCTTGGTCCGGCACCTGTTCGCGCCGTCGGCACAGCGCCTGTTCCCGGCGGCCAGCCTAGAGCGCATCGGCGCGGCGATCGCCGAGGGCGAGCGCCTGCACAGCGGGCAGGTGATGTTCGCAGTGGAATCGGGGCTGGCACCGGCGCAGGTGCTGCGCGGCATGGCGCCGCGGCTGCGCGCCGAGCACGCGTTCGCACAGTTGCGCACCTGGGATACCGAGGCCAACAACGGCGTGCTGATCTATCTGCTGCTGGCCGATCACCACATCGAGATCGTCGCCGACCGTGGACTGCACGGGCGGGTGGACGCCCCACAATGGCGCCAGGTCTGCGCGCTGATCGAGCGCGAGATGCGTGCGGGCCAACCCGAACAGGCGGTGATCGCTGGTGTTGGCGCGGTGTCCGCGTTGCTGGCCGCGCACTTCCCGGCACAGCCGGGCCAGCCGGGCGAGAACGAACTGCCGAACCTGCCGCAGGTGCTGGATTGAGTGTGCTGCTGTGGTGGTTTGCGCTGCCAGCAGAGGCGGCGGTGTTGTGGAAGGGACTTCGGTCCCTAGGCGAGAGTGCCGGGCTGGGGCCTGATGGCTCTGCTCGTCGCGGCTGAAGCCGCTCCCACATCAGGGCGATGCCGCTCCTGCATGGTGCGACGGGTGGTGTTGTGGGAGGGACTTCAGTCCCGACGCGATAGCGCCGGAGTGAACCCGATGGCTCTGCTCGTTGCCGCTGATGGCCTGGAGGCCACATGGGCCGCTCCCACAAGCAACGAGGGGCACGTGGCGTCTGGGCTGAGCATATTGCCTTGGAGTCGGTCGGCGGCAGGTTCGTGCGCCTGCCAGCAGATGAAGCGCCACCCCGCTGCGCCGTCCGCAGGCGCGGCAAGCAGCGGAGTCAGTGGCAGGTTCGTGCGCCTGCCAGCAGATGAAGCGCTACCCCGCTGCGCCGTCCGTAGGCGCGGCAAGCAGCGGAGTCAGTGGCAGGTTCGTGCGCCTGCCAGCAGATGAAGCGCTACCCCGCTGCGCCGTCCGCAGTCGCGGCAAGCAGCGGAATCAGTGGCAGACGCGTGCGCCTGCCAGCAGATGAAGCGCTACCTCGCTGCGCCGTCCGTAGGCGCGGCAAGGAGCGGAGTCAGTGGCAGACGCGTGCGCCTGCCAGCAGATGAAGCGCTACCCCGCTGCGCCGTCCGTAGGCGCGGCAAGGAGCGGAGTCAGTGGCAGACGCGTGCGCCTGCCAGCAGATGAAGCGCTACCCCGCTGCGCCGTCCATAGGCGCGGCAAGGAGCGGAGTCAGTGGCAGAATAGGCACTCTTTGCCCCCGGCCGACGTTTGCGCATGACCTATCTCCACCAGATCGATCCCATCGCCTTCTCGTTCGGGCCGGTGAAGGTGCATTGGTACGGGCTGATGTATCTGGCCGGCTTCATCTCGGCCTGGTGGCTTGGCCGCCGCCGCATCCGCGCCGGGCGCCTGCCCGGGGTGAACGAGGACGGCTTCTCCGATCTGCTGTTCTACGCGATGCTCGGCGTGGTGCTGGGCGGGCGCATCGGCTACATGCTGTTCTACGCACTGTCCGATTTCCTGGCCGACCCGCTGCTGATCTTCAAGGTGTGGGACGGCGGCATGAGCTTCCACGGCGGCCTGCTGGGCGTGCTGGCGGCCTGCCTGTGGTGGACGCGCAAGGCGCGCCTGCATTTCTTCGACACCGTCGATTTCATCGCGCCGCTGGTGCCGCTGGGCCTGGGCTTCGGCCGCATCGGCAATTTCGTCGGCGGCGAGTTGTGGGGCAAGTTGACCCATGCCGGCTGGGGCGTGATCTTCCCGCACGCGCCGATACAGGACGGCGTGGCCAATGCGCCGGCACTGGAGAGCCTGAAGAGTGCCGCGCAACTGCAGCAGCAATACGCCGCGGGCCTGCTCGATCGCTATGCCCGCCATCCGTCGCAGCTGTACGAAGCGGCGTTGGAAGGGCTGGTGATGTTCGTGGTGCTGTGGACGTTCTCGATGAAGCCGCGCGCGCGCTATGCGGTGTCCGGCTTGTTCGCGTTGCTGTACGGCGTGTTCCGCTTCGCCGTGGAATTCGTGCGGGTGCCGGATGCGCAACTCGGCTACCTGGCGTTCCATTGGCTGACCCGCGGCCAGCAACTGAGCATCCCGCTGATCCTGCTCGGCCTGTTCCTGCTGTGGCGCTCGCGCAGCGCGCCGGTGCTGCAGCCGGTGCCGCCGCCGGAGGTGAGCAAGTGAAGCAGTACCTGGAATTGCTGCAGCACGTGCTGGAGCGCGGCGCGGAGAAATCCGACCGCACCGGCACCGGTACGCGCAGCGTGTTCGGCTGGCAGATGCGCTTCGATCTCAACGATGGCTTCCCGCTGGTCACCACCAAGAAGCTGCACCTGCGCTCGATCGTGCACGAGTTGCTGTGGTTCCTGAAGGGCGAGACCAACATCGCCTATCTCAAGGACAACAAGGTCAGCATCTGGGACGAGTGGGCCGACGCGCAGGGCGAACTCGGCCCGGTGTACGGCAAGCAGTGGCGGCGCTGGACCGGTGCCGACGGTCGCGAGATCGACCAGATGCAGTGGCTGGTGGACGAGATCAAGCGCAACCCGGATTCGCGCCGGCTGGTGATCAGCGCCTGGAACGTGGCCGAGCTGCCGCAGATGGCGCTGATGCCCTGCCACAGCCTGTTCCAGTTCTACGTGGTCGACGGCAAGCTCAGCTGCCAGCTGTACCAGCGCAGCGGCGACATTTTCCTGGGCGTGCCGTTCAACATCGCCAGCTATGCGCTGCTGACCCACATGGTGGCGCAGGCCACCGGCCTGGGCGTGGGCGATTTCGTGCACACGCTGGGCGATGCGCATCTGTATTCCAACCACTTCGAACAGGCGCGCGAACAGCTGGCACGCACGCCGCGGCCGCTGCCGCAGCTGCGGCTGAATCCGGCGGTGACCGATCTGTTCGCCTTCACCTACGACGACATCGCCATCGAGGGCTACAACCCGCATCCGGCGATCAAGGCGCCGGTGGCGGTGTGAACAGCAGCTGGGAATCGGGAGTGGGG
Source organism: Xanthomonas sp. LF06-19 (assembly GCF_034105425.1). Lineage (NCBI taxonomy): Bacteria > Pseudomonadati > Pseudomonadota > Gammaproteobacteria > Lysobacterales > Lysobacteraceae > Xanthomonas > Xanthomonas sp. LF06-19. The sequence goes on along the minus strand of NZ_JAXGGH010000001.1, from coordinate 644,554 downwards.
AATCGGGAATCGGCGAGCGCCGCCGTCGCGACGGGGACGGATTTGGAGCGGTCTACGCGCCCCTCGCTGCAGTTGAGCCTGCTCGCGGCGCTGGATCGGGCCAATGCGATCGGTCGCGACAACGACTTGCCGTGGCGCCTGCCGGACGATCTCAAGCGGTTCAAGGCGCTGACCCTGGGCAAGCCGGTGTTGATGGGGCGCAAGACCGCGCAGTCGCTGGGGCGCGCGCTGCCCGGGCGCTTGAACCTGGTGATGACCCGTTCCGGGCAGGTGCCGTTCGCGGACATGCAAGCGGTGGCGTCGCTGCAGGCGGCGATCGACGCGGCGCGCGAGGCCGGTGCCACGGAGCTGGCGGTGATCGGCGGTGGCGACATCTTCGCCCTGACCCTGCCGCTGGCCGAGGTGTTGTACCTCACCCATGTCGACACCGTGGTCGACGGCGCCGATGCGCATTTTCCCGCGTTCGATCCGGCGCAATGGGAGGTGGTGGCGCGGCAGGCGCATCCGGTGGATGCGCGGCATGCGCTGGCCTTCGAATTCGTGGATTACCGGCGCCGGGCGGGCGCGGTGTAAGCAGTGGCTGTGGCGGATGCCGGCGCACATGCCGGGATTGTTAGGAGCAGCTAGCCGCGACACGCATTCCCGGGAACGCCTGTCGCGGCTGAAGCCGCTCCTGCGAAACCGCAACGTCTCGCGTTAGACCTATTCCTGCTCGGGCGCAGCAGAGGCAGCCGGCGCCGGTTGTCCACGGTTCGGCGCGCTGCGCCGCCGCGGCGTGGCGGTGCGCGCCGCCGGCGGCGGTCCCTGCACCGGCCGGCCGGGGACCTGCACGACCTGCAGGTCCTCGCTGTCCAGGCGCAGGGCGGTGAGCTTGCCGCCCCAGACCGCGCCGGTGTCGATCGCGTGCACGCCCTGGGTGATGGTCAGGCCCAGCGTCGACCAGTGTCCGCAGACGATCTTCAGGTCGCGCTCGACCCGCCCCGGCACCTCGAACCACGGATACAGGCCCTGCGCCTGGGTGCCGGGCGTGCCCTTTTCCTCGATCGCGATGCGCCCACGCGGGGTGCAGTAACGGGCGCGGGTGAACAGGTTGATGATCGCGCGCGAGCGGTCGTAGCCGGTCAGGCCCGGCGACCAGGCGGGGCGGTCGCCGTACATGTTGCGGAACAGCTTGCGGTAGCCGTTGCCGTGCAGTTGCTGCTCGACCTCGCGTGCATGCTTCTCGGCCAGCGCGGTGGTCCACTTCGGCGCCAGGCCGGCGTGGATCATCATCCAGCCGAGCTGGCGGTCGGCATGCAGCAGCTTCTGCATGCGCAGCCAGGTCAGCAGTTCGTCGCGATCCTCGGCCAGCACGATGCGTTGCAGGTCCGGATTGACCTTGCGCTGTTCGTCCGGGCTGCGCTCGCCGATCGCCAGCAGCGACAGGTCGTGGTTGCCCAGCACCACCACGCTGTGTTCGCGCAGCGAGTGCACCAGGCGCAGGGTCTCCAGCGATTGCCCGCCGCGGTTGACCAGGTCGCCGCAGAACCACAGCCGGTCCACCGCCGGATCGAAGCGGATCTTCTCCAGCAACTGCTGGGTGATGTCGTAGCAACCCTGCAGGTCGCCGATCGCCCAGACCGCCATCAGTGCAGGGTCCGCGGGACGGACAGCACGAACGGCGCAATCGCGGCGATGAAATGGGTGCCGTCGTCGGCTTCCATGTCGTAGTGGCCGCGCATCGTGCCGTGCTCGGTTTCCAGTACCAGCCCGGAGGTGTAGCGGAAATCCTCGCCCGGGCGCAGCCGCGGCTGTTCGCCGACCACGCCATCGCCGTCGACGCGTTCGATGCGGCCGTTGCCGTCGGTGATCTCCCAGTGGCGGGCGATCAGGCGCGCGGCGACGCGGCCGCGGTTGTGGATGCGGATCGTGTAGGCGAACGTGTAGCGTCCGTCCTCCGGCGCCGATTGGTCGTCGAGGAATCGGGGCGACACTTCGACCTCGATCCGATAGGGGGCGTCATCGTTCATCCCCACAGTTTAGAGCGTGTTTTGCCGTTTGAGGCGAGATGCGACAGCGGTTGTCACTGCCAGGCGGCTGACGCGTGGCAGTGGCCCTGGCTGCCGCCTGCGCGAGCCGCCCGTGCGGGCCTGTTGTTGCCGCGGGCAGTGCGCAGGAGGGCCGTCGTTCGCGGTGGTGGTCTGTGCTGTGCGGCTTGCCAAGTTGCGGTTTCGAGGCGGTGCCGTCATCAGCATGTCTACGGCGCAGGTCGGCGACGCCTGCGCCGACATGCAAGGAGCGGAGCAACGCGTGCGCAGAGGTTCGCACCACGCATGCATGCGCGCGCCGCGCGGGACGTCCGCTCAGGCGTGCGCGATGTTGGCCAGGCGCACGAAGTCGGCGACCTCGAGCTGCTCGGCGCGCGCGTCCGGACGCACGCCCGCGGCCTCGAACTGCGCGGCATCGCAGACGCCGTTCAAGGCGTTGCGCAGGGTCTTGCGGCGCTGCCCGAACGCGGCGCGGACCACGTCGGCGAAGCGCTTGGGATCGGCGATGCCCACCGTCTGCGGCGGCCGCGGCACCAGCCGCACCACGGCCGAATCCACCTTCGGCGGCGGCCGGAACGCGCCCGGCGGCACCACGAACAGCGAGGTCACCTCGCAGTAGGCCTGCAGCATCACGCTGAGTCGGCCATAGACCTTGCTGCCCGGGTCGGCGGCCATGCGGTCGACCACTTCCTTCTGCAGCATGAAGTGCATGTCGGCGATCGCTGCGGCGTGGTCCAGCGCATGGAACAGGATCGGCGAGGAGATGTTGTAGGGCAGGTTGCCGACCAGGCGGATGCGCGCGCCCTCGGCCAGGGCGGCGAAATCCACCGACAGCACGTCGCGGTTGAGGATGGTCAGTTCGCCGACGTCGGCCGCTGCCGCGGTCAACGGCGCGATCAGGTCGCGGTCGAATTCGATCACGGTCAGCCGGCCATGCCGGCGCAGCAGCGGGAAGGTGATCGCGCCCTGGCCGGGGCCGATCTCCACCAGCCGGTCGCCCGGCTTGGGATCGACCGCGCGGACGATGCTGTCGATGTAGTGGCGATCGCTGAGGAAGTGCTGGCCGAGGGATTTCTTGGCCGGGGCGCCGAAGCCGGAAGAGGAAGTCATGGCCGGCATTTTATCGGCATGCACGGGGCGGCGCGCGCTTGCAGCGACGCAGGAGCGGCTTCAGCCGCGGCCGGCATCACCGGGCGCGCCCTGGTTGCGGCAGGTCGCGAACGCCGCCCGGATATGCGCCTAGGACTGCGCGCGGCGCGCCGCCAGTTGCGCGCACAGCGCAGTGGCAGCGAACAGGCTGGACGGGTCGGCCACGCCGCGGCCGGCCAGCTCCAGTGCGGTGCCGTGGTCGACCGCCACGCGTGGGTAGGGCAGGCCCAGGGTCAGGTTCACCGCCTGCTCGAAGCCGCTGTACTTGAGCACCGGCAGGCCCTGGTCGTGGTACATCGCCAGCACCGCGTCCACGCTCGCCAGCTTCTGCGGCAGGAACGCGGTATCGGCCGGGAGCGGGCCGAGCAGGCGCATGCCTTCCGCGCGCAAGGCGTCCAGCACCGGCTGCATCACCTGGATTTCCTCCAGGCCCAGGTGACCATCCTCGCCGGCATGCGGGTTCAGCCCCAGCACCGCGATGGTCGGCGTAGCGATGCCGAACGCGTGGCGCAAGGCGGCCTCGGTGATGCGCAGGCTGCGTTCCAGCAGGGTCGGCGTGAGCGCATCGGCGACGGCGCGCAGCGGCAGATGGGTGGTGACCAGGGCCACGCGCACGATGGCGTTGGCCAGCATCATCACCACCTCGCGGCCGGCATGTTGGGCCAGCAGTTCGGTGGTGCCGGTGTAGGCGATGCCGCCGGCGTTGATCGCCGCTTTATGGACCGGGCCGGTCACCACGCCGTCCAGTTCCCCGCTCAGGCAGGCATCGGCCGCCTGGGTCAGTGCGGCGATCACCGCAGCCGCGTTGGCCGGTTCGGTCGCGCCAAAGCGGCTTGGCACGGCATTGGCGACCGTGCGCAGGCGCAGGTCGCCGGGGGCGACGGCAGGGCTGGATTCGGGCAGCAGCTGCAGCGGCAGCGACAGCGCCGCCGCGGCGGCGCGCAAGGTGTCGGGATCGGCGAAGGCCAGGAGCTGGCAGTCGTGACGCGGCTGTTGCGCCAGCCGCACGCACAGCTCCGGGCCGATCCCGCCCGGCTCGCCCGGCACCAGCGCGAGCGAGGGGCGCATGGATCAGGGCTTGGCGGCGGGCGCCGGCGCGGGCGTGGCCGCCGGCGCAGTGGCGGCGTCGGTGTTGCCCACGCGCAGGTCGACGTAGGCTTCGCCGCGCATTTCCTGCAGGAAGCGGTTGTATTCCTCTTCCAGCTTGCGGCGGCCGATGGTCTCGCGGACCTGGGCGCGCTGGGTATCGCTGGTCACGTCGGTCTGGCGCTCGCCGACGCGCTGCACGATGTGCCAGCCGGCCTCGGTGCGGAACGGCTGCGAAATCTGGCCGTCCTGGAGGCTGGCGACGTGCTGGCCGAAGTCCGGGCCGAACGCGTCGGCCGGGAACCAGCCCAGATCGCCGCCCTGGCTGCGGCTGTTGGTGTCTTCCGACGCTTCCTTGGCCACGGCCTGGAAGTCGGCGCCGCCGGCGATGCGGGCGCGCAGCGTTTCGATCTTGGCCTTGGCGGCCGCGTCGGGCTGCGCATCGTTGACCCGGATCAGGATGTGGCGGGCGTGGTACTCGGTGACCGTCTTCTTTTCCGGATTGGCCGAGGCGTCGCGCACTTCGACCAGCTTCAGCAGCTGGAAGCCGCTGGGGCCGCGCAGCGGGCCGGCGACCTGGCCCGGCTTCATGTCGCGGATCAGCTGCGCGAACGCGTTGGGGATCTCGTCCAGGCTGCGCCAGCCCAGGTCGCCGCCTTCCAGCGCGTTGGGGCTGTCGGAATAGCGCACCGCCGCGGCGTTGAAATCGATCTCGCCCTTGTCGATCAGGTTCTTGACCCCGTCGATCTTGCCCTGAGCGGTCTTGATCTGCTCGGCGGTGGCGCCTTCCGGCAGGCCGACCAGGATGTGTGCCAAGTGGTACTGGGTGCCGGTGGTGGCTTGCTGCGCCAGCGCCGCGTCGACTTCGGCCTCGCTGACGTTGATGCGGCTCTGCGCAAAGCTCTGGCGCAGGCGCTGCACGGTGATTTCGTCGCGCACCGAGTTGCGGAAGTCGGTGTAGGACATGCCGTCGGCGGCCAGCTTCTTGCGCAGGCCGTCCACGTCGGTGCCGTTCTGCTGGGCGATGCTGGCGATGGCGCGGTTCAGTTCGTCGTCGCCGACGCGGATGCCGGTGCTGTTGGCACGCGCGACCTGCAGCTTGACCAGGACCAGGCGTTCCAGCACCTGCCGCTGCAGCACGTTATCCGGCGGCAGCTGCGCCTCGCGGCCGGCATACTGCGCCTTCACATTGCGCACGGCACGATCCAGTTCGCTCTGCAGTACGACATCCTCGTCGACCACCGCGGCGATGCGGTCCAGCGGTTGGGTTTGTTGCGCGGCGGCCGGAGCGGACACGCCGGCGATCGCCACCAGGGCGGCGAGAAAAACAGAAAGGGTCTTGGTCATGGAATCTGGTTCGGATCGTAAGCGTCCGGATCGGTCGTGGTGTTGCTGGGCGGGACCAAGTACAGGTCGTCGCGGTTGTAGCCGAGGATAGCACGGCGCAGAACGCGGTCCGTGTCCTGGCCCAGGGACGACAGCCCCTTGAGCACGAACTCGATCTGGAAGGCGGTATCCAGCGCGCCGGTGCGGTTGCGCACGTAGCGCCGCGCCAGCGCCCGCACCGCCAGACAGCAGCTGTCCCACTGCACGCCGAGGATGCTTTCCAGCGGCTTCTTGTCCATCAGCGAGTAGTAATGCCGGCCAACGACACTCCAGGTCGGATTGATCGGGTACAGGAACGACACGTCGGCCTGTTCCAGCAGATCGCGGCGGTAGCGGTAGGCGATATTGACGATGCCGTCGCCGGGCATCAGGTAACGCGCGCGGAAGCTGGCCAGGTCCTTGCGCCGGTACTTGGGATCCCACTGGTAGGTGGCGCCCAGATTCCAGCGATCGTTGATCATGTAGTTGGCATCGGCCACCCAGGCCGACTTGCCCTGCTCGATGGTGGTGTCGCTGTTGGGCAGGCTGACCCGCGAATCGCTGAAATACAGGATCTGGCCGAGGCTGACCGACAGCTTCTCCTTGCCATCGTCCTGGCGCAGCAGGCGCGAGCTCAGGGCCATGGTCAACTGGTTGGCGTCGTTCTGGCGGTCGGCGCCGGTATAGCGGGAATCGCGGAACAACTGGCCCCAGCTGAAGGTGAACTCGCGGGTGTCGAAGATCGGCAGATCGTTCTGGTCGCGGTACGGCGTGTACAGGTAGAACAGTCGCGGTTCCAGGGTCTGCAGATAGTTGGTGTTGCCCCACTTGGTATCGCGGTCGAAGTACACGCCCGCATCGACCGTGGCGATCGGCAGGCTGCGCGAGGGCGTGGTGTCGCCGCCGAGCGTAGCCGCCAGATCCTTGTCCAGCTGATAGGCGGTATAACGCCAGGCCAGGGTCGGCTTGAGGAACCAGGCGGCGCCGGCCAGCGGCATCGAGATGTAGGGCTTCAGGTCCAGGCGGCTGCCGCCGGGGCGCGGGGTGACCACGCCGGTGCGTTCGTAGGTGCCGTCGGTGGTTTTCTGATGGATATCGTCGTGCACGAAGCGCACCGCTTCGCTGTACAGCCCGGCTTCGAAATAGTTGCCGAACGACTGGTCCCAGTTGAAGAAGGCGCGCGGCTGGCGGTTGTACGGCAGCGCATCCTCGGTCAGGGTGTAGTCGGTCAGCTGCCAGCGGTCGGCCATCACGCCCGCGGTCCAGGTCTCGCCGGTGCCGTAGACGCCGATCGTGCTCTGGATGTTGGACACCGCATTGCCGAGCAGGCGGTTGGAGAAGTCCTCGGTGTAGCGCTCGTCGCTGACCCAGGCCAGCGAGGCGCGCGCCTGCCACTGCGCATTGATGTTGTGGTAGCCCTGGTAACTGAAGCGGCCGCGATCCTTGTCGCGCAACTTGTCGTCCGGCAGGTAGGCGGCCTGCAGTTCGCCCTTGCCACCGTCGTAGAGATAGCGGAATTCGCTGCCCAGCATCAGGCCGCGGCGGGCCATGAAGCGCGGATACAGGGTGGCGTCGTAGTTCGGCGCGAGGTTCAGATAGTACGGCTGGGTGTAGTCGAAGCCGTTGCGGCTGGACATGCCGATCGCCGGGAACAGGAAACCGCTGCTGCGGCGATCGTCGATCGGGAACTTGAACCAGGGCGCGTACAGGATCGGGACGTTGTAGATCTTCAGGATCGCGTTGCGCGCGGTGCCGAAGCCTTCGTCGTTGTCGACGTCGATTTCCGGCGCGTGCAGCTCCCACACCCGCTGCGAGGGGTCGCAGGTGGTGTAGGTGGAGCGATGCATCTGCCCCAGCGCACCCTGCAGGTCGACCGAGTCGGCCTTGCCGTTGCCGCGGCGGGCCAGCAGCTGGTAGCGGATGTTGGTGATCTTGTGGGTGTCGGTGTCCTGATTGCCCTCGGCGCGGTCGGCGATCATGCGGATCGACGAGTCCTGGTAGCGCACGTGACCCTCGGCAATGTAATTGCCGGTCTCGGTGTCCACCCGCAGGCTGTCCGTACCCATGAACTGGTCGCCGCGCTTGAGCGCGACGTTGCCGGTGTAGTTGGGGATGGTGGTGGTGCCCGACAGCTGGTCGCCTTCGATATTGGTCGGCTGCTGCTCGCGGTTCTGCGCCAGCTTGGGATCCGGCTGCTGCGCGTCGTCGAACTTGGGCAGCACGTCCGGGGTCGGGCACAGACCCCAGTTCGGCGGCTTTTCAGCCGCCAATGCCGGCAGGCACAGGGCGATACTGAACGGAAGAGGGAGCAGGCGAAGGGTTCGGCGCACGCGCGTCAGGTATCGGGCGAAAACGGTCGCTAGCTTGCCCCATCCCGTGCATAGGGGCAATGAAGGCGTCCCCGGGGCGGGGGACGGGGTTCATCGGCCTGGCGGGGCGGGGTTTCGATCCGGGTGTGCGCGCCGCGGCCGCCGCCGCGCGGGCGCTGACCCTCAGCGCAGCGCGTCGACGTGGGCGACGCTGCCCTCGCGTAGGGCCTGCAGGTCGTAGCCGCCTTCCAGCAGGGACACCACCCGGCCGCGCGCGTGCCGCTGCGCGACTGCGCGCAGTTCGGCGGTGATCCAGCCGAAGTCCTCGGTCTCCAGCATCAGGTCGGCCAGCGGGTCGCGCATGTGCGCGTCGAAGCCTGCCGAGATCAGCAGCAGCTGTGGCTTGAACGCGTCCAGCAACGGCAGCATCTGGTCGGCCCAGGTGTTGCGGAAGCGGAAACCGCCGCTGCCTGGTGGCAGCAATGCGTTGTGCAGGTTGCCGACGCCGCGGTCGTGGACCCCGCCGGTGTGCGGGAACAGCCCGGACTGGTGGGTGCTGAGGTACTGCACCTTCGGCTCGCGCTCGAAGATCGCCTGGGTGCCGTTGCCGTGATGCACGTCGAAATCGACGATGGCGATCCGCTCCAGTCCATGCGCGTCGCGGGCGTGGGCGGCGGCCACGGCCACGTTGTTGAACAGGCAGAAGCCCATCGCGGTGTCGGTGGTGGCGTGATGGCCGGGCGGGCGCACCGCGCAGAAGGCGGTGTCGGTCACGCCGTGCATCACCGCGTCCACCGCGGCGACGCCGGCGCCGGCGGCGCGCAGTGCGGCCGCGCGCGAGCCGGGCGAGAGGACCGTGTCCACGTCGAGCATCTGCGGACCGTCGAGATCGGCCAGAACGCGATCGATCAGTTCGCGCTCATGGACCCGGGCCAGGTCGCCGAGCTTGGCCAGCGGCGCCTCGCGCCATTCCAGCGCAGGAAACGCCTCGCGCAGCGCGGTGGTCACCGCCTCCAGGCGCTGCGGCCGTTCCGGGTGTTCCGGTCCGGGCGCGTGGCCCAGGCAGGCAGGATGGGTATAGATCAGCATGCGCGGCCGCGGCCCGGGCGTCGCTCAGGCCTGGCGCCGGTCGTGGCGCCACAGCACTTCGCCGTGGCCGTCGGCCCGCGCCAGCACCCGCGCCAGCACGAACAGCAGGTCGGACAGGCGGTTGAGGTAGCGCACCGCTTCCGGGCGCACCGCGTCCTGGCGCGACAGCGCCACCGTCTCGCGCTCGGCGCGGCGCACGATGGTGCGGGCCAGGTGGCAGCGCGCCGCCGCCTCGCCGCCGGCGGGCAGGATGAAGTCCTGCAATGGCGGCAGGGTGTCGTTGTAGCGGTCCAGGTGCCGTTCCAGTGCGTCGATGTCGGCGGCATGGATGGCCGCGTGGCCGGGGATGCACAGCTCGCCGCCGAGATCGAACAATTGGTGCTGGATCGCGGTCAGCAACTGCCGCACGTCCTCGGCCAGCGGGCAGGCCAGGACCAAGCCGATCGCCGAGTTGGCCTCGTCCACGGTGCCGTAGGCGGCGACCCGCGCCGAGTCCTTGCCGACCCGGTTGCCGTCGCCCAGGCCGGTGCTGCCGTCGTCGCCGGTGCGGGTGTAGATCTTGGAGAGGCGGTTGCCCATCCTGGTCAGTGACCGACCGGCTGGCCGCGCTGGCCCAGCCGCGCCAGCTGCTCGACGCCGACCTGGACCGCCGCGGCCAGCGCCACATACAGGCTGGCGCTGCCCAGGTAGGGCAGCAGCCAGTCGCTGTAGTTCTGCCACCAGCCGGCCAGGGTCGGGTTCGGCACGCTGCGGCTGACCCAGTAGAAGCTGCCTTGCGCCAGCAGGTGGCACAGCGCCACCGCCACCAGCAGGCTGGCGGCGGCCAGGCCCAGGGCGCGCCAGTCGGCACCGTGGTAGCGCCGCGCCAGCCAGGCGCCGCCGACCCACAGCACGAAATAGGCCGGGATCAGGCACCAGTAGGCCGGCGACACGCAGTAGTGCTGCCAGAAATCCAGGCCCTGGCTGCGGATGACCAGATAGTCGACCAGCACCGCCAGCGCCATCAGCAGCGGGAACGCCCAGCGGGTCCAACTGCGCAGGTAGAAGCCGCCGACGAAGAACACCGCCCACGACGCGTCCGGGATCGCCCCGAAGTGGTTGATGCGGGTCGCGGCCAGCAGTGCGGTCAACAGCAGCAGGGCGGGGAGGCGGTGGGTGGAAGGCGTCATGACGGCGGGCACCGGGGCACGTAAGACCCCGGATTCTACTGGAAGCGCGGCGCGCGCGAGCGCCGTGCGCCGCTGCCGCCACGGCACGCAAGCTGGGCGGTGGCGCTCACCGGGCAGACGGGTGCGGGTCGTATCATGGCCGGATGAGCAAACGACATGACGTAGTGATCGTCGGCGGCGGCCTGGTCGGCGCCAGCCTGGCCATCGCCCTGGACCGGCTGGGGGTGGACGTGGGTCTGGTCGAGGCCGCACCGCCGGGCGCGTTGCCGCCGGTGTTCGACCAGCGCAACCTCAGCTTCGCCGCCGCTACGGTCAACGCGCTGAGCGCGCTTGGGGTGATGCAGCGGCTGCGCGCGGCGACCGGACCGATCCGCCGCATCCACGTCAGCCGCGCCGGCGACTTCGGCCGGGTGCGGTTGGAAGCCGCCGACTACGGACGCGAGGCCTTCGGCCAGGTGGTCGTCGCGCGCGACTTCGGCGAGGCGCTGGAGGCCAGCCTGGCGGCGACGCGGCAGCTGACCCGCTACCGCCCGGCGCAGTTCGTGGCACTGGAGCCCGACGCCGAGCATGGAGAGCGCCGGGTGCGGATCCTGCGCGACGGCAGCGAGCAGGTCCTGCACGCGCGGCTGCTGGTCGGTGCCGACGGCAGCGCCAGCGCGGTGCGCGAGGCCTTGGGCATCGCCGCAACGCGCCACGATTTCCAGCAGACCCTGTTCGTGGCGCGGGTGCGCGGCAGCCGCCAGCCCGACGGCACCGCCTACGAGCGCTTCCGCGATGACGGCCCGACCGCTTTGTTGCCGCGCGGCGACCGCCATTACGGCGCGATCCACGCGGTCGCCGCCGAGGACGCCGACGCGGTGGCCGCGCTGGACGAGGGCGCCTGGCTGCAGCGGCTGCAGGACGCGCTGGGCTGGCGCGTCGGCCGCCTGCTCGGTAGCGGCGAGCGCAGCGCCTATCCGATCGTGCAGGTGCTGGTCGAGCGGCTGACCGATGCGCGCGCGGTGCTGCTGGGCAATGCCGCGCAGACCTTGCACCCGCTGGGCGCGCAAGGCTTCAACCTGGGCCTGCGCGATGCGCTGACCCTGGCCGAACTGATCGAGCGCGACGGCACCGACCCGGGCGCGCCGGCGCTGCTGCAGCAGTACGCGCAGCGCCGCGAGCAGGATCGCCAGCGCACGGTGACGTTCTCCGGCGGGCTGGCGCGGCTGACCGCCAATTCGGCCCCGCTGCTGCGCCCGCTGCGCAGCCTGGGCCTGCTGGCGGCGGCGCAGGCCACGCCGTTGCAGTCGTTCCTGGTCGGCGGCGCGATGGGCTTCCGCGGCGATGTGCCGCAGCTGTGCCGGGAGACGCGCGCATGAGCCGGCGCGGCGTGCTGGATGTGGTGGTGGTGGGCGGCGGCGTGGTCGGCGCGGCCTGTGCGCTGGCCCTGGCCGGCGAAGGCCTGGCGGTGGCGCTGGTCGAGGGTCGCGAGCCGCCGCGCTGGTCGGCCGACACGCCGGACCTGCGCGTCTATGCCTTCGCCCCGGACAACGCGGCGCTGCTGCAGGGCCTGGGCGTGTGGCCGCAGGTCGTCGCCAGCCGCGCCAGCGCGTACCGGCGCATGCGCGTGTGGGATGCCGGCGGCGGTGGCGAACTGGCCTTCGACGCCGACACTCTGGGCCGCGACCAACTCGGCTGGATCGTCGAACACAATCTATTGGTCGAACAACTGTGGGCAGCGCTGCCGGCGGCCGGCGTGCAGGTGCATTGCCCGGCGCGGGTGGAGGCGCTGGAGCCGTCTGCCGAGCGCGCGCGTCTGCGCCTGGACGATGGCAGCCGCCTGGACGCACGCCTGGCGATCGCCGCCGACGGTGCCGAGTCCACGGTGCGCGGCCTGGCCGGGCTGGACGCGCCGGCGCACGACTACGGCCAGCGCGGCGTGGTCGCCTTCGTGCAGACCGAACAGCCGCACCAGGACACGGCCTGGCAGCGTTTCCTGCCGGGCGGCCCGCTGGCGTTTCTGCCGTTCGCCGACGGCCGCAGCTCGATCGTGTGGACCTTGCCCGAGGCCGAGGCGGCGCGGGTGCTGGCGCTGGACGATGCGGCGTTCGGCGCCAAACTGACCCAGGCCTTCGGCGCCCGCCTGGGTGCGGTGCGCGCGCTGTCGCCGCGGCTGGGCTTCCCGCTGCGCCGGCAACTGGTGGAGGCCTACCAGCGCGGTCGTCTGCTGGTGCTGGGCGATGCCGCGCACGTGGTGCATCCGCTGGCCGGGCAGGGCGTCAACCTGGGCCTGCGCGACGTCGCCGCGCTGGCGACACTGGTGCGGCAGGCGCAGGCGCAGCGGGTCGATTGGGCGGCGCCGCAGCGGTTGGCGCGCTGGGCGCGTGGCCGCCGCAGCGACAACACCGTGGCCGCCTACGGCTTCGATGCGATCAACCGGCTGTTCTCCAACGATGAGCTGCACCTCACCCTGCTGCGCGGCCCGCTGTTGGGCCTGGCCGGCAATCTGCCGTTGTTGATGCATGGTTTCTGGAAGCGCGCTTCCGGCGTGTGACTGCGCGCTCCGGCCCGGCGCGGCGGCCGCAGATTCGACCACGCGCGCCGAGCGGCGCCCGTACCCTCATCCGCCCCCTCGGGGGCACCTTCTCCTGGAGGGAGAAGGAAGAGCCAGCTTCGGCTGGTTTGCTTGAGCCCCTCTCCCCTCGGGAGAGGGGGTGGGGTGAGGGGAGGGCGCGAAGCGCAGCACGCAGGCCGCGTCCCTGCCATGGAGGATGACGATGCAAGACGCGACACAGAACGTGGATCTTTTGATTTCCCACAGCCAGCTGCAGTTGCGCGCCCGCGCCTTCGACGAGGCCGCCTGCCGCTGGGGGCCGCGCAACCTGGAGCAGGGGGTGATCCTGCATCGCGACTACGTGGTGTTCGATCCGTTGCCCGAGGACGCGTTCGGCGCGCAGGTGCACCTGGTGCTGGCCGAGGCGTTCGCGCCCGATCCGCGTGCGCAGCGGCGCATGCAGGTGCCGTTCCGGGTGGATCCGGATGCGCGGGTGCAGGTGGCGTCTGCCGCCGAGGCCTTCGATGTGACACTGGCGCTGCAGCCTGGCGACTACGCGCTGTACTACGAAGTCTGCGAAGGCGACGACGAGGTGTATTACCGGCTCACCCTGGTGCCGGCGGCGCAGCCGGTCGCGGCGCGCTATCTGCTGGATGATCCCTGGGGCGGGGTGCGGGATGCGCCGCTGCAGGAGGGACTCCTGTAGCTGTCGTCAGCGCGGTGGGCGAGGCCGAGCGGCGGGGTGGCGTGGTGGAAGACACGCGCTGCGAGGAGATCGGGTCGATGCAGCGGCGATGGCGGCGTCAGTGTGGGTGATGCGGTTGCGCGATGCTGTGGCGCTCGCGTTGCCGGTGTCTGCGGTGTTGTCGCTTCAGAAAACAATCGCGCCGCATGCGGCGGGAAGGCCGCAGGCGGCGCGCGTGGTGGAGAGGGTGCGGGTCAGTCTACGCGTGAGTCGCGTCACGTCGACATCCAGCCTTCCAGGTCGGCCTTGCTCAGGCGGCCGTGGTGATGCACGTCGACGGCATCGAACTCGGCGTACAGCGTCGGGTCGGCCTTGGCTTCGGCGCGGCTGATGTAGCCGTCATGGTTGCGGTCGAGCTTGGCGAAGTCGATGTGGTAGTCGCCGACGATCGAGTTGGGTTCGACCGAGGTGACATTGATGATCTGGCCGTTCTGGTGCAGGGTCACTTCGTCCGGCGCCGACTGCGCCATGGCCAGCGCCGGCGCGGCAAGCAGCGCGAACGCGAACGGGACGAGACGAGGAACGATGCGGTTCATGGCACGACTCCTGTTGCTGGGAAGGAGTCAAGAACATAGGCCTGGCCGAATTAATCGACGCTAAAAAAATCGGGCGTTCGCATCTGCACGTCGGCGCTGTTTAGCAAGCGTTTCCAATATGCCTTGGGCCGCGACCGACGGCATCCCGGCGTCCTTCATGGCGGCGCCGGGACGCATGTCGCTGCGGCTACAGCCAGCCGGCGAGCTGCGCGCGGCTGAGGCGACCGCTGCGGTTGGTGTCCAGCGCGTCGAACTCGTCGGCCAGCGACGGATTGGCCTGCGCTTCGCTGCGGCTGATGTAGCCGTCGTGGTCGGTGTCCAGCGCCTCGAAGTCGATGCGGTAGCTGCCGGCCACACGGTCCGGCTGGATGCTGCGCACGGTCACCTGCGCTTCGCCGGGCGTGGCCGGCAACTGCACCTGGTGAGTGACCACGCCATTGCTGAGCGGCTGCGCGCGCACGTTGACCGGCACGTCGCGCAGCGGCTCGGTGGTGGCGCTGGAGGCAGTATTGAGATTCTGCGCCGCGGCCGGCGCGGCGCAGGCGCACAGGCAGCAGAGCAGGGCGAGGGAACGGCAGGACATGGACACAACGGACTCCAGTATGGCGATGGATGGCGGCCCCGGCTCAGCCGGGGATGAACGGAAACGCGAGCTTCAACAGGCCCTTCAGCCCGCCCTCGGCGGTGCTGGCGACGGCCTTGGCGCCGAGGCTGTTGAGCGCGCGGCGCACGTCCTCCCAGCGTAGCTTGCTCACGTCCTTCTTCAATAGATCGGCGACCTCCTCGGCGGTGGGCGCCAGCTTCTGCAGTTCGTGCGTCACCTTCTCCGGCTCCGGTTGCAGGTAGCCCCAGCGCTCGGCGATCTTCAGCAGCGTGTCGAAGCGCACCGCCATCACGTCGCGGTTGCGCTCGTACACGGGCATGGCGCCGACGTCGACGATGGCCTGTTCGAAGCGTTGCTGGTCGTCGGGATGCTCGATGCGGATCGCCAGGAAGCCGTCCTTCTTGCTGCGCTCGCTGACATGCTTTGCCCCGGCGCGCAGGTTGTCCTCGGTCAGCACCGTGGCGACGATGCGCTGCAGCGCCGCCTCGTTGTCCTCCGGCACCAGCGCACGCCAGCGCGCATAGCCGTCGCGGCGCAGGCCCTTGACCTTGGCCGGGGTCACCCGCAGGCGCATCGCCACTGCGTTGTTGGAATCGCTGCGCGAGATCGCGCCGTCGCGTTCCAGCAACACGAAGATCAGCAGTTCCAGGTCGCGCTTGGTCAGCGACTGGAAGCCCTGCAGCAGGGTCAGGCGCAGGAATTCGTCGGCGAAGCCGGCCGGGTTGTTCAGTTCGATCGGCTGCATGTGCGCGGCCCTCCAGTCAGTGCAGCCAGGATGCCAGGGGACCATTGCGCGGGCTGAGACGCCGCTGCGATACGCATCCCATCAGCGTCCGTGCTCGCGGCCGGGGCGGTCGCTGCGGAAGGTTTCGATCGCGCCACGGTCCTGCAGGGTCACGTCGACATCGCGCCCGTCGGCGCCGCCGAAGGCCAGGTTGGTGGGCTTGCGGCCCTTGGTCGCGACCTCGTGCAGCAGCGTGCCGTCGGGCGCCAGCACGATCACCTTGCCGGCGTCGTAGCGGGCCACGTACAGGTTGCCGTCGACGTCGCAGCGCATGCCGTCCAGGCCGGCGTCGGTGAAGCTGGCGAACAGCCGCTTGTTGGAGACGGCGCCGTCGGCCGCACGGTCGTAGACCCAGATCCGCCGCTGCACGCTCTCGTTGACGTACAGGCGCTTGCCGTCGGGGCTGACCTCGATGCCGTTGGTGGTGCCCATGCCGGTTTCGATCAGGTGCGCGCTGCGGTCGCGGTCGATGCGCCACAGCTGGCCGCCGTCGTGCTTCCAGTCCGGGTCGCT
Organism: Xanthomonas sp. LF06-19; assembly: GCF_034105425.1. Lineage (NCBI taxonomy): Bacteria > Pseudomonadati > Pseudomonadota > Gammaproteobacteria > Lysobacterales > Lysobacteraceae > Xanthomonas > Xanthomonas sp. LF06-19. The sequence continues at coordinate 628,645 of NZ_JAXGGH010000001.1, read as the reverse complement.
GGCGTACAGGGTGCCGTCCGGCGCCATCGCGATGTCGTTGGGCTGGAACGCGCCCGGCAGCGTGGCGTAGACCTCGATGCGCTTGCTGCGCAGGGCGATGCGCAGGATGCGGTGCTGGCCGTAGTCCGCAACGTACATGCGCCCGCGGCGGTCGAAGCGGATGCCGTTGCCGATGCTGCCGTCGGGAAGATCCACGAACAGCGTGGCCTGGCCGCGGCCGTCGGCGTCGCGCTGGACCCGGCCGATGCTGCCGTCGTGGGCGAAGTTGACCACGTATAGCGCACCATCGGGACCCGTCGCAGGCCCTTCGATCTTGTCGGTGAATACGCCATCGCCGACCAGGTCGCGGGCGTGGAACAGGGGTTCCTGCGCCCCGGCCGGGGCAGCCAGCAGCAGGGCGAGGGCGGCAAGCAGTGGGCGGCAGCGCATCGGGTGTCCGAACGGCGGGGGAGGCGGCAGTGTGCCAGAGGCCCCGGCGCATCGCGCGATAGCGCTCACAGTGCCGATGCCGCGCCAGCGGTTAGGGTGAAGCATCCTTCCGGTCGGAGTTGCGCATGGAGCCGTCCTCGCCGAATCGCCGCCGCCTGTTGCTGGCCGGCCTCTCCGCCACCGCCGCCGGCCTGCTCGGATCGTCTGCATGGGCGGCCGCGCCGGCACGACGCCGCAAGCCGCTGGGCGTGGCCCTGGTCGGTCTGGGCGAGTACGCCAGCAGTCGTCTGGCGCCGGGGCTCACCCTGACCAGGCACTGCCGCCTGGCCGGCATCGTCACCGGCTCGCCGCAGAAGATCCCGCAGTGGCAGGCGCGCTACCGCATCCCGGATCGCAACGTCTACAGCTACGACGAGCTGGAGCGCATCGCCGACAACCCGGACATCGACGTGGTCTACGTGGTCACGCCCACCCATCTGCATGCGCCGCTGAGCATCCGCGCCGCGGCCGCCGGCAAGCACGTGTGGTGCGAGAAGCCGATGGCGCTGCACGCCGAACAGGCGCAGGCGATGATCGAGGCCTGCGCGCGCAACAAGGTGCGGCTGAGCATCGGCTACCGCATGCAGCACGAGCCCAATACCCGGCGCCTCATCGCCCTGGCCGGCGAACGCCCGTTCGGGGCGATGCGCAGCGTGCGCGCCGAGGCGGGCTATGCCGGCTACGGCGACACCGACCCGGCGCAGCGGCCGTGGCGGCTGCGCGCGCAGTACGGCGGCGGTGCGATGTACGACATGGGCGTGTATCCGCTCAACGCGGCGCGCTACACGACCGGCGCCGAGCCGCTGGCGGTCAGCGCGCGGCGATCCACCGATCGGCCGGCATTGTTCGACGAGGTCGACGAGCACATGCACTTCACCCTGGAGTTTCCGCATGGGATCACTGCGAGCTGCGCGGCCAGCTTCGGCCGCACCATGAACCTGCTGCGCGCCGAGTGCGCGAAGGGTTGGTACGAACTGGCGCCGTTCCAGGCCTACGACGGCGTGCGCGGCCGGGCCAGCGATGGCCGCCTGTTCGACGCGCGGGTGCACCACCAGCAGGCGCTGCAGATGGACGAGGATGCGCTGGCGATCCTGCAGGGCACGCCGCTGCGCGTGCCCGGCGAGGAAGGCTTGCGCGATATCCGCATCGTCGAGGCCATCCAGCGCTCGGCGCGGGAGGACGGGGCGCGGATCGTGTTGTAGCGGTGGGCGGCGCCAATGCGCTCGTCACAGGAGCGGCTTCAGCCGCGATGGCTTTCCCGGGAAACCCATCGCGGTCGAGCCGCTGCTACGAAACACCGGATGTGGACGCGCGACCGCTCAGCCGGGGATCGCCAGCACCGTGATCTCTTCGCGGTCGTGGTAGAGCTGCTTGGCGCGCAACTGCAGCGGGCGCTCGGCGCGTTCGGCGAACAGGTCCAGGCACAGCCGGGTCTCGTCCCAGCGCTTCTTCATCGGCAGCTTCAAGTTGAAGATCGCGTGCCGGCACCAGCCCTCGCGGAACCAAGTGGCCATGCGCTCGGCGACGCGGCGCGGCTGCTCGACCATGTCGCAGACCATCCAGTCCAGCGGCTGCGGCGGTTTCCAGTGGAAGCCGTCGGCGCGCAGGTGGTCGACCAGGCCGCTGTCGAGCACGTGCTGGCGCAGCGGGCCGTTGTCCACGCTGGTCACGTGCAGGTGCTGGCGGGTCAGCACCCAGGTCCAGCCGCCGGGGGCGGCGCCGAGGTCGGCCGCGCGCATGCCCGGGCGCAGCAGCGTCTCGCGCTCGTGCGGGGTCAGCAGCGCCCGCAGCGCTTCTTCCAGTTTCAGGGCCGACCGCGAGGGCGCCTCCGGCAGCAGCTTGAGGCGCGGGATGCCCAGCGGCCACGGCGCGCTGTCCTCGCTGTCGGCCACCGCCAGCAGGGCGTGGGTGCCGGTCACGAAGCACACGTGCAGGCGCGGCAGCCGCGGCTGCGGCTTGTCGCTGAGCAGGCCGGCCTTGCGCAGCGCCGGGCGCAGCGCGTTGCCAAAACTGCGCGCCAGGCCCGACAGCGGCTTGCCGGCGTCCGAGTCCGGATGTTCGACCCACAGGTCGCCGAAGCGCGGCTGGCCGCCCAGCGCCTGCAGGATCGGCGCGATGCGGTCGCTGGCCGGCAGCTCGCGCAGGTCGGCCAGCAACTGCAGCTTCTGCCGGGCGAAGATCAGCCCGCGCCAGGGCAGCGCCTGCGCCGGCACCGCCGTGTCGCTGAGCAGCAGCGCGTAGCCGCTGTTGCGCTCGGTGCGCGCGTAGGCGGCCAGCCCGGCCTCGCCGGCGCGGGCGTTGAGCTCGGCCGCCAGTTCGGGTTCGAAGCCGGGCCGGCAGTAGCACAGCAGGCCATGGACCAGCGGGCCGTTCTCGGAGGACATGGGCAAGCCTTCGCCGGCGGCGTCAGTAGCGGGGGCTGTCGAGTTCGCCGTAGCGGCGCAGCACCGCGCAGGCGGCGTCGCGGTGCAGGCCGCGCACCACCTCGATGCCGCGGCGCTGCAGTTCGCCGACCCAGTCCGCCGGCAGCGGGCCTTCGTCGAACGGGGTCAGCGCCATCACGTCCTCGGCGCTGGCACCGATCAGCAGGCGGTCGATGCCGGCCCAGATGGTGGCGCCGTAGCACTGGCAGCACGGCTGCGAGGAGGTGGCCAGGGTCACCGGCGACAGCACCGCGTTCAGCCGCGGGGTCTGCAGGCGCTGCTGGGCCAGCATGTAGGCCATGTTCTCGGCATGCGCCAGCGAGGTGGTCTGCGGCACCACCCGATTCACGCCGACGGCGATGATGCGGTGGTCCGGGCCGAACACCGCCGCGCCGAACGGGCCGCCGCTGCCGGCGTCCACGTTCAGCCGCGACAGTTCCACCGCCAGCGCGACCTTGTCGGCATCGCTGGCGTAGACGGCCTGCGGATCGACCGCCTCGTGGATCCAGGCGGGCAGGGTGAGGTGGACTTGCGCGTAGAGCATCAGCGGACGGGTTCGGCAGGCTGGGGGGCGCGCAGTGTATCGGCTTGCGCGGCGCGCGCGCTGCATTGCCCGGCCACGCAGGAGCAGCCGGCGATCGCGGGCGAGCCGCACACGCTCATGCGCCCGCTGGCCTGGCACTGCGCCATCACGCCCTGCGGATCGGTAGGGCTGTCGCGGTTGACGCAGGCCGGCATCGCGCCGCAGCAGTTGCCGACGTTCTTGACTGTGCAGTCGGCATCGGTGCGGCAACTGGTGTCGACCTTGATTGGCAGGCCCGGTGCGGACGCCGTCGGCGTCGGTGCCGGCACCGCCGGCTTGGCGGTCTCGCTGCGCGCGCAGGCGCTGGACAGCAGCATGCCGGCGAGCAGGCACAGGGAACACAGCAACGACGCGAAATGACGGGGCATGGCGATCTTCCGTGCGGTGGAGTGCGGCCATGGTAGCAACCCACCGCGCCGCCGCCGGGTCAGCGGCGCACGACGGTCATCGCGTCGGCGCTTTCCTCCGAGATCCGCAGCGCTGTGCCGTCCAGCGCCTGGTGCAGCGCTTGGCGGATGCTGACCTGTCCCTTCACCGCGTTGACCGGCAACGATGCGAGGCCTGGATCGCGGTACACGACCATGCAGCCGGTGGCGTGGGCCAGTTGCTGCGACACCTCATCGAAGCGCCCGGCCGGCAGGTCGTAGGCGTGGTCGGGGACGGCGTCACACTTGCCGGTTGCCGCCGGTGCGATGGCGTTGGTGGCCGGGTTCGGCGCCGCGCCGGATGGCGCGTTGGAGGCGTGGCAGCCAGCCAGTGCGGCGACTAGGACGAGAGCGGGACAGCAACGGCGCAGGACGGTGTGCATGGCGCGATTCCCGTTGGAGGACCTTCGCAAGTCTAGGCAGCGCCGCTTAACCGGGCTTGGCTTCGCGCACGGTGGGTTGCGGCCGCGCATGCACCAGCGTGCACCACAGCACGCCGCCGAGCAGGCAGGCGATCGCCAGCAGTTCCAGCGCGGTCGGCCAGCGCTGTTCCCACAGGAAGCCGTACAGCAGCGCGAACACGGTCTCGAACACGATCATCTGCCCGACCAGGGTCAGCGGCAGCAGCCGGCTGGCGTGGTTCCAGCAGGCGTTGCCGATCACCGAAGCGAACAGCGCCAGCACCAGCGCCATGCCCCAGAAGCGCATCCAGTCGGCGCCGGCATGGGCCGTGCCTGACAGGGCGAACGCCGGCAGCGCCAGGGTCAGGGCCAGCGCGCCGGTGACCACGCCGGTCAGCAGCGACCAGTCGCGGCCGGACAGGTCCGGGCGCCGCCGCAGCCAGCGCGCGTTCTTGATCGAGTAGGCGGTCCAGCACGCCAGCGCGCCGACCGCACAGGCCAGTCCCGCCGCACGCAGGCCGAGGCTGGCGGGAATGTGCGGCCGCGCCACGGCCAGGGTCTGCACCGCGACCAGCGCCACCCCGAGCACGCACAGCGCGCAGGGCGCGGCGAGCCGGCGTAGGCGGACCGCGCCGGCCGCGCGCGAGCCGATCACCGTGACCGCCGCCGGCAACAGGCCGATGATCAGCGCGGTGGCGGCGCCGCCGGCCCACTGCACCGCGCTGCCCAGCAGCACGTAGTAGACGATGTTGCCGAGCAGGCTCAGGCGCAGCAGCGCCCACCATTCGGGCGCGCCCAGCGGCGCGGTGGCGGTGCGCCAGCGCGGCAGCAGCACCACGGCAGCGATGGCGCCATAGGCCAGGTAGCGCGAGATGGCCAGTTGCAGCGGCGAAAAGGCGCTCAGCAGTTGCGGCGCCAGGAACACCAGGCCCCACAGCGCGCCCGCGACCATGCCGCTGCCGACCCCTGCCCATAGACGTTCGCGCATGCGGTTCGTTTCCGTGTCGGCCGTGTCAGCCGTGACGGCTCAGCATGCCGGCGCCGGCAGCGGCCGGCTTGTCCCAGACTCCTGTCCTGGCGCCGGGCGATGACGGCGGCGGTAGGCGGCCGGGGTCTGCCCGGTGCTGCGCTTGAGCGCGCGGGTCAGCGCGCTCTGGTCGGCATAGCCGCTGTCCTGGGCCAGGTCGGCGATCGGCCGGGTGCCGTGCGCCAGCTGTCGGCGCACCCAGTCCAGCCGCCGTGCCGCCACCCAGTCCTGCGGCGTGCGTCCGAACGCAGCGCGGAACAGCGCGTGCAGGCGACTCGGACTCAGGTGCGCCAGCTGCGCCATGCGCCGCACCGGCCAGTCCTGGCCGGGCGCGGCCTCGATGCGCCGGCACAGCGCCTGCAGCCGCTGCCAGCCGCGCGGCGCGGTGTCCGCCTGCAGCCAGGCCAGCACGGCGGCGCCGGCTCGTGCATGGGCGGCAGCGAGGTCCGGATGCGGTGTCTGGTCGGCGAGCAGATCCTGCAGCGGCGGCGGCAGGTCGAGGAACGGCCGTCGCCGCAGGTGCTCCAGCGCGTCGTCGCCGAAGGCATCGGTGCGGCAATCGACGACCAGGAAGCGGTTGGCATCCAGCGCGGACTGCGCATGCCGGGTCTGCGGCGCGACCACCGCGGCGCGGAAACGGTCCAGATAGCCGCCGCGGCCGTCCACCTCCAGTTCCATCGAGCCGTGCAACGGCAGCACCAACTGTACGTGGTCGTGCTGATGGGCGGCGCCGTCGCGGCCGTAGCTGCGCAGGCTGAAGGACGGGGCGGGGGACATGCCCGTTACGCTAGCGCGCGGGCGGTGGCGGGGGAAGGGCGGGGATTGGGGATTTTTCGCGAGTGCACGGTATGTGCGGCGCCTCTGGCGACAAAAAGCCACTCCGCGACTCCACGGTGGGTGCGGCTTCAGCCCCGACAGGCGTTATCGGTAAAGCCCGTCGGGGCTGAAGCCCCTCCCACAGTGCAATCGCAACCGCCCAGCACTCGCGGGAAAATCCCGAATCCCCAATCCCCGCTTTTGGTGGCTTCGGCCGCAACGCCTTACCGACAAAAGCGGCACGGCTAACGCTGGCCCTGCAGGAAGCAGCCGCGCATGCAGCCATCCTGTGGGAGGGACTTCAGTCCCGACGCGATAGCGCCGAACGACGCGGCAGATGTTCGGGCACGCGGTCCGCGGCCGATGCGCTGCCTTCCTCCAGGACATCGCCGTCGCTGGAGGCATCGCACACGCGCTTGGTCAGCCGCCCTGGCCGCCGCTCCAGGTATCGCGCAGGGTCACGCTGCGGTTGAACACCGGCGCGTCGGCGCGGTGGTCGTAGCGGTCGGTGACGAAATAGCCGGTGCGCTCGAACTGGAACGCCTGCTCCGGCGCGGCCTGGGCGGCGGCGGGTTCGACGTAGCCGCGCACGCTGCGCTTGGAGTCGGGGTTGAGGTGGTCGCGGTAGGTCTTGCCGTCGGACTCGTCGTCAGGCTTCTCCACCGAGAACAGGCGGTCGTACAGGCGGATCTCGGCCTCGACCGCGTGCGCGGCGCTGACCCAGTGGATGGTGCCCTTGACCTTGCGGTTGGCGCCTTCCATGCCCGGGCGCGATTCCGGGTCGAGCCAGCCGCGCAGTTCCACGATCTCGCCGGCGTCGTTCTTGATCACCTCGTCGACGCGGGCGATGCCGGCGCCGCGCAGGCGCACTTCGCCGCCCGGCACCAGCCGCTTCCAGCCCTTGGGCGGGACTTCGGCGAAGTCCTCGCGCTCGATCCACAGTTCGCGCGAGAACGGCACTTCGCGCGTGCCGAAGCTCTCGTCCTTGGGATGATTGGAGAAGGTCAGCGTTTCGCTGTGGCCCTCGGGCAGGTTGCTCAGCACCAGCTTCAGCGGCTCGATCACCGCCATGCGCCGCGCGGCGTGCGCGTCCAGGTCTTCGCGCAGGCAGCCTTCCAGCACCGAGAAATCGATCACCGAGTTCTGCTTGCTGATGCCGACGCGGTCGACCAGCAGGCGCAGTGCGGCCGGCGTGTAGCCGCGGCGGCGCAGGCCCTGCAGGGTGTACATGCGCGGGTCGTCCCAGCCGTCGACCAGGCCTTCGGCGACGAGTTGGGTCAGCTTGCGCTTGCTCATCACCGTGTAGTTGATGTTGAGCCGCGAGAACTCGATCTGCCGCGGCTTGGCCGCCTCGCGCGGCAGGCCCTTGTCCAGCAGCGGCTGCAGCAGTTCGGGGTGGCCGGCCAGATCGACCTTGTCCACGCACCAGTCGTACAGCGGGCGGTGGTCCTCGAACTCCAGCGTGCACAGCGAGTGGGTGATGCCTTCCACCGCATCGCCCAGCGAATGCGCGAAGTCGTACATCGGGTAGATCGGCCAGGCGTTGCCGGTGTTCTGGTGCTCGACGTGCTTGATCCGGTAGAGCGCCGGGTCGCGCAGGTTGATGTTGCCGCTGCGCATGTCGATCTTGGCGCGCAGGGTGCGCGCGCCGTCCGGGAACTCGCCGGCGCGCATGCGCCGGAACAGGTCCAGGTTCTCCTCGACGCTGCGGGTGCGGTAGGGCGAGTCGCGGCCCGGCTCGGTGAGGGTGCCGCGGTACTCGCGCACCTGCTCGGCGGAGAGGTCGCAGACGAAGGCGTGGCCGTCGCGGATCAGCTTCTCGGCGGCCAGGTAGTACACCTCGAAATAGTCCGAGGCGTGACGCAGCTCGGCCCAGTCGAAGCCCAGCCAGCGCACGTCGTCCTGGATCGCGGCGACGAATTCGGGATCTTCCTTGGCCGGATTGGTGTCGTCGAAGCGCAGGTTGCAGCGCCCGCCGAACTCGGCGGCGATGCCGAAGTCCAGGCAGATCGCCTTGGCATGGCCGATGTGCAGGTAGCCGTTGGGCTCGGGCGGGAAGCGGGTGCGGATGGCCGTGTGCTTGCCGCTGGCCAGGTCCTCGCGGACGATCTGGCGGATGAAGTCTTTCTTCTCGGCCGGGGCGGAGGCGTCGGTGGCGGGGGTGTCGGACATGCGCGCGTCAACAAATTGGGTGCGCAACAGTCTACTCGGGTCAACAAACGTTGACCCTATGTTGACTCTGTTGACGCTGGGGGCTCGGTTCGGCTGGCTGCGACCGGCGTCCCCAGCGTACTCTGCCGATCTCCCTTTGCGAGAACGCGCCATGCCTTTGCTCAGCCTCGTTATCGGCGCCCAGACCCTGTCTGCGAGCGTGCGGCGCGTCTCCCGTGCCGTCGCCAATGTCGCTGTGTACGGCTGAGGGGCCGACCATGCAGATCGCCTACCGCGCCCAGCACCTGATCGATGCGCACCTGGCCAAGCACGCGCTGGAGGATGCCGGCATCACCGCCTTCGTGTTCGGCGAGGCCCTGCTCGGCGGCGCCGGCGAACTGCCGTTCGGCGTGGTCCAGGTCTGCGTGGCCGACGAACTGCTGGAAAGAGCCCAGGAAGTGCTGATGACGCTGGGCCTGGGCGGGCAGGTGACGCGGGCGATGTAGTTTGGGGGCTGGGATTGGGGAGTCGGGATTGGGGATTGGCAAAAGCGGGGGGCTGCCGTTGCGAATCCCCAATCCCTAATCCCCAATCCCGGCCGTCAGCCAACCCGGCGGCGCGGCATCCGCCACGGCGAGGCCGCCCAGGCGCTTGAACAGCACCACGGTCTCGGCCACGTTCCAGACGCGCAGGGCGACTTCGAAGGTGTCCAGCGGCTTGGTCAGGAAATCCTTGGCGCCCAGGCCGAGGGCGCGGTGGCGGGCGCTGCGGCTGGGGTCGGCGGTGAGCACGATCACCGGCAGGAAACTGGACGGGCCGGCCAGGCGCGCCAGTTGTTCCAGGATCGCGTAGCCGTCCAGCTCCGGCATCATCAGGTCGAGCAGGATCAGGTCCGGCGCGAACGCCGCGACCAGGCCCAGCACCCGCTGCGGGTCGGTGGTCGCCACCACCTGGCGGAAGCCTTCGTGCTGCAGCAGTTCTTCCAGCAGGCGCACGTTGGCCGGTTCGTCGTCGACGATCAGGATGCGCGCGGCGAGGACATCGTTGCGGGTCATGCGAGGTGTCGGTCCAGAACGGAGAAGAAGTCGGCCACGTCCAGCGGCTTGGTCAGGTAGGCGCACACCGGCTCGCCTTGCACGCGCACCAGCGTGGTCGCGGTGGCATCGGCGCTGATCACCACCACCGGGATCGCCGCGGTGTGCGGCTGCGCGCGCAGCGCCTGCAGCAGGTCCTCGCCGTTGCCGTCGCTCAGGTGCAGGTCGAGCAGGATCAGGTCGGGCGTGGCCTGCTGCAGATGCGCGCGCGCCTGCGCCAGGCTGGCTGCCTCGTGCAGGCGCCAGTGCGGGCGGCGTTCGACCAGGGTGCGGATCAGCGCCTGGTTGGACGGGTTGTCCTCCACGCTCAGCAACTGGCGCTGGATCCCGCTCGCCGTCGTCGCCATCACGGCGGGGTCAGGCAGTGCCGCTGCCTGTGGGCGGTCCAGCGGCAGCGCGATGGTGAAGCGCGATCCGTCCGCGCCGCTGTCCACGGCGATGCGCCCGCCCATCGCCTCGGTCAGGCGCTTGCTCAGCGCCAGGCCCAGACCGGTGCCCTCGATCGCCGAGCGCTCGGCGCCGAGCCGCTCGAACGGCGTGAACAATCGTTCCACCTGCGCCGGCGTCAGGCCGTGGCCCTGGTCGTGCACGCTCAGCGCCAGGGACTGGCCTTCGGGCACCGCGCTCACCCACACCGCGCCACCCGGGCGGTTGAACTTGATCGCGTTGGACAGCAGGTTGATCAGCACCTGGCGCAGCCGCTGCGGGTCGGCGCGCACGGTCCACTCCGGCGGCAACTGCGGCGGCCGCAGCACGATGCCGCGCGCCTGCGCCTCCGGTGCGACCAGGCCCATCGCCTCTTCCAGTGCGGCATGCACCGGCACCGGGCGCGGGCTCAGGTCGAGCTGGTCGGCCTCGATGCGGGCGATGTCCAGCAGTTCGGTGATCAGTCCCAGCAGGTGTCGGCCGGCGCCGAGGATGTGCTGCAGGTGGTCGCGCTGCGCCGCGCCCGTCAGGTCCATCTCCAGCACCTGCGCGTAACCGAGGATGGCGTTGAGCGGCGTACGCAGTTCGTGGCTGCTGCGCGAGAGGAATTCGGTCTTGGCCCGGTTGGCGCTCTCGGCCTCGCGGCGCGCCGACTGCGCTTCCTCGGCGCGCGCGGCGAGCAGGGTGCTGGCCTGCTGCAGGCGTTGCGCGACCTGGCCCAGCTCGTCGCCGGCCGGTGGCTGTGGCGCCAGCGGCCGGCCGTCGCCGAGGCGGTCGGCATTGGCCGAGAGCTGGCGCAGGCGTCGCGACAGCGACGAGGCGAACCAGGCCACCGCGAGTACCGCACCGAGTCCGCCCAGCATCGCCGCGCACAGGGTGATCAGCAGGTTGCGCTGGCGCAGCGCCTGCGCCTTGGCGGTGCGCACCTGCAACTGCGCGGTCTCGTAGTTGCGCAGCTCGCGCAGTTCCGCACGCAGGATGTCGAGGGTGACCTTGCCCTCGCGCAGCTGGCGGATCTCTTCCTCGCGGCTCAGGTCCGGCGCGAGCAGCCGCCGCCAGCCCTGCATCTTCTCCTCGAACAGCGGCTGGATGCGGGCGAAGCGCTGCGCCTGGCGCGGGTCGGTGATGCGTTGCGACAGGCGCTGCACCACGGTCTTCAGCCGCGGCTCGGCGTCGCGGTACGGGGTCAGGAACGCGTCCTGGCGCACCAGCCGGTAGCCGCGCACGCCGGCGGCGGTCTCGGCCAGCAGCGCATGCGCCTCGTGCAAATCGCTGAGCAACTGCAGGGTGCGGCGCACGTCGTTCTCGGCGGCGATGTTCTGCCGCTCGACGCTGTAGATCGCCACCAGCGCCGCCACCAGCAGCAACAGCGGCAGCGCCACCAGCGCCAGGCTCTTGCGGGTCAGCGGCCAGTCGTTCCAGCGCCGCGCCAGCGCCCTCACAGCGCCACCCCCGCCTGCACCGCGACCACCGCGGCCTGGGTGCGGTCGGCCACCTGCAGCTTGTGCAGGATGCGCTCGACGTGGACCTTGGCGGTGCCGGCGCTGATGCCCAGTTCGGCGCCGAGCGCGGCATTGGTCAGCCCGCGCGACAGTAGCGCCAGCACCTGCCGCTCGCGCGCGCTGAGCACGGCCAGGCGGTCGGCCTGCGCCGGTTTGCGCCGCCGCGGCGCACGCGGCGGTTCGGCCGCCAGCGGCGCCAGCAGCGCGGCGATCGCGGACAGGGCTTGCACGTCCTCCGGTGCCGGGACGGTGCGGGCGTCCCAGCCCAGGCACAGCATGCCCAGCGGCACGCCCAGCGTGGCGATCGGCAGGCACAGTTCGCCGGCCTCGGTGGCGGCCGTGCCGCGCAGGCGCCAGGCATGCGCCGACGCCTCGACGGCGACGCTGGCGCCCGGCGGCAACGCATCGCCCTGGCTGGCCAGTACCAGGCAGCGGGCGCCCCGCACCGCCAGCACCGCAGCATGCGGGGCCGCCACCAGGGCACTGGCCGGCACGAGTGCGTGCGCGGCGGCCTGCGCGGCATCGCCGGCCTCGCGCAGCGCCGCCGCGGCGGCGGCCACGGCCTGCCAGCGCGCCGCGTCGGCGGCGTCGCGGCGCAGTGCCTCACGCCACTGGCCTGCATTGGAGGGAGGGTGCACTGGCGCGTCTCCGATATGCCGAACGGCATATTCGAGGATATGCCGCCCGGCGGATGTTGCGCAAGCCGCCGCTGCCGATACTCGCTTCGCCTCGAGACGGCATCCCCTCAGCAAACGGAGACTTCCCATGCGTCGCATCCTGTTCGCCCTGGCACTGGGCCTGACCACCACCTCCGCCGCGCTGGCCGCGCCGGCGATGCACTACGACGGCCAGCCGGCGACGCCGGCCAGCAGCGCCGAACGCGAGATCGCCGGCCTGTTCGACCGCTGGAACGCGGCGCTGGCCACAGGCAATCCGCAGCGCGTGGCCGACCTGTACGCCCGCGACGGCGTGCTGCTGCCCACCGTGTCCAACCAGGTGCGCGCCAGCCGCGCCGAGATCGAGGACTACTTCAGCCACTTCCTCGCCGCCAAGCCGCGCGGGGCCATCAACTACCGCCAGGTGCGGCTGCTCGACGACGACAGCGCGGTCGACGCCGGCGTCTACACCTTCACCCTGAACAATCCTGACGGCAGCACCCGCCAGGTGCAGGCGCGCTACACCTTCGTCTACGAAAAGCGCGACGGGCGCTGGCTGATCATCAACCACCACAGCTCGGCGATGCCGGAACCGGTCGCCGCCGCCACGGCCAGCGCCGCAGCGAAGTGAACGTCGCGCCTGTCACCGCCGCCGCGGTGGTCGGGCGCACTTGAAAGCGGACTCCGGCAGCGCCATCCACACGACATCGTCGTCGCTGCCAGGAGTCCATGCCATGTTGGGAATCGGTGCCTTCAAGCAGCGCCTGCCGCGCCCGGGCGAGAGCCTGCCGGGACGCGCGCAGCCGCTGCCGCTGCACAACCGTCACTTCGTCAATGGCCACCCCTTGCGCGATGCCTTTGCCGGCCTGGAGCAGGTGCAGTTCGGCCTGGGCTGTTTCTGGGGCGCCGAACGCAAGTTCTGGTCGCTGCCCGGCGTGTTCAGCACGGCGGTCGGCTACGCCGGCGGCGAGACGCCCAATGCCACCTATCGCGAGGTCTGCTCCGGCCAGACCGGCCACACCGAGGCGGTGCTGGTGGCGTTCGACCCGCAGACCGTGCGCTTCGAGCAGTTGCTGCAGACCTTCTGGGAAAGCCACGACCCGACCCAGGGCATGCGCCAGGGCAACGACACCGGCACCCAGTACCGCTCGGCGATCTACTGCACCACCCAGGCGCAGTACGAGGCCGCGCTGACCAGCCGCGACGCCTACCAGCAGCGCCTGGACGCCGCCGGCTACGGCCCCATCACCACCGAGATCCGCTTCCCGGCGCCGCCGTTCTACTACGCCGAGGACGAGCACCAGCAGTATCTGGCCAAGAACCCGGGCGGCTACTGCGGCCTGGGCGGGCCGGGGTGAGTTGCCCGATCGGGCTGGAGGCCTGAACGATCGCACCTGCGCGTCGTTCGCGCAGGATGCTGTCGCCATCGAGGGTCACGGCGACCGCGGGTGACGTCTCGACGCGAGCCCGTTACTTCGCGGCGCGCGAATCGCGCGTGCTCGCGGCGACGGGCCGCAGCCGTGCCGCATAGCCGGACAGTTGCAGCGCCTTGCGTGGCGACAGGTCGGCCTTGAGCCGTTCGATCGCCGCGTCGCCGTCGCGGCTGCGGCCGAGCGCGTAGTCGGTCCGCGCCAGTTCCAGCGTCGCGCGCTGGCGGACCGTCAGATTGCCGAAGGGATCGAAGAACGAATCCACGCGGGTGCGGTCCTGCACGCCGGTCCAGCCGAATGCCAGCTCGGCTGGAGTTTCCTCGGCGAGCCGTGCGTAGCGCCGCCGTGCTTCGGCCGGTGCGAGCTGGCCGCTCAGCAGGGCCAGGCGGATCCGCAACAGCGCCGTTTCGGCGGCCGGCGCGTCGGCGGCGTAGGCAGCCAGGACGCGGCTCATCCATGCCCAGTCGACGTTGCCGGTCTCGGCCTGGGTGCCGAGCAGGTTGAAGGCGAGGATCGCGGCGCGCTGCGTCGCGGTGGCGGCGCGCTCGACCGCGTCCGCAGTGGGGCGCCCCAGCGTCGACGGCTGCACCAGCGCGATCGCCGGGTCGTGCGCAAGGATCGCCTCCAGGTCCGGTTTGTGGAAATAGCCCACCACGACCAGCACGGTCTTGCCCGGATGCGCCAGCGCTGCGGCGCGGATGCGCTGGGCCTGCAGGAAGGTGCGGTACAGGTACAGGCGTCGCGGCAGGTCCTGGTCGGCCCGCGGCGCCGGCGTCTGCGCCCACTTCCGCACCGCGGCCACGTTCTCGGCCGCATCCGCCGCAAAGAAGTCGCGCTGCAGGGCGGCCTTGTCGGGGAACGACAGGAAGCCCTGGAAGCCCTGTTCGCGGCGCAGTTCCAGCGGGGTGTCCAGGTCCACGCCGAAGCCGAGTCTGGCGTCCTCCACCGGCGGCATCCAGTCGATCGGACAGAGGGCGACGGGATGCGCCGCAGCGTACGGCAGGATCACGCCCTGCACCTCGTAGGTGTATTCGTAGTAATCGCCGCGCGCCGCCTGCTCCGGCGGGCGTTCGATACAGATCGCGTCCGGCGCGAGTTGCTCCAGGAACGCCGCGAGCAAGCCCGGCTGGTCGCGTTCGGAAACCAGTTGCGCCGCGTGCTCCACGCCCAGGATCGCGACCCGGGTCGGTGCCGGTGTGGCGGCCATGCCGGTGGCGTTGGCGGCGGCCAGCGCCAGCGAAAACAAATAACGCGCCATCCATCCGCGCATGCGCCTTCTCCTGTCGACGTCGTGGAAGCACCCTGCTGGCGCGCTGGCATGCGTGACCGCCGTTGCGTCACGCCCGCCAAGGGTCGATCGCGACGCCGCGCTCAGCCGCCGATGGCGTACCACGCGGTGCGTGACGACAAGTGTAGTCATGCGACGCCACCGCAGTCTGCATGACAGGTGGCACTGGTCGCGCTACACGAACTCGGCCGCGAACATCTGCCGCATCTGCGCGATCTGCTCCTCGCGTTCGGGGTGCAGCAGGCGCAGGCATTCCTCGGCGAAACTGACCGGGCTGGTGCCGGGGGCGGTGATCAGGCCGCCGGCGCTGACCACGCGGCGCTCCTGGTAATGCGCGCTGCCGGCGTAGACGCCGGCGTGCTCGCGCAGGAAGGCTTCGGAATTGCTGGTGTGCGGGCGGCTATCGAGCAGGCCGGCGTAGGCCAGCGCCAGGGTCGCCCCACAGATCGCCGCCACGCCGCGGCCAGCCTCCAGGCGCTGCTGCAGCAGTGCGCTCAGTCCTGGAATCTCGCCGGCCTGCCAGCGGTCGCTGCCGGGCAGCAGCCACAGGTCGGCGTCCAATGGCGCCAGGTCCGACAGCGCATAGGTGGGGTGCAGCTCCAGCCCGCCGATCGAGGTGATGGGCTTGCCGTCGATGCTGGCGATCTGGATCGTGTCGCCGAACCAGGCCCGCGCTGCCGGCAGGATCGTGCCGATTTCCCAGTCCGCCACGCCGTCCACCATCACCACTGCGATCGTTGCCATTGCCTTGCCTCTGCACGCGGGGAGGCAGCATAGCCGGGAAGACGTCGCCGCTGCGCCAAACGCACGGCGACGACCGGGCGCGATGGCCTGTCATGCGGCACCCTGCCCGGAGGAGCGACGTCGCCCCGGCGTATGGTTCGACTATCCCGGGCGCCGCCCGGCCAGTCATGGTGCGGCGCGTGCACAAGCGGCCATGCAAGCGGCCATGAAGTCGATGTGGCATGTCTTGCAACCACGGTGTGCAAAAAGCATGTTACAAACCGTGCGGTCGCACCTGTGCCGGGCGAGGACGACGCACGGTGTGAAAGGGGGAGCGGAATTTCGAGATCGGAGCACGGCGCCGACGAGGCTGCGGTTCGTCGATGCCTGTGTCTTCGCCTGCGTGGTTCGATGGTTCGTATCTGGAGAACAGGTGATGAGCTTTCTCTGTCAGGGCGTCTGCAACAGTTTCGACCTCAACAAACAGATCACCGACCAGGGAAGCCGTTCGGGACGGGAAATCAGCTTCTGGCATCCGCTGGTGAGCGGCATTGGCCATGGCGAGGATTATTTCTACATTGGCCTGTACGCGACCAATAACTACGCCAATCCGCCGTCCCCATCCGGTCCGGTGGTCGTGTTGCAGGAATACGATTCCGACAAGAATCTATGCCTGAGCGCGCCCCTCGGCTTCACGACCGTGTGGGAGTGCGAAGGCAACGACAGTCCCTGCAATCTCGGCATTTACAACCTGCAGGCGCCGGCCGGATACATCGCGCTCGGGTCGATCGCGGTGGCGGATTTCAATACCCCGCCAAGCCTTGCCGACTACCCGAGCCTGATGTGCGTGCGCGACGAATTCTGCCAGGTGGTCACGCTGGGCAAGGAAAACCTGATCTGGGACAACGCGGAGTCCGGCGCCGACCGCAACGTGCTGGTGTGGCAGCTTCCGTACTCCGGCGCGTGTTTCGCCCGTGGCTATCAGCGCAGCCAGGGGTATCCGACGGATATTCAGACCTTCGACCTCATGCTGCCGCCCTGACCGAGCCTGCCGCGCGCGTGTCGGGGACAGAAAAAGAGCGGCGTCGCCGCCGCTCTTTCGTTGCCGTGATGTGCGCGACGCTCAGCCGACCAGCTTGTGCCGGATCGTGTCGCGCAGCGCCTGCAGATCCTTGGCGAAGGTGTCGATGCCGCCGGCCAGCTTTTCGGTGGCCATCGGGTCGGCGGCCAGGTCGGCGGCGAAGCGCTTGACGTCGATCGGCTCGATCTTGGCGCCGTCGGCCTGGCCGGGCGAGAGCTTGCGCGGCAGCGGGCCGTGGTCGGCGTCGAGCTTTTCCAGCAGGTCCGGCGAGATGGTCAGGCGGTCGCAGCCGGCCAGCGCCTCGATCTGCGCGGTGGAACGGAACGAGGCGCCCATGACCACGGTCTGCGAACCGCGGCGCTTGAACTCGTCGTACACGCCGCGCACGAACTGCACGCCCGGGTCCTCGTCGATGGTCGCCGGGGTCTGGCCCTTGGCCACGTACCAGTCGAGGATGCGGCCGACGAAGGGCGAGATCAGGAACACGCCGGCCTCGGCGCAGGCCAGGGCCTGGGTGCGGTTGAAGATCAGGGTCAGGTTGCAGTCGATGCCGTCCTGCTGCAGCTGCCGCGCCGCCTCGATGCCTTCCCAGGTCGCGGCGACCTTGATCAGGATGCGGTCCTTGGGGATGCCGCGCTCGGCGTACATCGCGATGAACTTGTGCGCCTTGGCGATGGTGGCGGCGGTGTCGTGGGCCAGGTCGGCGTCCACTTCGGTGGACACGCGGCCGGGCACCAGCGCGCTGAGCTTGGCGCCGACGCCGATGGTCAGGCGGTCGGCGATCTCGTCGACCAGGGCGGTGTAGTCGCCGTCCTGGCCGCGCGCCCAGGCCAGCGCCTCGTCGATCAGGTCGGCATAGACCGGCAGGTCCAGCGCCTTCTTCACCAGGGTCGGGTTGGTGGTGCAGTCCACCGGCTTGAGCCGCTTGATCGCGTCGTAGTCGCCGGTATCGGCCACGACCACGGACAACTCGCGCAACTGGGCGAGCTTGGAGGGGGCGGAAGAGGTCATCGGTATCTCTCGGGAACGAGTGGGAACAAGGATAGGGCCGCGCACGTTAACGCGCTGCGCGCGCATTGTCGTCGTCGGCGCGCTGCACCGCGGTCACGCGCAGGCGCAGCGGGCGTCCGCCGGGCGCCTGCCAGTCGATCGACTGGCCCACGGCCAGGCCGAGCAGGGCGCTGCCGACCGGGGCCAGCACCGAGATGCGCGCATGCGCGGCATCGGCTTCGTGCGGATAGACCAGGGTCAGCTGATGGCGTTCGCCGTGCAGTTCGTCTTCGCACTCCACGCGGGAATGCATGGTGACGATGCCGGGGGGAATCTGGTCGGGCGCCATCACGGTGGCGCGGTCGAGTTCTGCGCCCAGCGCTTGCGCGGCCGGGTGCTGGTGCAAGGCAGGGGAGTCGAGCAGGGCTTCCAGGCGCGCGAGGTCGCGGCTGGAGACGATCAACGAGGGCGGCAGGCCGCTGTGGTGTTGCGAGGTCATGGACAGGCTCCGGTTGGATGGCACAACGAACGGAGGCGGCACCGCGCCGCCCCCGTTCCCATTGTGCAAGCAAGCCGGCGCCGATGCGACGTCGCGGCCGGTCGGCCTGTTCAGGCCACCTGGCGCGGCGCCTGGTCCGGCAGCGACGCCTGCGCCGGCAGCGTGAACAGCTCCTCGGGCAGTGCACCGAACAGGTGCGCCAGTTGCTGCAGGAACGCGCCCATCGCCGAACTGCGCCGCCACAGCATGGCGATGCGCCGGCTCGGCCCGCCGTCGGGCGCGAACGGGAGCAGGCGCAGGTTCGGCGGATTGGCCACCGGCGGCTGCACCGCCAGCAGCGGCAGCAGGGTCACACCGACGTTGGCGGCGACCATCTGCCGCAGCGTCTCCAGGCTGGTGGCCTGGAACTCGGCTTTCTCCAGCGCGCCGGACAGGTGGCACACCTCCAGCGCCTGGTCACGCAGACAGTGCCCGTCCTCGAGCAGCAGCAGGCGTTGCGCGTGCAGTTCGTCCATGGTCAGCGGGGTCGGCCGCCGCGCCAGCGGATGCTGCTCGGGCACCGCCAGCACGAACGGTTCCTCGAACAGGAATTCGGCATGCAATTGCTCGTCGTGCAACGGCAGCGCCAGCAGCGCCGCGTCCAGCCGGCCCTCGCGCAAGCGGGTCAGCAGCACGTCGCTCTTCTCTTCGATCAGCAGCAGTTCCAGCTGCGGGAAGCGCGCGCGGATGCGCGGGATCACATGCGGCAGCAGGTACGGGCCGAGCGTCGGGAAAATGCCCAGGCGCACGGTGCCGGCTTCCGGATCCTGGCTGCGCCGCGCCGCCTCCTTCATCTGCTCGATCTCGGCGACGATGCCGCGCGCGCGGCTGGCGGCCTCGCGCCCGGCCGGGGTCAGCATGACCTTGCGCGGCGCGCGCTCGACCAGCGGCACGCCCAGTTCGTCCTCAAGCTTCTTGATCTGCGTGGACAGCGTCGGCTGGCTGACGAAGCAGGCCGCGGCGGCGCGCCCGAAATGCTTGTGATCGGCCAGCGCCACCAGGTATTTCAGATCACGCAGGTTCATCAGCGGGTTCCTCGGAACGCAGCGGCGGGAGGTGACGCAGGGTCACAGCATAGAGCGTGTGGCGCACATGCCGGCGAGACAGATGGACGCGCACGGTGGAGATCGCACGCCCTGGTCCCGCGCCGGCGAAGCGGCACGGGACGGATGCGGATCAGGCCGCTTCGGCCACGTCGCCGCTGGCGACCGGTGCGCTGTGCCGGATCAGGTGGTCGAACGCACTCAGCGCCGCCTTGGAACCTTCGCCCATGGCGATGATGATCTGCTTGTACGGCACCGTGGTCGCGTCACCGGCGGCGAACACACCCGGCAGCGAGGTCTGGCCGCGGTCGTCGACCACGATCTCGCCACGCGGCGACAGCGCCACCGTGCCCTGCAGCCATTCGGTGTTCGGCAGCAGCCCGATCTGCACGAAGATGCCTTCCAGCGCCACGCGATGCACATCGCCGCCGACGCGGTCCTTGTAGACCAGGCCGGTGACCTTCTGGCCGTCGCCGAGCACCTCGGTGCTCTGCGCGTTGACCAGGATGTCGACGTTGCCCAGGCTACGCAGCTTGCGCTGCAGGACTTCGTCGGCGCGCAGCTTGCTGTCGAACTCGACCAGGGTGACATGGCTGACGATGCCGGCCAGGTCGATCGCCGCTTCCACGCCGGAGTTGCCGCCGCCGATCACCGCCACGCGCTTGCCCTTGAACAGCGGGCCGTCGCAGTGCGGGCAATAGGCCACGCCCTTGTTGCGGTACTGGTCTTCGCCGGGCACGTTCATCTGCCGCCAGCGCGCGCCGGTGGACAGGATCACCGTGCGGCTCTTCAGCGAGGCGCCGTTGGCCAGCTTGACCTCGACCAGGCCGTCGGCACCGGCCGGCACCAGCTGTTCGGCGCGCTGCAGGTTCATGATGTCCACGTCGTACTGGCGCACGTGCTGCTCCAGCGCCGCGGCCATTTTCGGGCCTTCGGTCTCCTGCACGGAGATGAAGTTCTCGATCGCCATGGTGTCCAGCACCTGGCCGCCGAAGCGCTCGGCCGCCACGCCGGTGCGGATGCCCTTGCGCGCGGCGTAGATCGCCGCCGCCGCGCCGGCCGGTCCGCCGCCGACCACCAGCACGTCGAACGGCGCCTTGGCCGCGATCGCCGCCGCATCGCGCTTGGCCGCGCCGGTGTCGAGCTTGGCCACGATCTGCTCCAGGGTCATGCGGCCCTGATCGAAGACTTCGCCGTTGAGGTAGACGGTGGGCACCGACATGATCTGCCGCGCCTCGACCTCGTCCTGGAACAGCGCGCCGTCGATCGCCACGTGCTGGATGTTCGGATTCAACACCGCGGCCAGGTTCAGCGCCTGCACCACGTCCGGGCAGTTCTGGCAGGACAGCGAGAAATAGGTTTCGAAGC
This sequence comes from Xanthomonas sp. LF06-19, assembly GCF_034105425.1. Lineage (NCBI taxonomy): Bacteria > Pseudomonadati > Pseudomonadota > Gammaproteobacteria > Lysobacterales > Lysobacteraceae > Xanthomonas > Xanthomonas sp. LF06-19. The sequence goes on along the minus strand of NZ_JAXGGH010000001.1, from coordinate 608,212 downwards.
GGTACTCGCCGGGCAGGTTGCGCACCTGCTCGATCAGTTCGGCGGTGGCCTTGGACGGGTGGCCGCCGACCTGCAGCAGCGCCAGCACCAGCGAGGTGAACTCGTGGCCCATCGGCAGGCCGGCGAAGCGCAGGTGGATGTCGTGGCCGGGGCTGTTCAGCGCGAACGAGGGCGCGCGCTCGCCGCTGTCGCGGTGCACGTCCAGGGTGATCTTGTCCGACAGCAGCACCAGGTCCTCGAGCAGGTCGAGCATCTCGCGCGACTTGGCGCCATCGTCCACCGACGCGGTGATGTGGATGGGCCGGACGACCCGCTCCAGGTAGGCCTTCAACTGGGTTTTCAGATCGGCATCCAACATGGCGGACTCCTGACGTTGGGCAAAGCGAGGGGGAGGCACGCTGCCGGAGCAGCGCGCTGCGAAGAGGGGAGGAGGGATGAACCGCAGCCGGCGCCGGCGCGCGATGCCGGCTGCGGTTCACCCCCACCCCCGCCGCGAGGCGGAGATGGGAGCGCGGGCGGCTTAGATCTTGCCGACCAGGTCCAGCGACGGCTTCAGGGTCTTCTCGCCTTCCTTCCACTTGGCCGGGCAGACCTCGCCCGGGTGCGAGGCGACGAACTGCGCGGCCTTGAGCTTGCGCAGAGTCTCGGTGACGTCGCGGGCGATCGCGTTGTCGTGGATCTCGAGGGTCTTGATCACGCCTTCCGGGTTGATCACGAAGGTGCCGCGCAGGGCCAGGCCTTCTTCCTCGATGTGCACGCCGAAGGCGCGGGTCAGCTGGTGGGTCGGGTCGCCGACCAGCGGGAACTGGGCCTTGCCCACCGCCGGGGAGGTCTCGTGCCACACCTTGTGCGAGAAATGGGTGTCGGTGGTGACGATGTAGACCTCGGCGCCGATCTTCTGGAACTCGGCGTAATGCTCGGCGGCGTCTTCCACTTCGGTCGGGCAGTTGAAGGTGAAGGCGGCCGGCATGAAGATCAGCACCGACCACTTGCCCTTCAGGTCCGCGTCGGTGACTTCGATGAATTCGCCATTGCGGTAGGCGTTGGCCTTGAACGGCTGGACCTGGGTGTTGATCAAAGACGACATGGAGTTTCCTCGTGGTTGCAATAGGGGTCGGGGGATGGAACAAGGCTCATGATAGGGGGCGCCGATAGATCTCTCAAATCGATTGATGGAATTGAATAGATAGGTTTCCCCTATCGATTCCCAAGCCTGGCTCTTTGCTGCACTGCCGCGCGAACAGCGCGTCAGCCGCCCAGGGCGCATGGGCGTCGGTCCGTTCTACCACGTTGGCTTTTCCGCGCTCGCTGCGTCATCGTGACAGCGATGAATGCGCCCACCCCCGAATCCCTGCTGCGCGACGCCTGCACCCAGGTCGAGCGCGGCGATGCCGAAGCCTTGCTGCTGCACGCCCTGCAACGCGACCGTGCGTGGCTGTTCGCGCACGCCCGCGATCCGTTGGCGGACGAGGTGGCGGATGGGTTTCAGGCGCTGCTCGCCCGGCGTGTACAGGGCGAGCCGGTGGCCTACCTGACCGGCCGGCGCGGCTTCTGGACCCTGGACCTGGCGGTCGGACCGGCCACGTTGATCCCGCGCGCGGACACCGAGCGGCTGGTGGAACTGGCGCTGGAGCGACTGGATCCGGCGCCGGGCCGGCGCATCGCCGACCTCGGCACCGGCAGCGGCGCGATCGCCCTGGCCCTGGCCAGCGAGCGCCCGCAGGCGCAGGTGACGGCCACCGACCTCAGTACAGCCGCCCTGGCGGTCGCGCAGGCCAATGCGCACGCGCACGGCCTGGGCAACGTCGCCTTCGTCCATGGTGCCTGGCTGGCGCCGCTGGCCGGCCAGCGCTTCGATCTGATCGCCAGCAACCCGCCGTACATCGCCGCCGGCGATCCGCACCTGCAGCAGGGCGACCTGCGCTACGAACCGGCCAGCGCGCTGGCGTCCGGCCCCGATGGGCTGGACGACCTGCGCCGGATCGTCGCCGATGCGCCGGCGCATCTGCTGCCCGGCGGCTGGCTGCTGCTGGAACACGGCTGGGACCAGGGCGCGACGGTGCGCGCGCTGCTTGAGGCGGCCGGCTTCGCGGAGGTGGCGACGTATCAGGACCTGGAGGCGCGCGATCGGGTCACGCTGGGGCGCCAGCCGCTGGCCTGACCCGCCGGCGCCGGGGTATGGTGCGTGGGTAACGATGCCGGACATGGATGACCCGCAATGTTCACCCTCAGTCGCCTTTCGAATGCGATTACCGCCCACGCCCGCCGTGGCACAGACGGGTGCGCGGCATGCCGAGGGTGCGTGGATCCCTGCCGGCGTGACCGCTCGTCGCAGGCCCCGTCTCAGAATCCTGCGCGCACTCGCTGTCGCTGCCATCCTCGTGGCTGGCGCGGGCTGCTCCAACGGCATCGACGTCGGCAACGATGGCGCAACCGGGCATCTGAATCCGCACCCGGTCAAACGCTACGAGGTCATCGCCACGTCCCATGCGCCGGGGCCGTGGGATGCGTTCGAGGGCGCCTACATCGGATACGACGTCGTCAATAAGAAGTGCGTTCCGATGATCCCCTTCATTGGTCAACAGCAAGTCCCCAATACCGGACTCGACGTTCCGATGACCCGCGTAGACGACCATACGTGGAGGGGGTATTTCTACCGTGATGCGCTGCAGGATGAGGATTACTTCAAGCTTGGGGTGTGCCATTGGGACGTCACGAGCGTGAGCGCCAGTGCGATTGCTCAGGGCCTGAGGTTTGCGTGGAGCGGCTCTATGGAGAAGATTCTGCGCGAAGGTGGAGGGACCAGGTATTTCAAGAAGGTCGCGCATGGGGATAAGTCCCTGGTCCCTTACGGGGCACAGGATTTCGATCCTGCTGATCCTGAAGTGCTACAGCATCCGGACGCGTAGTTCTCTGTCACCCTCGCTGTCAGGGAGGCCCAGCCATGAAGGGGATTGATCAAGCGGTTGCCGATGCGGCCAACGACGCGTATGTGAATCGTCCTCGAAGCGATATCGCTGCAAGAAGCAGGTGCATTCAGGTGAGAGGCGCTACTGGGTTTTCGGCTTTTCCAGTGGCTCAGCTACAGGCTTCCAGTCAGTTATGTAACCAATACCTGACGCTGCCGCATGCCGGTATCAGAGCCCGATGGCGATTCATCAGGAAAATCCGGGCCATGGATGTGGGTCAGGATCTCACTTGTACCCTTTGCGCGATGGGCAGTGGCGACATGGTTTCCAGCGAGTAAGATCGCAGTCGCAACTTGGAGTCTTGATAAAGGAGAGGTGGCGCGATGAGCGACGAAAAGAGCACGTACAGCGACAATCCCTATCGTCCACGCGCCCGCACGATGCGCGATGCGCAACTCCTGCGCGACATGGGCAGCATCAATGCGGACGTCTACGCCAGGCTCGGCGCGCTGCCGCGTGGTGGGGTGCCGATTGCGCCCTGGAGCAAGCCGAGACTGCCATTGCCACCAGACCCCACTGCCGCGCTGCCTGCGGCCTATCCCCCCGAGGACGATACGATGAAACTGCACCACCTGGCCGCTGCCGCCATTATGCCCCTGGCCGCGACCGCCGCCGGTTGTTCGAAAGGTATCGATGTTGGCAACGACGGTGCGACCGGGCATCTGAATCCGCATCCGGTCAAGCGCTACGAGGTCATCGCCACGTCAAATGCGCCGGGACCGTGGGATTCTTTCAAGGGTGCTTACATTGGATATGACGTCATCAATAAGAATTGTGTGCCGATGATGCCAGTTCTTGGCGAGCAGCATGTGCCTAACACCGGGCTCGATATTCCTATGGTCCAGGTGGATGACCACACATGGAAGGGATATTTTTATCGCGATGCCCTGCTGGATGAAGATTATTTCAATCTCGGGGTTTGCCACTGGGATGTGACAAGTGTGGGTGTTAGCGCGATTGGCAAGGGTGTGAAATTCGGTTGGGGAGGGTTGTTGGAAAAAATCTTGCGCGAGGGTGGTGGGAAAAGCTATTTCAAGAATAGTTCTTATGGGGATCCTGCTTTGGTTCCCTATGGTGCGCTAGAGTTCCAGTCTGACGATCCCGAGGTTCTTAAAGACCCTGATGCTTATTTCCCAGTGACGATCACTGTTAAGGAAGTCAAGTCATGAAAGTCATTGATCAAGCGTTAGCTGATGCAAGTAATGACTCGTATGCCAACCGATCACAGCGTGATGTGGGCGATAACAATAGATATGTTTCTCTGGATGGCCAGGGTTATAAGATATTTGGCTATGCCAGTGATCCGGCTACCGGCTTTCACGCAACTGCGTATCAAAGCGTTGCGTCGCCTCACAATGTTATTGTCGCGTACCGAGGTACTGATCCTGGTCTATTTTCAGGTAAGAGTGTTTCGGAAAAAGCGGACCACGCGCTGACGACGCTGCAGGACATCGCCGTCGATGCAAAGATGGTGCGAGATACCGTCAACGCGCAGAGGTCTGCGGCCGACGCGTTTACAGCGCAGATGATCGCCAAAGCGGCTGCGCAGGGCATCCCGAAAACCCAGATATTCGCTGCCGGCCACTCCCTGGGCGGCGCATTGGCGGAACTCCAGGCCGCCAAATATGGCCTGCGCGGCGCCACCTACAACGGCTTCGGCGCGGCGGACATGATCGATGGCCCGCCGCAGCCGGGCTTCCAGCTCACCAACTACCGCATGGCCGGCGACGTGGTGAGCGCGGCCAGTCCGCATGTCGGCAAGGTGGTGTCGCTGGCCAGCGAAGAGGACATCCAGAGCCTGCGGGCCGGCCGCTACCTGGATGCGCCGCCCGGGTCGGCGCCGCCAAACGCGCTGATCGCGATGCGGCTGAGCGACCACGGCGGCCAGCAGCACTTCAGCAGCGACAGTCCGGACAATATCCTGCAACCCCAGCGTTTCCAGGAAGCGACGCAGCGCTACGCGGCGAACAAGGACGCCATCGACCGCTTCGGCAGCGATGTGTCCTTCGCACGCGCCGAACTGTCCGAGTCGCTGCGGCAGATGCGCGGGAACGACGGGCAGGGCCAACTGTCGCCGAATCTGCGGCGGCAACTCAACGAGTACCTCGTGCTCAACGCCGATCCCCCCATTCGCGACACCATCGCGCGTGGCGCGCCCGTGCGCGGGGTTGCCGACGGCCTGCAACACGGTGCCGATGCCGTGCGCGCCGGCGGTCGCTACGTGCAAGCGCTGGACGAACGTATCGCGATCTTGGCGCGGGAGGGCGGGCGCCTTACCGCGCCCTTCATCCCGGTTGCGCCGCTGGCTGGACATGTGGTGGGCGAAGCCGCCCGTCTGCACGGTCAAGGTGCGGATGCGGCGGCGCGGTGGGTGGGCGGCGGGCTGGAATCGGCCAAAGGCGCCGTGGAGCGAGGCGCGCATGCGGCTGCCGACGCCGTGGTGGAGCGGATCCATGATCCTCGCTTCCAGGCGGGCGTGGCCAACGTCGCCAATCACATCGTCGATGCCTACGATGGCGCGCGGGTCGCGGCGCAAACCGCCACGCAGACGTATCAGCTCGGCAAGCAGGCGGTCTCCGATGGGATCGACCGGGCCGAACGTGCGGTGGCGCAAACCTACGACGCAACCAAGCACGTGGTGACCGAAGGCGCCCAGCAGGTCGGTCGTGCCGCCACCCAGACCTACGACGCCGCGAAGCATGTGGTGACTGAAGGCGCGGAGCAGGTTGGGCGCGCGGCCACTCAAACCTACGGTGCGGCGAAGCACGTGGTCATAAACGGTGTGGAGCATGTCGAGCGCACTGTCACGCAGACCTACGACGCGTCCAAACACGTAGTGACCGAAGGCGTTGCGCAAGCTGGACGTGCGGCCACCAGTGTCTATGATGCGGCGAAGCAAGCGGCCGACAGCGCCGCGCGGGTTGGTACGCACGCGTACGAAGCCGCAAGACAGACCGCCACGCAGGGCATCGATGCCGCCAAGCACGCGGCGGGCAAGGCCTACGACACGCTGACCCATCCCGGGCAGTGGTTCCAGCGCAGCGCGCCGGCCGCCGCGCCCGCGCAGCTGCAGGCGCCAGCAGCGGCGCATCCGCATGGGGCGGTGGCGACGCCTGCGTCCGGAGCCCACATGGCACCGTCGGCCGCACAAACCTATGAGCGTGCGCAGACGCTGGGTGCGCTGTCTGCGTCCGATCAGGCCATGTTCGCGCGCATCCGCAAGGACGTGCCGGCGCAGATCGGCGATGCGCACGTCGCGCAGGCGATGCTCGGCGCCAAGCAGGCCGGCATCGCCGGCGCCGACAAGATCGACCGGGTGCAGATGGCCGGCGACACGCTGTGGGTGTCCGGCACCACGCCGGGCTTCCGCGCCGCCACGGACGTGGCGCAGGCTGCTGCACCGATGCACGAGACGGTGCAGCAGGCGCAGGCGTTCAACCAGCAGCGCGCGCAGCACCTGGCCATGGAAGCGCAGCAGCGGTTGCAGGACGCCCCTGGCGGCAGAGGCGCGCCGGCGATCGGTTGATCCCGACCCCGGTTGGCCGATCGGCGCTGCGCCAGGTCCGTTCGCGGCCGGCCGTTGCTGGTCAGCGCCGCTCAAGTGGCGCGCATGGGTAGAATCGCGGTTTTCCCGCAGGAGTCGCCATGCGCACGCTGTATCCCGAGATCGAGCCGTTCGACAGCGGCATGTTGCCGGTGGACGCACGGCATACCCTGTCCTACGAACAGTGCGGCAATCCGCACGGCAAGCCGGTGGTGCTGCTGCATGGCGGTCCCGGCGGCGGCTGCAACGCCAAGATGCGCCGCTTCCACGATCCGGCCAAGTACCGCATCGTGCTGTTCGACCAGCGCGGCTCCGGCCGCTCCACGCCGCATGCCGACCTCGTCGACAACACCACCTGGGACCTGGTCGCCGATATCGAGCGGCTGCGCACGCACCTGGGCATCGACCGCTGGCAGGTGTTCGGCGGCAGCTGGGGCTCGACCCTGGCGCTGGCCTACGCGCAGAGCCATCCGGAGCGCGTCACCGAACTGGTGCTGCGCGGCATCTTCATGCTGCGTCGCTGGGAACTGGAGTGGTTCTACCAGGAAGGCGCCGGCCGCCTGTTCCCGGACGCATGGGAGCACTACGTCGCGGCGATCCCGCCGGTGGAGCGCGCAGACCTGATCTCGGCCTTCCACCGGCGCCTGACCAGCGACGACGAGGCGACCCGTCTGGCCGCGGCCAAGGCCTGGAGCGTGTGGGAAGGCGCGACCAGCTTCCTGCACGTGGACGCCGATTTCGTCGACAGCCACGAGGACCCGCACTTCGCGCTGGCCTTCGCCCGCATCGAGAACCACTACTTCGTCAATGGCGGCTTCTTCGAGGTCGAGGATCAGTTGCTGCGCGATGCGCACCGCATCGCCGACATCCCCGGGGTGATCGTGCACGGCCGCTACGACGTGGTCTGCCCGTTGGCCAATGCCTGGGACCTGGCCAAGGCCTGGCCGAAGGCGACGCTGCAGATCACCCCGGCCTCCGGCCATTCCGCGTTCGAGCCCGAGAACGTCGACGCGTTGGTGCGCGCCACCGACGGCTTCGCCTGAGTCCGCGCGCGGCTGCATAGCGCGTTCACGGAAGGGCGGTGCTGCGCATGGCGGCACCGTCCACCGCAATGATTCAGCAGGTCAGCGCGTTGCCGGGTTCGCATCCGGCGGCGGTGATGGCGCCGGCCGCTGCGCAGGGGCGCGTGTCGAGCTGTGCCTGCTTGGTCTCGTCGGTCCACACCACGAACGATTCGAGCACGTTGTCGCCGAAGGTGGTGCTGATCGCCACGTCGGCGGCGTCGCGGCCGCGCGCGATCAGCACCCGGCCGATGCGCGGCACGTTGTGGCGTGCATCGAAGGTGTACCAGCGCCCGTCGAGGAAGGCTTCGAACCAGCCGGAAAAATCCATCGGTGCGTCCGAGACCGGGACGCCGATGTCGCCCAGATAGCCGGTGCAGTAGCGCGCCGGGATGTTCATGCAGCGGCACAGCGCGATCGCCGCATGCGCGAAGTCGCGGCACACGCCGCGCCCTTCCTGCAGCGCCTGCGCGGCGCTCTTGGTGGCGCAGGCATGGGCATAGCCGAAGGCGATGCGCGTATGCACGTAGTCGCAGATCGCCTGTACCCGTGCCCAGCCGGGCGGCGTGCCGCCGAACAGCTCCCAGGCCATGCCACTGAGCAGGTCGGTCTCGCAGTAGCGGCTGCCGAGCAGGTACACCAGGGCGTCGTCGGGCAACTGCTCCACCGGCGTCTGCGCGGCGTCGTAGCGGTACTGGTCCGGCAGTCCGCTGTCGCGCACCACCGCATCGGCACGCAGGGTCAGCGTGCCGGCGGGCGCCTGCAGGCGCGTGCAGCGGTTGCCGAAGCCATCGCGATAACGGTGCAACGGCAGCGCCGGCACGCTGTGCAAGGCGGTGGCGGCAACGATGTCGTCGCGGCGGCTGTCGTGGATGTCCAGCATCGCCAGCATCGGCGTCGCTTGCGCGAACCGGTAGCGGATTTCGTAACCGAGGCGGATGAGCATGTGGGGTCCGGTGCGGGGCGGGGTGCCGGCGGACCGGTCCAGCCCGAGCGTGCGCAGGAGACACTCAGCTTAGTGTGAAGGCGGGCGGCAGCCGCTTCAGCATGCTGAGCGGCGTCGTGGCCAGTGCATGCCGAACGGCCGCAGGGGCAACCGGGCGTTGCGGATCGCGGGCGCCGCTGCGCCAGCCGCGTACCGCTGCACTGGGGGCGCATCGCGGCGGCGCTGCCGGTCGCGGACTGCTTGGGTGCGGGCGAGCGGTCGTCGTCGAACGGGGTCGCGGATCGACACGCCAGGCGATGTCCAGCGACGTCTCGCTCCGGTCTCGCAGGCTTCATTCTCCTTCAGCGTCCGCACACCTGCCGTAGACTGCGCTGCCGCGCGCTGCCTGCCCGACGACGTATGATTCCGCTATTGACCTTGCGTGATACGCTGGATGCCTTTGCCGCCTGCAACGACGACGGCCACGTGCACGAGGCGTTCGGCTGGGTGCATGCCACCGGCGAGGATCCGCTGCAGGCGCGCTTCTGGTTGCCGCCCGACGAAGCCACTGCATTCGGCGACGATGACACGCCGCCCGCGGCGGCGCGCGCGGTTGGCGTCGGTGCAGGCGTCTTTGCCTCGTTCGATCTGGTGCTTGCGCGCTGTCCGCCCGAATGCGTCAAGCCGATAGCGCAGCAGGTCGCGCACCTGCTGGACTGGCCGATTGGCCAGGCGTTGGCCGCCTGTCGCGCCGGGTCGCTGACCGTGGGCGAGGCATTGGATGGTCTTCGTGCCGCGGCGATCGCGGCCGATTTCGCCGCACTCGGCGTTCCGCTGCAGGTGCAGGGCTACAAGGCGTTTCCGTGGATGCCAGTGCCGACGCTGGCATGAGGCGTGGTGCGGGAAGGGCGTCGGCGTTACTCAGCCCAGCGCCAGCAACTGCGGCTGCAGCCTGGTGAAGATCCGCGCCAGCCGCTGCGCCCAAGCCTGCTGGCCGGCGGCATCGGCGATCAGGTCCTGGCGGATCTCCAGTTCCACGTGCGGCAGGCCGCGGCCTTCGCCGTGCACGGGCACCGCGTAGTCGCTGCTGTCGCTGACCGCGTACGGCGCGTTGTCGCCGACCAGCAGGTCGTCTTCCTCGCGCAGCGCCTGCAACAGCGCGTGGGCGAAACGGGTGTCGCGGTGGTAGAGCACGCCGGCATGCCAGGGCCGCGGCACGCCGTCCATCACCGGGGTGAAGCTGTGCATCATCACCAGCACGGTGGGGCGCGCGGCGGCGCCGCGCGCGTCCAGTTCGGCGGCGATGCGCGCGTGGTAGGGCGCATGCACGGCATCGATGCGCTGCTGCCGCTGCGCCGCCGTGAGTGCGGCGTTGCCCGGCACCACGGTGCGGTCGCTGACGGACGGGATCAGTGTCGGCGAGGCGAGCGGGCGGTTGCAGTCGATCAGCAGCCGCGAGTAGGTCTGTTCGATCGCCCAGGCGTCGAGCAGCGCGGACAGCGCGCGGGTGGTGCCGGCGATCCCGATGTCCCAGCCGATGTGCCGGTCCAGTTCCGCCTGCGCCAGGCCGAGGCCGTGCAACGCGCGCGGCACTGCCCGGCCGGCGTGGTCCGCCAGCAGCACGAACGGCGATGTACCGTGTGGTCGGTGGATGCTGAACACCGCCGGGTCGTCCGCGCCCAGCAGCGGCGGCAATGCGTGGCTGAGACCCTCAGCCACGCGGCGTCCCGTCGAGCTCGTGTTCGATCATCCACAGGCCGGCCCAGAGCTTCGCGTCCAGTGCGTAGCCTTCGCCCATCTTTTGCACCAGCCACGCGGCGGCACGCCTGCGCGGCACCGAATGCACGGTGATGTCCTCGCTGGCGTCGCCGCCGCCGTTGCCGACCTTGCGCAGGCCGCTGGCGCGCACGAAGGCGATCTTCTCGTTGCTGGCGCCGGCCGAGGTCGGGCCGATCAGCAGCACCTCGGCGTGCTCGGCGGTCCAGCCGGTTTCCTCTTCCAGTTCGCGCACCGCCGACACCTCGATCGATTCGCCGGCATCGATGTCGCCGACCAGTCCGGCCGGCATCTCGATGGTGCGCGCCTGCAGCGGCACGCGGAACTGTTCGACGAACAGCACCTCGTCGTCCGGCGTGACCGCCACGATGATCGCGGCCAGGCCGCCGGCGTGCACGCGCTCGGAATACTCCCAGGTGCCGCGCACGACCATGCGCTGGTACTTGCCTTCGTAGACGACGCGGGGCGGGGAATCGTGGCGGGGCATGGGCAGCTCGCAAGATGGCGGAGGAAGAGGGCGCGGTCGCGCACGGCGCGGTCCGGCGATGCGGTGCAGTGTAGAACGTGCGTTGTGTTTTTTTGATGCGCGCCAAGTCGTGCCCGGGGTCGCTGGCGCCGCGCGAGTCGCTCGGCGCCTGTCGCGACGGCACGGTGCAACCGGCACAGCGCGTGCGAGGGCGTGCCTGCTTCGGGCAGCGGCATCGCCTTCCCGTGGCGAAGGCCAGCGCTCAGCCGGCCACAAACTCCAGGCCGGCCGCCTGCAGCAGGCGGCGTCGGGTCAGCGGCCCGAAGCGCAGCGCCTCGCACAGGCCGTGCAGCATGTCGGCATCGGCCGCGCCGCGGGCGAAATTCACGGTGGCCGTGTGCAGCGGCGCGTCCAGGGCGATGGTGGTCAGCTGCCGCCACAGCAGCGCGTGCTCGCGCTGCTCGCGAAGGCGTACGGCCATCTGCGCGGCGCCGCGCAGGCGCAGGAACGCCACTTCGTCGACCCGCGCCAGCAGCGTGTCCAGGTCGCCGAAATGCGCCAGCAGGATCGCCGCCGACTTGGCGCCGATGCCGGTGACGCCGGGGATGTTGTCGATCGCATCGCCGGTCAGCGCCAGATAGTCGGCAATCTGGTGCGCATGCACGCCGTGGCGCGCCTTGACCCCGGCCGCGCCCCAGCGCTGGCCGCGGCCGTAGTCCCATTGTTCGTCGAACTCCAACAGCAGCTGCGACAGATCCTTGTCGGCGGAGACGATCACGCCGTGGAAGCCATTGCCGCGGGCGCTGTGCAGGGCGCTGCCGATCAGGTCGTCGGCCTCGTAGTCGTGGTGCGCCAGCACGCCCAGGCCCAGGGCCGCGCACAGCGCCTTGCAGTGCGCGAACTGGCGGCGCAGCGCGTCCGGCGCCGGCGCGCGGTTGGCCTTGTAGGCGGCGTACAGGCGATGCCGGAAGCAGCTGTCCAGCGCTTCGTCGAAGGCGATCACGATGTGCTGCGGGCGCTCGCGCTCGAGCAGGTCGAGCAGGAAGCGGGCGAAGCCGTGCACCGCATTGGTCGGCCAGCCCTGTGCGTCCTGGAATTCGTCGGGAATCGAATGCCAGGCGCGGAACACGTACAGGCTGGCGTCGACCAGGTACAGCGGCCGCGACAGGGGCAGGCCTGCGTTCACGGCGTCCAGTCGCTGAGCAGCGCGCGTGGGTCCGGCCGCTCACGCTCCGGCACGTCGAGGCGGGCGGTGCCGATGTGGATGAAGCCGGCGACGTGCTCGTGCTCGGCCAGGCCCAGCCGCGCGGACACCGTTTCGTCATACGCCATCCAGCCGGTCAGCCACTGCGCGCCGAAGCCGTAGGCCTGCGCGGCCTGCAGCAGCGCGAAGCACACCGAGCCGGCGGTCATCCACTGTTCGATTTCCGGCACCTTGTGTCCGCGCTGCAGGCAGGCGATCACCGCGATCACCACCGGCGCATGCGCGAAGCGTTCGCGATCCTTCTCCACCGCCGCCGGCGCCGCGCCGGGATCGCGCTGCTGAGTGCGCGCGGCGAGGATGTCGCCCAGGGCCTGACGCGCCGGGCCGGCGATGCGCAGGAAGCGGAACGGCACCAGCTTTCCGTGATCGGGGACACGCACCGCCGACTGCAGCATCGCCAGCAGCGTCTCCGCGTCCGGTCCCGGCTCGCCCAGCTGCTTGGATGGCACTGAACGGCGCGCATCCAGCGCTTGCAGCGAATGAATTGTGCGCATAGTCTCGATTCCGTGGGGCGGGCGCGGAATTATAGTCGGGCGCTCGCAGGCGGCAGCGGATGCCGCAGTTACACGGACAATCGCGTTGAGTTGCTGATCTGCCGCTAGCTTCCGAATTGACGTCGGTCTCACTGCTGCCTGCGTATCACACTGCCATGACCCTTGCTGAATACGCTGAAGAGTTGTCGCCCAGCCGCAACGCGGATCTGCTCGATCAGGTCCGGGATGTGGTGTCGGTTCCGCTCGCCGGCGCTTTCGGCGAGGTGCTGGATGTGCTGGCCGAAGCGCTGTTCCGCATGGCCGAGCGCGCCGGGCCGACCCAGAACGATTATTTCGAGGCGATCCAGCTGCTGCGCCAGCAGCGCGAGCCGATCGCCGCGCGCTTCCGCGCGCACCTGGCCCAGGCCTGGCAGGCGCTGGAAGCCGGCCGCCCGCTGTCGGTGGAGCGCAGCCTGGCGCGCGAGCGCGGCGACCTCAGCCTGGTCTCGGAACAGGAACTGGACGTGCGCCTGGCGGTGCGCAACCTGGCCGGGGCGATCCAGCACCGCTGGCGGCCGGAGCTGATGCGGCTGAACCGGTTTCTTGGCTTCATCGCCGGCGGCCAGCGCATCGATGCCGACAACAACCCGTTCGGCCCCGAGCACCTGGGCGCGGCGGTGTACGCGGCGCTGCACGGGCTGGTGCTGGCGCCGCAGGTGCAACTGGCGATCGTCAAGATCTGCGAGCAGGAACTGCAGGAGCGCGTCGGCGAACTGTATGCGCAACTGGAGCAGCGCCTGAACGAGGTCGCGCGCGCCCGCGCGCTGCCGAGCGGGCGCCAGCGCCGCCGCGCCATCCCGCGCCTGGGCGCGAGCGAGGACGAGGCGGCGCCGGACTGGATCAGCCGCTTCTTCGAGAACTGGGACACCGCCGCGCCGCTGTCGGCGGCGCAGCGCCGCGCCGCGCGCGCCCTGGACGCACACGCGCGCAACGAGCAGGAGGTGCTGCCGCCGGCGCTGCGCGCGCTGCTGCACGAGGCGCAGCCGGACGCGGGCCCGGGCGACGGCCGGCGCTGCCTGTCGCCGCGCGAGCTGCTGTCGGTGCTGTCGTTGCTGCAGACCATGCCGTTGGCCGGATTCGCCGTCGTCGGCGAACACGGCGGCCCGCTGGCGCTGGGCCTGCGCCGGCAGATCGCCGGTATCGGCGCCTCGCTCGGCCTGGACCCGGCCAGCACCTGCCTGGATCCGGCCGATGCCGACACCCTGGATCTGGTCGGCCTGCTGTTCGATGTGATGCTGGAGGAATGCGTGCTGCAACCTGCGCAGCGCGAACTGCTGGGGCAGATGCTGGTGCCGATGGCCAAGGTGGCGCTGATCGACGGCCGCCTGTTCGTGCGCGACGGGCATCCGGCGCGGCGCCTGCTCAATCTGCTCGCCGACGCCTGCGACGGCAATGCCGGCAGCACCGGCCCGGAGCAGGCGCTGCTGGCGCAGGCGCAGGCGGCGGTGGAGCGGGTGGTGCGCGATTTCGACGAGCACCTGGCGGTGTTCCTGGCGCTGGAGGCCGAGTTCGGCAGCGCCTACGAGCAATACCGGCGCCGGGTGGAGATCGCCGAGCGCCGCGCGGCCGAATTGCAACGGGCGGAGGAGCGCCGCGAGGTCGCCCGGCAGCGCGCCGCGCAGGCGCTGCACGATCTGCTGCAACAGGCCGGCGACGACCTGACCGTGCCGCCTCCCATCGAGGCCTTCCTGCGCCAGTCCTGGTGCCAGTACGTGCAGCAGTCGGCCTTGCGCGACGACGGTCAGGGCAGCGCGCTCGCCGCGGCGCTGGCGCTGGGCGATGCGGTGCTGGCGCAGTGCCGCCAGGCCCAGAACGGTGCGGTGCCGGTAGAAGGCTGGCTGCAGCCGCAACATGCCGAGCTGACCCGGCTGTGGACCAGCGTCGGCCTGGACGCCGCGGCGGCCGAAGCCGCCTGGCAGGCCCTGCACACGGCGCTGGACGATCTGGCGCACGCGCGGCCGCTGCAGGCCGCGCTGCCGGCGACGGGCGTGGACGTGCCCGAGCCGCCCGCCGCCGAGACCGTGCCGGCACTGCCGGAACCGGTCCAGGCCACCGATTTCGACCACATCACCGCCGATTACTTCCGCACCCTGCCGCTGGGGACCTGGCTGGACTTCGTCGACCGCGAAGGCCGCGTGCAGCCCGGCAAACTGACCTGGGTGAGCCCGATCTCGGCGCGCCTGCTGTTCGTCAACCGCCGCGGCGGGCGGCTGTGCGTCGCCTCGGCCGAGGCGCTGGCAGTGATGGCGCGGCTGGACCGGCTGCGCCTGCATCGCGACGACGATGCCTTCTACAGCGCCATGCAGGGCGTGGTCGACCGCCTGGAACGGGTGGCGGTGGCGGCCTGATCCTCGACGGGCGTGCCGTATTCATGCCGCATTGCCGCCGTAGTGACGCCTTCCATGCCTACGATCCTGCACGAGGTCACGTTCTGGAGCCAGAAATGCGCAGCGCATCACGGTCGCTGTTCAGACACCTTGCCTACCATGCAGGAGCGGAAACAGGGGCCGCGTCCGATCGTCTTCCACCTTCCTTCTATCTGGCGCCGTCCATGGCGCGGAGCCGTCGCGCATGAGTTTCAGCCCCAGCCCGCACGCACACCCGGCGCGTGACCCGCGCCTGTTGACGCAGGCGCGCGAGGGCATGCTGCCAGTGCTGGGCCAGGCCTTCGCCGCGGCGCTGGCGCATTTCGACGACGTGCTGTTCGATCGCGCCGAGAGTGCCGGCGCGTCGCAGTTGCTGTTCCTCGACGGCATGCGCGAACTGCGCCGTCGTCGCGACGAGATCGCCGCGCGCTTCCGCGCGCAACTGCATACCGCCTGGGAAGCGCTGGAGGCCGGCGCGCCGCTCTCGGCCGAAGTCGCCCTGGCCGGCTACGGGCAGGGCCTGAGCCTGATCTCCGAACACGAGCTGGAATCGCGGCTGGCGGTACGCAACCTCGCCAGCGTGCTGCTGCGCGAATGGAAGCCGGTGCTGACCCGCATCGACCGGCGCCTGGGCTGGATCGCCGGCGGCCTGGAGCTGGATGCGGACACCAATCCGATCGGCCCCGAACACATCGGCGTGGCCGTGCATGCCGCGTTCTCCACCAGCGACCTGGCCCCGGAAGTGCGGCTGGTGCTGATCAAGCTGTGCGAACGCGACTTCACCGCCGGGGTCGGCAAGCTCTACCAGGACCTGGACGACAGCCTCGCCCAGGCCGGGATCATGCCGGAGATCTCGCGGCCGCGACCGCCGCCGCCGCCGCGGCGCGCACCGCCGCCGGAGCAGCGCCCGCCGCGCGAGGCAGGCGCTGCCGGGGATGGCGTCGGTGCCGAGCTGGGCGAGGACGAAGAGCACTACGCGCCGGCCTGGGCCAACCGCTTCGTCAACCGCTGGGCCGAGCGCCGCGGCAGCCTGCAGGCCGGCGAGCGCTACGACGACGGCGAGGCGCGCCTGCCCGGCGGTAGTCAGGGCGTGTTGCTGGAGGCGTTGCACGAACTGCTGCAGCAGACCCGCAACGCGCGCGAGAGCGCCACCTCCGCGGCCACCGCGGCGGTCGGTCAGCAACGCCCGCTGAGCCAGCGCGAGATGATGTCGGTGCTGTCGCTGCTGCAGGCCACGCCCAGCGCGACGCTGCGCGCGGCGATCGGCGACGACAGCGAATCGCTGGCGCAGCGGCTCAAGAGCGAGGTGCTGTCCAACGCCACCCAGTTCGGCGTGGACCCAGCGCATGCGCGGCTGGATCCGGTCGACGAGGACGCGATCGACCTGGTCGGCATGCTGTTCGACGTGATGCTCGACGAGCGCGACCTGGAGGGCCGCTCGCGCGAACTGATCGGCCGGCTGGTGGTGCCGTTCGTCAAGGTCGCATTGCTGGACCGGCGCATGTTCGTGCAGAAGACCCATCCGGCGCGGCGCCTGCTCAATTCGCTGGCCGAGGCCTGCGAGGGCAACACCGGCGAGAGCCAGGCCGAGCGCGTGCTGATGGGCAAGGTCGAGGAGATCATCGACCGGCTGGTGGCCGAGTTCAACGAGAACCTGGCGATCTTCCTGACCCTGGAGGAGGAATTCCGCGATTTCCTGGTGCAGCACCGCCGCCGCATCGAGATCGCCGAGCGCCGCGCCGCCGAGACCCAGCGCGGCCAGGAGAAGCTGGAACTGGCGCGGCAGCGCGCCGAGGCCGAACTGCAGGTGCGCCTGCAGGGCCGGCAGTTGCCGCAGGCGCTGCAGGAGTTCCTGCGGCAACCGTGGCAGCACCACCTGACCATGGCGATGCTGCGCGAAGGCGAGGGCGGCCCCGGCGTGCGCGATGCGCTGGCGCTGGCCGACGGCCTGCTCGAGGAAGCCGCCGAGGCGCAGCGGCACATCGTCGGCAAGCCCTGGCTGCAGGCCTGGCAGGGCGCGCTGCAGCGGGTCTTCGCCAGCGTCGGCCTGCATGCCGAGGCGGCCACGGCCGCGATCGACGCGCTGCACGACACGCTGCAGGCGGTGGCCGAGCTGCGCCCGGAACTGGAGCGGCCGCTGCCGGAGCTGCCGCAGGTGGCGCTGCCGCAGCCGCCGGTGCAGGAGGCGCAACCGGTGGACGTGGCGCCGCCGCAGACCATGGACGATTTCGACAACGCCGATGCCGACCGCTTCCGCACGATGCAGATCGGCACCTGGCTGGATTTCGTCGACCGCGACGGCAAGATGCAGGCCGGCAAGCTGTCGTGGGTGAGCCCGATCTCGTCGCGCCTGCTGTTCGTCAACCGGCGCGGCGTGCGCTTCTGCGTGGCCTCGCCGGAAGAACTGGCGGTGATGGTGCGGCTGGGCCGGCTGCGCGCGCACGTCGACGACGGCGCCTTCGACAGCGCCATGCAGGGCGTCATCGACCGTCTCGATCCGCATAGCGCGACCTTGCACTGAGAGCACCGCGGCGGCGCGGGCGATCGCCGCCGTGGCGTTGCACGTGTCGCGTGCTGCTCGGCTGTAGGTATCGGCGGCGTCAGCGCATCGCCAGCGACGCGTTCCGGCGGCCGTTGGTCGCTATGCCGTCGCGACCGTAGGGGCGGCTTCAGCCGCGAGGGGCTTTACTCGGAGCCCCATTCGCGGCTGCCGCCGTTTCCTGTCTGTCGGCCTTGGCTGGATCAGGCGGTCTCCTCCGCCGAGACCGGGTTTCCTCGCGCTGCCGGTCGCGGCTGACGCCGCGCCTGCGCCTGACCCGCGTTGGCGATCGCTTGCCGGCGATGCAGGGGTTCCTCGCACGCCGCGTCCTTCCCGACCTGGCCATGCCCCTGGCCGCCCCGGCGGAGAACACGCCTTCGCCGAGGCGGCGTGCGCCGGGCGCCCTCGGGTCGGGGGCGCCAACGCGCCCGGTCGCCGATGCCCACTTGGCGTGCGCGACGCCTCCACCTGGCGTGCGGACGCTGTAGGATCGGCGCGGACGACAGGCAAGGCACGGGGAATCGCATGGCAGTGCAGGTGCTGGTGGTGAAGGAATCGGCGCAGGGCGAACGCCGCGTGGCGGCGACGCCGGAGACGGTCAAGAAACTGGTCGCCCTGGGCGCGCAGGTGCGGGTCGAGCCGCAGGCCGGCGTGTCGGCCGGCTTCGTCGATGCGGCCTACCTGGCCGCCGGCGCCAGCCTGGCCGATGCCAACAGCCCGGCGCAGGCGGATCTGGTGCTGTGCGTGCAGCCGCTGCCGGCGGTGGCGCTGCAGCAGCTCAAGGAGGGCGCCGGCGTGGTCGGCATCCTGCAGCCGCAGGCCGATCCGGCGCGCGCGGCGGCGCTGCAGGCGCGGCAACTGGTCGCCTTTCCGCTGGAACGGCTGCCGCGCACCACCCGCGCGCAGGCGATGGACGTGCTCAGCTCGCAGGCCGGCATGGCCGGCTACAAGGCGACCCTGATCGCCGCGCAGCTGGCGCCGCGTTTCTTCCCGATGCTGACCACCGCGGCCGGCACCATCCGCCCCTCCAAGGTGCTGATCGTCGGCGCCGGCGTGGCCGGCCTGCAGGCCATCGCCACCGCCAAGCGCCTGGGTGCGCAGGTGGAGGGCTTCGACGTGCGCCCGGAAACCCGCGAGCAGATCGAATCGCTGGGCGGCAAGTTTCTCGATCTCGGGGTCAGCGCCGCCGGCGAGGGCGGCTACGCGCGGCAACTCACCGACGACGAGCGCGCGGAGCAGCAGCGTCGCCTGGCCGAGCACCTGAAGGGCATCGACGTGGTGGTGTGCACCGCCGCGGTGCCGGGGCGGCCGGCACCGAAGATCCTCAGCGCGGCGATGGTCGCCGGAATGAAGCCGGGAAGCGTGGTGGTGGATCTGGCCGCCGAGACCGGTGGCAATTGCGAGCTCACCCGACCGGGCGAGACCATCGAACACGCCGGCGTGACCATTGCCGGGCCGTTGGATCTGGCCAGCATGGGCGCGGTGCATGCGAGCGAGATGTACGCACGCAACGTCTACAACTTCGTCGCCCTGTTCCTGAAGGACGGCGCGATCGCCTACGACTGGAACGACGAACTGCTGGCGAAGACGCGCTGGACGGCGTGAGTGCGGCCGCGATGGTTGGGCGCCGGCTCGGGCGGCGCTGATCTGCGGCCAAGGTGAGCCCGTGCAAGAGCGGTTTCAGCCGCGACCGGGTTCACCGGGAACGCCGTGGGGGCTGAAGCCGCTCCTGCGAGGCGATTTCTGCGGCGCTGGACTCCATGCGCCGCACACGACGAGGCGAGGGCGCGCGCGCCATGCGCATCGGGCTTGAACCGGCGCCGCGTTTCGCCTACCTGGCAGCATCCGGCGGCGGCAGGTTGTCCGGGCCGGCATTGGCGCGGATCCAGGCGGCGCGTTGCGCCGGCGTCATCGCTTCCCAGCGGTCGCGCAGCGCCTTGCGCTGGTCCGGCGGCAGCGTGCGCATGCGCTCGAACAGCACCCGCGCCTCCTCGCGCTGCTGCGGGGTCATGTCCTCGTAGCGGCGGGCGCCCTTGCGTGCTCGGTCGCGTTGCTCGGGGGTCATCGACTGCCAGCGCTGCGCGTGCTCGAACATGCGTCGGCGTTGCTGCGGGGCATCGTTCCAGCGCTGGCGCAGGGGGGCGATCAGCAGCTCGCGCTGCTGTGGGCTCAGGTGTTCCCAGTCGGGCAGCGGCGGGCCGGAGTCGTCGTCGCGGTCGGCCGCGCTCGGCGGTGGCGGCGGCCCGGGCGGGGGCGGGGCGGCGAAGGCCGCCGGGACGGCAGTGCCGGCCAGCAGCGTCAGCGTCAGGGAGAGACGGATCAGGCGAGTCATCGGGTTCATTCCATTGCCAGCGAGGTATCGGAGCCCAGCCACAGGTACAGGTCGGGATTTTCGTCGAGCATCGCGGTCGCGGCCTGGTCGCTGTCGGCGGCCGCGCCGGCGCGCACCGAGGCGGTCGCGGCCACGGTCGTGGCAGTGGCGGTGGCGGTGGCGACGCTGGCGGTGGTGGTGGTCGGCATCGACGGTGCGGGGCGCAGCAGCAGATGCACGCCCAGCGCCGCGCCGAGCAGCGCCGGGACCGCCGCCAGCAGCCAGCCCCAGCGCCGGCTTGGCGCCGCGTGCGCACGGCTGGCCTGCTGGCGTGCGGCGCGCAGCCGCGCCAGGGTCGGCGCGGGCAGGGCCTGCAAGCCGGCCTGGTGGACGGCGCGCATCTGCGTGTCGAAATCCGCCGGGCGGGTGCGATCGGATGTCATCGGACGTCCTCCAGATGTTTCTGCAGCGCCTCGCGGGCGCGTGACAGATGGGTCTTTACCGAGCCTTCCGAGCAGCCCATCGCGCGTGCGGTGGTGGCCACGTCCAGCTCTTCCAGTACGCGCAGGGTGAAGGCCTCGCGCTGCCGCGCGGGCAGCGCGCGCAGCGCCGTCACCAGCCGCGCATGGGTCTGCCGACGCTCGTGCTGCTCGGACGGATTGGGGCCGTCGTCGGCCCAGTCCGGCGGGCTGTCCGCGTCACGCTCGCTGGTCGGCGCCCAGAAGCGCAGGCGGAAGGTGCGGCGGCGCTGCAGGTCGATGATGCGCCGGCGCAGGATGCTCCAGAACAGCGGCGTCCATTCCTGCGCCGGGCGCTCGCGGTAGGCCAGCAGCTTGATCATCGCGTCCTGCACCGCGTCCAGCGCGTCCTCGCGCTGGCGCAGTCCGGCTTCGGCGAAGCGGAACGCGCGCGGCCCGATCTCGGCCAGGAACGCGTCCAGCGACGCCGGCAGCGGGCGCTGTTCGGTGTCGGCATCGGTCGATGGCGGTGCGAGGGCGGGCGTGCTCACCAGCACAGCTTAGCTTCCGGCAGGGGGATGCCGTGGTTAACGCGCGGTGGCGGGCGTGGTTGACCGGCCGGGCCTCGCGGCCTTCGCGCAAGCGCATGCCGGCATCGCACAGCGGTTCAGCACGCGGTTATGATGCGGCGGACGGGCGCGGCGCCCGGGAGAATGGTGCGATGAGCGACGGGTTCGTGGCCTTGTACATCTTCATGCTGGCGGCCATCGCCGGGCATGTGATCATCTCGCGGGTGCCGGTGATCCTGCACACCCCGCTGATGTCCGGTTCCAACTTCATCCACGGCATCGTCCTGATCGGCGCGATGGTGGTGCTGGGGCATGCCGACACCACCCTGGAGAAAGCCATCGGCTTCGTCGCGGTGCTGCTCGGCGCCGGCAATGCCGCCGGCGGCTATGTGGTGACCGAGCGCATGCTGGACATGTTCAAGTCCAGCAAGCCGGATGCCTCCAAGACCAAGGCGAAGGATTGAATGCGCGGCATCGGCGCACCGCCGCGGCGCTGGCCGTGGCCGTCCTATTGGCACTGCTCGGCCTCGCGCCGGGCGTCCTCTCGTACCTTCTGCCACTCGGGCAGATGTCCTTTTTCGGAGCACGCGTGCTGATGGAACTGTTGCCGATCCTGATCAAGAGCAGCTATCTGGTCGCCGCCACCCTGTTCCTGCTCGGCCTGCAGCGCATGGCCTCGCCCAGGACCGCGCGCAGCGGCATCCGCTGGGCCGGTTTCGGCATGCTGCTGGCGACTGCCGCCACCTTCCTGCTGCCGGGTCTGCACAACCTGCCGCTGATCGTGCTGGCGATCGTGCTCGGCACCGCCGCGGCGTGGATCTCCGCCAAGAAGGTGGCGATCACCGACATGCCGCAGATGGTCGCGCTGTACAACGGCATGGGCGGCGGCTCGGCGGCGGCGATCGGCGCAGTGGAGCTGCTGCGCTTCTCGTTCCTGATGCGCCGCGATACCACGCACTGGAGCGAGGCCGCAATCGCCGCGCTGGCCGCGCGCCAGCCGGATGCGACCACGCTGGCGCTGGCGGTGATCGGCTCGGCGATCGGTGCGGTGTCGCTGTCCGGCTCGATCATCGCCTGGGCCAAGCTCGACGGGCGCCTGGACAGGCGCGTCACCTTCCCCGCGCAGCAGGTGTTCAACCTGCTGGTGTGCGTGGCGATGCTGGGCGTGGGCGCCTGGGCCGCGATCAGCCTGAGTCCGCTGGCGATCGTGCTGTTCTTCGTGCTGGCGCTGGCCCTGGGCGTGCTGATGACGCTGCCGATCGGCGGCGCCGACATGCCGGTGGTGATCTCGCTGTACAACGCCTTTACCGGCCTGGCGGTGGCCTTCGAGGGCTACGTGCTCGGCAACGAGGCGCTGATCATCGCCGGCATGATGGTCGGCGCGGCCGGCATCCTGCTGACCCGGCTGATGGCCAAGGCGATGAACCGGCCGATCCGCGGCGTGCTGTTCTCCAACTTCGGCGGCGGCGGCCAGGCGCAGGCGATCGCCGGCAGCCAGAAGCCGATCGAGGCCGGCGACGTGGCGGCGATGATGGCCTACGCCGAGCGCGTGGTGATCGTGCCCGGTTACGGCATGGCGGTGGCGCAGGCGCAGCACAAGATCTGGGAACTGGCGCAGCGGCTGATCGAGCGCGGGGTCAAGGTCAAGTTCGCGATCCACCCGGTGGCCGGGCGCATGCCCGGGCACATGAACGTGCTGCTGGCCGAGGCCGGCGTGCCCTACGACCTGATCGCCGACATGGACGACATCAACCCCGAGTTCGCCAGCACCGACGTGTCGCTGGTGATCGGCGCCAACGACGTGGTCAATCCGGTGGCCAAGACCGACCCGGCCAGTCCGATCTACGGCATGCCGATCCTGGACGTGGTCAATTCCAGGAACGTCATCGTCATCAAGCGCGGCAAGGGCACCGGCTTCGCCGGCATCGAGAACGCGCTGTTCTATGCCGACAACACCCGCATGCTGTACGGCGACGGCGCCGAGGCGGCCGGCGCCCTGGTCAGCGAACTGAAGGCGCTGGATGGCGGCGGGCATTGAGCCGTTGCAGGCGGAGTGGCGGGGCAGGGGGGACGTAGCGAGCGCAGGGCGCAGGAGCGGCTTCGGCCGCGCCTACAAAAAAAACGATGCGCCTCATGGCCAAGGCGGATGATCGGGGTGTGATCAGGCCGCAACCACCATCGCCACCCAGCGGCGTCCGCCGCGCTCCGACCGTGCTCAGCGCGCGCTGAAATACGCCGTGGCCACGCCGATGCCCAGCCACAGCAGGTCGCCCGGGCTGTTGGCCAGCACGGTCAGGGTCCAGGCGTAGTGGGCGCCCATCTTCAGCGACGAATCCCAGACGTTCAGGCCCAGCCCCGCGCCCATCTGCGCGGCGGCGATGCCCCAGTTGGCGGCGACGATCACCAGCACCGTGGCGCTCATCGCCACGGCGATGCGCAGCGGGCCGCGCGGCAGGTTGCCTAAACGCAGCATCCAGGCGATCTCCAGCGCCACCACCACGGCCATCCAGCCGGCCTGGCGACCCAGCGACAGCGCCACCAGCAACCAGGCGATCAGCGCGGTGAAACAGCCCATGGCGAGCAACAGGGGCCACAGCCAGTGCGACGGCCTGGCCGGCGTGGAGGAAGGCGGCATTCGATGTTCCCGGAGAAGGCGTACAGGATACTTCCGGCGCGCGCCCCGCGCACTCGGATAAACTGCACGACTTGCACCGGCGGGGCCTGTCCCCATATCGCCCCCATGTACTCACGCAGCAGCGAACCTGTCCAATTCGAACGCGATTGCGCCGCGGTGATGGTGCCGCAGGGCGACGCGGTGACCCTGCCCGCCGGCAGCTACGGCTACATCACCCAGGCCCTGGGCGGCAGCTACACGGTGTTCGTGGAGGGCAATCTGTTCCGCATCGCCGGCAAGGACGGCGACGCCATCGGCAAGGAGCCGCCGCCGGGGCTGGAACTGCCCGAGGATGCCGGCGACGAGCAGGTCGAAGCCCTGATCTGGCAGCAGTTGCGCACCTGCTTCGACCCCGAGATCCCGTTCAACATCGTCGATCTGGGCCTGATCTACGACGTGACCATGCATGCGCGCGAGGATGGCCAGCGCACCGTCGAGGTCAAGATGACCCTGACCGCGCCCGGCTGCGGCATGGGCGAGATCCTGGTCGACGACGTGCGCAGCAAACTGGAAATGATCCCGACCATCGCCGAGGCCGACGTCGAGCTGGTGTTCGATCCGCCGTGGGGCCGGCATATGATGTCCGAGGCCGCGCGCCTGGAAACCGGCATGCTCTGACCCGCGCGCGACGCCTCGCGCGTCGCGACGGAGCCCGATCGGGCGCCGCCGCTGCCGTCGCCACGACGCTGCGGCCCTGGCCATCCCTCGACTACCACAGGAATTCCCGGTGTCCGCTACTGAGCCGTCCACGCAGTTCCGCCTGACCCCGTCCACCGCCGCACGCAGCGCCGAGGCGCGCGCGCAGATCCTCGCCGCGCCGGGCTTCGGCAACTATTTCACCGACCACATGGTCGCCATCGAATGGAGCCGCGAGCAGGGCTGGCACGACGCCGCAGTGCGCGCCTACGGCCCGCTGGCGCTGGACCCGGCCGCCTCGGTGCTGCACTACGGCCAGGAGATCTTCGAAGGCATCAAGGCCTACCGCCATGCCGACGGCTCGATCTGGACCTTCCGCCCGGAGGCCAACGGCAAGCGCCTGCAGCGCTCGGCACAGCGCCTGGCGCTGCCGGAGCTGCCGGTCGAGCTGTTCGTGGAATCGCTGCGGCAGCTGATCGCGGTCGATGCGGCGTGGGTGCCGTCGGCGCCGGAAACCAGCCTGTATTTCCGTCCGTTCATGATCGCCAACGAGGCCTTCCTGGGCGTGCGCGCCGCGCAGAAGGCCGGCTACTACGTCATCGCCAGTCCGGCCGGCGCCTATTTCGCCAAGGGCGTGGCGCCGGTGGCGATCTGGCTGTCCACCGACTACGCGCGCGCCGCCAAGGGCGGCACCGGCGCGGCCAAGTGCGGCGGCAACTACGCCGCCTCGCTGCTGCCGCAGCAGCAGGCGCAGGCGCAGGGCTGCTCGCAGGTGCTGTTCCTCGATCCGGTCGAGGGCAAGTACATCGAGGAACTGGGCGGCATGAACGTGTTCCTGGTGATGCGCGACGGCAGCCTGGTCACCCCGGCGCTGTCGGGCAGCATCCTGGAAGGCATCACCCGCGACAGCATCCTGCAACTGGCCCGCGACCGCGGCATGCAGGTGGTGGAGCGGCAGGTGAGCATCGACGAGTGGCGCGACGGCGTGGCCTCGGGCGAGATCGCCGAGGTGTTCGCCTGCGGCACCGCCGCGGTGGTGACCCCGATCGGCCAGCTCAAGGGCAAGGACTTCGCGGTCGGCGACCTGACCGCGCCCGCCGGCCCGGTGACGCTGTCGCTGCGCCAGGAACTCACCGACATCCAGTACGGCCGCGTGGCCGACCGCCACGGCTGGCTGGTGCGGCTGGGCTGAGCCGAGCGCCCAACGCTGGGGCGGCTGTCGGCTGCCCTGGCGAATGGACCTCATGCCACTTGGCGCATGGTCCGACAGCGTCGACCATCGCCGGCGACGTCCGCGCTGGTGCGCCGGGGCGTGCGATGTGTCGCCGCCCCGCCTCCGCATCGCGCCTTCCCGGGAATCCGCTCCCCGGACATTCCGTGTCCGTCCCGATGTATGGCGCTGCCATGCAGGCGGCCTCTGTCGTCTGTATCCACTGTCTCCTTTTCTTGTCCCGCGTGTCGCGCGGGAGCCAAAAATCTGCCCCTGATTTGCCAAGTCTGGCGTCTTTCCATGCTGCAACGCAGCAAAAATGAGGTGCGGTTCTCTTTATGACATCGACGGTCATTGCATTTCGTCGTTTTGTACAACGGATTTCCGTCACACCCTGCTCCATACGCGCTTGTACTGAGCTAGCGTCGATGAATGGTCGGCAACACGCCATCCGACCGGGCTCGCAACGCACGCCAGGTTCAGGTTTCGACCGGACCGGTGCGGCGCGGAACACCGCCATCAGGCGGCTACTCAACCGAAAGGAAGTCCGAATGTCCGAAATGTCGCATCGTGGGTCGCGCCAGCGTCCGTGGCTGGTCGTGCTGGGCGCCTCCGCTCTCACCTCCCTGTTGTTGGCCACCCCAGCCTTCGCCGGTGACGTGAACCTCTCCGGCCTGTCTTCCGAGCCGACCGTGCAACGCTTCATCGTCAAGACCCGCGATGCCGCGCCGGTCAGCATCTCCAGCGCGTCCGCCGCCGCTGCGGCGCCCTCGGCGGCGCTGCGCGCGACGCTGCAGTCGGCCGCCGCCGCGCTGCCGGCCAAGAACGGCCGCGCGCTCGGCCTGACCAGCCTGCGCCGCCTGGCGGTGGGTCCGGAAGTGGTCAAGGCCAGCCGTCCGCTGGACCGCGCCGAGGCCGAGACGCTGATGCGGCAGATCGCCGCCGACCCGAACGTCGAGTACGTCGAGGTCGACCAGCGCATGACCATCGCGCTGACCCCGAACGATCCGCGCCTGGGCGACCAGTGGGCCTTCGGCACCACCAACGCCGGCATCAACGTGCGCTCGGCCTGGGACAAGGCCAGCGGCGACGGCGTGGTCGTGGCGGTGATCGACACCGGCATCACCAGCCACCCGGACCTCAACGCCAACGTCCTGCAGGGCTACGACTTCATCAGCGATGCGGATTCGGCGCGCGACGGCAACGGCCGCGACAGCAACCCGGCCGACGAAGGCGACTGGGCCGCTGCCGGCGAGTGCTACTCCGGTTCGCCCGCCTCCAATTCCAGCTGGCACGGCACCCATGTGGCCGGCACCATCGCCGCGATCACCAACAACGGCACCGGCGTGGCCGGCACCGCGTTCAAGGCCAAGATCCTGCCGGTGCGCGTGCTCGGCAAGTGCGGCGGCTACACCTCCGACATCGCCGATGCGATCACCTGGGCCTCCGGCGGCACCGTCAGCGGCGTGCCGACCAACCAGAACCCGGCCGAAGTCATCAACATGTCGCTGGGCGGCAGCGGCACCTGCTCGAGCACCTACCAGAACGCCATCAACGGCGCGGTCAGCCGCGGCACCACGGTGGTGGTGGCGGCGGGCAACAGCTCGACCAACGTGTCCAGCTCGGTGCCGGCCAACTGCAACAACGTGATCGCGGTGGCGGCGACCACCTCGTCGCGGGCCAAGGCCAGCTACTCGAACTACGGCGCGGGCATCGACATCTCCGCGCCGGGCTCGAACATCCTGTCCACGCTCAACGACGGCACCACCACCCCGGGCAACCCGAGCTACGCCTCGTACAACGGCACCTCGATGGCGACCCCGCACGTGGCCGGCGTGGTCGCGCTGATGCAGTCGGTGGCGCCGACCGCGCTGACCCCGGCGCAGGTGGAAAGCACCATCAAGAACACCGCGGCCAGCTTCTCCTGCTCGCAGGGGTGCGGCGCCGGCCTGCTCGACGCCAACGCGGCGGTCACCGCGGCGTTGAACGGCGGCAGCAGCGGTGGTGGCGGTGGTGGCGGCAGCAGCAACGAACTGCAGGACGGCGTGGCGGTCACCAACCTCAGCGCCAACAGCGGTTCCTCGCTGAACTACACGGTCAAGGTGCCGTCCGGTGCCAGCAGCCTGGTGGTCACCACCTCCGGCGGCAGCGGCGATGCCGACCTGTACGTGCGCTTCGGCAGCGCGCCGACCGACTCGGCCTACGACTGCCGTCCGTACAAGAACGGCAACAACGAGAGCTGCACCTTCAACTCCCCGCAGGCCGGCACCTACTATGTGCGGGTGAAGGCGTACAGCACGTTCTCCGGTGTCAGCCTGAAGGCCGACTACTGAGGCACTCCGTCGCGGCGGCCGCGGCATGGCCGCCGCGCACCTCCCGGTGCCGGATCGCAGCGGTCGGCCAGGACGCCGCCGCCGCCACTCTCGGTCGCCCCGCGCTTCGGCGCGGGGCTTTTTTGTTTGTGCCGCGTCCGGCCGCCCTGGTCCGGTCGTCTTGATGCATTCCACAGCCGGGCTCGTCGCCGATCACAGATCTGCACATTGCGCCGCTTGCGCCCTCTACCCGATCCGCGCCTTGCCGCTATCCGCGGTGCAGGACCGTTCTGCGGCTGTCGCGTACGCGGTGGCCGCGGCCTGCACCGCCACGTTCGAACCTGCGCGGTGGGCGGCCGACTGCGCCACGTGTATAGCCCGGGGGGAGTCTCATGTTCAAGTACAGCGTGCTCCGGCGCCGCAGCGCCGCGTGCCTTTTGCTGCTGGCAGCCGCCGGCACCGCCGCTGCCGGCGAGATCGGATTGCAGGCGCTGGCGACGACGCCGAATCCACAGCGTTTCATCGTCACCTATCGCGATGACGCCGCGCCTGCGCTGGCCTCGCGCGCGGCACCGCTGGCGGAGGCCGCGCGCATGTTGCCGGCCCGGCGCGGCCGTGCCCTCGGCCTGGCATCGTTGCGGCGCCTGGCGACCGGTGCCGACGTCATCGCCGCCGATCGCAGCCTGGATCGCGTCGAGGCGGAGACGCTGATGCGGCGCCTGGCCGCCGATCCGGCCGTCGCGCGCGTGGAGGTCGATGTGCTGTTGCGCCCCTCGCTGGTCCCGAACGATCCTGGCCTGTCCCAACAATGGGCGTTCGGAACCGGTACGGCGACGATCAATGTGCGCCCGGCCTGGGATCTGGCGACGGGCAAGGGTGTGGTGGTCGCAGTGCTCGATACCGGCATCACCGCACATCCGGATCTGGCGGCGAACGTGTTGCCGGGCTACGACTTCATCAGCGATCCCCTGGTGGCCGGCGATGGTGGCGGCCGCGACCGTGACGCCGCCGATCCGGGCGATGGCTATCCCGCCAATACCTGCGGTGCCGGTACGCCGGCGGCGAGTTCGAGTTGGCACGGCACGCATGTGGCCGGCACCATCGCCGCGGTCACCAATAATGCCGCCGGTGTCGCCGGCGTCGCCTTCAACGCGAAGCTCCTGCCGGTGCGTGTGCTGGGTAAATGCGGTGGTTATCTCTCCGATGTCGCCGACGCCATCGTCTGGGCGTCCGGCGGCACCATCGCTGGCGTTCCCGCCAACCCGACGCCGGCGCAGGTCATCAACCTGTCGCTGGGTGCCGCCGGAAGCTGTTCGCCGACGATGGCAGGGGCGATCGCGAGTGCGGTTGCGCGCGGGACCAGCGTCGTCGTCGCTGCGGGCAACAGCAACAGCGATGTCGTCGGCAGCGTGCCCGCCAACTGTCCGAACGTGATCGCGGTGGCCGCGACCACCTCCGCCGGCGCCCGTGCCAGTTTTTCCAACTATGGGGCGGGCGTGGACATTGCCGCTCCCGGACAGGGCATCCTGTCCACGCTCAATACCGGCACGCTGGGGCC
Organism: Xanthomonas sp. LF06-19; assembly: GCF_034105425.1. Lineage (NCBI taxonomy): Bacteria > Pseudomonadati > Pseudomonadota > Gammaproteobacteria > Lysobacterales > Lysobacteraceae > Xanthomonas > Xanthomonas sp. LF06-19. Next base: position 579,041 of record NZ_JAXGGH010000001.1, on the reverse strand, counting down.
GGGGGCGCCGGCGTATGCGTCCTACAGCGGCACCTCGATGGCGGCGCCGCACGTGGCCGGCGTCGCCGCGCTGGCGCTGTCGGCAGCGCTGAATCCGCTGACGCCGGCGGAACTGGAGGCCCGGCTGAAGGCCACCGCCAGCCCGCTGCCGGTGGCGTGCACCGCCGGCTGCGGTGCAGGGCTGGTCAATGCGGGGGCGGCGGTGGCGGCGACAGTGAAGGCGCAGACGCTGGTGCGTGGCGTGCCGATGGGAAATCTGTCGCTCAAGGCGGGAACGTCGCTGTACTACCAGATCACCGTGCCCGCCGGCACGTCGGCGCTGACGCTGGCCCTGAGCGGTGGCAGCGGCAATGCCGATCTGTACCTGCGCGCGGGCGCCCTGCCGACCGATACCGCATACGGTTGCCGGTCGGTCGCCGCCGGCACCACCGAGCGCTGCACGCTGACCTTGCCGGCCGGGCTCTATTACGTGCGGATCAAGGCGGTCACCGCGGTGGCGGGCGTGAGTGCGACCGCGAGTTACTGACGCGCCTCACTCGCACAGATCGCAGGCACGTGCCTGCAGTGCGTCGAGCACCTGCGCGGCCTCCATTTCCAGCAGCAGGCCGCGCTGCCCGGCGTTGAACCAGACGCTGCCTGCGCCCAGTGCGGTTTGCTCGATCAGCACCGGCGCCGGCCGCTGCTGGCCCAGCGGACTGATGCCGCCGACCTTGTAGCCGGTGCGGCGCTCGGCCTCGGCGGCCTCCATCATCCGCGCCGCCTTGCCGCCCGCGGCGGCGGCCAGTTTCTTCAACTGCACGCGGCGGTCGGACGGGACCACCACGCAGACCGCGCGCGTGTCGACCCAGGCCATCAGACTCTTCAGCACCCGCTCCGGCGGCAGGCCCAGCGCCTGTGCGGCCTGCAGGCCCTTGGCGCCGGCTTCGGCTTCGTAGTCGTAGGGATGCAGCCGGTAGACGACGCCGGCCGCATCCAGCGCCTTGGTTGCGCGCGTGGCCTTGGACATCGTCGCCGCTCAGGCCGCTTCGAAACGGTTCGCCGCCACGTTCTTGCGCACCTTCTGTGGATCCCAGATGCGCCCGTTCATGGCGATGTAGACGCCGGCCGGCAGCGACTGCACTGCGCCGACCGCGCAGCCGATGTTGAACTCGGCGTCGGAGCCGCGGAAGCGCGCCGGGTTAAGCGCGCCGGTCATCACGATGGTCTTGCCCTCGATCGCCTGCAGCACCTTGCCGGTCTGCACCATCGAGTCGGTGCCGTGGGTGATCAACACATGGCGCGCGGACTGCGCGGCGATGGTGGCGCGGATCAGCTCGCGGTCTTCGTCGGTGATGTGCAGCGAATCCTTGCGGATGATCGGGATCACCGTGAAGCGGAAGGTCACGCCCAGTTCCTTGAGGATCTGGCCGATCTGCGGGTCGCCGATCTGGTAGTCGGACTTGTCGTCGAAGTAGATCTTGTCGATCGTGCCGCCGGTGGTGACGATCAGGAGTTCTTCCATTGCCGTTCCTAGAAGCATGTCGGGGCGCGGCCGTGGCCGCGCAGGCCGTCCATGATACCGGGCGCGGCGGGGCGGCCGCTCAGTCGCGCCCGGCTGCGCCGCGGCGGCGCGCGAAGCGTGCGCGGATGCCCGGCGCGCTGGACAGGCCCACCACCAGCAGCGCCAGCAGCAGTTCCGCCCAGCCGTAGCCACGCTGTGGCGGGTGGCTCCAGGCGGTCATCACCCCGTGGCTGAACCACAGCAGCGCGCCGACGCCGCTCCAGAATCGTGCCACTGCCGAGCCGCGCAGCACGCCCACGGCCAGCAACAGCGGCGGCAGCGCGAACACCAGCAGGGCGGCGAGACGGTGGCGATCGTCGTGGAACCAGGTCGCGAACAGTGCCGCCAACGCCAGCAGCGTCGCCCCCAGCGCCACCCGCAGGCGCCCGCCGCTCATGGCGCCGCCAGTCGTTGCGCGATCTCGGCCAGGCGCCGGCCGAGCGCGCGCGCCAGCTGCGCTTCTTCCTCGCTGGGTTGCGGATCGTCGTCGGCGCCGGCGACGTGGCTGGCGCCGTACGGCGTGCCGCCGCTGCGGGTGCTGCTGAGCAGCGGTTCGGTGTAGGGAATGCCGACGATCAGGCAGCCGTGATGCAGCAGCGGCAGGTGCATCGACAGCAGGGTGGCTTCCTGGCCGCCGTGCAGCGACGCGGTGGAGGTGAACACCGCCGCCGGCTTGCCGGCCAGCGTGCCGCTGGCCCAGTCGGCGCCGAGGCCGTCGATGAAGTGCTTGACCGGCGCGGCCATGTTGCCGAAGCGGGTCGGGCTGCCGAGCGCCAGGCCCACGCATTCGCGCAGGTCGTTGGCATCCACGTACGGCGCGCCGCTGTCGGGCACCGGCGGTGCGCTGGTCTGGGTGACCGCGGCCACCGGCGGCACGGTGCGCAGGCGCGCGGCCATGCCCGGCACTTCGCCGACGCCGCGTGCGATCTGCCGCGCCAGGCGCGCCACCGAGCCGCCACGGCTGTAGTACAGGACCAGAATCTCGGCCATGCGGCCCTCTCGTGGATCGGAACGACCGCCAGTATCGACGATGCCGGCGTCCATGCGCATCGGGTACCCTTGCCCGATGCAGCCGCTGGACACCGTCAATCTCTGGGCCGATCGCCTGCGCGACCGCGCGCGCATGCGCAGCTTCGCCGGCTTCCTGTGGCGGCGCTTCCTCGACGACCGCCTGTTCCAGGCCGCGGCCTCGCTGGCCTACACCACCATCTTCGCGCTGGTGCCGCTGGCGGTGGTGGTGTTCGGGGTGCTGTCGGCGTTCCCGGTGTTCGACAAGTGGAGCGACCAGCTCAGCGACTACATCTTTTCCAACTTCGTGCCGGCCGCGGCGCGTTCGGTGGAGTCCTACCTGCGGCAGTTCTCGGCCAGCGCCGGGCAACTGACCACCGCCGGCGTGATAGCGCTGGTGGTCTCGCTGCTGATCACCCTCAACAGCGTCGAGCAGACCTTCAACCAGATCTGGCGGGTGGTGTCGGCGCGGCCGCAGCTGACCCGCTTCCTGGTGTACTGGACCGTGCTGACCCTCGGCGCGCTGCTGGCCGCGGCCTCGCTGGCGGTATCGGCGCGGTTCTTCGCGCTGCCGCTGTTCAAGACCAGCGAGGGCCGGCTGCTGGCGCAGGTGGTGCTGAGCGTGGCGCCGGTGCTGATCGAATTCGTCTGCATCACCCTGGTGTACCGGGTGGTGCCGCACCACACGGTCAAGCTGCGCCATGCGGTGCCGGGTGCACTGCTGGCGGTGCTGCTGCTGGAGCTGGTGAAGTGGGGCCTGAGCCTGTATCTGGGCAGCTTCCAGTCGTATCAGCGCATCTACGGCACGGTCGCGTTCGTGCCGATCTTCCTGCTGTGGATCTACCTGAGCTGGATCGCGATCCTGCTCGGTGCCTCGGTGTCCTCTTCGATCGCCGCCTTCCGCTACCAGCCGGCCTCGATGCGCCTGCCGGCCGGCTACGAGATCTACGGCCTGCTGCGCCTGCTCGGGCGCTTCGCGCAGGCGCGCAGGCAGGGCAGGGGGCTGCAGGAGGACCAACTCCTGGAACTGGAGCCGATGCTGACCGATTCGCTGGTGCAGGAGCTGCTGTGCGAACTGGAGCGCATCCGCCTGCTCAGTCGTACCGAGCAGGGCGACTGGATGCTGGCCCGCGATCTGAGCGACGTGCCGGTGGCCGAGCTGTACGAGAATTGCCAGCTGCGCATCCCTGTCGTCGAGACCTATCTGCCGTGCCGCGACGACGCCCTGGGCCAGGCGGCGTGCCGCGCGCTGGACGAACTGCGCCTGCCGTTGCGCGACGTGCTCAAGCGTCGCGTCGGCGACCTCTACACCGAGATTGGAGACCTTGCATGACCGCCATGCGCCTGCTGTTCCCGCTGTTCGCCGCTGCCGCCCTGCTGGCCGGGTGCGACCGCCAGCCCACGCCCAAGCCGGCCGACGGCGGCGCGACCACCGCGTCGTCCACCGCGCCCAAGGCGCCACCCGCCCCGGCAGCGCCGGAGGCGCCCGCCGCGCCGGCGGCCGGGCCGTCCGTGGTGCAGGAGACCCGCCCCGAGCCGACCCTGAAGATGAAGGCCGTGGACGGCCGCGAGTACGACCTGGCCGCGCACCGCGGGCAGTGGGTGGTGGTGAACTTCTGGGCCACCTGGTGCGCGCCGTGCCTGAAGGAGATGCCGGAACTGTCGGCCTTGCACGTGATGCGCGACAACATCGAGGTGGTGGGCCTGGCCTACGAGGACATCGAGCCGGCGGAGATGCAGGCGTTCCTGAAGCAGCATCCGGTCGCCTATCCGATCGTCATCGTCGACACCTATGCGCCGCCGGCCGACTTCGCCACCCCGCGCGGCCTGCCGATGACCTACCTGATCGCGCCCGACGGCAAGCTCGCCAAGCAATTCCTGGGGCCGGTCACCGCCCACGACATCGAAACCGCGATCGCCGCGGCCGGTGGCCCGGCGCCCGGGCAGGGCAAGGGGAAGGGAAAGGCGGCGGGGTGATGACCGCGGCCGCCGCCGGGATTGGGGATTCGGGATTGGGGATGCGCGCGTCGGAAGCGAAAAGTCTTCCTTGTGGGAGGGACTTCAGTCCCGACGCCTTGCGCGACCAGAGGATGGGATGGCTTCGCTCGCCGCGGCTGAAGCCGCTCCTGCGGGGACAGCCGCCTCTTTAGTGGTGCGCGAGCCGAGACAACCGTAGAGGCGGCTTCAACCGCGACGCGCTGTTCCCGGAATGGCTGAGAGAGGCGCGCCCGGCGACGCGCGGTCGCAAAGCGACGACTGCGCGCCGCAGGCTTCAACCAATCCCCACTCCCTAATCCCCACTCCCCGCCTCATACGACGGAATCGGCTGCAGCAATCCGAACTTTTCCTTGTGCAGCTTCTGCTTCAGCGGCGGCAGATCCAGGTCCGGTTCGTGCAGGCGGGTTTCCGGCAGTTGGTCGAGCAGGTGCCGGATCAGGGTCAGGCGGCCGCGCTTCTGGTCGTTGAAGTCGACCAGGGTCCATGGCGCATAGTCGCGGTGGGTGGCTTCCAGCATCGCCTCGCGCGCGCGGGTGTAGTCGGCGTACTGGCTGCGCGACTTCAGGTCCACCGGCGACAGCTTCCAGCCCTTCAATGGATCGTGCAGGCGCTCGGCGAAGCGTTTTTCCTGCTGCGCCTGGTCCACGCACAGCCAGTACTTGAACAGGCGGATGCCATCGTCCACCAGCAACTGCTCGAACAGCGGGGTCTGGCGCAGGAAGGCGTGGTATTCGGCATCGCTGCAGTAGCCCATGACCCGCTCCACGCCGGCGCGGTTGTACCAGCTGCGGTCCATCAGCACGATCTCGCCGGCCGCCGGCAGATGCGCGATGTGACGCTGGAAATACCACTGCGTGGCTTCGCGGTCGGTTGGCTTGGGCAGGGCGACCACGCGGCACTGGCGCGGGTTCAGGTGTTCGGCGATGGCCTGGATCGCGCCGCCCTTGCCGGCGGTGTCGCGGCCTTCGAACAGCACCAGCACGCGCTCGCCGCTGTGCTGCACCGCCTGCGCCATCGCGGTCAGTTCCAGTTGCAGCGGCTGCATCAGGGCCTTGTACTGCTTGCGCTTGAGGTGGCTCATTTGCTGCTCCGCTTGCGGGTGCCGGTACCGGCCATGCTGCGTGCCACTTCCAGCAATGCGCCCTGCTGGCGGGTGTCGAGGGCGCGGTAGGCCTGCAGCAGATCGTGTTCGCCGCGGGTGCGTGCCGGGTCGAGTTGGCTGGCCAGTTCGCCGAGCAGCGCGCCGGCGGGCACCCCGAAGGTGCGCGCCAGGGCGGTGAGCTGCGCGCGTCCGGGCAGCTTTTCGCCCGCCATCCAGGCCTTGACCGTGGCCGCGCCGGCGCGCGGGATGGCCGCGGCGATGTCCGCGGCGCTCATGCCGCTGGCCTTGGCCAGCAGACGCAACGTGGTGTCCAGGGGCATGCGGGAGTCCAGGTCATTCCTTCAGCCGCGGGCGCAGCGTGGCCAGATTGCAGGGGCGGGTGCGGGCATCCAGTTGCGCGGCGATGATCCGCTCCCAGGCCGTGCGGCAGGCCGAGGTGGAGCCGGGCAGGCAGAACAGGAAGGTGGCGTTGGCCAGGCCGGCGAAGGCGCGCGACTGCAGCGAGGAGGTGCCGATCTCCTCGACGCTGATCGCGCGGAACAGCTCGCCGAAGCCTGGCATCTCCTTGTCCAGCAGCGGCAGCAGCGCCTCGGGCGTGGAATCGCGGCCGGTGAAGCCGGTGCCGCCGGTGACCAGGATGCCGTCCACCTCCGGATCGGCGATCCAGGCCGAGACCGTGGCGCGCATCCGGTAGCGGTCGTCCGGCAGCAGTTCCCGTGCGTGCAGGCGATGGCCGACGCCGCCGAGAGCGGCGACCAGATAGTCGCCGGAGCTGTCCTGGTCGAGGGTGCGCGTGTCCGAGACGGTCAGCACGCACAGGTTCAAGGCGATGAAGTCGGCGTTGGCGGTCATGCCGGCAGCCTAGCGGCTCGCCCGGCCGGCGTACAGCCTGGGTGCGTTGGCGCTTCAGCCACGGCTACGGCGGGGGTGGCGGGTTGTCGTGGACGACGGCAATGGGGGCGCTTCGGGCCGCCGAAGTGTGCGCCTGTGCGTGGTGATCGCGCGCTGGGATCGCCGCCCGGGCGGGGAGCCGCATCCGCGCACGTTGCTGGCGCGCGCCCGCCGATTCAGGCGTGGAGGTGGACCGGGGTCGTGCCGTCGCATGGCAGGACCAGGGTGCGTGGCCGGAAGCGACGGACGCTGGCGGCGCGATCGGCGGCCAGCGGCAAGCGCTCGGGTTCGCGCTGCAGGGCACGTCGCTGTGCCTCCGCACTGTGCCACTCGGTGCATTCGAGCAGGGTGCGGCCGTCGTCCGACAGATACAGGTGCGCGGCGATCAGGCCGCGCAGCGCATGTGCGCCATCCTGCAGGGCGGCGAAGGCGGCATCGGCGCGGCCCTGCGCCTGCGCTGCATTGCGGGTCTGGACGCGGGTCATCACCACGCAGGACGCTGCCCGGTGCGGATCGGATACGCCGCTGCGGATGCGCCGGTAGCGCCGCAGCGTCCGCCGCAGCGCCGGCAGGCGTGCGCGCAGCAGTCCATGCAGTGCTGGCGCCGCGTCGCAGCAGCAGCGTGCGTACAGCAGGTCGGGGGCATCGCCCAGCGATTCCATCCAGGTCAGGGCATGCAGCCGGTGGTCGCACAGGCCGCGCATGCAGTCGAGCAGCGCGGCGCGATCCGGAATGGGGGCTTCGGCGAGCAGCATGCTGCGTACGGAGGCGGAAGGAGCGGGCGTCGGAATCGGGAGCGGCAGCGACATTGCGGGATCTGCACGAGGAGCGTACGCGCAGTGTCGGACCTCAAGTTCGCTTGAGGTCAAGCGCTTCGGTAGCTCGACTTGCACGCTGGCGACTGCGCCCCTGCGCCTCACGGGCTGCCGTTGGCTGGGTCGCTGCGACCTGCAGCGACGCTCGTCCACACCACCCGTGCGCTGTGACGCAAGCGCGCTCGGCGATGGGAGACGGCGATGCGGATGTACCGGCGGTGATGTCGATGGCGACGTTGACTGGCGATACGTCGCTACGCCGTCCGTTGCTGGATGTGCCGCCGCGGCCTTGTGGCGCATCCGTGAGCGATCGATCAGGTCGAGCCTGCGCCTTCCCATCCATGCCGCGAAGCCGTGTCGCGCAGCAGCGCGGCGAAGTCGTCGGCGAAGCCGCGCATGTCGAACAGGCCGCTGTCCGCGCGCCGCGCCTGCAGCCGCTCGCGCAGCGCCTGCCGCGCCGCGGGATCGCGCCCCAGGCGCACCGCGGTGGCGACGAACGCTGCGTCGTCGGCGGCATTCATGTCGTCCAGGCCGAGATGATGATTGAGGCTGCCGGCCACGCGTGCGGCAAAGGTGCTGCCGGGGCAGGTCAGCACCGGGCAGCCGGCCCACAAGGCATCGGAGGCGGTGGTGTGGGCGTTGTACGGATGCGTGTCCAGGAACAGGTCGGCCTGCCGGTAGCGTGCCAGATAGTCCGGATGCGCCAGCTTGGGCATGAAACGCAGGCGCGTCGGGTCCACGCCGGCCGCCGCGGCGGCCGCACGCAGTCGGTCATCGGCCTGGCCCGGGCCGGACAGCAGCCACAGCACGCTGTCCGGCACCTGGCGCAGCACCTCCAGCATCCGCGCCATGCTGCGCGGGCCGAGCTTGTAGCTGTTGTTGAAGCAGCAGAACACGGTGCCGTGCTCGGGCAGGCCGCAGTCGCGGCGCGCGGGCGGGGTGCCGACATGGCGGGTATCGTCGGACGGCTGGAACGCGCGCGGCAGCCGCAGCACCCGCTCGCTGTAGTGCGCGGCCAGCGCCGGCGGCAACGCGTAGGCGTCGCCGACCACGTAATCGATCCAGGGTGCGCCGGAGGTGCCGGGGTAGGCCAGCCAGTTCACCTGCACCGGCGCCGGACGCAGCGCCAGCACTTCCGGCGTGCCGCCGCCGCCCCAGCCGCGCAGATCGAACAGCAGGTCGATGCCGGTATCGCGGATGCGCTGGGCGATCTGCCGATGCGGCTGTCCGGCCACGTCGTGCCAGGCATGTGCAGCCGCCTGCAGCCGCGCACGCAGCGCGCTGCGGTCGTCGCCGTTGAGCGCGAACAGGTGCACCTGCAGGTCGGCATGCGCGCGCAAGCGCTCGAACAGGGCAACGGTCAGCAGGCCGGTGGGATGCGCGCCGAAGCCGTTGGACAGGAAGCCGATGCGCAGCGGGCCATCGCCGCGTACCTGCCCAGCGGGCAGCGGCGCGAGAGCGCGCGCCAGCGCCTGGGCGCGGTTGCGCGCGCAGCGCAGTTGTTCGTCCGCGCCCGTGTCCTCGTTGAGGAAGGCGAACGGTTCGATCGCCGGGTGGCCTTGCCGTACCGCGCCGCGCACCTGCTGCGATAGCGCGTCCAGTCCGCGCCAGTCGCACAGCTTGCGCCGCCAGTTCAGCAGGTAGGCGGCGATCGACGGTTCCTGCGGCAACAGTGCATGCGCGTGGGCATAGGCTTGCGCCGCGGCTTCCGCCTCGCCATTGTCTTCCAGGGCGTGGCCGAGCCATACCGCGATGCCGGGGTGCTGGGGCGCCTGCCGCAGTGCCTCGCGCAATGCCTGCGCTGCGTCGGCATGACGACCCTGGGTCCAGCGCACCCGGCCCAGTCGCGCCAGCGCCTCCGGATGCCCCGGGCGCAACTGCAGCGCGCGCACGGCGGCCTGTTCGCCGGCCGCCACTGCGCCGGCGCCGAGTTCGGCGTCGGCGAGCATCACCCAGGCCAGGAAGTCCTGCGGATCGCGCCGCACCGCGGCCTGCAGTTGCAGGCGTTCGTCGACGCCGCCGCCGTTCATGCGGCCGTGGCGGCCGCGATCGACCGCGGGCGGTGCACGCTCACGGCACCAGCGCCTTGGCGTAGTGCTGCGCGCTCAGGTCCTGCTGCCAGCCGCAGGCGCGGTAAAGGGCCTGCGCGGACAGATTGTCCTGCGCCGTCTCCAGCACGATGCGTGCCGCGCCATCGTTCGCGGCATGGCGTTCGGCGGCATGCAGCAGCGCCTGCGCCACGCCGTGGCGGCGGTGCGCCGGGGCGACGTACAGGTCGTTGAGGATCCACAGCCGCGCTGCCCGCACCGAAGAGAAGGACGGATACAACTGCACGAAGCCGGCGGCCTGCGCATCGCGTTCGGCCAGCAGCACGACCGACTCGGCCTTGGCCAGGCGCGCAGCCAGGAACGCGTGCGCGGTCGCCGGGTCCGGCGCCTGCCCATAGAACTGCCGGTAGGCATCGAACAGCGCTGCCAGCGCCGGCAGGTCGTGCGCATCGGCCTGGCGCACGCGCACGCTCATGGGCTGTCGCTCAGGCGCGCCAGTTCGTCGACCTGGTGCTCGTGGCTCAGGCGTCCGATCAGTGCATCGAGGTCGCCCTCGATCACGTTCGGCAGGTCGTACAGGGTCAGGCCCTCGACGCGGTGGTCGGTGATGCGGCCCTGCGGGAAGTTGTAGGTGCGGATGCGCTGGCTGCGGTCGCCGCTGCCGACCTGCAGCTTGCGGTCCTGCGCCTCGGCCGCGGCCTGCTTGCTGCGCTCGGCCTCCAGCAGCTGCGCCTTGAGCCGCTTCAGCGCCTTGTCGCGGTTGGCGTGCTGGCTGCGCTCGGTCTGGCACTCCACCACCACGCCGCTGGGCACGTGGGTGATGCGGATCGCCGACTCGGTCTTGTTGACGTGCTGGCCGCCGGCGCCGGAGGAGCGGAAGGTGTCGATCTTCAGGTCGGCCGGATTGATCGCGATCTCCTCCACGTCGTCGGCCTCGGGAATGATCGCCACCGTCGCCGCGGAGGTGTGGATGCGGCCCTGCGACTCGGTCGCCGGCACGCGTTGCACGCGGTGCGTGCCGGATTCGAACTTCAGCTTGGAGTAGGCGCCGCGGCCGACGATGCGCGCCACGACTTCCTTGTAGCCGCCGTGCTCGCCGGGGCTGTCCGATTCCACTTCCACCTTCCAGCCCTGGCGTTCGGCGTAGCGGGCGTACATGCGGAACAGGTCGCCGGCGAAGATCGCCGCCTCGTCGCCGCCGGTGCCGGCACGCACTTCCAGGAACAGGTTGCCGTCGTCGCGCGGGTCGCGCGGCACCAGCAGCAGCGCCAGTTCCGCGTCGAGTTCGGCCAGGCGTGCCTGCGCGGCGGCGATTTCCTCCTCGGCCAGTTCGCGCAGTTCCGGATCGGCGCGCATCGCCTCGGCCGAGGCCAGGTCGGCCTTGGCCGCCGCCTCGGCGGCCAGCGCGGCGGCGACCGGCTCCAGTTGCGCGAATTCGCGCGAGTAGTCGCGGAAGCGCGTGTTGTCGCTCACCACCTCGGGGTCGGACAGCAGGCGTTCGAGTTCTTCGCGACGCTCGGCCAGCGCCTCCAGCTTACGGCGCAGGGTCGGTGTCATCGGTCTTCAGAATGGGGTGGAAATAGCCCGGCTTCTCCGGGAACAGGCGCTCGGCAGCGCGGGCCAGCTCGGCGTCGCCGCGCAGCGCCGCCTCGCGCAGCGCCGCGGTGGGCGGATGCAGCAGGCGGTTGGTCAGGGTGTTGGCGAGAAATTCCAGCACCTCGTCGGCAGGCTTGCCGTGCGCCAGTTGCTGCCGCGCCTTGGCCAGCACGTCGTCGCGGGTGCTGTCGCCGTGCGCGCGCAGGCGCTTGAGCGGCGCCTGGCGGGTGCTGGCCTGCAGCGCCTCCATGTAGCGCACGACCTGCAGGTCGATGATCGCCTCGGCCGCCTCGGCAGCCTCGCGGCGGCCGCGGCGGTTGTCCTCGACCGCGCGCTCCAGGTCGTCGACGGTGTACAGGTAGGCGTCGGCGAGATCGGCCACGCCGGCCTCGATGTCGCGCGGCACCGCCAGGTCGAACAGCAGCATCGGCTTGTGCTTGCGCGCGCGCAGCGCCTGCTCGACCTGCGCTCGCGTCACCACCGGCTCGCGCGCGGCGGTGGCCGAGAACACCACGTCGGCCTCGTGCAGGTGGCGCTCCAGCTCGCTCAGCGGCAGCGCCACGCCGCCGTGGCGGCTGGCCAGTTCCTGCGCGTGGGCGAGGGTGCGGTTGGCGATCAGCAGGCGCCGTACGCGGCCTTCGCTGAGATGCTTGGCGGCCAGCTCGATGGTCTCGCCGGCGCCGACCAGCAGCACGGTGGATTCGCTGAGCCGGGCGAACGAGCTCTGCGCCAGGCGCACTGCGGTGGAGGCGACCGAGACCGGATTGGCGCCAACGCGGGTGTCGGTGCGCGCGCGCTTGGCCACCGAGAAGGTCTGCTGGAACAGGCGGTCCAGGCGGCTGCCCATCGCCCCGTGCTCGCGCGCCAGCGACCAGGCGTCCTTCACCTGGCCGAGGATCTGCGGTTCGCCCAGCACCATCGAGTCCAGCCCGGTGGCGACCCGGAACAGGTGCCGCACCGCGTCCGCGTCCTGATGCTGGTACAGATAGCCGTGCAGGCCGGCGGCATGCGAGTCCAGCCAGTCGGCCAGGTGCTGCGCATCGCCGGCGATGGCGTACAGCTCGGTGCGGTTGCAGGTGGACAGCAGCGCCGCCTCGGCGACGTCGGGCAGCCCGCGCAGCGATTGCAGCGCGCGCGGCAATGCGTCGCCGGCGAATGCCACCCGTTCGCGCAGGTCGACCGGCGCGGTCTGGTGGTTCAATCCGAGCACCCACAACGTCATCTGTTCAGTTGCTTGCGATAAGCTGCTGGCCATTCAGGGCCCCATTTTACGGCCCGGCCGCTTCCGATGCCCGCACTGATTCGCATCCGTACCTTTCTGCTGCTGTCCGCAATCGCCGCCGTGGCCGCACCGGCCGCGGCCAAGGCGCCGAGTCCCGCCCAGGATGTGATGACCCCGGTGCTGGCCGGCGAGTTCGCCCTGCAGGCCGGGCAACTGGCCGACGCCTCGCGCTGGTATCTGCAGGCCGCCAACGACAGCCCCGGCGATGCCGGCCTGGCAGAGCGCGCCACCCGCATCGCCATGCTCGCCAACGACAGCGCCGCCGCCACCCAGGCGCTGGCGCTGTGGCGGCAGCGTGCGCCCGAGTCGCTGGCCATGCGCAGCGCCGAGGCCTCGCTGGCCCTGCGCAACGGCAACCTGCGCCAGGCGCGCAGCCTGCTGGTGGCCCTGTTGCGCGACAAGGACCCGCGCGGCTGGCGTTTCGCGCTGATCGCCCTGGTCAGCGGCAACCGCGATCCGGAGGTGGCGGCCAAGGCCCTGGACCAGTTGCTCGACGCCAATGCCATCCCCGACCAGCTCGAGGCCTGGCAGGAATTCGGACGCCTGGCGCTGCGCCTGGATCAGCCCAAGTTGGCCGAGCGCATCGTCGACCAGTTGGTCAAGCGCTTCCCACAGGAGCCGCGGGTGGCGCTGCTGCATGCCACGCAGTTGCAGCAGGCGGGCAAGACCGAACAGGCGCGCGCGTTGCTGCAGGGCGTGGAGCCCAAGGTGTCCGGCGACCCGGAACTGCGCACGGCGCTGGCCTATGCCTACGACGCGATCGGCGACACCGCCGCCGCGGCGCGGGTGCTGGCGCTGGGTCCGCAGACCACCCAGAACTACGGCCTGCGCGCCTCGATGCTGGCCAAGCTGCAGGACAATGCGGCCCTGACCGCGCTGTACGACGAGTTGCGCAAGGGTGCCGACCGGCCCGATCCGGAGCGGCGCCTGCTGCTCGGCAAGATCGCCGAGTTCCTCAAGCGCAACCAGGAGGCGGTGGACTGGTACCGCGGCGTGCCGGGCGGCCCGCTGCGTAGCGAGGCGCGGCTGCGCGCCGCCGGCGCGCTGTACGCGCTCGGCCAGAAGGACGCGGCCTTCGCCGAGGCGCGCGCGCTGCAGGACGATGCCGAGGCCGACGATGCCGCGCGCCGCGACGCCTACGTGCTGGAAGCGGAACTGCGCCAGCGCAGCGGGGACGACGCCGGCGAGCTGCAGGTGTTCGAGCGCGGCCTGGCTGCGTATCCGGACGACAATGCGCTGCTGTACGCGCGCGGCCTGTCCTGGGAGCGTCGCGACCGCATCGACCGCGCCGAGGCCGACCTGCGCAAGATCCTGGTCACCGATCCCGAGAACGTGGCGGCGCTGAACGCGCTCGGCTACACCCTGGCCGACCGCACCAAGCGCTATCGCGAGGCGCTGCAGTTGATCGACCGCGCCCGCACCGCCGATCCCGACAATGCCGCGATCATCGACAGCTACGGCTGGGTGCTGTACCGGCTCGGCAAGACCCAGGAGGCGCTGGTGCAACTGCGCCGTGCCTGGAGCCTGGTGAAGGATCCGGAGATCGCCGCGCACATCGGCCAGGTGCTGTGGGAGCAGGGCAAGCACGAGGAGGCCAACAAGTACTTCGACGAGGCGCGCAAGCTCGATCCGGACAATCGCGCGCTGCGCCGCGCCCTGGACAAGGTGGCGCCGTGACCGCCGGCCTGCGCACCGCCTGGGCGCTGGCCGCCGGGCTGCTGCTGGCTGGTTGCAGTGCGCTGCCGACCCGCACCCCGTCGCCGGTCGCCGTCGCCGCCCCCGACGCCGCTGCGCAGCAGGCCGAGGCCGCGCGTGCGCAGTGGCTGCGGGCGCATCCGGACTGGTCGTTCCAGGGGCGGGTGGCGATCACCAAGGGACGCAACGGCGGCAGCGGCCGCATCGACTGGACCCAGCGGCAGCGCCAGTACGAGGTGCAACTCAGTGCGCCGGTGACCCGGCAGAGCTGGCGCCTGACTGGCGACAGCCACTCCGAGGCCGGGCGCCTGGAGGGGCTGGAGGGCGGTCCGCGCGACGGCGAGAACGCCGAGCAGCTGCTGCTGGAGGCGACCGGCTGGGAGATCCCGGTCAACCTGCTGCCCGACTGGGTGCGCGGGTTGGTGGCGACCGACGCGCAGGCGCCGGAGCGGGTCGACTACGACGCGCAGGGCCGGCCGCATACGCTGCGGCAGATGGGTTGGGAGATCGAATTCCAGGACTGGTATCCGCCCAGCGACGGTCGTCCGGCGCTGCCGCGGCGCATCGAGGCGCGCAACGGCGACGCCAAGGTGCGCCTGCTGGTCGACGCCTGGACCGTGCCTGCGCCATGAGCGGGGGCACCGACGGGGGCTGGTCGTCCTGGCCGGCCCCGGCGAAGCTGAACCTGTTCCTGCAGATCACCGGCCGCCGGCCGGACGGCTACCACCAGTTGCAGACCGTGTTCCGCCTGCTGGACTGGGGCGATACGGTGCATCTGCGGCCGCGTGCGGACGGGGTGGTGGCGCGGATCGGTCCGTCCGTGGCCGGCGTCGCCGAGGCCGACGATCTGCTGGTGCGTGCCGCGCGTCTGCTGAAAAAATCGGCAAATATCGCCCAAGGTGTGGATATCCGCGTCGAAAAGCGTATCCCGGCCGGCGGTGGCTTCGGTGGCGGTTCGTCCGATGCGGCGACCGCGCTGGTGGCGCTGAACGCCCTGTGGGGCGCCGGGCTGGACGAAGACGCCCTGGCCGGCCTAGGCCTGTCGCTGGGCGCGGACGTGCCGGTGTTCGTGCGCGGGCGCGACGCCTGGGCCGAGGGCGTGGGCGAGCAACTGACCCCGATCACCCTGCCGCCGGCCTGGTATGTGCTGGCCGATCCGGGGGTGCACGTGCCCACCGCGGCCCTGTTCCAGTCCCCGGATTTGACGCGGGATGCTGCGCCCGCGAAAATAGCGGACTTCGTTTCAGGTTTCCTGCTCGGCAATGCGTTCGAGCCGGTCCTGCTTCGCCGCGAACCGGCCGTCCAGGCCACGTTCCAGGCGCTTGCGCGGATCGGCACGCCACGCCTGACCGGGTCGGGGAGCGGTTGTTTCGTCGAGTTCGCCGATCGCGCTGCCGCCGTGCGCGCGCTGGCGGACTTGCCGGACGGGATGCGCGCCTGGGTGGCAGGCGGCGTCCCGCGTTCGCCGCTGCTCGACGCGCTGGAGGCTTGACACAGGTTTACGCAGGGGCGTCGCCAAGAGGCCCAAGGCACCAGGTTTTGATCCTGGCATTCGTAGGTTCGAATCCTACCGCCCCTGCCATTATGCGAGTCCCTCGCAAAAGCCCGCACATCCATGTGCGGGAATTCAACAGGTAGAAGCATCGCTCCTCCTGGATTCCTGATCCACGTAGTTATCGTCGCCACACGCTCTTTGCAGCCACCCGAGAGACCCCTCATGCAAGACCAACGCAACCTGCTGGTGTTCTCCGGCAACGCCAACAAGCCCCTGGCCAAAAGCATCTGCCGCGAGCTGGGCGTGCGTCCGGGCAAGGCGATGGTCTCCAGCTTCTCCGACGGCGAAGTGCAGGTGGAGATCGAGGAGAACGTGCGCCGGCAGGAAGTGTTCGTGATCCAGCCGACCTGCGCGCCCAGCGCAGAGAACCTGATGGAGCTGCTGGTGATCATCGACGCGCTCAAGCGCGCCAGCGCCGCCAGCGTCACCGCGGTGGTGCCGTACTTCGGCTACTCGCGGCAGGACCGGCGCATGCGCTCCTCGCGCGTGCCGATCACCGCCAAGGTCGCGGCGAAGATGTTCAGCGCGGTCAACGCCGACCGCGTGCTGACCGTCGACCTGCACGCCGACCAGATCCAGGGCTTCTTCGACATCCCGGTCGACAACGTCTACGCCTCGCCGCTGCTGCTGGCCGACATCTGGCGCGCCTACGGCACCGACAACCTGATCGTGGTCTCGCCGGACGTGGGTGGCGTGGTCCGTGCCCGCGCGGTGGCCAAGCGCCTGGACGATGCGGACCTGGCGATCATCGACAAGCGCCGTCCCCGCGCCAACGTGTCCACGGTGATGAACATCATCGGCGACGTCGAGGGCAAGACCTGCGTGCTGGTCGACGACATCGTCGACACCGCCGGCACCCTGTGCGCCGCCGCGGCCGCGCTGAAGGAGCGTGGCGCCCTGAAGGTCGCCGCGTACTGCACGCATCCGGTGCTGTCCGGACCGGCGGTGAGCAACATCAGCAATTCGCAACTGGACGAACTGGTGGTCACCGACACCATCCCGCTGTCGGAGGCCGCCCGCGCCTGCGGCAAGATCCGCCAACTCAGCGTCGCCGAGCTGCTGGCCGAAACCATCCGCCGCATCGCCTTCGGCGAGTCGGTGAGCTCGTTGTACGTGGATTAAAGGCTGGGAATGGGGAATCGGGAATAGGGAATGGGCGAAGCGCGGTATTGCGCTGTTGCGATTCCCCATTCCCGATTCCCCACTCCCGGCTTCACAGACTCTTCTGGTCGCGGAAGAGTCCTTCAAACCGCCGCGAGGCGGTTCATTCAACCAAGGTAGTAAACGCAAATGGCAACCACGCATGAAATCAAGGTTCAGCGCCGCGAAGTCGAGGGCAAGGGTGCGAGCCGCCGCCTCCGTCGCGACGGCCTGATCCCGGCGATCGTCTACGGTGGCGATCTGAAGCCGGTCAACATCCAGCTCGACCACAACGAAGTCTGGCTGGCCAGCCAGAACGACTGGTTCTATTCGTCCATCCTCAGCCTGAGTCTGAACGGCGACGTGCAGAAGGTGCTGCTGCGCGATATGCAGCGTCACCCGTTCAAGCAGCTGATCATGCACATCGACTTCCAGCGCGTAAACGACAACGAGGCTCTGCATGCCTCGGTGCCGCTGCACTTCATCAACGAGGACGTGTCCCCGGCCGGCAAGTCGGCCGAAGTGGTCGTCACCCACGAGCTGAACGAAATCCAGGTCGTGTGCCTGCCGAAGGACCTGCCGGAGTTCGTCGAAGTCGACCTGGCCGCGCTGTCGGTCGGCGACGTGATCCACCTGTCCGACCTGAAGCTGCCGGCCGGCGTCGAGCTGCCGGAACTGAAGCTGGGCAAGGAGCACGACGTGGCGGTGGTCATCGCCAAGCACGGCCGTGTCGAGGAAGAGCCGGAAGCCACCGACGCGGCGGCCGCCGCCGAGCCGGCCAAGAAGGACGGCAAGTAATCGCCTGCGCGGCGTCCGGGCCATCGGTCCGGACGCCGCGGCGATGCATTGCGCATGACTGGTCTGCGTCTGATCGTCGGCCTGGGCAACCCCGGCGCCGAACACGCGAATACCCGGCACAACGCCGGGTTTCGTTTTGTCGACGCGTTGGCCGAGCGGGCCGGCGCGCGCTGGAGTGTGGACGCCAAGCTGTTCGGCGAGACCGCCAGGGTCGAGGTCGCGGGGCAGTCGGTGTGGCTGCTGAAGCCGGCCACCTTCATGAACCTCAGCGGCAAATCGGTCACGGCCGCCTTGCGCTTCTGGAAGATCGAACCGGCGCAGGCGCTGCTGGCGCACGACGAGCTGGACCTGGCGCCAGGCACGGCGCGGCTCAAGTTCGACGGTGGCCACGGCGGCCAGAACGGACTGCGCGATACCATCCGCCTGCTCGGGCACGCCGGCTTCCACCGCCTGCGCATCGGCATCGGCCATCCCGGCCACAAGGACAAGGTGGTGCCGTGGGTGCTGGGGCGCGCCGGCAAGGACGACCAGGTGCTCATCGATCGCGCCATCGACGACGCCATCGACGTGCTGCCGCTGGCCGTGCAGGGCGACTTCAACGAGGCGATGAAGCGGTTGCATACGCAGGGGAAATAGGGAATGGGGAATGGGGAATGGAAAGGCGGCTATGCTTTCCGATTCCCTATTCCCGATTCTCCATTCCCGGATTACACACATGGGCATCAAATGCGGCATCGTCGGCCTGCCCAACGTCGGCAAGTCGACCCTGTTCAATGCGCTGACCAAGGCGGGCATCGCCGCGGCCAATTTTCCGTTCTGCACCATCGAGCCGAACGTGGGCGTGGTGCCGGTGCCGGATCCGCGCCTGAACGCGCTGGCGGCGATCATCAATCCGCAGAAGGTCGTGCCGACCGCGGTCGAGTTCGTCGACATCGCCGGCCTGGTCGCCGGTGCGGCCAGCGGTGAGGGCCTGGGCAACAAGTTCCTGGCGCACATCCGCGAGGTCGATGCGATCACCCACGTGGTGCGCTGCTTCGAGCATGGCGACATCATCCACGTGAACAACAAGGTCGACCCGGTTTCCGACATCGAGACCATCGACACCGAACTGGCCCTGGCCGACCTGGACAGCGTCGAGAAGGCGCTCAACCGCGCCGAGCGTTCGGCCAAGGGCGGAGACAAGGACGCGGCGGCGCGCAAGCCGGTGCTGGCCAAGCTGCAGGCCGCGCTGGCCGAGGGCAAGGCCGGGCGCAACGCCGGGCTGGACGAGGAGGAGAAGGCGCTGGTGCGCGACCTGTTCCTGCTCACCCTCAAGCCGGTGATGTACATCGCCAACGTGCTGGAAGACGGCTTCGAGAACAATCCGCACCTGGATGCGGTGCGCGCGCATGCCGCCGCCGAGGGCGCCGAGGTGGTCCCGGTGTCGGCGGCGATCGAGGAAGAGCTGTCGCAGTTGGACGACGCCGACCGCGATGCGTTCCTGGCCGATCTGGGTCTGAGCGAGCCGGGCCTGAACCGGGTGATCCGCGCCGGCTACACCCTGCTGGGGCTGCAGACCTACTTCACCGCTGGCGTGAAGGAAGTGCGCGCCTGGACGGTCAAGGCCGGGTCGACCGCGCCGCAGGCCGCGGCGGTGATCCACACCGACTTCGAGAAGGGCTTCATCCGCGCCGAAACCATCGCCTACGACGACTTCATCAAGTACAAGGGCGAGGCCGGCGCCAAGGAAGCCGGGCGCCTGCGTCTGGAAGGCAAGGAGTACCGCGTGCAGGAAGGCGATATCCTGCATTTCCGCTTCAACGTCTGATGCGTGCGCGTGTCCTGGCCGGGCGCGCGCGGGCAACGACGATTTCCTGCGACATCGCGTCAAAATACTGTTGACAAGGCGGGGATGTCAGGGAAGAATAGCGGGCTGTTTCACCCCTCTCTGATTTCGGCCTCGCAGCCGGGTTCGAGTGGGTAAGTTGGAGGGATACCCAAGCGGCCAACGGGGGCAGACTGTAAATCTGCTGGCTTACGCCTTCGGTGGTTCGAATCCACCTCCCTCCACCAGTTATTTTGTTGTGGCAGTGCGGCATCCCGTAGCGGGAGTAGTTCAACGGTAGAACCTCAGCCTTCCAAGCTGATGGTGCGGGTTCGATTCCCGTCTCCCGCTCCATTGAACGCGCTTGTGTCACAATAGAACAACGCTCACGTAGCTCAGTCGGTAGAGCACCTCCTTGGTAAGGAGGAGGTCGAAGGTTCGATTCCTTTCGTGAGCACCATATTCAGTCGTCAAATCTTTCTACGATCACCGAGAAGAAGCAGCCATGGCCAAGGGTAAGTTCGAGCGCACCAAGCCGCACGTCAACGTCGGCACCATCGGTCACGTCGACCACGGCAAGACCACGCTGACCGCGGCGCTGACCAAGATCGGCGCAGAGCGCTTCGGCGGCGAGTTCAAGGCGTACGACGCGATCGACGCGGCGCCGGAAGAGAAGGCGCGCGGCATCACGATCTCGACCGCCCACGTGGAATACGAATCCCCGACGCGCCACTACGCGCACGTGGATTGCCCGGGTCACGCGGACTACGTCAAGAACATGATCACCGGTGCGGCGCAGATGGACGGCGCGATCCTGGTGTGCTCGGCCGCTGACGGCCCGATGCCGCAGACCCGCGAGCACATCCTGCTGTCGCGCCAGGTCGGCGTGCCGCACATCGTGGTGTTCCTGAACAAGGCCGACATGGTCGACGACGCCGAGCTGCTCGAGCTGGTCGAGATGGAAGTGCGGGAGCTGCTGAGCAAGTACGACTTCCCGGGCGACGACACCCCGATCATCCACGGTTCGGCGCGTCTGGCGCTGGAAGGCGACCAGAGCGAGATCGGCGTGCCGGCGATCCTGAAGCTGGTGGACGCGCTGGATTCGTTCATCCCGGAGCCGCAGCGCGACGTGGACAAGCCGTTCCTGATGCCGGTGGAAGACGTGTTCTCGATCTCGGGCCGCGGCACCGTGGTGACCGGTCGTATCGAGCGCGGCATCATCAAGGTGGGCGACGAAATCGAAATCGTTGGCATCCGTGCGACGCAGAAGACCACCGTGACCGGCGTGGAAATGTTCCGCAAGCTGCTCGACCAGGGCCAGGCGGGCGACAACGCGGGCCTGCTGCTGCGCGGCACCAAGCGTGACGACGTGGAGCGCGGCCAGGTGCTGTGCAAGCCGGGTTCGATCAAGCCGCACACCGAGTTCGAAGCCGAGGTGTACGTGCTGTCGAAGGACGAGGGCGGCCGTCACACCCCGTTCTTCAAGGGCTACCGTCCGCAGTTCTACTTCCGCACCACCGACATCACCGGTGCGGTGCAGCTGCCGGAAGGCGTGGAAATGGTGATGCCGGGCGACAACGTCAAGATGGTGGTGACGCTGATCAACCCGGTGGCGATGGACGAAGGTCTGCGCTTCGCGATCCGCGAAGGCGGCCGTACCGTCGGCGCCGGCGTGGTGGCCAAGATCATCAAGTAATGCCCTCCGGCGGCGAAGGCCGCCGGGCTCGACGGCAGGATGGCGGTCTCGGTCGCCGGAATCCGACGAGGTGCAGGCGGCTATGGCCGTCGGGTTCAGCGAAGGGCGGGCCGGAACCTTCGGTCCGCCTTCGCCGTCTCAGGGAAGTGCAGTCGTTCTTACTACACGCCAGTAGCTCAATTGGCAGAGCAGCGGTCTCCAAAACCGCAGGTTGGGGGTTCGAGTCCCTCCTGGCGTGCCAATCTGCCGCTCCCTATCCAGTGACCTCGGTCGCATAGCAGCAAGAGTCGGATGAACAGCAAGATCGAGCATTCCAAAGGCCCCGCCGCCTCTGTCGGTGGCGATATCGTCAAGTACGTCATCGCTGCGTTGCTGGTGGTCGCCGGCCTGTTTGTCTGGTTCTGGTTCGGCGATGCGAGCCGTGCTGCACAGCTAGGGAGTTGGTCCGGTCCGCTGCGCGGACTGGCGGTTGTGGCCGGTCTGGTCGCCGGTGCCGCGGTGTTCCTGTTGACGGCCAAGGGCCGCGAGGGCCGCGAGTTCCTGTCCGAATCCCGTTTCGAACTGCGCAAGGTGGTGTGGCCGACCCGCCAGGAAGCCATCCGCACCACCTGGGTGGTGATCGTGGTGGTGATCATTCTGAGTCTGTTGCTGGGCGGGTTCGATTTCCTGATCCAGAAGCTGATGCAGTGGTTCGTGAGCCGTTGAGGAGAGTGCAGCAGTGAAGCGTTGGTATGTCGTTCACGCCTATTCAGGCTTCGAGAAGTCCGTGGCCCAAGCGCTGCGCGACCGTATTGCGCGTGACGAGATGCAGGAGCGCTTCGGTGACGTGCTGGTCCCCACCGAGGAAGTGATCGAGATGCGCTCCGGCCAGAAGCGCCGTTCCGAGCGCAAGTTCTTCCCGGGTTACGTGCTGGTCCAGATCGAAACCCACGACGAAGGCGGCATTCCGCGCATCGACAACGAAAGCTGGCACCTGGTCAAGGAAACGCCGAAGGTGATGGGCTTCATCGGCGGTACCGCCGATCGTCCGCTGCCGATCCGCGACGAAGAGGCTGATGCGATCCTGCAGCGCGTTCAGGATGGCGTGGAGAAGCCGCGTCCGAAGGTGCTGTTCGAGCCGGGCCAGATGGTCCGCGTCACCGACGGCCCGTTCAACGACTTCAATGGCGTGGTCGAGGAAGTCAACTACGAGAAGAGCCGCCTGCGCGTGGCGGTGCTGATCTTCGGCCGTTCCACCCCGGTGGAACTGGAATTCGGTCAGGTCGAGAAGGCCTGAGCCCGTCCCGGCGCGGCTGCGCCGGGCGCCAAAATCTCTGCTATACTGCGCGGCTCCCTGTCCAGGCAAGCCGTCGGGCAGAACGGAAGCCGCCGCGAGGCGGCTTTCTGCGCACTTCAAAAACGTGATGGCGGGACACGTGATTTTCCCGTCGCGATGGGGAGCCTGCGGTTTAGGCGCTAGCACCCGGAGACACTAAAATGGCAAAGAAAGTCGTCGGTTACATCAAGCTGCAGGTGAAGGCCGGTCAGGCCAACCCCTCGCCGCCGGTCGGTCCTGCGCTGGGTCAGCGTGGCCTGAACATCATGGAATTCTGCAAGGCGTTCAATGCCGCCACGCAGAAGCTGGAGCCGGGCCTGCCGACTCCGGTCATCATCACGGCCTATTCGGACCGTACCTTCACCTTCGTCACCAAGAGCACCCCGGCCAGCGTGCTGCTGAAGAAGGCCGCGGGCGTCAGCTCCGGCTCCAAGCGCCCGAACACCGAGAAGGTGGGCAAGGTGACCCGCAAGCAGCTCGAAGAGATCGCCAAGGCGAAGGAAGCCGACCTGACGGCGGCGGAGCTGGAAGCGGCGGTACGCACGATTGCGGGTTCCGCCCGCAGCATGGGCCTGACGGTGGAGGGTTAAGCAATGGCACAGACCAAGCGACAGAAAGCGATCCGTGCTGCCGTGCAGCCGGGCAAGGCGTATTCGATCGACGAAGCGCTGAAGATCGTCAAGACCACCAGCAAGGCCAAGTTCGTCGAAGCCGTCGACGTGGCCGTGCGCCTGGGCGTGGACGCGAAGAAGTCCGACCAGCAGGTGCGCGGTTCCACCGTGCTGCCGGCCGGTACCGGCAAGAGCGTGCGCGTGGCGGTGTTCGCTCCCGCCGGCGCCAAGGCCGATGAGGCGCTGGCCGCCGGCGCCGAAGCCGTCGGCATGGACGACCTCGCCGAGAAGATGCAGGGCGGCGACCTGAACTACGACGTGGTCATCGCCACCCCGGACGCGATGCGCGTCGTCGGCAAGCTGGGCACCCTGCTGGGCCCGCGCGGCCTGATGCCGAACCCCAAGGTCGGCACCGTGTCCGCCAACCCGGCCGAAGCGGTCAAGAACGCCAAGTCGGGCCAGGTGCGCTACCGCACCGACAAGGCCGGCATCATCCACTGCACCATCGGCAAGGCCAGCTTCGAAGACGACGCGCTGAAGAGCAACCTGCAGGCGCTGCTGCTGGACCTGGTCAAGGCCAAGCCGGCGACCTCGAAGGGCACCTACCTGCAGAAGATCTCGGTGAGCTCGACCATGGGTCCGGGCGTCACCATCGATCAGGCTTCGCTGTCCCTGAAGTAATCGCAACACGGCGCCGCCCGACAGGTGCGGCGCCGGTGTCACCCTTTTGAAGGCGTCGCCCGGGGCAACCCGACGCGAAGCCGTCAAAGACCGCAGGCGCGGTCTGCGCACACCGACGACGGGCACGGAAGCTCGACACGGCAAGGAGTCGCCGTCGGTACAGCGGGATCGCTTAATCAGCCCCTCGGGGCCAGCCGGCGTAGATGGTGCCGCCTTTCTGGAGTTTTTCTGGTGCAGGCCAGCCCGGTGTTCCGGGCGCGCTCACTCCAGGTCTGGAACGGCCACCAACTGGGATGCCATGCGGCATCCCCGGCATCCAGGAAGGAGGCCGCCCAGGACCGCAAGCGGCAGGAGCCGCGAGCGGAGTAAGTTTGAAGCAGGGATTCGGGATTCGGGATTGGGGATTGGCAAGAGCGGCGGTATCGCTCCTGACGCATCCCAGGTCGCGCATTTCAACTCCCGGCTTTAACGGAGGAGTGCAATGGCTCTCAATCTGTCCCAGAAGCAAGAAGTCGTCGCCGAACTGGCCGACGTCGCCGCGAAGGCCCACTCCTTGGTTGCTGCCGAGTACGCCGGCATCACGGTCTCGCAAATGACCGCGATGCGCAAGAAGGCGCGCGAAACCGGTGTGTACTTGCGTGTTGTCAAGAACACCCTGGCCGCGCGTGCCGTTGCCGGTACCGAATACGAGTGCGTCCAGGACGCGCTGGTCGGTCCGCTGCTGTATGCGTTCTCGACGGAAGAACCCGGCGCTGCCGGTCGTCTGATCAAGGAATTCGCCAAGGGTAACGACAAGCTGCAGGCCAAGGTCGTGTCGCTGGGTGGTCAGCTGTATCCGGCCGCTCATCTCGAGGTGTTGGCGTCGCTGCCGACCCGCGAGCAGGCGCTGGCCATGCTGGCACGCGTCCTGGCCGAGCCGGCGAGCATGTTCGCCCGTGCGGTCAAGGCCGTGGGCGACAAGCAGGGTGGTGGCGACGCCGCGCCTGCCGACGCCGAAGCGGAAGCCCCGGCCGAAACGGCTTAAGTTCGCGACACCTGAAACGGTTCACTAGAACCTCATCCAGAAAAAATTCCAAAGGTAATCACAATGTCCCTGTCTAACGAGCAGATCGTCGACGCAATCGCCGAAAAGACCCTCATGGAAGTGATGGAGCTGGTCAAGGCCATCGAAGACAAGTTCGGCGTCTCCGCCGCCGCCCCGGTCGCCGCTGCCGGTCCGGCCGTGGCCGCCGCGCCGGTCGAAGAGCAGACCGAGTTCAACGTCATCCTGATCGACGCCGGCGCCAAGAAGGTCGACGTCATCAAGGCCGTCCGCGCCATCACCGGCCTGGGCCTGAAGGAAGCCAAGGACCTCACCGAGGCCGGCGGCGTCCTGAAGGAAGCCGTGTCGAAGGAAGACGCCGACAAGTTCAAGAAGGACCTGGAAGCCGCTGGCGCGAAGGTCGAAGTCAAGTAAGCAGTCCCTTGCATCGCCAGCCGTTCAAGGCGATGCACTGAAGGCTGGGGGCGAAAGCCCCCGGCCTTTGGCCGTTGTTGCAATGCCGGGATTGGATATTCGGCATCGGAGATTCGAGAGGCGGTCGTCGACCCATCCCGAATCCCCTCATCCCCAATCTCGTTCTCATCGAGTTGGTAGTTGGAAGTAGCGGGAGAAGGCGTGCTGGTGCCGGCAATACCAGCGACTTCCAACTGACAATTTATGTTCACTCAGGGCCGCGGACGCGTGGCCCGCATCAGCCAAGGTGATACCTCATGACGTCTTATTCGTTCACCGAAAAGAAGCGTATCCGCAAGGACTTCGGCAAGCAGCGCTCGATCCTCGAAGTGCCGTTCCTGCTCGCCATCCAGGTGGATTCCTACCGCGAGTTCCTGCAGGAGAACACCGACCCGAACAAGCGTTCGGACCACGGCCTGCACGCGGCCCTGAAATCGGTGTTCCCGATCTCCAGCTACAGCGGCAACGCGGCACTGGAGTACGTCGGCTACAAGCTCGGCGAACCGGTGTTCGACGAGCGTGAATGCCGCCAGCGCGGCATGAGCTACGGCGCGCCGCTGCGCGTGACCGTGCGCCTGGTGATCTACGACCGCGAGTCCTCGACCAAGGCGATCAAGTACGTCAAGGAGCAGGAGGTCTACCTCGGCGAAATCCCGCTGATGACCGACAACGGCACCTTCATCGTCAACGGCACCGAGCGCGTCATCGTCTCGCAGCTGCACCGCTCGCCGGGCGTGTTCTTCGACCACGACCGCGGCAAGACCCACAGCTCGGGCAAGCTGCTGTACAGCGCCCGCATCATCCCGTACCGCGGCTCCTGGCTGGACTTCGAGTTCGACCCGAAGGACGCGCTGTTCACCCGTATCGACCGCCGCCGCAAGCTGCCGGTGTCGATCCTGCTGCGCGCGCTCGGCTACTCGAACGAGGAGATGCTGTCCGAGTTCTTCGAGATCAACACTTTCCACATCGACCCGAAGGAAGGCGTGCAGCTGGAGCTGGTGCCCGAGCGCCTGCGCGGCGAGACCCTGAACTTCGATCTGGCCGACGGCGACAAGGTCATTGTCGAAGCCGGCAAGCGCATCACCGCGCGCCACGTCAAGCAACTCGAGGCCTCCGGCATCGCCGCGCTGGCCGTGCCCGACGAGTACCTGGTCGGCCGCATCCTGTCGCACGACGTGGTCGATGCCTCGACTGGCGAACTGCTGGCCAGCGCCAACGACGAAATCAGCGAAGATCAGCTGACCGCGTTCCGCAAGGCCGGCGTCGATGCCGTGGGCACGCTGTGGGTCAACGACCTGGATCGCGGCCCGTACCTGTCCAACACCCTGCGCATCGATCCGACCAAGACCCAGCTCGAGGCGCTGGTCGAGATCTACCGCATGATGCGTCCGGGCGAGCCGCCGACCAAGGACGCCGCGCAGAACCTGTTCCACAACCTGTTCTTCACCTTCGAGCGCTACGACCTGTCCACGGTCGGCCGCATGAAGTTCAACCGCCGTGTCGGCCGCAAGGAAGTCACCGGCGAGTCGGTGCTGTACGACAAGAAGTACTTCGGCGAGCGCAACGACGAGGAGTCCAAGCGCCTGGTCGCCGAGCACGCCGACAGCTCCGACATCCTGGACGTGATCAAGGTCCTGACCGAGATCCGCAACGGTCGCGGCGTGGTCGACGACATCGATCACCTGGGCAACCGTCGCGTGCGTTCGGTCGGCGAAATGGCCGAGAACGTGTTCCGCGTGGGCCTGGTCCGCGTCGAGCGCGCGGTCAAGGAGCGCCTGTCGATGGCCGAGTCCGAAGGCCTGACCCCGCAGGAACTGATCAACGCCAAGCCGGTGGCCGCCGCGATCAAGGAGTTCTTCGGCTCCTCGCAGCTGTCGCAGTTCATGGACCAGAACAACCCGCTGTCGGAAGTGACGCACAAGCGTCGCGTCTCCGCGCTGGGTCCGGGCGGTCTGACCCGCGAGCGTGCCGGCTTCGAAGTGCGCGACGTGCATCCGACCCACTACGGCCGCGTCTGCACTATCGAAACGCCGGAAGGCCCGAACATCGGCCTGATCAACTCGCTGGCGGTGTATGCCCGCACCAACCAGTACGGCTTCCTCGAGACGCCGTACCGTAAGGTCGTGGACGGCCAGATCACCGACGAAGTCGAGTACCTGTCGGCGATCGAAGAGAACGAGTACGTCATCGCCCAGGCCAACGCGCTGCACGACGCCAAGAGCCGCCTGACCGAGCAGTTCGTGCCGTGTCGCTACCAGGGCGAGTCGCTGCTGAAGCCGCCGGCGGAAGTGCACTTCATGGACGTGTCGCCGATGCAGACCGTGTCGATCGCGGCCGCGCTGGTGCCGTTCCTGGAGCACGACGACGCCAACCGCGCGCTGATGGGCGCGAACATGCAGCGCCAGGCCGTGCCGACGCTGCGTGCGCAGAAGCCGCTGGTCGGTACCGGCATCGAGCGCGCCGTGGCGCGCGACTCGGGCGTGACCGTGAACGCCCGCCGTGGCGGCGTGATCGAGCAGATCGACGCCGGCCGCATCGTGGTCAAGGTCAACGAGGCCGAGATCGGCGGCGGCACCGACGCCGGCGTCGACATCTACAACCTGATCAAGTACACCCGCTCCAACCAGAACACCTGCATCAACCAGCGTCCGCTGGTGAACGTGGGCGACGTGATCGCGCGCGGCGACGTGCTGGCCGACGGCCCCTCGACCGACATCGGCGAGCTGGCTCTGGGCCAGAACATGCTGATCGCGTTCATGCCGTGGAACGGCTACAACTTCGAAGACTCCATCCTGCTCTCCGAGCGCGTGGTGGAAGAGGATCGCTACACCACGATCCACATCGAAGAGCTGACCTGCGTGGCGCGCGACACCAAGCTGGGGCCGGAGGAAATCTCCGCCGACATCCCCAACGTGTCCGAGCAGGCGCTGAACCGTCTGGACGAGAGCGGCGTGGTGTACATCGGTGCGGAAGTGCGCGCCGGCGACATCATGGTCGGCAAGGTCACGCCGAAGGGCGAGAGCCAGCTGACCCCGGAAGAGAAACTGCTGCGCGCGATCTTCGGCGAGAAGGCCTCGGACGTGAAGGACAGCTCGCTGCGCGTGCCGCCGGGCATGGACGGCACCGTCATCGACGTGCAGGTGTTCACCCGCGACGGAATCGAGAAGGACAAGCGTGCCCGCCAGATCGAGGAAAACGAGATCAAGCGGGTCAAGAAGGACTTCGACGACCAGTTCCGCATCCTGGAAAGCGCGATCTACGCGCGTCTGCGTGGCCAGCTGATCGGCAAGGTTGCCAACGGCGGTCCGAACCTGAAGAAGGGCGACACCATCAGCGACGCCTACCTGGACGGCCTGAAGAAGTCCGACTGGTTCGCGCTGCGCATGAAGGACGAGGACGCCTCCGAGGCGATCGAACGCGCGCAGAAGCAGATCCAGGCGCACGAGAAGGAGTTCGAGCGTCGCTTCGCCGACAAGCGCGGCAAGATCACCGCCGGCGACGACCTCGCCCCGGGCGTGCTGAAGATGGTCAAGGTGTTCCTGGCGGTGAAGCGCCGCATCCAGCCCGGCGACAAGATGGCCGGTCGCCACGGCAACAAGGGTGTCGTGTCGATGATCCAGCCGATCGAGGACATGCCGTACATGGCCAACGGCGAGACCGTGGACATCGTGCTGAACCCGCTGGGCGTGCCGTCGCGTATGAACATCGGTCAGGTGCTGGAAGTGCACCTGGGCTGGGCCGCCAAGGGCCTGGGTCGCAAGATCCAGAACATGCTCGAGGCCCAGGCCAAGGTCGCCGACCTGCGCAAGTTCCTGGCGCAGATCTACAACCACGACCAGAAGCTGGGCGAGGACCGCGTGGACCTGGACCAGTTCAGCGACGCGGAACTGCTGGCGTTGTCGAAGAACCTGACCGACGGCGTGCCGATGGCCACCCCGGTGTTCGACGGTGCCACCGAGGCCGAGATCAAGCACATGCTCGAACTCGCCGACCTGCCGATCAGCGGCCAGACCCAGCTGTACGACGGCCGCACCGGCGAGGCGTTCGATCGCCACACCACGGTGGGCTACATGCACATGCTGAAGCTGAACCACCTGGTCGACGACAAGATGCACGCGCGCTCCACCGGCCCGTACTCGCTGGTCACCCAGCAGCCGCTGGGCGGCAAGGCGCAGTTCGGCGGCCAGCGCTTCGGCGAAATGGAAGTCTGGGCGCTGGAAGCCTACGGCGCGGCCTACACCCTGCAGGAAATGCTGACGGTGAAGTCCGACGACGTGCAGGGCCGCAACCAGATGTACAAGAACATCGTCGACGGCGAGCACGAGATGGTCGCCGGCATGCCGGAGTCCTTCAACGTGCTGGTGAAGGAAATCCGCTCGCTGGCGATCAACATGGAACTGGAAGACTGAGGGCAGGGAATGAGGAGTCGGGACTAGGAAACCGCCCGGGCGTTTGCCCACAGGCCGCCGGCGTTTCCTGTCCCGCCTCTCCGCTTCCAACGATTCCCTATTCGCTATTCCCGATTCCCGGAGAAATCAAATGAAAGACCTGCTCAACCTCTTCAACCAGCAGCGCCAGACGCTGGACTTCGACGCGATCAAGATCGCGCTGGCCTCGCCGGACCTGATCCGTTCGTGGTCCTTCGGCGAAGTGAAGAAGCCGGAAACCATCAACTACCGGACCTTCAAGCCCGAGCGCGACGGCCTGTTCTGCGCCGCCATCTTCGGCCCGATCAAGGACTACGAGTGCCTGTGCGGCAAGTACAAGCGCATGAAGCACCGCGGCGTGGTCTGCGAGAAGTGCGGCACCGAAGTGACCCTGGCCAAGGTGCGCCGCGAGCGCATGGGCCACATCGACCTGGCTTCGCCGGTCGCGCACATCTGGTTCCTGAAGTCGCTGCCGTCGCGCATCGGCCTGATGCTGGACATGACCCTGCGCGACATCGAGCGCGTGCTGTACTTCGAAGCCTACGTGGTGACCGAGCCGGGCCTGACCGCCCTGGAGCGCCGCCAGCTGCTGACCGAAGAGCAGTACCTGACCGCGCGCCAGGAGCACGGCGACGACTTCGACGCCGCCATGGGCGCCGAGGCCGTGTACGAACTGCTGCGCACCATCGACCTGCAGTCGGAAATGACCCGCCTGCGCGAAGAGATCGCCAGCACCGGTTCGGAAACCAAGCTCAAGCGTCTGACCAAGCGCATCAAGCTGATCGAGGCCTTCATCGAGTCCGGCAACCGTCCGGAGTGGATGGTGATGACCGTGCTGCCGGTGCTGCCGCCGGATCTGCGTCCGCTGGTGCCGCTGGACGGCGGCCGCTTCGCGACCTCCGATCTGAACGACCTGTACCGCCGCGTCATCAACCGCAACAACCGCCTGCGCCGCCTGCTCGAGCTGAACGCGCCGGACATCATCGTGCGCAACGAAAAGCGCATGCTGCAGGAATCGGTCGATGCGCTGCTGGACAACGGCCGTCGCGGCCGTGCCATCACCGGCACCAACAAGCGTCCGCTGAAGTCGCTGGCCGACATGATCAAGGGCAAGCAGGGCCGGTTCCGCCAGAACCTGCTCGGCAAGCGCGTGGACTACTCCGGCCGTTCGGTGATCGTGGTCGGCCCGACCCTGCGTCTGCACGAGTGCGGCCTGCCGAAGAAGATGGCGCTGGAGCTGTTCAAGCCGTTCGTGTTCGCCAAGCTGCAGCGTCGCGGCCTGGCCACCACCATCAAGGCCGCCAAGAAGCTGGTCGAGCGCGAAGAAGCCGAAGTCTGGGACATCCTGGAAGAGGTGATCCGCGAGCACCCGGTGCTGCTGAACCGTGCGCCGACCCTGCACCGTCTGGGTATCCAGGCGTTCGAGCCGGTGCTGATCGAAGGCAAGGCGATCCAGCTGCACCCGCTGGTCTGCACCGCGTTCAACGCCGACTTCGACGGTGACCAGATGGCCGTGCACGTGCCGCTGTCGCTGGAAGCGCAGCTGGAAGCGCGCGCGCTGATGATGTCCACCAACAACATCCTGTCGCCGGCCAACGGCGAGCCGATCATCGTGCCGTCGCAGGACGTGGTGCTGGGCCTGTACTACATGAGTCGCGCCCTGGAGAACAAGAAGGGCGAGGGCATGGTCTTCGCCAACATCGCCGAAGTGAAGCGCGCCTACGACAACCGTGCGGTCGAACTGCACGCCAAGGTCAAGGTCCGCATCACCGAGACGGTGATCGACGAAGAAGGCAACCGCAGCAAGAAGACCTCGATCGTGGACACCACGATCGGGCGCGCGCTGCTGGCCGAGATCCTGCCGGAAGGCCTGCCGTTCGCGCTGGCCAACACCGAGCTGACCAAGAAGAACATCAGCCGCCTGATCAACTCCAGCTACCGCCAGCTGGGTCTGAAGGACAGCGTCGTGTTCGCCGACAAGCTGATGTACACCGGCTTCGCCTACGCGACCCGCGCCGGCGTGTCGATCGGCATCGACGACATGCTGATCCCGTCGGAGAAGAAGGGCATCCTCGGCGAAGCCGAGCAGGAAGTGCTGGAAATCCAGGAGCAGTACCAGTCCGGCCTGGTCACCGCCGGCGAGCGCTACAACAAGGTCGTGGACATCTGGTCGCGCACCAACGAGCGCATCGCCAAGGCGATGATGGACACCATCGGCACCGAGAAGGTGGTCAACGCCAAGGGCGAGACCATCGACCAGAAGTCGATGAACTCGCTGTACATCATGGCCGACTCCGGCGCGCGTGGTTCGCAGGCGCAGATCCGCCAGCTGGCCGGCATGCGCGGCCTGATGGCCCGCCCGGACGGCTCGATCATCGAGACGCCGATCAAGGCGAACTTCCGCGAAGGCCTGAACGTGCAGGAGTACTTCAACTCCACCCACGGTGCCCGTAAGGGTCTGGCCGATACCGCGCTGAAGACCGCCAACTCCGGTTACCTGACCCGCCGCCTGGTCGACGTGGCGCAGGACGTGGTGATCACTGAGCCGGATTGCGGCACCACCGACGGCCTGACCATGACCCCGATCGTGGAAGGCGGCGACGTGGTCGAACCCTTGCGCGACCGCGTGCTCGGCCGCGTGGTGGCCGAGGACGTGTTCCTGCCGGGCAACGACGAGGATCCGATCGTCACCCGCAACACCCTGCTCGACGAGCAGTGGGTGGCCAAGCTGGAAGAGGCCGGCGTGCAGTCGGTCAAGGTCCGCTCGACCATCACCTGCGAATCGGCGTTCGGCGTGTGCGCGCGTTGCTACGGCCGCGACCTGGCCCGTGGCCACCTGGTCAACATCGGCGAAGCGGTCGGCGTCATCGCCGCGCAGTCGATCGGCGAGCCGGGTACCCAGCTGACCATGCGTACCTTCCACATCGGCGGCGCGGCCTCGCGTGCGGCGGCGGTGGACAACATCACGGTCAAGACCACCGGTTCGATCAAGTTCAACAACCTCAAGTCGGTCGAGCACGCCAACGGCTCGCTGGTGGCGGTGTCGCGTTCGGGCGAACTGTCGGTGCTCGACGGCCACGGCCGCGAGCGCGAGCGCTACAAGCTGCCGTACGGCGCCACCATCACCGCCAAGGACGGCGACGCCGTCAAGGCCGGCCAGTCGGTGGCGAACTGGGATCCGCACAACCACCCGATCGTGTCGGAAGTGGCCGGTTTCATCCGCTTCATCGACTTCATCGACGGCGTCACCGTCATCGAGAAGACCGACGAACTGACCGGCCTGGCCTCGCGCGAGATCACCGATCCGAAGCGTCGCGGCACCCAGGCCAAGGACCTGCGCCCGATCGTGCGCATCGTCGACGCCAAGGGCAACGACCTGACCATCCCGGGCACCGATCTGCCGGCGCAGTACCTGCTGCCGCCGCGCTCGATCGTCAACCTGCAGGACGGCGCGCCGGTCGGCGTGGGCGATGTGGTCGCCAAGATCCCGCAGGAAGCGTCCAAGACCCGCGACATCACCGGTGGTCTGCCGCGCGTGGCCGACCTGTTCGAGGCGCGCAAGCCGAAGGATCCGGCGATCCTGGCCGAGCGTTCGGGCATCATCAGCTTCGGCAAGGGCACCAAGGGCAAGCAGCGCCTGATCATCAAGGACACCGACGGGTCGGAGCACGAAGAGCTGATCCCGAAGTACCGCCAGATCATCGTGTTCGAAGGCGAGCACGTGGCCAAGGGCGAAACCGTGGTGGACGGCGAGCCGAGCCCGCAGGACATCCTGCGTCTGCTGGGCGTCGAGCCGCTGGCCGCGTACCTGGTCAAGGAAATCCAGGACGTGTACCGCCTGCAGGGCGTGAAGATCAACGACAAGCACATCGAGGTCATCACCCGGCAGATGCTGCGCAAGGTCGAGATCACCGACCAGGGCAACAGCAAGTTCCTCAACGGCGAGCAGGCCGAGCGCCAGCGCGTCATCGAGGAGAATGCCCGCCTGGTGACCCGCAACGAACTGCCGGCCAAGTACGAGCCGGTGCTGCTGGGCATCACCAAGGCCTCGCTGGCGACCGAGTCGTTCATCTCGGCCGCGTCGTTCCAGGAGACCACCCGCGTCCTCACCGAGGCGGCGGTCCGCGGCACCAGTGACACGCTGCGCGGCCTGAAGGAAAACGTGATCGTGGGTCGCCTGATCCCGGCCGGTACCGGCCTGGCGTACCACAACACGCGCCGCCGCAACGCCAGCGGCCTGACCGAGTCGGAGATGCAGACCCTGTCCGGCGGCAGCGCCGAGCCGGCGGTCGAGACCTCCGCCCCGGCGGCTGCCGGCAGCGAAGAGTAAGCAACACGCCGGACCGGTCCCGCCCGCGGGGCCGGTCTACCACGCGAAAGGGGGCGCAGCGGAAGCGCCCCGTATTCCGGCCCCGGATGGGCCAGCAAGTAAAAATTCCGTTGTGTTGACGGCGCTTTGACTTGCCCGCTATACTTTCCTGTCTCGGCAGGCCGTCCTTCGGCCTGCCTTCGTTTTCACGCATCCAGGCCCGACGGCCTCAATCAGAAGAATCCACTGATGGCGACGATCAACCAGCTGGTCCGCAAGCCGCGGCAGGCGACCACCTACAAGAGCGCCTCTCCGGCGCTGGACAAGTGCCCGCAGCGCCGTGGCGTCTGCACGCGCGTGTACACCACCACCCCGAAGAAGCCGAACTCGGCCCTGCGCAAGGTCGCCAAGGTGCGCCTGACCAACCAGGAAGAGGTCATTAGCTACATCGGCGGCGAAGGCCACAACCTGCAGGAGCACTCCGTGGTCCTGATCCGCGGCGGCCGCGTCAAGGATCTGCCGGGCGTGCGCTACCACACCGTGCGCGGTTCGCTCGACGCCGCCGGCGTTGCCAAGCGTCGCCAGGGTCGTTCCAAGTACGGCGCCAAGCGCCCGAAGAGCTAAGGGAAAGTACACATGTCTCGTAAAGGTAATACGCCGCAGCGCGCCGTTCTCCCGGACCCCAAGCACGGGAGCGAAACCATCGCCCGCTTCATCAACATGGTGATGCTGAGCGGCAAGAAGTCGGTCGCCGAAAAGATCGTGTACGGCGCGATGGACGTGATCGGCGAGAAGAACCCCAACGCCATCGAGCTGGTGCAGAAGGCGCTGGACAACGTCGCTCCGGCGGTCGAAGTCAAGTCCCGCCGCGTCGGCGGTGCCACCTACCAGGTGCCGGTCGAGGTGCGTTCCTCCCGTCGCATGGCGCTGGCGATGCGCTGGCTGATCGACTCGGCGCGCAAGCGCGGCGAGAACTCGATGCCGCGCAAGCTCGCGGCCGAGCTGGTCGATGCTTCGGAAAACCGTGGCGGCGCCATCAAGAAGCGCGAAGAGACTCACCGCATGGCGGAAGCGAACAAGGCGTTCGCGCACTACCGCTGGTGACCTTCCGGGCCTTGGAAACGGGGCCCGCTGGCACCATCTGAGTGCCGCTAGCCGCGCCGTTGCGCGTGGCACAAATCCGAAGGCCGCCGCAAGGCGGCGTTCGGCCATCCGAAATCCAAGAAATTTGAGAGGCTCCCTGTGGCCCGTACCACTCCCATCGAGCGTTACCGCAACTTCGGCATCATGGCTCACATCGATGCCGGCAAGACCACCACCTCCGAACGCATCCTGTTCTACACCGGCGTCAGCCACAAGATCGGCGAGGTGCATGACGGTGCCGCGACGATGGACTGGATGGAGCAGGAGCAGGAGCGTGGCATCACGATCACCTCCGCGGCCACCACCGCGTTCTGGACCGGCATGGACAAGTCCATGCCGCAGCACCGTTTCAACATCATCGACACCCCCGGGCACGTGGACTTCACCATCGAAGTCGAGCGCTCGCTGCGCGTGCTCGACGGCGCGGTGTTCGTGCTGTGCGCGGTCGGCGGCGTGCAGCCGCAGTCCGAGACCGTGTGGCGTCAGGCCAACAAGTACGCGGTGCCGCGTCTGGCGTTCGTCAACAAGATGGACCGCACCGGCGCCAACTTCGACAAGGTCGTCGAGCAGCTGAAGGCCCGCCTGGGCGCCTACCCGGTGCCGATGCAGGTGCCGATCGGCGCCGAAGACGGCTTTGAGGGCGTGGTCGACCTGGTCAAGATGAAGGCGATCCACTGGGATACCGCCTCGCAGGGCACCGTGTTCGAATACCGCGACATCCCCGCGCACCTGGTCGACAAGGCCACCGAAGCGCGCGCGTTCATGGTCGAGGCCGCGGCCGAAGCCAACGAAGACCTGATGGACAAGTACCTCAACGAGGGCGACCTGTCCGAGGCCGAGATCCTGGGCGGTCTGCGCGAGCGCACCCTGAAGGTGGAAGTGGTGCCGGTGTACTGCGGTACCGCGTTCAAGAACAAGGGCGTGCAGGCCATGCTCGACGGCGTGATCCAGCTGCTGCCGTCGCCCAGCGACCGTCCGCCGGTCAAGGGCATCGACGAGGACGAGAAGGAAGACAGCCGTCCGGCCACCGACAACGCCCCGTTCTCGGCGCTGGCGTTCAAGATCATGACCGACCCGTTCGTCGGCTCGCTGACCTTCTTCCGCGTCTACTCGGGCACGCTGAACTCCGGCGACCAGGTGTACAACCCGGTCAAGTCGAAGAAGGAGCGCGTGGGTCGCATCCTGCAGATGCACTCCAACAACCGCGAAGAGATCAAGGAAGTGCGCGCGGGCGACATCGCCGCGGCGGTGGGCCTGAAGGACGTCACCACCGGCGACACGCTGTGCGCGCAGGACCACATCATCACCCTGGAGCGCATGGTGTTCCCGGAGCCGGTGATCTCGATGGCGGTCGAGCCGAAGACCAAGTCCGACCAGGAAAAGATGGGCATCGCGCTGAGCCGTCTGGCGCAGGAAGATCCCTCGTTCCGCGTCAACACCGACGAAGAGTCCGGCCAGACCATCATCCGCGGCATGGGCGAGCTGCACCTGGAAATCATCGTCGACCGCATGAAGCGCGAGTTCAACGTCGAAGCCAACGTCGGCAAGCCGCAGGTGGCCTACCGCGAGACCATCCGCAAGGCGGTCAAGCAGGAAGGCAAGTTCGTGCGTCAGTCCGGCGGTAAGGGCCAGTACGGTCACGTGGTGCTCGAGATCGAGCCGCAGGAACGCGGCCAGGGCTACACCTTCGAGAACGCGATCGTCGGCGGCGTGGTGCCGAAGGAATACATCCCGGCGGTGGATAAGGGCATCCAGGAAGCGGTGGCCAACGGCGTGATGGCCGGCTACCCGATCGTGGACGTCAAGGTGCGCCTGATCGACGGTTCGTACCACGACGTCGACTCGTCGGAAATGGCGTTCAAGATCGCCGGCTCGATGGGCTTCAAGGAAGGCTTCAACAAGGCCAACCCGGTGCTGCTGGAGCCGATCATGAAGGTCGAGATCGTCACCCCGGAGGATTACCTGGGCGACGTGATGGGCGACGTGAGCCGTCGTCGCGGCATCCTGCAGGGTCAGGACGACAGCCCGTCGGGCAAGGTGATCAACGCGATGGTGCCGCTGGGCGAAATGTTCGGCTACGCCACCACGCTGCGCTCGATGTCGCAGGGTCGCGCCACCTTCTCGATGGAGTTCGACCACTACGCCGAAGCGCCGGCCAACATCGCCGACTCGGTCATCAAGAAGAACTGAGATTAGAGCGACGGGATGCGTGCCGCGGACTCGATCCGCGCCGCATCCCGCTCGCTCGTCCCCCAATACGAATCACGAGGTAGAGAAGACATGGCAAAGGGTAAGTTCGAGCGCACCAAGCCGCACGTCAACGTCGGCACCATCGGTCACGTCGACCACGGCAAGACCACGCTGACCGCGGCGCTGACCAAGATCGGCGCAGAGCGCTTCGGCGGCGAGTTCAAGGCGTACGACGCGATCGACGCGGCGCCGGAAGAGAAGGCGCGCGGCATCACGATCTCGACCGCCCACGTGGAATACGAATCCCCGACGCGCCACTACGCGCACGTGGATTGCCCGGGTCACGCGGACTACGTCAAGAACATGATCACCGGTGCGGCGCAGATGGACGGCGCGATCCTGGTGTGCTCGGCCGCTGACGGCCCGATGCCGCAGACCCGCGAGCACATCCTGCTGTCGCGCCAGGTCGGCGTGCCGCACATCGTGGTGTTCCTGAACAAGGCCGACATGGTCGACGACGCCGAGCTGCTCGAGCTGGTCGAGATGGAAGTGCGGGAGCTGCTGAGCAAGTACGACTTCCCGGGCGACGACACCCCGATCATCCACGGTTCGGCGCGTCTGGCGCTGGAAGGCGACCAGAGCGAGATCGGCGTGCCGGCGATCCTGAAGCTGGTGGACGCGCTGGATTCGTTCATCCCGGAGCCGCAGCGCGACGTGGACAAGCCGTTCCTGATGCCGGTGGAAGACGTGTTCTCGATCTCGGGCCGCGGCACCGTGGTGACCGGTCGTATCGAGCGCGGCATCATCAAGGTGGGCGACGAAATCGAAATCGTTGGCATCCGTGCGACGCAGAAGACCACCGTGACCGGCGTGGAAATGTTCCGCAAGCTGCTCGACCAGGGCCAGGCGGGCGACAACGCGGGCCTGCTGCTGCGCGGCACCAAGCGTGACGACGTGGAGCGCGGCCAGGTGCTGTGCAAGCCGGGTTCGATCAAGCCGCACACCGAGTTCGAAGCCGAGGTGTACGTGCTGTCGAAGGACGAGGGCGGCCGTCACACCCCGTTCTTCAAGGGCTACCGTCCGCAGTTCTACTTCCGCACCACCGACATCACCGGTGCGGTGCAGCTGCCGGAAGGCGTGGAGATGGTGATGCCGGGCGACAACGTCAAGATGGTGGTGACGCTGATCAACCCGGTGGCGATGGACGAAGGCCTGCGCTTCGCGATCCGCGAGGGCGGCCGTACCGTCGGCGCCGGCGTGGTGGCCAAGATCATCAAGTAATGCCCTCCGGCGGCGCAGGCCGCCGGCTGGGATCGCCAGCGACCTCGGTCGCCGGCATCGCGAAGGGTCGGCGCAAGCCGGCCCTTCGTCGTTTCCGGGCATGCGAACGTTCTGGCGATTTGTTGGCGCGAGGTGTTGCGGAGGTGTGAAGTCGTCGCTATAATGCGCGGCTCGGCGTTCCTGGGTAGGGCGCCGGTAAGACAGCGAAAAGAGAGGCAGGACGCCGCTCGTGTTCGCAGGACCGGGAAGGTCGCGTCGCATGGAGCACTCAACAGCCCCGGGTTGTTGACGCTGCTCTAGCTGCGCATTATACTTTTCCGTCTGGGCAGGCCGGGTCGACTGGTCTGCCCCAGTTTTTGGGGCGGAGGAATGCCCCCGCCGAGCCGGATGCTCTGCGGTACGACATCAGGAAACAACCGGGGCAGGTATCCCAGAGGCCTTGCCCGTCGCTCTTTTAACGAAGGAACCCACCGTCATGGCGGACCAAAAGATCCGGATTCGGCTGAAGGCGTTCGATCATCGTTTGATCGACCGTTCGGCCAGCGAGATCGTCGAGACGGCCAAGCGGACCGGCGCGCAAGTGCGTGGCCCGATCCCGCTGCCGACCAAGATCGAACGCTACACCATCCTCGTTTCCCCGCACGTCGACAAGGACGCGCGTGACCAGTACGAGACCCGCACGCACAAGCGCGTGCTCGACATCGTCGACCCCAACGACAAGACCGTGGACGCGCTGATGAAGCTCGAGCTCGCGGCTGGCGTCGATGTCCAGATCAAGTTGACCTGAGGACTACGACCATGACGAAGAAGTATTCGTTGGGCTTCGTGGGCCGCAAGGCCGGCATGAGCCGCGTCTTCACCGAAGACGGCCGCTCCATCCCGGTCACCCTGATCGAAGCGACCCCGAACCGCATCACCCAGCTCAAGACCGTCGAAGCCGACGGCTACAGCGCCGTGCAGATCACCGTGGGCGCCCGTCGCGCCGCGCTGGTCAATAAGCCGGCGTCCGGCCATTTCGCCAAGGCGAAGGTCGAAGCGGGTCGCGGCCTGTGGGAGTTCCGCGTCGAGGACGCGCAGCTGGGCGAGTTCGCCGTCGGCGGCGAAATCAAGGCGGACATCTTCGCCGTCGGCCAGAAGGTCGACGTCCAGGGCGTCACCAAGGGTAAGGGCTTCCAGGGCACCATCAAGCGGCACAACTTCCGCATGGGCGATGCCACCCACGGTAACTCGCTGTCGCATCGCGCGCCGGGTTCGCTGGGTCAGCGCCAGACCCCGGGTCGCGTTTTCCCGGGCAAGAAGATGTCCGGCCACATGGGCGCGGTGCAGCAGAGCACGCAGAATCTGGAAGTGGTCAAG
Organism: Xanthomonas sp. LF06-19; assembly: GCF_034105425.1. Classification (NCBI taxonomy): domain Bacteria; kingdom Pseudomonadati; phylum Pseudomonadota; class Gammaproteobacteria; order Lysobacterales; family Lysobacteraceae; genus Xanthomonas; species Xanthomonas sp. LF06-19. The sequence continues at coordinate 539,265 of NZ_JAXGGH010000001.1, read as the reverse complement.
GTCGACGTCGAGCGTGGCCTGATCGCCATTCGCGGCGCTGTGCCTGGCGCTGCCGGTGGCGACGTGATCGTGCGTCCGGCTAGCAAGGCATAAGGAGAGATGACGATGGAACTCGTTATCACGGGTAGCAACAACAAGGTCTCGGTCTCCGACGCCGTGTTCGGCCGCGATTTCAGCGAGGATCTGGTTCACCAGGTCGTCGTCGCCTATCGCAACGCCGGCCGCGCCGGCACCAAGGCGCAGAAGACGCGTTCGGAAGTCAACGGCACCACCAAGAAGTCGAAGAAGCAGAAGGGCGGTGGCGCTCGCCACGGCGCGCTGACCGCTCCGATCTTCGTCGGCGGTGGCGTGACCTTCGCGGCCAAGCCGCGCAGCTTCGAGCAGAAGGTCAACCGCAAGATGTACCGCGCGGCCATTTGCGCGATCCTCTCGGAACTGAACCGCCAGGGCCGCCTGATGGTCGTCGACGCGTTCGACGTCGAGGCCAGCAAGACCAAGGGCCTGGTCGAGAAGCTGAAGGGTCTGGAAGTGGGCAATCGCCCGCTGATCGTGACCGAAGAAGCGTCCGAGCATCTGTACCTGTCCGCCCGCAACCTTCCCTACGTGGAAGTGCGCGACGTGCAGGGCCTGGATCCGGTGTCGCTGGTCGGGGCCGATACGGTCGTGATCACCGCCGATGCGGTCAAGAAGGTCGAGGAGTGGCTGGCATGAGCAGCAACGAAAAAATCTTCAGCGTGCTGCGCGCTCCGCGTGTCTCCGAAAAGACCGCGCGCCTGCAGGAACTCTCCAATCAGTACGTCTTCGAGATTTCGAACGAAGCCACCAAGGCCGATGTCAAGGCCGCGGTCGAGCAGCTGTTCGACGTCAAGGTCGAGTCGGTCAACGTGTTGAACGTCAAGGGCAAGAACAAGTCCTTTCGTTCGCGCAGCGGTCGTCGCGGCGATTGGCGCAAGGCGTACGTGCGTCTGGCCGAAGGCCAGTCCATCGACGTAACGGCCAAGGCCTGAGGTACATCCCATGCCATTGATGAAATTCAAGCCCACCTCCGCAGGCCGTCGTTCGGCCGTGCGCGTGGTCACGCCCGATCTGCACAAGGGCGCCCCGCACGCTGCACTGGTGGAAAAGCAGAGCAAGTCCGGTGGTCGTAACCACCACGGCCGCATCACCACCCGCCACGTCGGCGGTGGCCACAAGCAGCACTACCGCGTCATCGACTTCAAGCGCAACAAGGAAGGTATCCCGGCGCGCGTGGAGCGGATCGAATACGATCCCAACCGCACCGCCCATATCGCCCTGCTGTGCTACGCCGACGGCGAGCGCCGCTACATCATCGCGCCGAAGGGCCTGAAGGCCGGCGACCAGGTGATCGCGGGTTCGGATGCGCCGATCAAGACCGGCAACACCCTGCCGCTGCGCAACATCCCGGTCGGTACCACCGTCCACGGGATCGAGCTGAAGCCGGGCAAGGGCGCGCAGATCGCGCGTGCCGCCGGCGCCGCGGTGCAGCTGGTCGCGCGTGAAGGCATCTACGCCACCCTGCGTCTGCGCTCCGGCGAAATGCGCAAGGTGCCGTCCGAGTGCCGCGCCACCATCGGTGAAGTCGGCAACGACGAGCACAACCTCGAGAAGCTGGGCAAGGCGGGCGCCAAGCGCTGGCGCGGCGTGCGTCCGACCGTTCGCGGTGCGGCCATGAACCCGGTCGACCACCCGCACGGTGGTGGTGAGGCGAAGGCCGGTCAGGGTAATCCGCATCCGGTCACCCCGTGGGGTGTCCCGACCAAGGGTTACAAGACGCGCCATAACAAGCGCACCGAACAATTCATCGTCCGCGATCGTAGGGGCTAATCGACCATGGCACGTTCACTCAAGAAGGGCCCGTTCGTCGATCACCACCTCGTCAAGAAGGTGGAGGCCGCGGCCGGTAGCAAGCGTCCGATCAAGACCTGGTCGCGTCGTTCGATGATCCTGCCGGAGATGGTGGGTTTCACCATCGCCGTGCATAACGGCAAGAACCACGTTCCGGTGCTGGTCAACGAGAACATGGTCGGCCACAAGCTCGGCGAATTTGCCGTCACCCGGACCTTCAAGGGTCACGGTGGCGACAAGAAGTCGGGCCGGTAAGGAGAGATGACGATGGAAGCGAAAGCAATCCTGCGCACCGCGCGCATCTCCCCGCAGAAGGCCCGCCTGGTCGCCGACCAGGTGCGCGGTCTTTCCGCCGAGCGGGCGGTCAACCTGCTGAAGTTCTCGGACAAGAAGGCTGCCCACCTGATCAAGAAGGTGGTGGAGTCGGCGATCGCCAATGCCGAGAACAATCAAGGCGCGGATGTCGACGAGCTGAAGGTCAAGACCATCATGGTTGATGAAGGTCCGACCCTGAAGCGTTTCATGGCGCGGGCGAAAGGCCGCGGTACCCGCATCCTCAAGCGCACCAGCCACATCACTGTGGTTGTGGGCGCCGCCAAGTAAGCGGAAAGGAAAAGACGATGGGTCATAAAGTTCATCCGATCGGAATCCGCCTGGGTATCGCCAAGGACTGGAATTCCAAGTGGTACGCCAACAAGGCCGAGTTTGCCGGTTACCTGGCAGCCGACCTCAAGGTCCGCGAAATGCTGCGCAAGAAGCTGGCGCAGGCGGGCATCAGCAAGATCCTGATCGAGCGTCCGGCCAAGACCGCGCGCGTGACGATCCACACCGCCCGTCCGGGCGTGGTGATCGGCAAGCGCGGTGAGGACATCGAGAAGCTGCGCAAGGAAGTGAGCGAGATGATGGGCGTCCCCGCCCACATCAACGTCACCGAAGTGCGCAAGCCGGAGCTGGATGCGCAGCTGGTCGCCGAGTCGATCGCGCAGCAGCTGGAGCGTCGCATCATGTTCCGCCGCGCGATGAAGCGCTCGGTCGGCAACGCGATGCGCCTGGGTGCCCTGGGCATCAAGGTCAACGTCGCCGGCCGTCTGAACGGTGCGGAAATCGCCCGTTCCGAGTGGTACCGCGAGGGCCGCGTGCCGCTGCACACGCTGCGTGCCGACATCGACTACGGCTTCGCCGAAGCCAAGACGACCTACGGCATCATCGGCATCAAGGTCTGGATCTACAAGGGCGAGATCTTCGATTTCTCCCAGGTTGGCCAGGAAAAGCAGGACGATTCCCCGCGCAACGATCGTAACGATCGCGGCGACCGTGGCGACCGTCCGTCGCGTCCGGCCCGTGAAGCGAGGTAACGGCAATGTTGCAACCCAAGCGAACCAAATACCGCAAGATGCACAAGGGTCGTAACGACGGCCTGGCGTGGAGCGGAAACGCCGTCAGCTTCGGCGAGTACGGGCTGAAGGCCACGGCGCACGGTCAGCTGACCGCGCGCCAGATCGAAGCGGCGCGCCGCTCGATCAGCCGCTACGTCAAGCGCGGCGGCAAGATGTGGATCCGCGTGTTCCCGGACAAGCCGATCACCAAGAAGCCGATCGAAGTGCGAATGGGCTCCGGTAAGGGTAACGTCGAGTACTGGGTCGCGCAGATCCAGCCCGGTCGCATGATCTATGAAATCGAAGGCGTCGGCGAAGATGTCGCGCGCGAGGCGTTCCGCCTGGCCGCTGCCAAGCTTTCGGTGACCACCACCTTCGTGACCCGGACGGTACGCTGATGGACATCAAACAACTCCGCGAGAAGTCGGCCGACGATCTGAAGGCCCACCTGACCGATCTGCGCAAGGAGCAGTTCGCCCTGCGCATGCAGCAGGTCACCGGGCAGCTGCCGAAGACTCACGAAACCCGCCGGGTGCGCCGCGAGATCGCTCGCGTCAAGCACCTGCTCGGCAGCACGAAGTAAGGATGGCCGCGATGAGCGACAATAACGAAAGCAAGACGCTGCGCACGGTCGAAGGCCGTGTGGTCAGCAACAAGATGGACAAGACCGTCACCGTGCTGGTGGAGCGTCAGGTCAAGCATGCGCTGTACGGCAAGTACATCAAGCGCTCGACCAAGCTCCATGCCCACGACGCCGACAACGCCTGCAACGAAGGCGATGTCGTGCGCGTGACCGAGATTGCGCCGATGTCCAAGACCAAGAACTGGCGGGTGGTGGAAATCGTCACCCGCGCGGCCGAATAAGGGAGATCTGAATCATGATCCAGATGCAGAGCTACCTCGACGTCGCCGACAATTCCGGTGCCAAGGAAGTGATGTGCATCAAGGTGCTCGGCGGCTCTAAGCGCCGCTACGCGCACATTGGCGACATCATCAAGGTCACCGTCAAGGACGCGATCCCGCGCGGCAAGGTCAAGAAGGGCGAAGTCTACGACGCCGTCGTCGTGCGTACCCGCAAGGGTGTGCGTCGTCCGGACGGTTCGTTGATCCGCTTCGACGGCAACGCCGCGGTGTTGCTCAACAACAAGCAGGAGCCGATCGGCACGCGCATCTTCGGGCCTGTGACCCGCGAGCTGCGGTCCGAGAAGTTCATGAAGATCGTCTCGCTCGCTCCCGAAGTGCTGTGAGCGGAGGACATACACATGGCTAACCGTATCAAGAAGGGCGACCAGGTCGTCGTCACCACCGGCAAGGACAAGGGCAAGCAGGGCGAAGTCGTCCGCGTCGACGGCGACCGCGTGGTCGTCTCCAACGCGAACATCGTCAAGCGCCACACCAAGCCGAACCCGCAGGCGGGCGTCGCCGGCGGCGTGGTCGAGCGCGAAGCGTCGATCCATATTTCCAACGTGGCGATCGTCAACCCGGCGACGGGCAAGGGCGACCGCGTTGGCTTCAAGGTGCTGGAGGATGGACGCAAACTGCGTGTGTTCCGCTCCAGCGGTGAGGCGCTCGACGCCTGAGGAATGACACAATGACTTCCCGTCTCGAAAAGATCTACAAGGAAGAAGTGGTACCGGCTCTGATGAAGAAGTTCGGTTACACCAATCCGATGGAAGTGCCGAAGCTGGTCAAGGTCACGCTGAACATGGGCGTGGGCGAGGCGGCGACGAACAAGAAGATCCTGGAAAACGCCGTTGCCGACATGGCCAAGGTCTCCGGCCAGAAGCCGGTGGTGACCAAGTCGCGCATCTCGGTGGCCTCGTTCAAGATCCGCGATGGTTGGCCGATCGGCTGCAAGACCACGCTGCGTCGCGCCAAGATGTACGAGTTCCTGGACCGCCTGATCAACATCTCGCTGCCGCGCGTGCGCGACTTCCGTGGTGTCTCGGGTCGTTCGTTCGACGGCCGCGGCAACTTCAACATGGGCGTGAAGGAGCAGATCATCTTCCCGGAAATCGACTTCGACGCCGTCGACGCGATCCGCGGTATGGATATCGCCATCACCACCACCGCCAAGACCGACGCCGAAGCCAAGGCGCTGCTCGAAGCGTTCAAGTTCCCGTTCCGTAACTGATTGACAGCCGGGATTCGGGATTCGGGATTCGGGATGGAAGGGCGCTGCGCCCGTCACATCCCGGGTTCTGGAAATCTCCAATCCCCACTCTCGAATCCCGAGGATTTACAGATGGCAAAGACCTCCATGGTCAACCGCGACATCAAGCGCAAGAAGCTGGCGAAGAAGTTCGCCGACAAGCGTGATGCGCTGAAGAAGATCATCGCCTCCGGCACCGCCTCGTACGACGAGAAGGCCGAGGCCGTGACCAAGCTGCAGAAGCTGCCGCGCGATTCGTCGCCGAGCCGCCAGCGCACCCGTTGCGAACTGTCCGGCCGCCCGCGTGGCGTGTACGGCAAGTTCGGCCTGGGCCGCAACATGCTGCGCAAGGCGACCATGAACGGCGACGTTCCGGGCCTGCGCAAGGCCAGCTGGTAATGCCAGCGGCGCCGGTCCCGTTCGCGGGGCCGGGCAGGGCGGTCTAGCCGCCCGCGTGTCGTTCAGACAACGAGTCCGACGCAAGTCGGACTTTTTGTCGTATACTCCCGCTCCTTGCCTCGCGGCAGGGACGGGTATGGCAGTCGCCGCGGGTTCCTCCGGCGGTCGCGCGCTTCACCCCCTGCGTCATTCCACCGCTCCACCACACAAGATTTTCGCGAAAGCGGATATCGGTGCACTCAAAGGTAGACACCATGAGCATGACTGATCCCATCGCCGACCTGCTGGTCCGCATCAAGAATGCGGCCGCGGTTGGCAAGCCGACGGTGAAGATGCCGTCCTCCAAGATCAAGGTTGCGATCGCGGAAGTGCTGAAGGCCGAAGGCTACATCAGCGATCTGCGCGTCAACGCGATCGAGAACAACAAGTCCGAACTGGAAATCGTGCTGAAGTATTTCGAGGGCCGTCCGGTCATCGATACGCTCAAGCGCGTTTCGCGTTCGGGTCTGCGCCAGTATCGCGGCAAGACCGAGCTGCCGAAGGTTCTCGGCGGTCTGGGCGTTGCCATCATTTCCACGTCCAAGGGCATCATGACCGATGCGCAGGCCCGTCAGGCCGGCGTCGGTGGCGAAGTCCTGTGCTTCGTGGCCTAAGGGAAGGAGCACTCACATGTCCCGCGTAGCCAAGAAGCCGATCTCCCTCCCGAAGGGCGTCGAACTCACCGTCCAGGCCGATCAGGTCAGCGTCAAGGGCCCGAAGGGCACCCTGTCGCTGCCGAAGCCGGCCGGCGTCGAAATCAAGCAGGAAAACGGTGTCGCCACGCTGTCGGCGAACGATCCGTCGCACATCGCCATCACCGGCACGGTTCGTGCCATCCTGGCGAACATGGTGCAGGGCGTGTCCGCGGGCTTCGAGCGCAAGCTCGAGCTGGTGGGCGTCGGCTACCGTGCCACGATGCAGGGCAAGGACCTGAGCCTGGCGCTCGGTTTCTCGCACCCGATCGTGTTCAGCGCGCCGGAAGGCATCACCCTGGCCGCTCCGACCCAGACCGAGATCCTGGTGCAGGGCGCCGACAAGCAGCGCGTCGGCGAAGTCGCCGCCAAGATCCGCGGTTTCCGTCCGCCGGAGCCCTACAAGGGCAAGGGTGTGAAGTACGCCGGTGAAGCCATCATTCGCAAGGAAGCCAAGAAGGCCTAAGGCAGGTCCTTCTGCGAGGAGCCCGGCCATCCATGGCCGGACTCTCCACTGCAAAAGCCTGTTCCCCTTCAGCTTTCCTAGGACACATACCATGAGCATCAACAAGAACATCGCCCGCCTGCGTCGCGCCAAGTCGACCCGCGCCCACATCCGCGAGCTCGGCGTCGCCCGCCTGTCGGTGCTGCGCACCGGCCAGCACCTGTACGCGCAGGTCTTCACCGCCGACGGCTCCAAGGTCCTCGCCGCGGCGAACACCCTGCAGGCCGACGTCAAGGACGGCCTGAAGAACGGCAAGAACAGCGACGCCGCCGCCAAGGTCGGCAAGCTGATCGCCGAGCGCGCCAAGGCCGCGGGCGTCGAGAAGGTCGCCTTCGACCGCTCGGGCTACCGCTACCACGGCCGCATCAAGGCGCTGGCCGACGCCGCGCGCGAAGGCGGCCTGCAGTTCTGATCCTTGCGGGCGCGGCGATGCCGCGTCCGTCCCGCCGATGCGGGCTGCATCGGACCTTGGCGCGCCTTCTGCGCGCGTCCGGGGAACACGGCTCCAGACCACAACCACAAGCGGCAACGAAGCCGTAAATCTTTTCCTCTATCAAGGACATCACAATGGCTGAAGAACAGCGTGCACCGCGGGGTCGTGATCGCGACCGCAACCGCGAAGAGAAAGTCGACGACGGCATGATCGAGAAGCTGGTCGCGGTCAACCGCGTCAGCAAGACGGTCAAGGGCGGTCGCCAGTTCACCTTCACCGCGCTGACCGTGGTCGGCGACGGCAACGGCAAGATCGGCTTCGGTTACGGCAAGGCGCGCGAAGTGCCGGTCGCGATCCAGAAGTCGATGGAGTATGCGCGCAAGGGCATGCTCAACATCGATCTGAACAACGGCACCCTGTGGCACCCGGTGAAGTCCGGCCACGGCGCGGCGCGCGTGTTCATGATGCCGGCCTCTGAAGGTACCGGCGTGATCGCCGGCGGTGCGATGCGCGCCGTGCTGGAAGCGGTGGGCGTGAAGAACGTGCTGGCCAAGGCCGTCGGTTCGCGCAACCCGATCAACCTGGTGCGCGCCACCCTGCGCGGCCTGGAAGACATGCAGTCGCCGGCCCGCATCGCGGCCAAGCGCGGCAAGAAGGTGGAGGATCTGACCCATGGCTAATGAATCCACCAAGACCGTCAAGGTGCGCCTGGTGCGCGGCCTGCGTGGTACCCAGTCGCGTCACCGCCTGTCGGTGCGTGCCCTGGGCCTGAACAAGCTCAACGATGTGCGCGAACTGAAGGACAGCCCGCAAGTGCGCGGCCTGATCAACAAGGTTCAGTACCTCGTCCAGGTTGAGGAGTAATCGACCATGACTTTGCATCTGAATGATCTGAAGCCCGCTCCGGGCGCGCGTACCGAGCGTACCCGCGTCGGTCGCGGCATCGGTTCCGGCCTCGGCAAGACTGCCGGCCGCGGCCACAAGGGTTCGTTCGCGCGCAAGGGCGGCGGCAAGATCAAGGCCGGCTTCGAAGGCGGCCAGACCCCCATGCAGCGCCGCCTGCCGAAGATCGGCTTCCGTTCGAAGATGGCCAAGGACACCGCCGAAGTGCTGTCCTACCAGCTCGACAACCTGCCGGCCGGCGAGATCGATTTCGCTGCGCTGCGCGCCGCGAAGCTGGTCCCGAGCACCGCGAAGAAGGCCAAGGTGGTCCTGAAGGGCGAACTGACCAAGAAGTTCGTGCTGAAGGGCGTTGCGGCGACCGCCGGTGCCAAGGCGGCAATCGAAGCTGCCGGCGGCAGCGTGCAGGAGTAACACGCAGATGGCGCAGGCTGGCATGGGTAACCTCGGCGGCGGGCTCGGCAAGTTCACGGAACTTCGCCAGCGCCTGTTGTTCGTTCTCGGCGCATTGATCGTCTATCGCATCGGCTGCTACGTGCCGGTGCCGGGCGTCAATCCCGAAGCCATGCTTGCGCTGATGCAGGCGCAGGGCGGCGGCATCGTGGACATGTTCAACATGTTCTCGGGCGGCGCCCTGCACCGTTTCAGCATCTTCGCGCTGAACGTGATGCCGTACATCTCGGCGTCGATCGTGATCCAGCTGGCCACGCACATCTTTCCGTCGCTGAAGGCGATGCAGAAGGAAGGCGAGTCGGGCCGGCGCAAGATCACCCAGTATTCGCGCATCGGCGCAGTACTGCTGGCGGTGGTGCAGGGCGGCAGTATCGCCCTGGCGCTGCAGAACCAGACTGCACCGGGCGGCGCGCCGGTCGTCTACGCCCCCGGCATGGGCTTCGTGCTCACCGCGGTGATCGCGTTGACCGCCGGCACCATCTTCCTGATGTGGGTCGGCGAGCAGGTGACCGAGCGCGGCATCGGCAACGGCGTCTCGCTGATCATCTTCGCCGGCATCGTCGCTGGCCTGCCGGCGGCGGCGATCCAGACCGTGGAAGCTTACCGCGACGGCAACATGAGCTTCATCTCGCTGTTGCTGATCGTCCTGACCATCCTCGCCTTCACCCTGTTCGTGGTGTTCGTCGAGCGCGGGCAGCGTCGGATCACGGTGAACTACGCGCGCCGCCAGGGCGGTCGCAACGCGTACATGAACCAGACCTCGTTCCTGCCGCTGAAGCTCAACATGGCCGGCGTGATTCCGCCGATCTTCGCCTCGAGCATCCTCGCCTTCCCGGCGACGCTGTCGATGTGGTCGGGCCAGGCCGCTTCCAACAGCACGTTCGGTATGTGGCTGCAGCGCATCGCCAACGCGCTGGGCCCGGGCGAGCCGGTGCACATGATCGTGTTCGCCGCGCTGATCATCGGCTTCGCGTTCTTCTATACCGCGCTGGTGTTCAACTCGCAGGAAACCGCGGACAACCTGAAGAAGTCCGGCGCGCTGATTCCAGGCATCCGTCCGGGCAAGGCCACCGCCGACTATGTCGACGGCGTGCTGACCCGCCTGACCGCGGCCGGCTCGGTGTACCTGGTGATCGTGTGCCTGCTGCCGGAAGTGATGCGTGCCCAGCTTGGCACCTCGTTCCACTTCGGCGGCACCTCGCTGCTGATCGCGGTCGTGGTGGTGATGGACTTCATCGCGCAGATCCAGGCGCACCTGATGTCGCACCAGTACGAGAGCCTGTTGAAGAAGGCCAACCTCAAGGGCGGCTCGCGCGGCGGCGGTTTTGCCCGCGGTTGATTGCTATACTGTTTGAATCCTTCCGCTAAGACGCCCCCGGCTCCCGGGCGCAGTCTTCCGACTTGAAGGGCGGCCCGTGCAGCGGTCTCGTGCGCGGGTGAGACGTGGTGGTCCTGCGCTGGAGTAGCGCGGGCGGCAAGGTGGATACATCGCCTCGCCAACGACGTCCGGCGCCGGAGCATGGGCACACTCCCCATGCCAGGCTTGCGGAACCTTGCGGTTCCGCGGGCTTCCATGTAACCCGAGACCTTGCTAGACTTACAAGTTCACTTTTTGATCCATCCTGCCGGATGGCGCCGTGGTGCGCCGTCGGGCCATCACTCAGTTGGAGAACCGCGTCATGGCGCGTATTGCAGGCGTCAACCTGCCAGCCCAGAAGCACGTCTGGGTCGGGTTGCAAAGCATCTACGGCATCGGCCGTACCCGTTCGAAGAAGGTCTGCGAAGCCGCAGGCGTGACCTCGACCACCAAGATCCGCGACCTGTCCGAGCCGGAAATCGAGCGCCTGCGTCTCGAAGTCGGCAAGTACATCGTCGAAGGCGACCTGCGTCGCGAAATCGGCATCGCCATCAAGCGACTGATGGACCTGGGCTGCTACCGCGGCCTGCGTCACCGTCGTGGCCTGCCCCTGCGCGGTCAGCGCACCCGTACCAACGCCCGCACCCGTAAGGGTCCGCGCAAGGCGATCAAGAAGTAAGGGACCGACATGGCTAAGCCCGCAGCAGCAAAGACCAAGAAGAAGATCAAGCGCGTCGTCACCGACGGCGTCGCCCACGTCCACGCTTCGTTCAACAACACCATCGTGACCATCACCGACCGTCAGGGCAATGCGTTGTCCTGGGCGACCTCCGGTGGCGCCGGTTTCCGCGGTTCGCGCAAGTCCACGCCGTTCGCGGCGCAGGTGGCCGCCGAGAAGGCCGGGCGCGCTGCGCTCGACTACGGCGTGAAGTCGCTGGAAGTGCGCATCAAGGGCCCGGGTCCGGGTCGCGAGTCCGCCGTCCGTTCGTTGAACAACGTCGGATACAAGATCACCAACATCATCGACGTGACGCCGATCCCGCACAACGGGTGCCGTCCGCCGAAGAAGCGTCGCGTCTAAAGGAGCGATAAGAAATGGCTCGTTATATCGGTCCTACCTGTAAGCTCGCGCGCCGCGAAGGCGCCGATCTTTCCCTCAAGAGCCCGGCGCGTGCGCTGGACTCCAAGTGCAAGCTGGAGCAGAAGCCCGGCCAGCACGGCGCGACCGCCCGCAAGGGCAAGCTGTCCGACTACGCCACCCAGCTGCGCGAGAAGCAGAAGGTCAAGCGTATCTACGGTCTGCTGGAGCGTCAGTTCCGCAACTACTACAAGAAGGCCTCGACCAAGAAGGGCAACACCGGCGAGAACCTGCTGCAGCTGCTGGAAACCCGCCTGGATAACGTCGTCTATCGCATGGGCTTCGCCGTCACCCGTCCGGCCGCGCGCCAGCTGGTGTCGCACCGTGGCGTGCTGGTCAACGGCAAGTCGGTGAACCTGGCCTCGTACCAGGTCAAGGCCGGCGACGCGATCGCCCTGTCGGAAAAGGCGCAGAAGCAGCTTCGCGTGCAGGAAGCGCTGACCGTTGCCGAAACGCACGACCTGAACCCGTCGTGGGTCGAGGTCGATTCGAAGAAGTTCAGCGGCATCTTCAAGGCCGTGCCGGACCGTGCGGACCTGCCTGCCGACATCAACGAAGCGCTGATCGTCGAGTTGTATTCGAAGTAATCACATCGGAGAGCCTCCGGTCCACGGAGGCTCGTCAGGAGAACCCGCAACATGACGGTTACCGCCAACCAGGTTCTGCGCCCGCGTGGGCCGCAGATCGAACGCCTTACCGACAACCGCGCCAAGGTCGTGATCGAGCCCTTGGAGCGCGGGTATGGGCATACGCTGGGCAACGCCCTGCGTCGCGTGCTGCTGTCCTCGATTCCCGGCTTCGCGATCACCGAAGTCGAGATCGACGGCGTGCTGCACGAGTACACCACGGTCGAAGGGCTGCAGGAGGACGTGCTGGAAGTCCTGCTGAACCTCAAGGACGTGGCCATCCGCATGCATACCGGTGACAGCGCCACGCTGTCGCTGTCCAAGCAGGGTCCGGGCACGGTCACTGCCGCCGACATCAAGACCGACCACAACGTCGAGATCCTCAACAACGACCACGTGATCTGCCACCTGACCAAGGACACGGCGATCAACATGCGTCTGAAGATCGAGCGTGGCTTCGGCTACCAGCCGGCCGCCGCGCGCCGCCGTCCGGACGAAGAGACCCGCACCATCGGTCGCCTGGTCCTGGACGCCTCGTTCTCGCCGGTGCGCCGCGTCGCCTACGCGGTCGAATCGGCCCGCGTCGAGCAGCGCACCGACCTGGACAAGCTGGTCCTGGACATCGAAACCAACGGCACGATCGATGCCGAGGAAGCCGTGCGCACCGCCGCCGACATCCTCAGCGACCAGCTGTCGGTGTTCGGCGACTTCACCCATCGCGACCGTGGCGCGGCCAAGCCGGCCAGCAACGGCGTGGATCCGGTGCTGCTGCGTCCGATCGACGATCTGGAACTGACCGTGCGTTCGGCCAACTGCCTGAAGGCCGAGAGCATCTACTACATCGGCGATCTGATCCAGAAGACCGAAGTCGAACTGCTCAAGACCCCGAACCTGGGCAAGAAGTCGCTCACCGAGATCAAGGAAGTGCTGGCCCAGCGTGGCCTGTCGCTCGGCATGAAGCTGGAGAACTGGCCGCCGGCCGGCGTCGCCCAGCACGGCATGCTCGGCTGAGTTTTGCGCATCCGGCCGGTGCCGCAAGGCATCGGCCGCGTGTCGTTCGCTTCATCCGCATCACCACGTCGACGGGTCGCCAAGCCCGCGGCGTCGCCCGGTCAGGGACGGCCGGCACGGACCATCCGCAGTCCACTTTCAACGCCACGACGGCGACAGCGATCTCCAACAGTCACACTCTTCTATAGGAATCCCAACCCATGCGTCACCAGAAATCCGGCCGCAAGTTCAGCCGCACCAGCGCCCACCGCGAAGCGATGTTCAAGAACATGGCGGCGTCGCTGATCAAGCACGAGCTGATCAAGACCACCCTGCCGAAGGCCAAGGAACTGCGCCGCGTCGCCGAGCCGCTGATCACCCTGGCCAAGGTCGACAACGTCGCCAACCGCCGCCTGGCGTTCGCCCGCCTGCGCGACAAGGAAGCGGTCGGCACCCTGTTCACCACGCTGGGCCCGCGCTACCAGGCGCGCCCGGGTGGCTACCTGCGCATCCTCAAGTGCGGCTTCCGCGCCGGCGACAACGCGCCGATGGCGTACGTCGAGCTGGTCGATCGCCCGGCCGTGGCCGAGGAAGTGGCCGAGTAATCGGTTCGCATCTGCAGCATCAAGAAGCCCGGCATGTCCGGGCTTTTTGTTTTTGGGGGATCGCGGAGTCGGGCTTGGGGACGGGGAGAGCGCGGTCGCGGCGCGGGCTGGGGCGGCGGACAGCGCCATGACACATGGTGATGGAGCGCACGATCGCGGATAATGCGTGGATCGTCGATGCGAGTTCGAGTCCGATGAATCCGTTACGTTGGGGTTTCCGCGCGCAGTTCCTGCTCGGCTTTCTGATCTGTGCCGGCCTGCTGGGCTATGCGATCTTCGTGCAGCTGCAGCTGGGCATCGAGCCGTGCCCGCTGTGTATCTTCCAGCGCATCGCGTTCGCCGCACTGGGCGTGCTGTTCCTGCTCGGTGCCCTGCACGGGCCGCGCAGCGCCGGCGGGCGCAAGATTTATGGCGTTCTGGCGTTCCTGGCCGCGCTCGTGGGCGCCGGCATCTCCACCAAGCATGTCTCGGTGCAGCTGTTCCCGGACCCGATGGCGTCCTGCGGCCCGCCGCTGAGTTTCCTGCGCGAGACCATGGGGCCGTTCGAGGTGCTGCGCCGGGTGCTGACCGGAACCGGCGACTGCGGCAACATCGACTGGCGCTTCCTCGGCCTGTCGATGCCGATGTGGTGCCTGATCTGCTTCGTGCTGCTGGCGGTGTTCGCGCTGTATGCGGGCTTCAAGAGCCGCAAGCGCACGTTGATCTGAGCGTGCGCCTGCTGCGCGTCGATCGCCCGGCCTGACCGGGCGCCTGGCGGCAGCGTTGCTGGGCGGTGCCGCGGTCACGCCGGGAAGCGTCGGCGCTCGCTGTCGTCGCGTACAGGTCGCCCTGCGATCCTGCCGACCTACTTGGCTGGCGCCTCCATCGCTGGCGCGAGACCGGCCTGCGCAGGCGCCTTCGCAGCCTGCGGCAGGACCTGGGCGAGAAACGCCGCCACCGGTGTTGCCCACACCGACGGATCGGCCTGCGCGAAGGTCTTGTGGCCATCGTCGCGGAACGGCGGCAGATCGACGAAGGTCACCGGCGGGGTCGAGCCGGCGCGGTAGGCGGCGTACATGCGATGCGCCAGGTCGCGCCGGAAGAAGTGATCGTTCTCGGCGTACAGCCACAGCTGGGGCAGCATATTCGCTGCGCCCAGCGTCTTCTCCGCCTCGACCAGGCGGTCCTCGCCGGCGCAGATGACCTCCTTGCCGTTGCTGCCGCGCCCGCCGGCGAAGCTGATCACGCCACGCACGCCGGGTGGCGGCGCATCGGCCAGCGCCACCGCGCCGAGGCCGTCGGCGGACTGGCCGACCACGACGATGCGTTGCGGGTCCACGTCGGGAAGACGTGCGGCGGCGTCGACGATCGCCGCCTCGGCCGCCGCGATCCTGCGCCCGGCGACGACGAAATCGACGTCGTGGCAGTTGCCTGCGCCTTCCAGGTAGCTGCCGCTGGAACTGCCGTAGCCAGGCCGTAAGGCCAGCACCACCATGTAGCCACGGGCGGCGAACCAGCGCGCGGCGCGGGCGAAACCAAGCCGGGTGTCGGCGAGCTTGCGCTTGTCCGCGGGCGTGCCGTGATGGATGACGATCAGCGGAAACGGGCCGGGGCCCTTGGGGCGATACACGCGCGCGGCGAGATCGTAGCCGACGCCTTCTAAGACCACCGGCATCCGGAAGTCCTTAACGCGCTTGGCATGCACCGGCAATGGCGCAACGCAGGCGAGAAGGGTGGCCGCGAAGGCGGCGAACAGGTGCTGGCGCATGTGCGAAACCTGCCTGGAGGGGCGTGGCAACGCGTGGTGGTGGTTCGTGTGCGATCGGCGTGCCGTGTGGCGCTGCCTCCGCTGGGCGATCCCACGGCCACGACGCGGCGCGCGGCTTCGCTGTCCTGCTGGACGTGCCTTGGTCGGGTGGTCCGGATGCATCTTACCCGGCGATTGGCGGCGGCCCCTAGACCGACCGGTAGCGGGGGGCCGCCGTTGCGTTTGCATCACTCCGCCACAACCGCCGTCATCCATCGTGTCGTGGCCTGCGGCACGTCGCGCGACATGCCGCCGGCCGCCGTCAGGGACTTGCTCAGAAGTCCTGCTGCAGGCTCAGGTAGACGCCGCGGCGCGGCGCCCACTGCGGCGCGAACACACCGATGCCGCCGCCGTCGCGCAACTGGTAGTGGCGGTCGAGCACGTTGAGCACGGCCAGCTGTGCGTGCAGCGGGTGGCTGCTGGCCAGGGCGAAGTCGTGGCCGGCGCTGAGGTTGAGCTGGAAGTACGCCGGCAGCTCGCCGCCATTGGGCACGCCGTCGGCGTCGGTGCGCAGGCCGCTGCCGAACAGGTAGTCGGCGCCGATGCGGCTGTCGTCGGCCAGGGCGTAGTTGATGCCGCCGGAGGAGGTCAGCTTCTGGTCGTGGTCTAGGTGGATCCAGTGGTCGTAGGCGTAGGCCAGCGCATCCGGGTCGAAGTTGTACAGGCTGGTCATCACCCGCTTGCCCATGGCCTTGCTGTAGGCCGCGTTGAAGTAGGCGTTGATCGGGCCGTTGCTGTAGTCGGCGCTGAACTCGGCGCCGCGGATGCGGCCGTAGCGGTAGTTGAAGGTGGAGTAGACGTAGGCGGCGCCGAACTGGCCTTCGTCCTGCAGGCGATCGGCCTTGCGGTAGTAGGTGTCCAGGCCCAGGGTCAGGTGGTCGCCGACCATCTGCGAGATGCCCAGGTCGTAGTAGTCGCTGCGCTCGCTCAGCGGCTTGGTCGGGCCGCCCGCCGCCGACTGCTGGTTGGTGGTGCCGTCGTACAGGGCGATGTCGCTGGTGGAGATCAGCTCGGTGGCCGGCGGGGTGAAGTAGCGCGCATAGCCGGCGTGCAGGGTGGTGCTGTCGCTGGCGTGCCAGACCACGCCCAGGCGCGGGCTGAGCTGGCCCTCGGTGGTGCCGAAGGCCTTGTAGCGGTCGCCACGCACGCCGTAGTTGATGGTCCAGGCGTCGCTCGGCTGCCACTCGTCCTGCAGGTAGACCGCGTAGGTGCTGGCGTGGAAGCGGCTGCTGTCGGGAATGAACAGCGGCACGTCGCTGCTCTGGCTGCCGTCGTCGTTGGCCGGGAACACATAGGCGTTGTTGCTGGCGTTGGCGTGTTCGAAGTTGCCGTACACGCCGTAGCGCAAGGTGTGGGTGCTGCCCCACGGCGTGGAGAAGTCGGCCTGCAGGGTGCTGGCACGGTTGGCGCGCTGCACCTGCGAGGCGATGCCGTTGAAGATCAGGTCGCCGGCGATGTCCGGGGAGAACGCGACGCTGCTGTAGCGCTGGCCGGCCGACAGCTGGTAGCTGGTGTCGCCGAGCGCGCCCTGCAGCACCAGGGTGCCGAAACGGGTGTTCTCGCGCTGGTTCTCGTCGAGCTGCGCCGAATCGAAGGTGCTGTTGCCCTGGTAGGTGAACGCCGGCGTCTGTCCCGGGTTGTTGGGGATCTGGAAGCGGTTGTTGGCGTAGCCGACCAGCAGGCTGAGCCGGGTGTTCTCGTTCAGCAGATAGCTGAGGTCGGCGAAGCCCTTGCCCTGGTGGGTCTTGTCGTGGATCGGGTTGTCGCTGTCGGTCGGGTTCTCCATGCCGATGCGGTTCTGCAGGTAGTTGCCGCTGGCGAACCAGCTGAAGCGGCCGTCGCTGCCCCACCACGAGGCGTTGGGGTTGAGCGTGCCGTAGGAGCCGCCGGTGATGCCGACGCTGCCGCCGTTGCCCAGTTCCACGCCGTTCTTGGTGGTGATGTCGACCACCGCCGCGGTGCGGTCGCCGAACTGCGCCGGCAGTGCGCCGTCGAGCAGGCGGATGTTCTTGATCGTGCGCGGATCCAGGGTCTGGCCGAAGCCGGAGATGGATTCGGGGATCATCACGCCGTTGATGCGGTACTGCAGGTTGGCGTGGTCGCCGCGCACATGGATGCCGCCATAGGAATCCTGGACCACGCCCGGTGCCTGCAGCAGCACCTGGTTGAGCGGGGTGGAAGCGCCCAGCGGCAGGCGCGCGATGTCCTCGGCGCTGATCGCGTACTGGCTGCTGCCGATGTCCGGCGACAGCGCGTTGCGCGCAGCTTCCAGCTTGGCGGTGACGGTGACCGGATCGAGATCGACGGTCGGCTCGGCGGCAGCGCTGCTGTCGGCGGCGGTATCCGCAGCGAGGGCGAGGCCGGGGGCGACCAGGAGGATCAGGGCGATGGCGGAGGAGAGGGGGCGACGTGTCATGGCGAGGTGGACCGAATGGAAAGGAATTGTTACTTAATAACAGTGTGCTTTCGCAAAAACGCCGGCGTAGGCCGGAAGTCATGGTGGCATCGCGATGTTGCTTGCCGTTCATGTCCTGGCGCTGCCAGCGTGACCGGCGTGCGGCGCTATGCGGCGCGCCCCGGCTCTGCGAACATCGCACACTGCCAAGGAGTCCTTTCATGAATCTGTCCGCCGCCGCCGTGTCCGCATCCGCCTCGTCGTCCTGGTCACCTGCCAGTTGGCGTGACAGGCCGGCGCTGCAGATGCCGGTGTATCCGGACCCGCAGGCGCTGGAGACCGCGCTGACGGAACTGCGGCAGTTGCCGCCGCTGGTGACCTCCTGGGAGATCTTCGCGCTGAAGAAGCAGCTGGCCGAGGCGCAGGAAGGCAAGCGCTTCCTGCTGCAGGGCGGCGATTGCGCGGAGAACTTCAGCGATTGCGAATCCGGCACCATCTCCAACCGGCTCAAGGTGCTGCTGCAGATGAGTCTGGTGCTGGTGCACGGCCTGCGCCTGCCGGTGGTGCGGGTCGGTCGCTACGCCGGGCAGTACGCCAAGCCGCGCTCGGCCGATACCGAGACCCGCGACGGCGTGACCCTGCCCAGCTACCGCGGCGACGTGGTCAACGGCCCGGAGTTCACCGCGCAGGCGCGGGTGCCGGACCCGCGGCGCATGATCACCGCGCACTCGCGTTCGGCGATGACCATGAACTTCGTGCGCGCGCTGATCGACGGCGGCTTCGCCGACCTGCACCATCCCGAGTACTGGAACCTGAGCTGGGTCGGCTGCTCGCCGCTGGCCGAGGACTACCAGAAGATGGTGGCCTCGATCGGCGATGCGGTGCGCTTCATGGAGACCCTGTCCGGCGCGCAGCTGTACAACCTCAACCGCGTCGATTTCTACACCTCGCACGAGGCCTTGCTGCTGCCATACGAGGAAGCGCTGACCCGAGAGGTGCCGCGGCAGTGGGGCTGGTTCAACCTCAGCACGCACTATCCGTGGATCGGCATGCGCACCGCGGCGCTGGACGGCGCGCATGTGGAGTACTTTCGCGGCATCCGCAATCCGATCGCGATCAAGGTCGGGCCGTCGGCGCAGCCGGACCAGTTGCTGCGCCTGATGGACGTGCTCAATCCGGAAGACGAGCCTGGCCGGCTGACCTTCATCCACCGCATGGGCGCGGCGCAGATCGCCGAGAAGCTGCCGCCGCTGCTGGACGCGGTGAAGCGCGACGGCCGCCGCGTGCTGTGGGTGTGCGATGCGATGCACGGCAACACCGAAAGCACCAGCAACGGCTACAAGACCCGGCGCTACCAGAACGTCCTGGGCGAGGTGGAGCAGTCGTTCGACATCCACGCCGCGGCCGGCACCCGCCTGGGCGGCGTGCATCTGGAACTGACCGGCGAGGACGTCACCGAGTGCACCGGCGGCGCGCGCGAACTGACTGAGCGCGACCTGGAGCGGGCCTACCGTTCCAGCGTCGACCCGCGCCTGAACTACGAGCAGTCGCTGGAGATCGCGATGGCGATCGTGCGCAAGCAGAACGGACGCAACGTCGCCACGCCGCTGGCGTAGTCGGTTGGTGTAGTCCGCGGCGCGTGCCGCTGCCGCATGTGCGGCGCCTTGTCGTGCCGTGGCCCGAGGGCTGCGGCATCGCTGCGTGCGATGCCGCCCGTCGGCTTCGCGTCGCCGGCGACATGCGCCGCTTTTCGGACGCGTTTGCACGCGCGCCTGTATGCCAGGCGGCTGCCGTCGCCCGGCGCCGCCGCGCGTGCTCGACATCGTGCTAATCCCTCCACTGCCAGACTGTCGCGACTCCTCCCCCCGACAAAGGAGCGCATCTTGACCCTCGATCTTCACTGGGTGCCCTGGCGTGCCTATACGCTGCCGATCGGCGCCGCGCTGATTCTCGGTTTCCTGGCCTGGTGGCTGTTGCTGCGCATCGCCCAGCGCATGCGCGGCCGCGACTACCGGCGTGCGCGCATCGTGCGCGTGATCAGCGTGCCGGTCGCTTTCCTGCTGCCGATGCTGATGCTCAGCTTCGCGCTCGAATCCACGCCGCTGGACGAGAAGGCGCTGACCGACCTGCAGCACCTGCTGCACATCGGCATGATCGGCTGCGTGACCTGGCTGCTGGTGCGCGGCGTGGCGGCGCTGGAAACGGCGATCCTGCGCAGCCATCCGATCGAGGTGGCGGACAACCTCACCGCACGCCGCGTGCAGACCCAGACCCGGGTGCTGGCGCGGGTGGCGATGGGCACGATCATCCTGGTGGGCACCTCGATCGTGCTGCTGACCTTCCCGGCGGTGCGGCAGATCGGCACCACCTTGCTGGCCTCGGCCGGCATCATCGGCCTGGTCGCCGGTATCGCCGCCAAGCCGGTGTTCGGCAACCTGATCGCCGGCCTGCAGATCGCGCTGACCCAGCCGATCCGTCTCGACGACGTGGTCATCGTCGAAGGCGAGTGGGGCCGCATCGAGGAGATCGGCAGTTCCTACGTGGTGGTGCGGATCTGGGACGAGCGGCGCATGGTGGTGCCGCTGACCTGGTTCATCGAGAACCCGTTCCAGAACTGGACGCGCAACAGCGCCGACCTGCTCGGCACCGCGTTCCTGTGGCTGGACTACCGCACGCCGATCGCACAAGTGCGCGCCGAGCTGGAGCGGATCTGCAAGAGCGAGCCACTGTGGGACGGACGGGTCTGCGTGACCCAGGTGACCGACACCAGCGAGCGCACGATCCAGGTGCGCCTGCTGGTCAGTGCGCGCAACTCCGGCGACGCCTTCGACCTGCGTTGCATCGTGCGCGAACGCATGCTGGATTTCCTGGTGCGCGAGCATGCCTACGCGTTGCCGCTGCTGCGCGCGGAAGTGGCGCCGGAGCCGGTGCGGCTGTCGCATCCGCCGGTGCGCGCCAGCGACTCGGAGGCGATGCGTTCGCCCGGTGCCGAGGATGGGGCGCCGGCAGTGAATGCGACAGCGGGCGAGGCACGTGCGTCCCGCTGATCGCTGAGCGGTCTTGCCGCATGATCATGCGGCGTGGGATGCGGTTTTCTGCGCGACCGCCAGCGGTGCCCGCCGAATGCCAGGAACGCGAATGCGCCCACCGGTGCCTGGCAG
Source organism: Xanthomonas sp. LF06-19 (assembly GCF_034105425.1). Classification (NCBI taxonomy): domain Bacteria; kingdom Pseudomonadati; phylum Pseudomonadota; class Gammaproteobacteria; order Lysobacterales; family Lysobacteraceae; genus Xanthomonas; species Xanthomonas sp. LF06-19. Next base: position 518,392 of record NZ_JAXGGH010000001.1, on the reverse strand, counting down.
GCGCATATCGCTTGAAGAAAGCCGGCACCGCCGCGGCGCGGGGTGCGGCTAGGCCGCAGGAGGATGCCGGCGCCGCCGCACCAAATCGCGGGCGAGGATGCCGACCACGGCGAGATTGATCGCCAGCACCGCCCACGACGCCCAGCCGGGGTGGCGCACGATCGCGTAGACGTCGAAGGGCAGGTAGATCGCCGCGGAGATGCAGCCCAGCAGCGAGGCCCAGGCCTTGGCGCGCCACAGGCCCCAGGCCTCGATGATGTGCAGCACGCCGTAGGCGAGCATGCCGGCGGCGGCCAGGTGCACCGCGCCGGGGTTGATCATGGTCAGCAGCGAGGGCAGGGCGCCGTGGTCCGGGTCCAGGCTGAAACGCACGATCAGCTTGTCCACCCCCGCGCGCAGCGGGGCCGGACCCATCAGTTCCAGCCCCGTGGCCGCCAGCACCGCGAGCAGGCCCTTGCCGGCCTCCAGCAGTGCGATCAGGTGCAGACCCGGATGCGCGTGCGGATCCGGGTTGTACGCCTTGTCGGCGGCCATGGGCGTGCGCTATCCCTTAGCCCGCGCGACCGGCGCGCTTGCGCTCGTTTTCGGTCAGGTGCTTCTTGCGCAAGCGGATCTCCTTCGGGGTGACTTCGACCAGTTCGTCGTCCTCGATGAAGTCCAGCGCCTGCTCCAGCGTGTACTTGATCGCCGGAGTCAGCTTGATCGCATCGTCCTTGCCCGAGGCGCGCATGTTGGTCAGCGGCTTGGTCTTGATCGCGTTGACGGTCAGGTCGTTGTCCTTGGAGTGGATGCCGACCAGCTGCCCTTCATACACGTTGTCGCCTTCGGCGGCAAACAGGCGGCCGCGCTCTTCCAGCGGGCCCAGCGCGTAGGCGGGGGTGGCGCCCGGCGCATTGGCGATCATCACGCCGTTCTGGCGCTTGGCGATGGCGCCCTGTTCCTTCGGGCCGTAGTGGTCGAACACGTGGAACAGCAGGCCCGAACCCTGGGTCAGGGTGCGGAACTCGTTCTGGAAGCCGATCAGGCCACGCGCCGGGATCATGTAGTCCAGGCGCACGCGGCCCTTGCCGTCCGGCTCCATGTTCTTCAGCTGGCCCTTGCGGATGCCCAGCTTCTCCATCACGCCGCCCTGGTGCTGCTCCTCGATGTCCACCACCAGCTGCTCGACCGGCTCCATCAACTGCCCGTCGATCTCCTTGATGATGACTTCCGGGCGCGACACGGCCAGTTCGAAGCCCTCGCGGCGCATGTTCTCGATCAGCACCGACAGGTGCAGTTCGCCGCGGCCGGAGACCAGGAACTTGTCGGCGTCTTCCAGCTGCTGCACCTTCAGCGCCACGTTGTGCACGGTCTCGCGCTCCAGCCGGTCCTTGAGCTGGCGGCTGGTCAGGAACTTGCCGCCGGACAGGTCCTTGTTGCCGGCGAACGGCGAGTTGTTGACCTGGAAGGTCATCGAGATGGTCGGCTCGTCCACGGTCAGCGGCGGCAGCGCCTCGGGGGCTTCCAGCGCGCACACGGTGTCGGAGATGGTCAGCTCCTGGATGCCGGAGATGGCGACGATGTCGCCGGCCTGTGCGCTGTCCTGCTCGATGCGCTCCAGGCCCAGGAAGCCCAGCACCTGCAGCACCTTGCCCTGGCGCTTCTTGCCTTCGCGGTCGATCACCGCCACCGGCATGTTCTTCTTCAGCACGCCGCGCTGGATGCGGCCGATGCCGATCACGCCGACGAAGTTGTTGTAGTCCAGCTGGCTGATGCGCATCTGGAACGGGCCGTCCGGGTCCACGTCCGGCTTCGGCGCGTGCTGCATGATCGCTTCGTACAGCGGGGTCATGTCGCCGTCGCGCACGCTGTCGTCCAGCGAGGCGTAGCCGTTCAGCGCCGAGGTGTAGACGATCGGGAAGTCGAGCTGCTCGTTGGTGGCGCCGAGCTTGTCGAACAGGTCGAACACCTGGTCGATCACCCAGTCCGGGCGCGCGCCGGGGCGGTCGATCTTGTTGACCACCACGATCGGCTTGAAGCCCATCGCGAACGCCTTCTGGGTCACGAAGCGGGTCTGCGGCATCGGGCCGTCCATCGCGTCGACCAGGATCAGCACGGTGTCCACCATCGACAGAACGCGCTCCACCTCGCCGCCGAAGTCGGCGTGTCCGGGGGTGTCGACGATGTTGATGCGGTTGCCCTGCCAGGTGATGGCGGTGTTCTTGGCCAGGATGGTAATGCCGCGTTCCTTTTCCTGGTCGTTGCTGTCCATCACGCGCTCGGCCAGCACCGTGCGCTCGGACAGGGTGCCGGACTGCTTCAGCAGGCAGTCGACGAGGGTGGTCTTGCCGTGGTCGACGTGGGCGACGATGGCGATATTGCGAAGATTTTCGATGGACATGCGAAAGGGGGCCAGCCGGCGCCAGAAGGAAGGAAAGGAAGCCACCTAGTATACCCGGATCCCGTGACGCCTGCCGGCGACCGGCGGCGGTGGGCCGGGCGGGGGCATTCAGGCGCCGGCGGCGGGCGCGGGCAAAGCCTGAACGAGGCGACGTGTATCCTATGCGCCCCTCATGACGCCCCCGTTTCCAAGGAATCCCATGTCCCTGATCGCCCATTTCGACACCGCCCGCGGCCCGATCAAGATCGAGCTGTATCCCGACAAGGCCCCGCTGACCGTGGCCAACTTCGTGAATCTGGCCAAGCGCGGCTTCTACGACGGGCTGAACTTCCACCGCGTGATCGCCGACTTCATGATCCAGGGCGGTTGCCCGGAAGGCTCCGGCCGCGGCGGCCCGGGCTACCGCTTCGAGGACGAAACCAACAACGGCGTGCGCCACGAGCGCGGCGTGCTGTCCATGGCCAATGCCGGCCCCAGCACCAACGGCAGCCAGTTCTTCATCACCCACACCGCCACCCCGTGGCTGGACGGCAAGCACACCGTGTTCGGCAAGGTGCTCGAGGGCCTGGACGTGGTCGACAGCGTCGCCCAGGGCGACGTGATCAACAAGATCACCATCGAAGGCGACGCCGACGCGGTGCTGGCGGCCAAGGCCGACCGCGTCGCCGAGTGGAACCGCACCCTCGACGCCTGATCCGGCGCTGTCCGCGCGACCGGCCCTGCGGCCGGGCGCGCGGAACCTGCGTGCTACCATTTTCCCGATTGATTGCCGCACCCGACCGCCGATGACGATGCGCCCCCTTGTGTTGTGCCTGCTGCTGCTCGTGATCGGCGGCGGCGTGCACGCGTGGTGGCGCAGTGCGGCCTCGACACCGTCGGCCGCACTGGCCGCCGGCGACCCGCGGCTTCTGACCGGCGAGGCCGGCATCGTCATGCTCGCCGCCGACTGGTGCGGCTATTGCCGCCGGCAACAGGCCGATTTCGCCCGCGCCCAGGTCCGCTACACGGTCCTGGACGTGGAGCAGGAGGCCGGCCGCCAGGCCACCGCCGCGCTGGGCCTGGAAGGCGTGCCGATCACCGTGATCGGCCAGCACGTGGTCGAAGGCTACGACACCACCGCCCTGGACCTGCACCTGCAGCCGCTGGGCTATCGCGTCTACTGATCCACCCCACCCACTTTCTTAGCAGAGGAATCCCCCCATGAAAGCACCCGTTCGTGTTGCCGTGACCGGCGCCGCCGGCCAGATCGGTTATGCCCTGCTGTTCCGCATCGCCTCCGGCGAAATGCTGGGCAAGGACCAGCCGGTGATCCTGCAGTTGCTGGAACTGCCGATGGAGAAGGCCCAGGCCGCGCTGAAGGGCGTGATGATGGAGCTGGAAGACTGCGCGTTCCCGCTGCTGGCCGGCATGGTCGGCACCGACGACGCCGAAGTCGCGTTCAAGGACGCCGACATCGCCCTGCTGGTCGGCGCGCGTCCGCGCGGCCCGGGCATGGAGCGCAAGGACCTGCTGCTGGAGAACGCCAAGATCTTCACCGCGCAGGGCGCGGCGCTGAACAAGGTGGCCAAGCGCGACGTCAAGGTGCTGGTGGTCGGCAACCCGGCCAACACCAATGCCTACATCGCCATGAAGTCGGCACCGGACCTGAACCCGAAGAACTTCACCGCGATGCTGCGCCTGGACCACAACCGCGCGCTGAGCCAGCTCTCGCTCAAGCTCGGCAAGCCGGTCGGCGGCATCGAGAAGCTGGTGGTGTGGGGCAACCACAGCCCGACCATGTACCCGGACTACCGTTTCGCCACCGCCGACGGCGCCTCCATCGCCGATGCGATCAACGATCAGGAATGGAATGCCGGCACCTTCATCCCGACCGTGGGCAAGCGCGGCGCGGCGATCATCGAAGCGCGCGGCCTGTCCTCGGCCGCCTCGGCCGCCAACGCCGCCATCGACCACGTCCGCGACTGGGTGCTGGGCAGTAACGGCAAGTGGGTGACGATGGGCGTGCCGTCCGACGGCTCCTACGGCATCCCGGAAGGCGTGATCTTCGGGTTCCCGGTCACCACCGAGAACGGGGCCTACACCATCGTCAAGGATCTGCCGATCGACGACTTCAGCAAGAAGTACGTCGACAAGACCCTGGCCGAGCTGGAAGAAGAGCGCAGCGGCGTGGCCCACCTGCTGGGCTGATCGCCAACGCGATCGCGTCGTCACGGAACGCCGGGCCCCGCCCGGCGTTTCGCGTTGTGGGGAACCCAACATGATGAATCTGATCCACTGGCGGCTGTACGTCGCCGTCGTCGAGTGCGGCAGCATCAGCGCCGGCGCCGCGCGCTGCGGCATCACCCAGTCCGGCGCCAGCCAGGCCATCGCGCAGATGGAGCACGTGCTGGGCGCGGCGCTGCTGCTGCGCGAGCGCGGGCGGATCCGGCCGACCCCATTCGGGACGCGTGCGCTGGAACATGCGCGGGCGATGCTGGCCGAGCTGGGGCAGATCCAGGCCCTGGCCAAGGCGGAGCGTGCAGCGGGTGCGGCCTCGCTGCGGGTCGCCGGCTTCGCCTCGTCGCGGCCATGGCTGGCGCCACGCCTGCGCGCGTTCGAGCGGGCGCATCCGGACACGGGTGTGGTCTGGCTGGAAGGCAGCGACGAGGAGGTCGAGGCCTGGCTGGCCGCCGGGACGGTCGACCTGGGCGTGGTGCTGGATCCGGCGCCGGAGCGCGACGCCATGGTGTTCGGCATGGACGACTGGCTGGCGGTGCTGCCGCCGGCACTGGCGCGTCCGCAGGCGCGGGACATCGCCCTGGCGGAACTGCTGACGCTGCCGTTCGTACTGGCCACCGGCGGTTGCTGGCTGCATGCGCAGCGCCTGGCCGAACGCGCCGGGCTGGCGATCGCCGACCTGCGCCTGCAAGTGCGCGACTGGTCCAGCGCCTGGGCCCTGGTGCGCGATGGCGCGGGCGCCAGCCTGCTGCCGGCGTCGGTGCTGCCGACCGAGCGCGACGGCGTGCAGGTGCTGCCCTTGCAGCCGCGGCTGCAGCGCCGCTTCGCGCTGGTCGCTGCTGCACACGCGGCGCCGGCCGCGCGGCAACTGCGCCGGTTCCTGGACGAGGCCATTAGCGGCGCTACTGACCCGTCCTGACATTCTTGTTTCTCCGCAGGCCGCCGTGCCGCACACACTGCGCGCGCCGACTGTCCGGCGCCCCTGCGAGACCGTTCCGATGCTTCTCTATGCCGCTCCTGGCGCCTGTTCCCTGGCGCCGCACATCGTGCTGCGCGAACTGCAGCTGCCGTTCCGGTTGCTGCGCGTGGACAACCGCAGCAAGCGCACCGCCGAGGGCGCGGATTACCTCGCGATCAACCCCAAGGGCTACGTGGCCGCGCTGCAGCTGGACGACGGCCAGGTGCTGACCGAGGGGCCGGCGATCCTGCTGTACCTGGCCGATCGCTGTCCGCAGGTGGCGCTGGCGCCGCCCGCGGACGCAGACGCCTTGTCGCGCTACCGCCTGTACGAGTGGCTGGCCTTCATCAACAGCGAACTGCATGCCGGCAGCGTGCCGCTGTTCGATGCCGGGCTGGCACCGGCGCGGCGCGGCGCGGTCGCCGCCCGCCTGCTGCAGCGCTATGCCCATGCCGAGGCCATGCTGTGTACGCAGCCGTACCTGCTCGGCGAGCGCTTCGGTGTGGCCGATGCCTATCTGTTCACCGTGCTCGGCTGGCTGCCGCGGTTCGGCCTGTCGCTGGACGCGCATCCGGCGTTGGCGGCGTACGCGGTGCGCATCGCGCAGCGTCCCAGCGTGGCGGCGGCGCTGGCCGCCGAGCAGGCGCTGCAACCGGCCTGAGCGCGGCACGCAGGCGGTGCCAGGCATGACCTTCGGCGCTCGGCCGCAGCGCGGCGGCCGTGCTAGGTTGCCCGGGCCATTCGAAAGGGGATTTCGACCATGCTCATGCCGTTCCGCTGGATCGGCGCCCTGGCGCTCGCCAGTGCGTTGCCTGTCGCCGCCCACGCCGCCACCGCCGACAGCGGGTATCGGCAACCGCCCGAGCCGCTGCTGGGCGTGATGCGCGCCCCGCTCAATCCGACGCCGCGGCTGGACCCGACCGGGCGCACCCTGTTGCTGGTGGAGCGCCAGGCCTACCCGCCGATCGCGCGCGTCGCCGAGCCGTACCTGAAGCTGGCCGGAGTGCGCGTGGAACCGCGCACCCACGCCCGCCACGACATGTCCAACGGCTATGGCATCCGCGCCTGCCTGGACGGCTTCAGCCTGGTCGACGTGGCCAGCGGCAAGCAGACCGCGGTGACCCTGCCGGCCGGCGCCTGCCCGGCGCAGCCGGTGTGGTCGCCGGACGGGCGCCGCTTCGCCTTCAACAACACCGCGGCCGACCGCGTCGAACTGTGGCTGGGCGATGTCGCCACCGGCGCGGTGCGTCGTATCGACGGCGTGCAGCTCAACCCGGTACTGGGCGGCGAGATCCAGTGGCTGGGCGGCAGCGACACGCTGCTGGTGCGTGCGGTGCCCCAGGACCTCGGTCCGGCGCCGGTGAAGGCGGCGGTGCCGCCGGGGCCGGAGGTCAAGGAAGCGATCCGCGGCAAGGGCGAGAGCAGTACCTACGAGGCTCGCGACACCCTGTCCAGTCCCGAGGACGAGGCCCAGTTCACCTACTACGCCACGGCGCAGCTGGTCACTGTGGATGCCGCCAGCGGCAAGCTGCGCACGGTCGGCAAGCCGGCGGTGTACTCGGTGGTCGACGGTGCGCCGGACGGCCGCCACGTGCGCGTGGAGCGCCTGCAGCGTCCGTACTCCTACGTCACCACCTACGGCCGCTTCGCCCACGACGTGGCGGTGCTGGACCTGGCCGACGGCAGCGAGCGCGTGCTGGCGAACCTGCCGGTGGCCGATCGCGTGCCGGTACACGGCGTGCCCACCGGGCCGCGCGCCTACGGCTGGCGCGCCAACCAGCCGGCCACCCTGGTCTGGGCCGAGGCGCTGGACGGCGGCGACTGGAAGACCAATGTGCCGGCGCGCGACAAGCTGCTGACCCTGTCGGCACCGTTCACCGGCAAGCCGCGCGAACTGGCCAAGGTGACCCAGCGCTACGCCGGCCTGAGCTGGTTCGCGCAGGGCGGGCAGGCGCTGCTGGACGAGTACGACGAGAACCGCCACTGGCGCCGCACCACGCTGCTGGACGCGGACCGCCCCGGCAGCGCCGGGCGGGTGCTGTTCGACCTGTCCACCGACGACCTCTACGCCGATCCCGGCACGCCCGAGCTGCGTCGCCTGGGCAACGGCGAATACGTGCTGCGCGAGGACAACGGCGCACTGTTCCTGAGCGGGCAGGGCGCCACCCCGGCCGGCGACCGGCCGTTCCTGGACCGCTATGATCTGGCGAGCGGCAAGACCCAGCGTCTGTTCCGCAGCGGCGCCGACGTCGATGAGGCCTTCGCCGGGTTCGCCGGCGAGGACACCACCCGCCTGCTGACCTGGCGGCAGTCGCCGAGCGACCCGCCGAACGTCTACCTGCGCACGCTGGGCCAGCCGCAGCCGGCTGCGGCAGCCGGCGAGGCGGTGGTCGCCTCCACCCTGGCGCCGGTGACCCGCTTCCCCGATCCGACCCCGGTGGTGCGGCAGATCAAGAAGCGGCTGGTGACCTACAAGCGCAAGGACGGCGTGGAACTGTCCTTCACCCTGTACACGCCACCCGGCTACAAGGAAGGCACGCGGGTGCCGGCGATCCTCTACGCCTATCCGCTGGACTACGCCGATGCCTCCAAGGCCGGCCAGGTCAGCGGCGCCAACGACCGCGACTTCACCCGCCTGCATTCCTACCAGCTGTTGCTGCTGGCCGGCTACGCGATCATCGACGACGCCGCGTTCCCGATCGTCGGCGATCCCAAGACCGCCTACGACACTTACCTGCAGCAGCTGGTGGAGAACGCGCAGGCGGCGGTGGACAAGGCGGTGGCGCTGGGCGTGGTCGACCGCGACCGCATCGGCGTCACCGGCCACAGCCACGGCGCGCTGATGGCGGCCAACCTGCTGGCGCACACCGACCTGTTCCGCGCCGGCGTGGCCACCAGCGGCAGCTACAACAAGACCCTGACCCCGTTCGGCTTCCAGAACGAGCGGCGTTCGTTCTGGGCCGCACCGGAGGTGTACGCGCAGGCCTCGGCGTTCTTCCACGCCGACAAGATCAACGAGCCGCTGCTGCTGGTACACGGCATGGACGATGCCAACCCCGGCACCGAGACCACCCAGGCCCCGCGCATGTTCCAGGCCATCCGCGGCCTCGGCGGCACCGCGCGGCTGGTGCTGCTGCCGTTCGAACCGCACTGGTACACCGCGCGCGAGTCCAACGAGGACGTGGTGGCTGAGATGCTGGAGTGGTTCGACCGCTACGTGAAGCAGGCGCCGCCGCGTGCGGCGTCGGCGTCACCGACCGCGGCGGCGCAGAAGCATTAGCAGGCGTAAGCAAAATGATCGACTTTGGCGCTCAGCTAGTCCTCTCGGGAGCTCTTAGCTTGGCGTTGAGTGGCGCCCTATTCTGGCTTTTGCGTTCATGGATATCAGAACGTTTGAAGAGCGCGATAAAGCACGAATACGACGAAAAGCTAGAGTCTCACAAAGCGCAGCTGCAGGCCCAGGCAGCTGTAGAGACCGAGCGACTCCGCTCTCAGCTAAGCATTCAAGCTACGGAGCACGCTGTCCGATTCCAAAGACTGCATGAGAAGAGGGCAGAAGTGGTAGGGCAGCTTTATTCTTTGCTGACAGAAGCCTACCGAAAGGCATCAACCTTTGCGTCGCCGGTTGAGTTGACTGGTGGGCCAGGGAAAGATGAGCAGTACATTGAGGCTCATAATAGTTTGTTCGATTTTTTTCAGTACTTTGATAGAAATAGAATCTACTTGCCAACATCAGAGTTGTGTGACTCAATTGATCAATTGGTTGAGGGTATTCGGCGGCAAATCGCTAGCTTCGGCATGTACACGCAGCACAAGGATGAGGGGCTGAATTCAAAGGCTCTCGAAAGAAAGTACGATGTCTGGATGAGGGCTTGGGAATTTATGGAAAAAGAGGTTCCTCTCGCTAAAGCTAAGCTTGAGGATGAGTTTAGGTTTATTTTGGGCGGATGATGATTATTGCAAATCCTTCAGGGTCAATGCTCCTTCGCTGCGCAACCTAATTTAGATGCTGGCCTCTGCATGAATCCTTACTACATCTATGCACTCAAGGATCCACGCAGAACACCTGCTATTCCTTTCTATATCGGTAAGGGTACAGGGATTCGGGCGTGGGAGCACACATTGAGAGTCGACAAGACTCGTAAGGGTGAGAGAATTGAGAAAATTAAAGCTGATGGTTATGATGTAATCACTGCGGTTCTCGCGGATGACCTGACGGAATATCAAGCTTTGAAGCTCGAAGCGGAGTTGATATCCGCTTTTGGGAGCGAATTGGCTGGGGGGTGTTGACAAACTCAGTCATACCGGAGGGTGTGAGGAAGAAGGTCAAAGATGACTTGATAATTCCTTCTGGAGTCGTAGAAAAGGCTCAAATTGGTCTGGAATTTTTAAAGTCATCTATTCTTGAGTTGGCTCGAGCTAATCCGGAAGGTGTCCTTAATTCGGATGTCGCAAAGGCACTTGGCCTGCAGAGTGACTATCTTGGCGGCTCAAAAGATTATTTGAGTTGGAGTGTACTTGGACTGCTTATGCGTGAGGGCAAGATGGTTCGAGTAGAGCCTAAGAGACATAAGGTCACGACTAAGTAGTGATAGGCAGTTCATCCAAGCCGAAGTGACTTTTCCATGCGGCTTGAGCCAGATGCTTATCCATCGCTCCCTTCTACCAAGGTCGGAACGACGCCCTCCCCGCCGAAGGACTATGCTCGGAGCCGGTGCACCGGCCTTGGGAGGGGCGGCATGGACTACGCGACGCTGTACCGACGTTCGATCGAGCGGCCCGAAGAGTTCTGGGCCGAGCAGGCCAGGGCGATCCACTGGGAGCGGCCGCCGCAGGCGATCCTGGAGTACGACACGCCGCCGTTCCGGCGCTGGTTCGTCGGCGGCCTGACCAATCTGTGCCACAACGCGGTGGACCGGCATCTGCCCGAACGCGCCACGCAACTGGCGCTGGTCGCGGTGTCCAGCGAAACCGGGCAGACTCAGGAGATCACCTATGCGCAGCTGCATCGCGAGGTCAACGCCTTCGCCGCGGTGCTGCAGCGGCTGGACGTGCAGCGGGGCGACCGCGTGGTCATCTACATGCCGAACATGGCCGAGGCGGTGTACGCGATGCTGGCCTGCGCGCGTATCGGCGCGGTGCATTCGGTGGTGTTCGGCGGCTTCGCCGCGCACAACTTGGCGCTGCGCATCGACGACGCGCGGCCCAAGCTGCTGATCGCCGCCGATGCCGGCAGCCGCGGCGGCAAGCGCATTCCCTACAAGCCGCTGGTCGATGCCGCCTGCGCGGAGGCCAGTGCGCCGCCGCCGACGGTGCTGATCGTCTCGCGCGGGCTGGATCCGGCGCAGCCGCGCTTGCCCGGGCGCGACGTCGACTATGCCGAGCTGCGCGCCGAGGTCGGCGATGCGCAGGTGCCGGTGGTGTGGCTGGAATCCAACGAGCCCAGCTACCTGCTGTACACCTCCGGCACCACCGGCAAGCCCAAGGGCGTGCAGCGCGATGTCGGCGGGCATGCGGTGGCGCTGGCGTTGTCGATGCGCACGGTGTTCGACTGCGGCCCGGGGCAGACCATGTTCTCCACCTCCGACGTGGGCTGGGCGGTGGGGCATTCGTACAACGTATACGGCCCGCTGATCGTCGGCGCGACCTCGCTGCTGTACGAAGGCCTGCCGGTGCAGCCGGATCCGGGCGTGTGGTGGGCGCTGTGCGAGAAGTACCGGGTGCGCACCATGTTTTCCTCGCCGACCGCGATCCGCGTGCTGAAGAAGCATCCGGCGCGCTACCTGCGCGAGCGCGACCTGAGTGCGCTGCGCTATCTGTTCCTGGCCGGCGAGCCGCTGGACGAGCCGACTGCGTTGTGGATCGGCGAAGCGCTGGGCAAGCCGGTGATCGACAACTATTGGCAGACCGAAACCGGCTGGCCGGTGCTGACCCTGTTACCGGGCGTCGAGTTGCGGCCGGTGAAACCGGGATCGCCCGGCTTTCCCAATCTTGGGTACCGCACGCGCATCGTCGACGAGCACGGCGTCGAGGTGCCGGCCGGGCGCAAGGGCGTGCTGGTGATCGAGCCGCCGTTGCCGCCGGGCTGCATGACCACGGTGTGGAACGACGACGCGCGCTTCCTGCGCAGCTACTTCAGCCATTTCGATACGTTGCTGTACAGCTCGCTGGACTGGGCGATCCGCGACGAGGACGGCTATACCTTCATCCTCGGCCGCACCGACGACGTGATCAACGTGGCCGGACATCGCCTGGGCACGCGCGAGATCGAGGAAGCCATCGCCGGCCACGCCGACGTGGCCGAGGTCGCGGTGATCGGCATGCATGACGAACTGAAGGGGCAGGTGCCGGTGGTGTTCGCGACGCTGAAGCAGGTCGCGCCGGATGCCGCGGCAGTGGTCGAGGAACTGCGCCAGTGCGTGGTGCAGCGTCTTGGCGCGGTGGCGCGGCCGGCGCAGGTGTATCTGGTGCAGGCCTTGCCGAAGACGCGGTCGGGCAAATTGTTGCGGCGCTCGCTGCAGGCGCTGGCCGAGCAGCGCGATCCGGGCGATCTGTCGACGCTGGACGATCCCGGCGCGCTGGAGGAAATCCGTCGCGCCTTGCGCGGTTGACGTGCGACTGGCGACGCCGGCGCAGCCGCGCCGGCGTTCGCATCGCCGATCAGCTCAGCCCTTCGGCCTGCAGCGCCGCCTGCACCTGCGGATCGGCGGACATGCGTTCGAAATGCAGTTGCAGATTGGGGCCGAGCGCGATCTGCTGCGCGCGCGCCCAGCGCAGGGTGACGAACAGGTAGGCATCGGCGATGGAACGGCGCGCGCCGCCCAGCCAGGTCTGCTGTTCCAGCGCAGCTTCCACGCGCGCGTACAGCGTGCGCACGCGTTCGCGTGCATGTTCCTGGGTGCGGGCGATCACCGCGGCATCGTCGAGATAGCGGGTGCTGCCGAACAGCGGATGAAACGCCGGGTGTAGATCGGCGTTGAGGAAGGCCAGCCAGCGCTGCACTTCGGCACGGCTGCGCGGGCTGCCGTCGCCAGCCAGGTGCGCGTCGGGCGCGAGATCGGCGATGTAGTTGAGGATCGCCGAGTTCTGGGTCAGCACCCAGTCGTCCATCTGCAGCGCAGGCACCGCGCCGGCCGGATTGATCGCCAGGTACGCCGGCGCCTTCATCGCCGCGGCATCCAGCAGCTTCAGTTCGAACGGCAATCCGGCCCAGCGCAGCGCGATGTGATCGGCCAGCGAACAGGCGCCGGGCTTGGAATAGAGTTTCATGGCAGGCGGTTCCGCATCGGTCAGGACGGCAGAGCGTACCTGCTGCGCGGGGCGCTTGGCGATGAAGGCGCGCCATGCGTGGCGCGCGCGCCTGCGTCAGGGCATGCCTGTGTGGCGAACGATCAGGACGCGTTGCGCGGGCGCAGCTTCTGCACGCGATAGAACGTGTGGTCGCCGATGGTCGCGACCTGATAGGCATTGCGCCAACTCGGGCTGGCGATGGCATGCGCGGCGAAGTGGCTGGCGCCCGGCACGATCTCCTTGCGCTGGCCCTGCGGCAGCGCCCAGTTGCGCTCGGCGGCGAAGGCGACCTTGACCGCATCGGCCCAGGCGTCGTCGTTCTTCAATTCGGTGCCCGGCTTCACCAGGCCTGGCGCGAACTGCTTGCGTGCGGTGACCACCTGGCACATCGAATCGCCCCACAGGCCACTGTCCAGGCGACGCAGCGCCACTTCCGCGACGGCTTGTTGTCCGCGCAGCGTCTGGTCGCGCGCTTCCAGGTATACGGTGGTGCTGAGGCAAAGCGAATCGGCAGCGGGTTGCGGCAACAATTGCGAGAGCCAGAGAATCCAGGCCAGTTTCATCGTACTCCTTGCTCCGTATGGGCCGTCGTCGTGGCGCTGCGCCGGGATGGCGCGGCAAGCGATGCGGCTTGGCGTCATGGGGAGGCGGCCTGTCACGGGCCGCCCGGGTGCCGGCAATCTGAAGTCCGGCGGATCCGCCAAGATGGGCGGATCGAGAAGAGGCGCGAACGATAGGGGCCGGTTCCCGAATCGCAACTGAATCCCGAGTGTTGACAGGGTTCACATCTCGCTGTGTCGAGATGCCGTCGCGCCTGGCCGCGCGACGGCATTGTGCAACGCCGCACTGCGGCGCATGAGGCTCAGGGAAACTGCTTGCGCTGCATCAGCATGGCGTACACCTTCACCACCGGATCGGCGTGTCCGCTCAGTTGCGTCAGGCGTTGATCGCGATCCGGCCAACGCTGCGCCTGATCGGCGAGCACGCGCAGATCGCCGAACCAGGTGTCGTGATCGCGTGCGTAATACGGGCCGCTCAGCAGCGTGGCGAGCAGGTGCATGCCGCGGTCGCGCGCCGCGCCCGCCGGCGCGTACTCGAGATAGCGCAGCAGTTCGCGCAGGCGCGCGCGCTGCACGCGGCCGCTGTCGTCGCTGGCGGCGGTCTGCTGCAGCACGCCGTGGTCGAGTTGGTCGAGGAACTCGATCGATGCTTTTTCCGTCGCCGCATCGCCTGCACTGGAAGCCGGATCCAGCAACTGCGTGCGGATGTTGTAGCCGGCCTGGCGGATCAGCGAGATCGCATCGGCGTCGATCGACTGCGCGGGGAGCTGCGGTGCCGGCACGATGCGCTCGGCCGGCAGCTCGGCGACGAAGCGCTGTTCCAGCAGCCAGTGGTTGCCGAGCACGCTGGAAGCGCAGCGCGTCTGCGCAAGATGCGCGGCGACGTAGCCGCGGTAGGCGGCGTGCAGGCGCTCGCGCAGGGCGCTGTCGGACATCTGTTGCAGCACCAGCGGCATATCGCCGGCCACGCTGAGTTCGGTGGCGGTGAAACCGGCATCGTCGCCGCGGATGCGTTCGAACATGCGCACCAGGCCGTCGCCGAGCTGTGCCTGTCCTGCAGTATCCAGCGGCGCCGCGGCGAGCGCCATCTTCAGCGCCGGGGCGGTGTCGGTTTCGTGTTGCGCCGCGTCCACGCGTGCGGCGATTGCGCTGGCGCGCGCTGCCGGTGACGCCGGCTGCAATGCGCTGGCCAACGCATAGGTCGGGCTGGGATCGTCGAGATAGTCCGCATCGCAACTGCCAGCGTGCGGCGTCGGCAGCGCTGCGAACAACGCCTGAACCTGCGCTGGCGTGGCGTGTTGTGCGGCGCGTGCCTGCAGCGTCAGCCGATCCAGACCAGCGGTGCGCGGTGAGCGCAGTTCGTCGTCGTGCTCTTCGTCGATGCTGCCGACGCGGGCCAGGCCGGGCATGCGCCGTTGCGCGCGCTCGGCCAGTGTCACGGCCTGTTGGGTCAGCCGTTGCGCGGCAGCGGCCCGGTTGCCGTCGGCTGGAAGATCGGCGGATGCAGCCAAGCGCAGCAGCACATCGGCCTGGAAGTCGGCAGGCAGCGCCTGCGCCGCGGCCAGCACCGCACTCGCAGGTGGCCCGGGCACGGCGCTACCGTTCATCGAATCGGCGCCAGTGGACGGCGGCGTCTGCGCACTGGCCGGACCGGCAGGCGGGTGTGTTGCGAGGGAAACCGGCGCTGCGGTTTGCGCGCCGTGGGCGGTGGCCGCGCGTTGCAGCAGCGGCACGCAGGCGCCGGCGACCAGCAGCGCGAGAAGCAGATGGCGGGGACGTGGGGCGGAACGCATGGGAACTCCTGAAGGCGGGCGACGGACTGCACGGCGCATGGGCGCCGTGCAGGACCGGGGAGCGCACTCCCCGGGCGACCATCCAGTGGTCAGTTGTAGCGCGCGGTGTTGCGCGGCACGTTGGCGCGAATCACCCCGAGCGGATCGTCGGTGATGATGCTGGTGAAGCCGGCGGTGACCTGCGCGCGGAAATCCGGACGGTCGTCGGCGGTCTCGTTGCCGAAGTACTTGGTACGCGTCAGGTAGTCGTCCAGCGAGGCACAGCAGGTGCCGTTGCTGCGCACGTAGTGCTGGCCGTCATGGCTGCTGAGGCGGTACTCGGGCACCGGCGAGAACGCGCCGATCGCGCGTTTCTGCGCCTGGTTCTCGGCCAGCAGTTCGGCGGTCGGGTCGCCGCGGCGGGGCTGCTTGTTGCCGATTTCCAGCCATGCGAAGCCGCTTTGGCGACGCGCCTCGTTGATCCAGGCGTTGACCCGGCACGCCGGCGTGTCGCCGCGCCCCGAGCCGCACTCGCCGACGTAGCCGCCGTCGGCCAGCCTGTCCATGTCGCCGGCGTAGATGGTCGGCGCGAATGGCACACCCTTGGTGAAGCGGGTGATCTCGCTGGGCGTCTTCGGCAGCAGCGAGGCGCTGAATTTCAGCACCACCTGGTTCTCCATGCGGAACGCATGGACCTGGTCGGCCGCGCGCGAGACTGCATCCAGGTTCTTCAGATCAAGCACCACCACCATGTGGTTGGCGTAGGTCACCACGGTGTTCAGCGCCTTGGCCAGCGAGGTCGGATTGTCGTTGGTCTTGGCGAAGTTCTTGTCGCGCAGGAACGAGTTGACCAGATCATGACTGGTCAGGGTGCTGATGTCCGGATTCCAGCCCTTCGGATTGGTCGCCGGCTGGAAGATATAGAAGCCGGGTTCGTGATACACCACGCGACCGGCGTTCTGGTCGTGGAACAGCCAAAGGATGCCGTCGGAGGCCTGCTTGACATCGAGTTCGATCGCTTCGATGTTGTTGTTGTAAGTGCTGAGGATCGAGCAGGTGGAGTTTTCCGCGCAGCCGTCGCCGACCAGCCCGCGATGCGAGATCACCACGACATCGGCGTGATTCCCCTGGTAGGGATTCTTCATCACGTTGAGGATATGTTGCGGGTTCCAGTTGCTGGCGGCCGACGCCATGCCGGACAGCGTGGTCAGCGACGCGCAGGCCAGCGCCAGGGCGAGAACCTTGGCGGGTTTCTTGGGCAGTTTCATGTGCTCTCTTCCGTTCGGGGTTGATGGAATGAAGTGAAGCAGCGCAGCGCGCGGCAACCGCCGCGCCCATGGGCGCGGTTGTCTGCAGCGCAATGCTCGAAGCGACGGGCATCGTCCTGGCGTTGCATGCCACCCGTCTGAAACTGGACTCCTGGCGACACCGCGCGTGGGCCACCGCGTGATGTCGCCGGGATTTGGACCGAGGCCCGCTACCGGGGCGTGTCCGCGCCGTGCAGGTAGCGTTGCAATGCCAACGGCTCGTCGGTTTGGATCATGCTGACGCCGTGCTTGCGCAGCCCGCCCCAGACCGCAGCCGGATCGCGCAGTGCGCGCTGGTCGGTGTAGTGCGCGGACAGCCGCATCGGTTTGCCGCTGGCGATGTCGTTGGTCATGGTGTTGACGAACAGACGCGCGTGCGGCGCCAGTTCGCGTTGCGCAATGTCCAGCACCACCGGGTCGTCGAACATCAGCTGCACCACCGCCGGCTGCAAGCTGGCGGCGCGGCGCAGGGCCTGCTCGGGCGGCAGCGTCGATTCGCGTTGCAGGTACAGCGCCTGCACCGCGATGTCGGCCTTGCGCGCGCGCTGCAGCACCGCAGCGGGCGCGTCCAGCGGCACGTTGAGCAGCACGTCGCGCTGCGCGCCGGCGGCCTCCACCACGTCGATCACCTGGTCCAGCGCCGCGGCCTTGACGTCCAGGTTCACCAGCACCTTGCCGCGCGCCAAGGCCAGCGCCTGCGCCAGCGTCGGCGGATGCCGCGCGGTAAGCGTGCTGTCGCGGCCGCCACCCTGGCTGCGCACGCGCAAGGCGGCGATCTGCGCCGCTTCCAGATCGGCCACCGCGCCGTGTCCGTCGGTGGTGCGGTCCACCGTCTCGTCGTGCATCAGCACCAGCGCGCCGTCGCGGGTGGTGCGCACGTCGATCTCGACCATGTCCACGCTGCGCGCGATGCACGCGGCGATGCCGTCAAGCGTGTTCTCCGATGCGAACGTCCAGCAGGCGCGGTGCGACACCACCAGCGCCGGCCCATGCGGGTCGCGTAGCTGGTCGGGCAGGCTCGGCATTGCCGCCATGGCCAGGACCGGCATCGACAGCACGGCGCTCATCAGCAGTCTCCGGAAGCGCATGCTCACCATCTCCAGGTCAGCGACGCGTTGTAGTTGCGGCCGAAGATCGGCCGCGCGTAGATCGCGTCGGCGGTGCCCTGGCCGGACAGCGTGTCCACGCGCGCATTGCCTTCGGTCAGGCCGAGCGCGTTGCCGACGTTGGCGGCGTGCAGCTGCAGTTCCAGGTGGTCGGTCAGCCGCGCGAACAGGCTCAGGTCGTAGGTGGTGTAGGCGGGCAGGGCGGTGGCGTTGGTGTAGTCCACATAGCGCTGGCCCATGCGATAGGCGGTGGCCGACAGTTCCAGCGGCCGGCCGTCGATGTCGAAGTACAGGGTCGGGCTGAGCGAGGCCATGAACTTGGGAATGCGCGAGATCTGCTTGCCGTCCAGGTCGCCGTAGCTGAGGCCGGTGGTCGCGTTGCTCAGGCCGCGCGTCTGCGGATCCTGCAGCGTGGCCGAACCGGTGATGCCGAACAGCGGCAGCGGCCGCCAGGTGAGCTCCGATTCCAGGCCCAGGGTGCGGGTCTTGCCGACCAGTGCCAGGCTTTGCACCGCACCGCTGCCGTCGAGCACGATGGCGCTGATCGACAGATCGTTGAAGCGGCTCCAGAAGCCGACCGTGGAGAACGAGAAGGTGTCGCCGAAGCTGCCGCGCAGGCCGGCCTCGGCCTGGTCGATGTCGGTGACGTCGGCGTTCTGTGTCTGGTAGACGTTCTGCAGCCGCGGCAGGCGCTGCGACTGGGTGTAGCGGGCGAAGGTCTGCAACTGCGGGGTCAGCGCGAACTCGGCGCCGAGCGTCCACTGGGTGGCATGGCGATGATCGGTGCGCGGGCTGAACGCGCCGCTGAGCCCGCCGACGTTGTCGTCGGCCAGCGTGGTCGGATCGCCGAGATTGCGCGTGGTGTTGGCGTAGACGCCGCCGTTGGCGTTGTAGCGGGTGTAGCGCACGCCGGCATCCAGGCCAAGGCGGCCGAAGCGCACCGAGTCCCACAGGTACGGCGACAGGTAGGTGCCGTTGGCGAAGCCGCTGGTGACGCCATTGCCGTAGCGCACGAAGCCGTTCTGGGTGACCGAACCGACCACGTTGCCGGCGGCGTCGTAGGCCAGTACGTCCAGGCGCTGCGCGTTGTTCTGCAGCGTGGTCAGCACGGTGTTCTGCAACCGGTCCTGGCGATATTCGAAGTGCTGCACGTTGAGGCCGGCGGTGAGCGTGTGCTGGCCCAGCGCGGTGTCGTCGAACGCCTTGCTCAGTCGCAGGTCGTCGGACAGCGTGCGCAGATGCGTGCGCGCATTCCACAGGCCGCTCTCCAGCACCAGGCCGTCGGCCGCGGCCGGATCGTAGGCGGCGCCGTTGCGGCTGGCGACGTAGCCGACCCGCGCCACCCGCGCACCGAAGCCGCTGCGCGCGCGGCCGAGTTGCGTGTTGAGGTAGGTGCCGGCGTCGTAGGGCGCGGCGCCGGAGAACAGCGCGGTGTAGTCCACCTCCGCATCGACGAAGCGCATGCGGTTGTTGAGGGTCAGGCCGTCGCCCAGATCCCACTCCAGGTGCGTGCCGAGTTGCTTGACCTTGCTGTGGATGCCGTCGGCCAGGTCGAGGTTGCGCGCCAGCGGGCCGTTGCCGTCGAAGCTCAGCGCGGTGGTGTGGCGCAGGTCGTTGGACAACAGGGTGCCGTCCAGCGGATCGAGCAGCGCCGACAGCGATTGCGATGGATTGCGCGGGTCGGCCAGTGGGATCGGGTTGTAGAAGGCGGTCCGGTCGTTGAGGTACTTGGCGTCGACGTCGAGGATCGCATCGCCCATCAGGAAGGTCAGGTTGCCGCGCAGCTGGCCGCCCTGGTCGGCGGTGTAGCCGGTGCGACGCAGGCCGTCGTCGCTGCGGTGGTAGCCGCCGATGCTGTACAGCACGTTCTCGCTGAGCGGGCCGGCGCTGTAGGCGTCCTCGCGGCGCAGGCCGTCGCTGCCGACGCTCATGCGCACCGCGCCTTCGGGCGTGGCGGTGCCGTGGCGGGTGATGGCATTGACCGTGCCGCCCGGCGCGTTGGTCGCGAACAGCGGCGAGGTGCCGCCGCGCACCACTTCCAGGCGCTCGGTCATCATGTCCAGCGCGAACAGGGTGTCGACGTTGAAGAAGCTTTCCTGCGGCTCGTCGAACAGGGTCAGGCCGTCTTCCTGGTACTGCACGTAGTACCAGCCGCCCGCCGGCAGGCCGCGCACGTAGAGGTTCTGGCCGCCGCCCTGGCCGCCGGAGGGTTCGGCGGAGAAGCCGGGGACCGCCCGCAGCATGTCCACGCTGCTGCTCGGGGTGCTGCGCTCCAGGCGTTCTTTGGACACCACGCTGATCGCGAAGGGGGCGTCCTTCTGCGACTGGCCCTGCGGCGTGCCGGTGACCACGATCTGGTCCAGCGTGGTGGTGGCGTCGGCCGGGGGCGCTGGCGCGTCCTCGGCATGGACGGTCGCGGCGCTGCCGAGGATGGACGCGAGCGCCAGTGCCAGCAGGCTCGGGTGCGGATGAACGGTACGCATGAAGACCCCCAGTAAAAGAATGTGGGGTTAATACTATTTACCATGTATGAAACTTAGATGTCCACGTGCTAGGTTGTTGCGGTTCGTGCATCCATCACGCTTTGCGTCCGCCTATGCCGCATTCCGATTTCCCGCCGCGCGTCAGTGCCGGCGGCCGCCAATTGCTCGACCGTGTGTTCAAGACCGGGGTGCAGACCCAGGCGGCGCTGAGCCGCGACCTGGATCTGTCGCAGCCCACCGTGGCGCGCCTGCTGCAGGGCTTCGTGCAGGACCGCATGGTCCAGCTCAGCGCCCGTGCCGCCGAGGGTCGCGGCAACCCCAGCGTCGATGTGCGGCTGGCGCCGGATTACGCCTACGCCTTCGGCATCGGCCTGATGGGCGACGTGGTGGCGCTGGCGCTGGTGGATTTCGCCGGCACCGTGCGCGGCCAGCGCCGCGTGGGCCTGGCCGACATGCGCCGTGCACCGGTGCTGGCGCAGTTGCAGCGATTCCGTGCGGAGCTGCTGGCCGAGACCGGCGTGGACCCGGCGCGGGTGGTCGGCATGGGCATGGCGATTTCGGCGTTCTTCACCGGGCAGGGCCGGCAGATGGCCGGGCCGCCGGCGCTGGAGGACTGGACCCAGGTGGACCTGGTGCCGATTCTGGAAGAAGCCCTGGGCTGCGCGGTCACCATCGAGAACGATGGCGCGGCGGCGGCGGTGGCCGAGAGTCTGTACGGGGTCGGCCGCGACTGCCGCGACTTCGTCTACCTGCACCTGACCAACGGCTTCGGCGGCGGCATCATCGCCGATGGCCGGCTGTTCCGTGGCCACCGCGGCAATGCCGGCGAGTTCGGCGGCATCTGGACCGTCGGCGGCATGGCGTATCCGAACCTGGACGCGCTGCTGTCGCTGGTGCGCGCGGCCGGCCAGGACTACGCCGGAGTCGAGCAGATGCTCGGCGCGATCGACGCGCACACCCCGGGCGTGGACGCCTGGCTGGACATGGCCGAGGCACCGTTCTCGCAGTTGTGCGCGTATCTGGCCTATGCGCTGGATCCGCAGGCGATCGTGATCGGCGGGCGCCTGCCGGCCGCGATCGCGCAGCGCCTGATCGAGCGCATCCGCATCCCGCGCGCACCCAACCGGCACGGCCTGGCGCCGCCGCTGCCGCAACTGTGCATCGCCCGCACCGTCGGCGACGCGGTGACCCTGGGCGCGGCGTTGATGCCGCTGCAGCGGGCGTTTTTCGCCTGAGACATGCGCGTGCGCTGTGCGCCGCGTTCAAGCCAGCGACGTGGCGCCGTGTCGCCGAGGATTCGGGCCTGATGCTCGCCCGTTGCGTCGCAGCGTCCGCTGTCTCAGCCGCTGCTGGCGTTGGCCGCCAGGCCGGCACCGATCGGATGCGATCGCCGGCGTCCCGTCAACAGCGCCAGCAGCAGGCACAGCGCCCCGCATAGCAGCGGGCCGGCCGCCATCGCCCAGCACAGCAGCAGGCAGTGCCCGTCGCGGTAGGCCAGCGCATCCAGCAGCACGCCGATCAGCACCACCCCGGCGGCCAGGGCGACCTGTGCGGCGGCGGTCAGTGCGGCGAAGCACAGCGCATGCTCGGCGACCGCACGGGTCGCGGTGCACTGCGCGTGCCAGGCCCATACCAGTTGCCCGCCGCTGCCGCCGATGGCGCCGATGCAGGCCGCTGCGGCCAGGCTCAGCAGCGGCTGCGCCGGCAACGCCAGCGCGAACAGCGGCGCGCACAGCAACAGGGCGCCGCCGAGCCAGGCCAGCCGTTGCGTCGGCGTGCGCTGCCGGCCCCAGCGCGCGGCCAGCGGTTGCACCAGCACCGTGCCGAGCGCATAGGCGATCAGGACCGCACTGCCCCAGCCGGGCGAGAGCAGGCCGTAGGCGGCCACGTACGGGGCGAGCTTGGTGAACGCGGGCAGGGTCAGCGAGACCGCTGCGATCAGTGCCAGCGGCTGCCAGGGAATCGCGCGCCACGAGGGCGCTCGGTCGATCGCGAGCACAGCCGTGGCGTCGGCCGGGGCCGGGTGCGCAGTGGCGTGATGGCGCAGCACCCGCTGCAACTGCCAGGCGCACAGCATCGCCACCGCCGCCAGCACCGCGCTGGCCTGCAGCGCCAGGCTGCCGCCATCGGTCCCGCGCGCCAGCACCGCACCGACCACGCTGCTGATCAGCAGCGCCGCCGCGCCGCTGCCGGCCAGGCGCAGCGCGCTGGCGCCGTCGTGGCCGCGCCAGGGCCACTGTGCCAGGCTCAGCAAGGTGTTCTGGGCCACGTCGCAGGCGGCGTAGGCCAGCCGGAACAGCAAACTCACCGCCAGCACATAGCCCAGCCGCCACGGCGGCGGCAGCAAGGGTGCGGCGAACACCAGCAGCAGCGCCAGCGCCGCGGCGGCCAGGCCGTGCCATTGCAGGCGCCCGGCGCTGCGCACGTCGCGCAGGCGCCGGCGCAGGCCCCAGCCGGCGCCGAGGCCGATCGCGGCGCTGAGCAGCAGGCCCAGCGCCAGCACCAGCCCGGCCGTGATCGCGCGCAGGCCGGCATGTTCGGTCATCGAGTAGATCAGCAGCAGTTCCCCGGCGTACCACAGCAGGCTCTTGCCGAAATGCGCGCCGGCATACGCCGCCAGCGCCGTTTGCGGCAGGCGGGGCAGGGCGGGCAGGGCGGGCAGGGGCGAGGGGTGCGGCATGCCCAGGCTTATAGCCGCGCGATGCGACAGCACCAAGTCCGCTCCTTTGGCCGGCGGCCTCCCGGCTACCGGCTGACCATGCCTACAGTTGCGCCGCCAGCCGGCTGCCCTGGGCGATGGCGCGCTTGGCGTCCAGTTCGGCGGCGACATCGGCACCGCCGATCAGGTGCGCGCTGCGGCCGGCGGCCTGCAGCGCCGCCTGCAGGTCGCGCCGCGGTTCCTGGCCGGCGCAGACCACCACGGTGCCCACCGGCAACAGTTGCTCGGCGCCGTCCACGCGGATGCGCAGGCCGCTGTCGTCCACGCCCAGGTATTCGACGCCGCCGAGCATGGTCACGCCCTTGGCCTTGAGCGTGGCGCGATGGATCCAGCCGGTGGTCTTGCCCAGCCGCGCGCCGGGCCGGCCCGGGCTGCGCTGCAGCAGCCACACGCTGCGCGCCGGCGGCTCCGGGCGTGGCTTGCACAGCGCGCCACGGCCTTCGAATTGCGGGTCCACGCCCCATTCGGCCATCCAGCGCGCCGGGTCCAGCGCGGTCGACTCGCCGGCGTGCACCAGGAACTCGCCGACATCGAAGCCGATGCCGCCGGCGCCGATGATCGCGACCTTGTCCGCGGCCTGTACCCGGCCCTGCAGTACGTCCAGATAGCTGACCACACTGGGATGGTCGGCGCCAGGGAAATCCACCGTGCGCGGCACGATGCCGGTGGCCAGCACCACTTCGTCGAAGTCGGCCAGCAGGGCCGCATCGGCGGTGGTGTGCAGGCGCAGTTCCACGCCGGTGGCGTCGATCTGGTGGCGGAAGTAGCGCAGCGTCTCGTGGAATTCCTCCTTGCCGGGAATGCGCTTGGCCACGTTGAACTGGCCGCCGATCTCGCTGGCGCTGTCGAACAGAGTGACGCGGTGGCCGCGCTGCGCGGCCACGGTGGCGCAGGCCAGGCCGGCCGGGCCTGCGCCGACCACGGCGATGCGCTTGGGCGCGCGGGTCGGCAGGTAATTCAGTTCGGTCTCGGCGGCCGCGCGCGGATTGACCAGGCAGCTGGCGGTCTTGTTCTCGAACACGTGGTCCAGGCAGGCCTGGTTGCAGGCGATGCAGGTGTTGATCGCCTGCGCCTGGCCGCGCTGCGCCTTGTTCGCCCATTCCGGGTCGGCCAGCAGCGGCCGCGCCAGCGACACCATGTCGGCGCCGCCGCCGGCCAGGATGCGCTCGGCCACGTCGGGCATGTTGATGCGGTTGGTGGCGATCAGCGGCAGCCGCACGTGCGGCTTGAGCTTGGCGGTCACCGCCGCGAACGCCGCGCGCGGCACCGAGGTGGCGATGGTCGGCACGCGTGCTTCGTGCCAGCCGATGCCGGAGTTGATGAGGGTCGCGCCGGCGGCCTCGATCGCCTGCGCCTGCAGCACGATCTCCTGCCAGTCGCTGCCGTCCTCGACCAGGTCCACCAGCGACAGCCGGTAGACGATGATGAAGTCCGGTCCGCAGGCGGCGCGGATGCGGCGCACGATCTCCACCGCGAAGCGCATGCGCTTGGCCGCATCGCCGCCCCAGGCGTCGTTGCGGCGGTTGCTGCGCGGGGCGATGAACTCGTTGATCAGATAGCCTTCCGAGCCCATCACCTCGACGCCGTCGTAGCCGGCCTCGCGCGCCAGCCTGGCGGCGTGTGCGTAGGCATCGATCTGGCGTTCGACGCCGCGCGCCGACAGTGCGCGCGGGGTGAACGGGTTGATCGGCGCCTTCAGCTTCGACGGTGCCACCGACAAGGGGTGGTAGGCGTAGCGTCCGGCGTGCAGCAACTGCAGGCAGATCTTGGCGCCGTGTGCGTGCACCGCGGCGGTCACCTGCCGGTGCGGGCGCACTTCCCACGGCCAGGACAGCTTGCCGCCGAACGGTTTCAGCCAGCCGACCACGTTCGGTGCGAAGCCGCCGGTGACGATCAGGCCGACGCCGCCGGCGGCGCGCTCGGCGAAGTACGCGGCGAGCTTGGGGAAGTCGCGGGCGCGGTCTTCCAGGCCGGTGTGCATGGAGCCCATCAGGATGCGGTTGCGCAGCTGGGTGAAGCCCAGGTCCAGTGGGGCGAACAGGTGCGGGTAGGCGGTGGGGGTGGGGTCGGGCTGGCCGGGGGCGGGCGACATGGCGTGGATACGCAGGCGTACGGAAGGGCGCAGGGTGCCGTGAAACTTGGGCTACGGCAAGAGGTGCGTTGCCTTGACGTGCCTTTGCACTGACGTTGAGGTCGCCTTGGTTATGGCGCTGGTATTTGAAGCATGAAGCTTTGAAGCAAAGGCAAAAGCTTCCGCTAACGCGGGTTACTTTTCTTTGCTTGTGCAAAGAAAAGTAACCAAAAGAAGCGCTTCACCACAGCCGAAGGCTGGTCAAGCACACCCCGCAGCGCGCCCTCCGCGCTAGCGCGCTCCGGGTCCGCAGCCACGTCGGGCATTTTCCGACGGCACATCCATGTGCCGGCGGAAAACGACGCGCATCCTGCGCGTCGCCCTTCGGGTATTCGCCCGCCGTGGCTGCCGCGCCGAGGGGACCCGGTAGATCAAGAGCACAACAAAGGCAGAAGCACAGCAAGAGCAACAGCAAATCGGGAGCGATTACGGCCGGCGGGGCGGCCACGCTAATGCTTGGTCACCGCGCCGCCGTTCAGCCGCCCCAGCCGACCAGCGCCAGTTTGCCGATGGTGCTGCCCGACTCCAGGCGGCGGTGCGCCTCGCGCAGGGTGGTGGCGTTGATCGGGCTCAGGGTCTCGGTCAGGGTGGTACGCAGTTCGCCGGCGTCCACCAGGCTGGCAGTGCGCGCCAGGATGCGGTGCTGTTCGATCATGTCGTCGGTGCGGAACCGGGCGCGTGCGAACATCATTTCCCAGTGGATGCCGATGCACTTGGCCTTGTACGGGTCGCCGATGTGCAGCGGACCGCTCGGCTCGACGATCAGGCCGACGTGGCCCTGCGGCGCCAGCAGCTCGCCCAGCGCCTGCCAGTAGCGGTCGGTGTCGGCCAGGTTCAACGCGGCGTCCACCTGGTCGATGCCCAGTGCCTGCAGCTGCGGCGCCAGCGCCTGGCGATGGTCGATGACGTGGTGCGCGCCGAGTTGCAGGCACCAGTCGCGGGTCTGCGGCCGCGAGGCGGTGGCGATCACCTCGAAGCCGGCATGCCGCGCCAACTGGATCGCGATCGAGCCGACCCCGCCGGCGCCGCCGATCACCAGCAGGCGGCGGCCGCGGTTGTGTTCGTCGTCGAAGTCGAACGGCATGCGCTGGAACAGCAGCTCCCAGGCGGTCAGGGTGGTCAGCGGCAGCGCCGCGGCCTGGGCGAAGTCCAGCGTGGCCGGCTTGCGCGCGACGATGCGCGCATCCACCAGTTGGTATTGCGCGTTGCTGCCGGCGCGGGTGATGTCGCCGGCGTAGTAGACCTCGTCGCCCGGCTCGAAACCGTCGACCTCGGGCCCGACCGCCTCGACCACGCCGGCGGCGTCGTAGCCCAGCACCTTGGGCTGGCCGTCGCTCGCGCCCTTGGCGCGGACCTTGGTGTCCACCGGATTGACCGATACCGCCTCCACCCGCACCAGCAGGTCGTGGCCGGCGGGCGCGGGCGGCGTCGGCAGGTCGAGGTCGTGCAGCGACTGCGGATCGTCGATCGGAAGGGGATGGAGGGTAGCGACCGCTTTCATGGAGGCTCCTGGACGTGAGGGAAAGGAGGGCACGGCCGCGGCTCAGACCGGCCGCGGGTTGCGCTCGGCGAAGCCGCGCTGGTGCCAGTACGGATACGCCGGTACCGCCGCGCTGGCCGCATCCAGCTGCTGCACGTGGGCGGCATCGAGGGTCCAGCCGACCGCCCCCAGATTCTGCCGCAACTGGTCTTCGGTCCGTGCGCCAATGATCACGCTGCTGACCGTCGGTCGCTGCAACAGCCAATTCAGTGCGATCTGCGGCACGCTGCGGCCGGTTTCGGCGGCGATGGCTTCCAGGGCGTCGATCACCCCGTACAGGCGCTCTTCCTCCACCGGCGGCCCGGCCTCGGTGACCGCCTTGTCGTGCAGGCGGCTGCTTTCCGGCAGCGGCTGGCCGCGGCGCAGCTTGCCGGTCAGCCGGCCCCAGCCCAGCGGGCTCCACACCAGCGCGCCCACGCCCTGGTCCAGGCCCAGCGGCATCAGTTCCTCCTCGTAGTCGCGCCCGATCAGCGAGTAATAGGCCTGGTGCGCGACATAGCGCGACCAGCCGTGGCGGTCGGCCGCCGCCAGCGACTTCATCAGGTGCCAGCCGGAGAAGTTGGACACGCCGAGGTAGCGGATCTTGCCGGCGCGCACCAGGTCGTCGAGCGTGGCCAGGGTTTCCTCCACCGGCGTGTGCGCGTCGAAGCCGTGCAACTGGAACAGGTCGAGATAGTCCGTGCCCAGGCGGGTCAGCGCCGCTTCCACCGCGCGCACCAGGTGGAGGCGCGAGGAACCGACACTGTTGGCTGCGGCCCGGTCAAAGCGGAAGCCGGCCTTGGTCGAGAGCAGCACCTGGTCGCGGCGGCCCTTGATCGCCACGCCCAGCACCGATTCGGCGGCGCCGCCGGAGTAGACGTCGGCACTGTCGAACAGGGTGACGCCGGCCTCCAGGCAGATGTCGATCAGGCGCCGCGCCTGGTCCACGTCCGAGTTGCCCCAGGTGGCGAAGAAGGGATCGGTGCCGGCGAAGGTGCCGGTGCCGAAGCTGAGCACGGGGACCTTGAAGCCGGACGCGCCGAGATGACGGTATTCCATGGAACACTCCTGATGGTGGGGAAGGGGAGAGAAGGCGTCAGCGCGCCGCGGCGTCGGTGTCGACCGCGTCCGCAGTGGCGTGAGCGGGAGGGCGCGCGGTTGCGTCGGCGCCGAGCAACTGCGCGGCGGCCTCGGCCATGGCCGCGTAACCGGCATCGCCGGGATGCAGGTGATCGCCCGAGTCGAATTCCGACCGCATCCGCGCCGGATGCGCGGGGTCGCGCAGCAGGGCGTCGAAATCCAGGATCGCGTCGAAGCCGTTGCCCGCGCGCAGCCAGGCATTGACCTGCTGGCGCACGGCCTCTTTCTGCGGGCTGTAGTAGCCGGGGATCGGCGAGTCCGGCAGCGCGCCCTCGAACGGGGTGAGGGTGGCGCCGATCACCCGCAGGCCGCGCGCCTGCGCGCGCTGCAGCACCTGCCGGTAGCCGGCGATCAGGTCCTCGGCCGGCACCGGCGCATCGTCCGGCGCGAACGGCGTGGCGTACCAACTGATGTCGTTGATGCCCATCAGCAGGATCACGGTGCGCACGCCGGGCTGCGCCAGCACGTCGCGGTCCAGCCGCGCCAGCGCGTTGCGGCCCATGCGGTCGCGCAGCACGCGCCCGCCGGAGATGCCCGCGTTGAGCACCGCCACCCGCTGCGCGGCCAGCCGCGTGGCCAACTGGTCCGGCCAGCGCCGGTCCTGCCCCGGCGTCGAGGCGGCGCCGTCGGTGATCGAATCGCCCAGCGCCACCACCGCGCCGATGGCATCGGCGCGGCGCACCTGGATGCCGCTGACGAACAGCCGCACCGGCAGCGCCGTGGCATCGGCCAGCGTGGCGTCGGCGGTGCGCTCGCCCTCGGCCAGCCAGGCGCTCTGCAGGCCCTCCCAGTGAAAGGTGGACGGTGCGGTCGGCTGCGGCAGGTACAGACTGATGCTGAGCCGGGCCAGGTCCGGCACGCTCAGCGCCACCGGGTCGCTGAGCACCGGTGCGCCCGGCGGCACGGTCACCTCGGTCTTGCCGCCGAAGCGCAGCGGCCGCTGCGAGCCGGGCAGGATTGCCGCGCCTTCGCCGGCCAGCGCCAGCGAGGCGGCGCCGATGTGTAGCGGCGCATCGCCATAGGCGTTGCTCAGTTCCACCCGCAGCTCGCTGCCGCCGAGGCTCACCCGCGCCACCTGGCGCACGGTCTGCCGCCACAGGTGGAATGGCGTCTGTGTCGGGAACGGGAAGTCCGCGGCCCACAGCGGCTGCGGGCTGGCCTGCCAGGTCGCGATCCACTCGCGCGACGCCGCGTCCCCAACGAGCGCCGCGCCCAGCAGCGCCGTCGCCAGCGCAGCCCGCGCCATCGGCCGGCTCATGCCGCACCGCCGGCGGCGCAACCCGCGCCGTGATTGGCGGCGGGTGTGGCGGTGGCCGGCGACAGCCGCAGCGCGCCCAGCGCCACCGCCAATCCGGCCAGGGTCAGCAGTGCCGCCACCCAGGGCAGTTGCGACAGGCTGCCGCCATGGCCGAGCACCAGGCCGCCCAGCCAGGCACCCAGCGCATTGCCCAGGTTGAACGCACCGATGTTCAGGCTTGAGGCCAGATGCCGGCCGGCCTCGCCGGCCTTGCCCAGCACCCACACCTGCAGGGGCGCCACCGTGGCGAACGCGGCCACGCCCAGCAGGCCGATGCCCAGCGTCATCGCCGGCGCCGACGGCAAGGCGAGGGGCAGTGCCGCCAGCACCACCGCCAGCACGCCCAGGCTCAGCGGCAGCGCCTGCTGCGGGCGGCGGTCGGCCAGACGTCCGCCGAGCACGTTGCCGACGATCATGCCCACGCCGAACACCAGCAGCAGCGGCGACACCGCACTCTCGGAAACTCCAGTGACCTGGGTCAGCAGCGGCTGCACATAGGTGTACACGGCGAACACGCCCGCATAGCCCAGCACCGTCGTCGCCAGGCCCAGCAGCACCGGGGCGCGGCCGACCGCGCGCAGTTCCTCGCGCAGCGGCACGGCCGCCGGTGCGGCACGATCGGCCGGCACCAGCGCGGCGATCACCACGGTGGCCAGCGCGCCGATCCCCGCCACCGCCCAGAACGTGGCGCGCCAGCCGTAATGCAGGCCCAGCCAGGCGCCGGCCGGCACTCCGAGCAGGGTGGCGACGGTGAGGCCGGTGAACATGGTCGAGATCGCCGAGGCCTTGCGCTGCGGGGGCACCAGGGTGGTGGCGACCACCGCGCCGACGCCGAAGAAGGTGCCGTGCGCCAGCGAGGTCACCACCCGCGCCGCCATCAGCGCCGCGTAGCTCGGCGCCAGCGCGCAGGCCAGGTTGCCGGCGGTGAACACCAGCATCAGCGCCAGCAGCACGCGCTTACGCGGCCAGCGCCGGCTGGCCACGGTCAGCAGCGGCGCGCCGAGGAACACGCCCAGCGCATAGCCGGAGATCAGCAGTCCGGCGGACGGAACGCTGACCCGCAGGTCGGCGGCGACCTGCAGCAGCAGGCCCATGATCACGAACTCGGTGGTGCCGATGCCGAAGGCGCCAGCGGTCAGCGCGAACAGCGCGATCGGCGTGCGCCCGGCAGCGGGCGGATGGGGAGGCGGGGCGAGCGAGGCGGCCATGCGGCGGCTCCGGAAGTGACGGGAGGACGGCAGCCTAGGCCTGCAGGTTCTCAGCAAAAACAGTAAAAATATTGAACGACTTTCAATGGAATCCACACAATGGACCGGATCGGCGATATCGCCCTGTTCCTGCGCGTGCTCGACCTCGGCTCGATCAGCGCCGCCGCGCGCAGCCTGGACCTGTCGGTGGCGGTGGCCAGCCAGCGGCTGCAGCGGCTGGAGCGCGCGCTCGGCGTGCGCCTGCTGCACCGGACCACGCGGCGCCTGCACCCGACCCCCGAAGGCCTGCAACTGGCCGAACAGGGGCGGCCGCTGGTCGAGGACCTGGAATCGCTGGCCGGCGGCCTGCGCCAGGCCGGCGTCGTCGCCGCCGGCACCTTGCGGGTGACGATGTCGGCGGCATTCGGCCGCCTGTATGTGTCGCCGCTGCTGCCGCGCTTCATGGCGCTGCATCCGCAGGTGCGGCTGAGCGTGCACCTGAGCGACAACGTCGTGGACCTGGTCAGCGAAGGCTTCGACCTGGCGATCCGCATCGGCACCCTGCGCGACTCCAGCCTGGTCGCGCGGCGCCTGGCCGGCAATCGGCGCATGCTCTGCGCCTCGCCCGACTACCTGCGCCGCCACGGCACCCCGGCCACGCCGGCCGACCTGGCCGCGCACGCCTGCCTGCTGCTGACCGGCAGCGACGGCCGCCAGGACACCTGGCGGCTGCAGGGACCCGACGGCGAAATCGCCGTCCGCGTGGCCGGGCCGCTGGAGACCAACTTCGGCGAGGTGCTGCGCGATGCCGCGGTCAACGGCCAGGGCATCGCCCTGCATTCGGAATGGCACGTGGCCGAGGACCTGCGGCAGGGGCGGTTGCGTCAGGTGCTGGCCGATTACCCGCTGACCGAAACCGGCATCCACGCGGTGATGCCGCAGCGCCGGCTGGTGCCGCCGCGGGTGCGGGCCTTCGTCGAGTTCATGCAGGCCGAGTTGGCCGACCCGCCGCCATGGGCGCGGCCGCGGTGAGAACTGGGTCGCCCTGCTGGCCGTTGTCTACGACCGCAAACGGTCATCTCCGTGCCGCATTGCGGGATTTCATTAACCTGTATAGGGTGTATCCACGGCCTAGGAGGGGCTGGCGTTGACTTTCACATGTTACGTGCTCGTTAACGCCATCTTCACTATGCCGCGCATAATGTGCGCGGCGATGGCGTGCGGAAACGGCCGTCTGGATGTGACGAGACATCTGTACTGAACCATGCCTCTACCGGTTTCTATCTCCCCGAAACAAGGAGTTGTATTAATGAACAAGAAAATTCTCACCGCCGCGTTGCTGGGCGGTCTGGCCGTCGCCCAGGCAGCGTCCGCGCAGGAATTCGACGACCGCTGGTACCTGACCGGTTCGGCTGGTTTCAACTTCCAGGACAAGGACCGCACCACCAACGATGCGCCCTTCGTCACCCTGGGCCTGGGCAAGTTCATCAACCCGAACTGGTCGCTGGACGGTGAGCTGAACTATCAGAACCCGAACTTCGACAAGAACCAGGACCTGAACTGGAGCCAGTACGGCATCTCGTTCGACCTGCGTCGCCACTTCATCCAGGAAGGCCGCGGCTGGAACCCGTACCTGCTGTTCGGCCTGGGCTACCAGCGCTCGGAAGAAGAGTTCGACACCGGCGGTCCGGTCTCCCCGGGCCAGCGCAAGGACGGCAACTTTGCCGCCAAGGCCGGCGTCGGTCTGCAGACCACCTTCGACAAGCGCGTTGCCGTGCGTGCCGAAGTGGCCTACCGCGCTGACTTCGACGACCAGAGCGTTGCCGCTCCGTCGCAGAACTGGTTCGGCGACGTGCTGGCTTCGGTCGGCGTCGTGATCCCGCTGGGCCCGCCGCCGGCTGCCCCGGTCGCCCCGCCGCCGCCGCCGGCCGCTGCGCCGAGCTGCGCCGATCTGGACGACGACGGTGACGGCGTCAACAACTGCGACGACAAGTGCCCGAACTCCCAGCCTGGCCAGACCATCGGTCCGGACGGCTGCCCGGTGCCGGTGTCGATCGACCTGAAGGGCGTCAACTTCGACTTCAACAAGGCGAACCTGCGTCCGGACGCCGTGGCGATCCTGGGCGAGGCCACCGAGATCCTGAAGCGTTACCCCGACCTGCGCGTCGAGGTTGCCGGTCACACCGACTCGAAGGGTACCGAAGCCTACAACCAGAAGCTGTCCGAGCGCCGCGCCCGCGTCGTGTACGACTACCTGACCAAGAACGGCGTGGACGCTTCGCGTCTGGTCGGTCCGATCGGCTACGGCGAGAGCCGTCCGATTGCCCCGAACACCAACCCGGATGGTTCGGACAATCCGGAAGGCCGTGCGAAGAACCGTCGTACCGAGCTGAACGTCCAGAACTAATCGGACGCTTCCAGTCTCAAGCAAAGCCCGGCCTCGTGCCGGGCTTTGTTTTTGTGGGGTGGGAAATGTATGTCGGTGTCGTTGTGGGAGCGGCTTCAGCCGCGACAGACGTCCCGGAAATGCCTACCGCGGCTGAAGCCGCTTCTGCAGGATGCACAAAGCATTCAAGCTGAATTTTTTCAGCAATCCCAATTATTTAGCGCATGTAGTGCCGGTAACAGTTGAAAGCACGCCGGGGCCTGCCTACACTCGCTCGTCGACTCGCCTGAATGGAAAAAAACCGATGCTGCGTATCGTGACGGCCAGCCTGCTCGCGCTCGCCCTGATTCCTGCGGCCCACGCCGCACCGGATTGCTCCGGCGATCTGCTGCCCAAGCCGCTGGCGTTGCCGGCCACGGTCGCCGCGCCGGTCGCTTCGGAACTGTTCAGCCGCAACGTGCAGCTGGGCATGCCCAGCGGCGTGCTGACCCAGTCCTACAGCAGCGACCAGTCGCTGGACCGCGTGCTGCTGCGACTGCGCGCCGAAGGCTGCCAGAGCCTGGCCAACGCCACCCCGGGCGCGGTGAAGCCGAACGATCCGGCTGCCTACAAGCCGGCCACGGCCTTCGACAACACGCCGTGGCGGTTCGACATGAGCCAGAACGGCAAGCGCATGACCGCCGAGGAGTTCGACGCCTGGATGAAGGCGCGCGGCGTGCGCGTGGTCAAGGCGCGTCCGGCTCCGGCACCCGCCGCCGCCGCCGAGGCGCCGGCGCCGGCCGACGCCAACAAGCAGTAAGTCCGGCGCGCGGCCGCTCGCGGCCGCGCCCGTTCGCGCCGTGCGAGGGGCCAAGCCGCCGCGTTCCCGCCGTCCGGCGTCGTCCCCGGCGGCGCCCGCACGTCCGCGCCTGCCCGCGCGCAGCGCCGCCGCGCCGGCCGTGCCGCGCCACGGCCTGGCCCGCACCCTGTCCAAGCTGGGCCTGTGCTCGCGCACCGAGGCCGCGCGCTGGATCGCCACCGGCCGCGTCGCCGTCGACGGACGCATCGTCACCGATCCCGAATTCCCGATCCTGCAGGGCCGCCACCGGCTGGCCGTGGACGGCGCGCCGCTGGCCGACACCGCGCGCCGGTACCTGATGCTCAACAAGCCGCGCGGGCTGGTCACCAGTGCGCAGGACGAGCGTGGCCGCGACACCGTGTACCGCTGTTTCGACGGTGCCGGCCTGCCGTGGCTGGCGCCGGTCGGGCGCCTGGACAAGGCCAGCGAGGGCCTGCTGCTGTTCAGCAACGACCCGCAGTGGGCGGCGCGGGTCACCGATCCGGGCAGCGGCCCGGACAAGACCTATCACGTGCAGGTGGACGCGGTGCCCGACGCGGCGCTGCTGGCACGGATGTGTGCCGGCGTGGTCGACGATGGCGAACCGCTGCGGGCCAAGCAGGCGCGCCTGCTGCGCCAGGGCGAGCGCCATGCCTGGCTGGAAGTGGTGCTGGACGAGGGACGCAACCGGCAGATCCGGCGGCTGCTGGCCGCGCTCGGCCTGGACGTGCTGCGGCTGGTGCGGGTGGCGGTCGGCGACCTGGTGCTGGGCGACCTGGGCAAGGGCGCGTGGCGCGAACTCAGCGCCGCTGAAGTCAGGGCGTTGGCGCCGGCGGCGGACGCCAGCGCGCCAGCCGCGCGCTGAGCAGGGCGGCGACCACCTCGCGGGCGCGCGCATCCTGCGGCCCACGCGCATCGTGGTGACGGCCCTTGGCGTGATTGCAGTCGGCGCAGGCCAGCGCCAGGTTTCGCGCATCGTTGGCATCGTCGCCGACCTGGGCGCACAGCGCCGCGGCGACGCGGCGCCCGAACCAGGCCTGCGGTACTACGTGTTCCAGCGTGCTGTGTCCGAGCGGTTCGCCGTCAGCGCGCAGGCGCAGGCGCCGGCGGCAATGCAGGCAGCGGGTCTCCCAGCCGTCCTCCAGCGCTTGCGCCTGGGCGTCGGTCTGCGCCGCCAGCAACAGCCGTTGGCGCAGCGCGGCGCGCATCTCAGGCGGCGAGTACGCCCAGTTCGCGGCCGATGCGGGTGAACGCGTCGATCGCCCGATCCAGGTGCTCGCGGGTGTGTGCGGCGCTGATCTGGGTGCGGATCCGCGCCTGGCCCTTGGGCACCACCGGGAAGAAGAAGCCGATGGCGTAGATGCCTTCCTCCAGCAGCCGCTCGGCGAAGCGCTGCGCCAGCGGCGCGTCGTACAGCATCACCGGGCAGATCGGATGGGTGCCGGGCTTGATGTCGAAACCGGCGGCGGCCATGCGTTCGCGGAAGTAGGCGGTGTTCTCGACCAGGCGCGCGCGCAGGTCGTCGGCGGCGTCGAGCATCGCGAAGGCCTTGATCCCGGCCGCGACCACGTGCGGCGGCAGCGAGTTGGAGAACAGGTAGGGTCGCGAGCGCTGACGCAGCAGTTCGATCACCTCGCGGCGGCCGGTGGTGAAACCGCCCAGCGCGCCGCCCATGGCCTTGCCCAGGGTGCCGGTGACGATATCGATCCGGTCCAGCACGCCCTTGACCTCGGCCGAGCCGCGGCCGCTGGCGCCGAGGAAGCCGGTGGCATGGCATTCGTCGATGTGCACCAGCGCGTTGTACTTCTTCGCCAGCGCGGTGATCTCGTCCAGCGGAGCGATGAAGCCGTCCATCGAGAACACGCCGTCGCTGGTGATCAGCTTGGTCTTGCAGCCGGCGGCGTCGGCCGCCTGCAGCTGCGCTTCCAGGTCGGCCATGTCGCAGTTGGCGTAGCGGAAGCGCTTGGCCTTGCACAGGCGCACGCCGTCGATGATCGAGGCGTGGTTGAGCGCGTCGGAGATGATCGCGTCCTGCTCGCCCAGCAGCGGTTCGAACAGGCCGCCGTTGGCGTCGAAGCAGGCGGCGTAGAGGATGGTGTCCTCGGTGCCGAAGAACGCGGCGATCTGCGCTTCCAGTTGCTTGTGCAGGTCCTGGGTGCCGCAGATGAAGCGCACGGAGGCCATGCCGAAGCCGTGCGTGTCCAGCGCGTCCTTGGCGGCCTGGATCAGTGCCGGATGATCGGCCAGGCCCAGGTAGTTGTTGGCGCAGAAGTTCAGCACGCGGCGGCCGTCGGCGAGGACGATTTCCGCCGCCTGCGGGCCGACGATGATGCGCTCGGACTTGAACAGGCCCTGGGCGCGGATCGCGTCCAGTTCCTCGGCGTAGTGCTGGGTGAGGTGGGAGTCGGTCATGACGGGCACGCGCGGCGGAAAGAAGCGGCGATGTTACCGCGGCGCCCGCGCCGGCCGCGGCCGTCATGCACAAATGGCATGAGCCGCTGCCGGGAAGTCATTTCACCCGCCGCCTGCCGCTGCGCAGCATGCGTCATGGTCCGCGGCGGGTATCGGCCGCGGCGTCGGCCTGTGTGTTTTCGGAGAACCGCCCATGTCCAGCCTTCCGCCGCGCCGCTGGCGCCCGCTGCTCGCGCTCGCCTTGTGCGTGTTCGCCGGGGCCGCGGCCGCCGCCGAGACGCAACTGCTCAACGTGTCCTACGATCCCACCCGCGAGCTGTACCGGGACTACAACGCCGCCTTCGCCAGGCACTGGGCGCAACTGCATCCCGGCGAGCAGGTCGCGGTGGAGACCTCGCACGGCGGCTCCGGCAAGCAGGCGCGCGCGGTGATCGACGGGGTCGAGGCGGACGTGGTGACGCTGGCATTGGCCTACGACGTCGATGCGATCGCCGCCAAGAGCAAGCTGATCGATGCGAACTGGGCCACGCGCCTGCCCGACAACAGCGCGCCGTACACCTCGACCATCGTGTTCCTGGTGCGCAAGGGCAATCCCAAGGGCATCAAGGACTGGCCGGATCTGCTGCGCAGCGGGGTGTCGGTGATCACGCCCAATCCCAAGACCTCCGGCGGCGCGCGCTGGAACTATCTGGCCGCCTGGGCCTACGCCGACCACATCTTCAAGGGCGACCGCGAGCGCATCCTCAACTACATGCGCGCGCTGTTCCGCAACGTGCCGGTGCTGGATACCGGCGCGCGCGGCGCCACCACCACCTTCGTCCAGCGCGGCATCGGCGACGTGCTGCTGGCCTGGGAGAACGAGGCGTTCCTGGCGCAGCAGGAACTGGGCCAGGACAAGTTCGAGATCGTGGTGCCGAAGCTGTCGATCCTGGCCGAGCCGTCGGTGGCGCTGGTCGACAAGAACGTGGACAAGCACGGCACCCGCGCGGTGGCCGAGGAATACCTGAAGTACCTGTACTCGCCGGAAGGACAGAAGATCGCGGCCAGACACTATTACCGGCCGCGTCATCCCGAGTACGCCGACCGCGCCGATCTGGCGCGGCTGCCGAAGGTGCGCCTGGTCACCATCGATCAGGCGTTCGGTTCCTGGGCCAAGGCGCAGGCCACGCACTTCGACGACGGCGGCCTGTTCGACCAGATCCAGGCGAGCAAGTGACGCGATGGCCGTGACCGCCGCCGCCGTTGCCCGCGCACCGCGCCGGCGCCGGGTGATGCCGGGGTTGGGGCTGAGTCTGGGCATCACCCTGACCTGGCTGGGACTGGTGGTGCTGATCCCCTTGTTCGCGGTGCTGCTCAAGACCAGCGGGCTGGGCTGGGACGGCGTGTGGCGGGTGTGGAGCGAGCCGCGGGTGCTGGCGGCGTTGCGCTTGAGCTTCGGCACCGCGTTGGCCGCGGCCGCGTTCAATGCGGTGATGGGCACCTGGGTGGCCTGGGTGTTCGTGCGCTATCGCTTTCCCGGCAAGCGCCTGTTCGACGCGATGATCGACCTGCCGTTCGCGCTGCCGACCGCGGTGGCCGGCATCGCCCTGACCGCGCTGTACGGCAGCAACGGCTGGATCGGGCGCTGGCTGGAGCAGCCGACGCAGGCGCTGGCGGCCAGCCTGCCGACGCTGGCCTGGTGGTGGCCGCGGCTGGCGCTGCTGCTGGCGATGGCGGCGACCGGCTACGCGCTGCTGCGGCGTAGCCAGGCGCTGCTGCCGGCACCGCTGCGTGTGCTGCAGCGCCTGCTCGGCACGATCGCCGTGCTGAGCCTGGCCGCACTGGGCGTCGGCGGCCTGCTGATCGGCTATGTCGGGCTGATGCAGGTCAGCGGGGCGAGCGGGGTCAAGGTCGCTTACGCGCCACTGGGCATCGTCGTGGCGCTGGTGTTCGTGGGGCTGCCGTTCGTGGTGCGGATCGTGCAGCCGGTGCTGGCCGAGGCCGAGCGCGAACTGGAAGAGGCGGCGGCCACGCTCGGTGCCGGGCGCTGGCAGACGGTGCGCCGGGTCGTGCTGCCGACCCTGTGGCCGGCGGTGCTGACCGGATTCGCGCTGGCCTTCGCGCGTGGCGTCGGCGAGTACGGCTCGGTGATCTTCATCGCCGGCAACCTGCCCAATGCCACCGAGATCGCGCCGTTGCTGATCACCATCCGCCTGGAAGAGTTCGACTACGGCGGCGCCAGCGCGATCGCCGCAGCGATGCTGCTGTTGTCGCTGCTGTCGCTGCTGCTGGTGAATGGGGCGCAGGCCTGGTTCGCGCGGCGCGGCAGGGCGGTGGCGTGATGGTGTCGGTCGTGTCCGCGCTGGCCGCGCACGTCCCCGGGCAGGCCGGTGCGGTCGCCGTCGCCGCGCACGTGCAGGCTTCGGTGGTCGACGAGCCGCGCTGGGTGCGGCGGTTGCTGATCGGCGGCGTGCTCGCCTTCCTGCTGGCGTTCCTGCTGCTGCCCTTGCTGCTGGTGTTCACCGAGGCGTTGCGCAGCGGCGTCGGCGTGTTCTGGCGCGCGATCTCCGATCCGGACGCGTTGGCGGCGATCCGCCTGACCCTGCTGGTGGCGGCGATCGTGGTGCCGTTGAACCTGGTGTTCGGCGTGGCCGCGGCCTGGGCGGTCAGCAAGCACCGTTTCCCCGGCAAGCGCCTGCTGGTGAGCCTGATCGACCTGCCGTTCTCGGTGTCGCCGGTGGTCGCCGGCCTGTTGTTCATCCTGATCTTCGGCCGTAACGGCTGGGCCTGGCCGTTGATCGACGAAGGCGTGTGGCTGCACCTGCCGCCGCTGGGCGACGTGTCGCTGCATCTGCCGCGCATCGTGTTCGCACTGCCGGGCATCGTGCTGGCGACCACCTTTGTCACCTTTCCCTTCATCGCCCGTGAGCTGATGCCGCTGATGGAGCAGCAGGGCGACGACGAGGAACTGGCGGCGCTGAGCCTGGGCGCCAGCGGTTGGCAGACGTTCCTGCGGGTGACCCTGCCGAACATCCGCTGGGGCCTGCTGTACGGCGTGCTGCTGTGCAGTGCGCGGGCGATGGGCGAGTTCGGTGCGGTGTCGGTGGTGTCCGGACAGATCCGCGGGCGCACCAACACGCTGCCGCTGCATGTGGAGATCCTCTACAACGAATACGCCTACAGCGCGGCCTTCGCCTGCGCCAGCCTGCTGGCGCTGACCGCGCTGCTGACGCTCGCCGTCAAGTCCTGGCTGCACTGGCGCCACGGCGCGGCGCTGGCCGCCACTCACCGACATTGAGGTTGCGATGAGCATTCGCGTACAGCATCTGGGCAAGCGCTTCGGCGATTTCGCCGCGCTCGACGACGTCAGCCTGGACATCCGCCAGGGCGAACTGCTGGCGCTGCTGGGGCCCTCCGGCTCCGGTAAGACCACGCTGCTGCGGGTGATCGCGGGGCTGGAACATGCCGACCGCGGACGCGTGCTGATCCACGGCGAGGACGCCACCGCGCTGTCGGTGCAGGCGCGCCGGGTCGGCTTCGTGTTCCAGCACTACGCCTTGTTCAAGCACATGAGCGTGTACGAGAACATTGCCTTCGGTCTGCGTGTCCGCCGCGAGGCGCGCTGGAGCGAGTCGCGCATCCGCGCGCGGGTGCAGGAACTGCTGGCGCTGGTGCAGTTGCACGACCTGGAGCGACGCTACCCGGCGCAACTGTCCGGCGGCCAGCGCCAGCGCGTGGCGCTGGCCCGCGCGCTGGCGATCGAGCCGCGCGTGCTGTTGCTCGACGAACCGTTCGGCGCGCTCGACGCGCAGGTCCGCCGCGACCTGCGGCGCTGGCTGCGCGAGCTGCACGAACGCACCGGCCTGACCACGGTGTTCGTCACCCACGACCAGGAAGAGGCGCTGGAACTGGCCGACCGCGTGGCCATCCTCAACCGCGGCCGGATCGAGCAGATCGGCAGCCCGGCACAGGTCTACGAACAGCCGGCTTCGCCCTTCGTCTACGCCTTCGTCGGTGCGGTGAACCGGCTGCCCGCGCGTCTGCACGACGGGGCGGTGCAGGTCGGCGGCCTGGCCTTGCCGGCGCCGTCGACGCCGCTGTCCAGTGGTCCGGTCGAGCTGTATGTGCGGCCGGAAGACCTGGCGCCAGGCAACGAGGGCTGGGCGGCGACGGTGCTGTCGATCCAGCGCAGCGGCCCGCGGCTGCGCCTGCGTGCGCAGTTGGCGCACGGCCACGACGAGGTCGAGGTGGAACTGCCGGCGGGTGAGGGGGCACCCGACTACGCGCCGGGCCAGCCATTGCACCTGCGCGCACGCCGTTTCGGGGTCTTCGCCCGGCCCGACTGAGGCGCCATCGCGCCCTGCCGATCGGCGATCGCCCGCGCCTGCGCATTGGTGTGGCCAGCGGCTGCCTGCCCGGTCGCGGCCTGACCGCCAACTCCCGGACGAGGGCCTTCCCTGGCAGGCCGGCTCCCGCTGTCGGCGGCTCGCTGTGTCCGCGCTTGGCGCGAATCCGGGGTTTTGTGTCACGGCGTGGCATGCGCCGCGTGAAAAGTTGTTGCACTGCACGATCAAAGCAGTTAAAAAACCGTAAAGGCGCATCCGCCTCGTCGCTGCACCCCTCCCTCGTCAACCCTAGGAGAATGACCGGTGAACAAGACCACTCTCGCCCTGGCCGTCGCACTGGCCGCTTCGCCGCTCACCGTCCTGGCCCAGGACGAGCCCACCTCGCCGATCACCGGCTCCTATGGCGTGGTCAGCGACTACGTGTTCCGTGGCGTCTCCCAGACCGACAAGGGCCCGGCGTTCCAGGCCGGCCTCACCTACACCTCGCCGTTCGGCCTGTACGTGGGCACCTGGGGTTCCAACGTCGATTTCGGCGCGGGCGATCCGGATTGGGA
Organism: Xanthomonas sp. LF06-19; assembly: GCF_034105425.1. Classification (NCBI taxonomy): domain Bacteria; kingdom Pseudomonadati; phylum Pseudomonadota; class Gammaproteobacteria; order Lysobacterales; family Lysobacteraceae; genus Xanthomonas; species Xanthomonas sp. LF06-19. Next base: position 477,832 of record NZ_JAXGGH010000001.1, on the reverse strand, counting down.
AGTGGACGGCTTCGTCGGCTACAACGTCGATTTCTCGCCGGACTGGAACTTCGACGTGATGGTCAACCGCTACGGCTATCCGGGCGCCGGCAAGTCGAACTACAACGAACTGATCACCAAGACCAAGTTCCTCAAGACCTACACCCTGACCGTGGCCTACACCGACAACGTGTACAACCTGGACCGGGACAGCTTCTACTACGCGCTGGACGGGAACTGGTCGCTGCCGCAGGGCTTCAGCGTCGGCGCGCACGTCGGCCGCACCACCTACGAAAGCGCGTTGACCGCGTACCAGGACTACACCGACTACAACGTCAGCGTGGGCAAGATGGTCGGCCCGCTGGCGTTGAGCGTGGGCTACTACGACACCGACAACAAGGGCGCGGCGAACTTCACCGAGCGCCTGGCCGGTCACCGCGTGGTGGTCTCGGGCACGATCGCGTTCTGATCGCATCGTCTCGTGAAACGACGAAGGGCGCCGCGAGGCGCCCTTCGTCTTTTTCGGCATCGCATCGCCGCGTAGCCGCGGCGCGCGCATCACCAGCTCAGCACGACCTTGCCGGCCTTGCCTTCTTCCATCAGGTCGAAGCCCTTCTGGAATTCGTCGATGGTCAACTGGTGGGTGAGCACCTTGCCCAGCGGGAAGCCGGACAGCACCAACTGGGTCATCTTGTACCAGGTCTCGTACATCTTGCGGCCGTAGATGCCCTGCACGGTCAGGCCCTTGAAGATGATCTTGTCCCAGTCGCAGCCGGCGCCGCGCGGCATGATGCCGAGCATGGCGATCTTGCCGCCGTGGTACATGCAGTCGAGCATGTCGTTGAACGCGCGCGGATTGCCGCTCATCTCCAGGCCCACGTCGAAGCCTTCCATGTGCAGGTCGGCCATCACGTCCTTGAGCGAGGTGTTGGCGACGTTGACCACGCGGGTCGCGCCCATGTCCGCGGCCAGCTTCAGGCGGAAATCGTTGACGTCGGTGACCACCACGTTGCGCGCGCCGATGTGCTTGCAGATGCCCGCGGCGATGATGCCGATCGGGCCGGCGCCGGTGATCAGCACGTCCTCGCCGATCACGTCGAACTCCAGCGCGCAGTGCGCGGCGTTGCCGTAGGGGTCGAAGAACGCGGCCAGTTCGGACGGGATCTGGTCGGGGATCGGCCACAGGTTGGAGGCCGGCATCACCATGTACTCGGCGAAGGCGCCGTTGACGTTGACGCCGATGCCGACCGTGTTCGGGCACAGGTGCGGACGCCCGCCGCGGCAGTTGCGGCAGTGGCCGCAGACGATGTGGCCTTCGGCCGAGACGCGCTGCCCGACCTCGTAGCCGGTGACCGCCGAGCCGAGCTGGGCGATGCGGCCGACGAACTCGTGGCCGATGGTCAGGCCGGGCTTGATGGTGCGCTGGCTCCACTCGTCCCACAGGTAGATGTGCAGGTCGGTGCCGCAGATCGCGGTCTTTTCCAGCTTGATCAGCACCTCGTTGGGGCCGGGCACCGGCACCGGCACCTGTTCCAGCCAGATGCCCTTGGCGGCCTCGCGCTTGACCAGCGCCTTCATTGTTTGCGCCATGTCGGTGCAGATTCGATGGGAAGAGGGCGCGCAGTATAAGCGCCCGGCCGACGCGGCCATGTTGCGGCGCGGTCAGGGTGCCATTGGTCACGGTCCGGCCGCTTGATGACAGCCGTTACACTCTAACGTCTGTCATCAAGGAAGCTATTCGATGCGTTCGAATTCGTTGGCTGTCGCCATCGCCGCCGTGGCCGCCCTGTCCGGCGCCTCCGTCGCCCACGCTGGCGAGGGCATGTGGGTCCCGCAGCAGTTGCCGGACATCGCCGGGCCGCTGCAGCAGGCCGGCCTGAAGCTGTCGCCGCAACAACTGTCCGATCTCACCGGCGACCCGATGGGCGCGGTCGTCTCGCTCGGCGGCTGCACCGCCAGCTTCGTCTCGCCGCAGGGCCTGGTGGTGACCAACCACCACTGCGCCTACGGCGCGATCCAGCTCAACTCCACTCCGCAGAAGAACCTGATCCGCGACGGCTTCAGCGCCGCCAGCCAGGGCGCCGAACTGAGTGCGGGCCCGAACGCGCGCATCTACGTGCTCGACCGCATCACCGACGTCACCGCGCAGGCCAAGGCGGCGATGGCCGCCGCCGGCAACGATGCGCTCAAGCGCACGCAGGCGCTGGAGGATTTCGACAAGGCCCAGGTCGCCGCGTGCGAAGCCGATGCCGGCTACCGCTGCGAGCTGTACAGCTTCTCTGGCGGCAACACCTACCGCCTGTTCCGCACCCTGGAAATCCGCGACGTGCGCCTGGCCTACGCGCCGCCGTCGGGCATCGGCAAGTTCGGCGGCGACGTCGACAACTGGATGTGGCCGCGCCACACCGGCGACTTCTCGTTCTACCGCGCCTACGTCGGCAAGGACGGCAAGCCGGCCGCCTACGCCAAGGACAACGTGCCGTACCAGCCCAAGCACTTCCTGAAGTTCGCCGACCAGCCGCTGGGCGCCGGCGATTTCGTCATGGTCGCCGGCTACCCGGGCCGCACCAACCGCTATGCGCTGGCCTCCGAGTTCGACGCCACCGCGAGCTGGGGCTACCCCATCGCCGCGCGCCAGTACCGCGACCTGATCGCGTTGGTCGAGCAGGCCGGCAAACAGAACCCGGACATCCAGGTGAAGTACGCCGCGACCATGGCCAGCTGGAACAACGTCGCCAAGAATTACGAGGGCCAGCTGGAGGGCTTCAAGCGCATCGACGCGGCGGCCAAGAAGCACGCCGAGGAAGACGCGGTGCTGGCCTGGCTCAAGCGCCAGGGCGGCGAGGGCAAGGCCGCCCTGCAGGCGCATGCGCAACTGCTGGCGCTGGGCGAGCAGGCCAAGGCCACCCGCGATCGCGACCTGGTGCTGCGGCAGATGCGCCGCACCGGCGTGCTCGGCAGTGCGGTGTCCCTGTATCGCCTGTCGATCGAACGCGCCAAGCCGGACGCCGAACGCGAGCCGGGCTACCAGGAGCGCGACCTGCCCGAGATCGAGGGCGCGATGAAGCAGATGGAGCGCCGCTACGTCGCCGCCATGGACAGCCAGTTGCAGCGCTACTGGTTCGACCAGTACCTGAAGCTGCCGAAGGCGCAGCGCCTGCCGGCGCTGGACCAGTGGCTGGCCGGTGCCGACGCGCAGGCCGCCGCCACGCGTCTGGCCGGCACCCAGCTGGGCAATACCGAGGCGCGCCTGAAGTGGCTGCATGCCGACCGCGCCGCGTTCGAGGCCAGCGACGACCCGGCGCTGCGCTATGCGGTGGCACTGATGCCGACCCTGCTGCAGATCGAGCAGGACGAGAAGCGGCGTGAGGGCGAGGAACTGCTGGCGCGTCCGCGCTACCTGCAGGCCGTGGCCGACTACAAGAAGAGCCAGGGCGAGTTCGTGTATCCGGACGCCAACTCCTCGCTGCGCATCACCTTCGGCAACGTCAAGGGCTACGTGCCGAAGGACGGCGTGGCCTACACCCCGTTCACCACGCTGGAAGGCGTGGTCGCCAAGGACACCGGCGTGGAGCCGTTCGACTCGCCCAAGGCGCTGCTGGAGGCGGCCAAGGCCAAGCGCTACGGTGGGCTGGAGGACAAGCGGCTGGGCACGGTGCCGGTCAACTTCCTGTCCGACCTGGACATCACCGGCGGCAATTCCGGTTCGCCGGTGATGGACGCGCACGGCAAGCTGGTCGGCCTGGCCTTCGACGGCAACTGGGAGTCGGTGAGCTCGAACTGGGTGTTCGATCCGGCGATGACGCGCATGATTGCGGTCGATTCGCGCTACCTGCACTGGATCATGCAGGAAGTGATGCCGGCGCCGCGGCTGTTGAAGGAGTTGAACCTGGCCAGGTGAGCCGGGTTCCGGCGGGCGGCGGCGACGGCCGCCGTCCGCATGTCCGCCCCGGCACGCGGCGGCGGGCACGCGGGATGCAGCACAGGGTTTCCGGCGACGGAGCGGGTATCATGCCGCTCCGTTTTCGTTTGCGAGACGGCCCCTTCCCCCCAAGGAATCCAGCGCATGCGCATTCTGCTCGCCCGCCATGGCGAAACCCCGTGGAACGCCGAAGGCCGCTACCAGGGCCAGATCGACATCCCGCTGTCGCCGGTCGGCGACGCCCAGGCGCAGGCGCTTGGCGCACGCCTGCGCGAGGTGTCGCTGACCCGCGCCGTGGCCTCGCCGCTGTCCCGTGCGCAGCGCACCGCGCGCTTCGCGCTGGGCCCTGAGCGCGAGGCGTTGCTGCAGACCGATCCGGACCTGCAGGAGATCGCCCATGGCGAGTGGGAAGGCCTGCTGGCCAGCGAGATCCACGAGAAGGACCCGGCACGCCTGCGCGCCTGGCGCGAGGAACCGGATACGGTGCTGATGCCGGGTGGCGAGTCGCTGCGGCAGGTGCTGGAGCGTTCCTGGCGCGGCCTGACCCGCGCCGCCGAGGGCCTGGGCGAGCACGACACGCTGCTGGTGGTGGCGCACGATGCGGTCAACCGGGTGATCCTGTGCCGGGTGCTGGGCCTGCCGATCGCGCGGCTGTGGAGTTTCCGCCAGGCGCCGACCACGCTGAACCTGCTGGAAGGGCCGGATGTGGAGCATCTGGAAGTGGTGCGCTTGAACGATTGCGCGCACCACACGCCGTTCTTCGGCGAGGCGAAGCATCGGGCGCTGTAGGACGAACAAGATGCGCGTATAGCGTGCGTCGTCTCGTCGACGAGTTGATCTGTCCCGCTTCCGATGCGGTTCGCTTGGCCGTTGCCGTTGCCGTTGCTGTGCTTTTGCTTTGCTTTTCGGGATCCCGTGAGCCGCGGCACTTGGCCTGGGCGAAAACCCCGAAGGGGCGGCGCGCAGGAAGCGCGCCGTTTTTCGCCGGCACATGGATGTGCCGTCGAAAAATGCCCAGGCCAAGTGCGAACCCGGAGCGCGCAGCGCGGAGGGCGCGGCGCCCGGGTGTGCTTTCTTTTGGTTACTTTTCTTTGCACAAGCAAAGAAAAGTGACTCGCGCGTCAGCGCGAAAGCTGTCGCTCCAAAGCTGTTGCTTCTGACGAAGGCGAGCGAGCGCGCTTGCCTGAAAGGCTAGAAATACACAAATGAACACCCTCCCCGAATGGCTCGCCTACATCGAGCGCCAGCACCCCCAGGACATCGCCATGGGCCTGGAACGGGTGCGCGCGGTCGCCGCACGCATGCACCTGACCAAGCCAGCCAAGCACGTCATCACCGTTGGCGGCACCAACGGCAAGGGCTCGACCGTCGCCTTCGTCGAGGCCATCGCGCGTGCCGCCGGCTGGCGGGTGGGCAGCTACACCTCGCCGCACCTGCTGCGCTACAACGAGCGCGTGCGCATCGACGGCGAAGAGGCCAGCGATGCCGATCTGGTGACCGCCTTCGCGGCAGTGGAGGCCGCGCGCGGCGACACCGCGCTGACCTACTTCGAGTACGGCACGCTGGCGGCGTTGTGGCTGTTCCAGCAAGCCAAGTTGGATCTGGCCGTGCTGGAAGTCGGCCTCGGCGGCCGCCTGGATGCGGTGAACCTGGTCGATGCCGATGTGGCGGTCATCACCACCGTGGACATCGACCACACCGACTGGCTCGGCACCGACCGCGAAGCGATCGGTGCGGAGAAGGCCGGCATCGCGCGGCCGTGGAAACCGCTGGTGCTCGGCGAGATCGATCCGCCCTCCAGTGTGCTGCGCCGCGCCTACGCGATCGGCGCCAACGCGCTGCGCGCCGGCAGCGACTTCTTCCACGAGCCGATCGACGCCGGCCGCTGGCGCTGGCGCGACGTCGGCACCGAACTGCAGTTGCCGTTGCCGCAGCTGCGCGCGCCGGTGCAGCGCGCCAACGCCGCCACCGCCATCGCTGCCTTGCGCGCGCTGCGCCGCTCGCTGCCACGCAACGCCTACGCCGAAGGCATCGGCGCCGCGCGCCTGCGCGGACGCCTGCAGCCGTGCGTGCGCGACGGGGTGGAGGTGCTGGTCGACGTCGGCCACAACCCGCAGGCGGCCCGCGAACTGGCCACCGCGCTGCAGGCGCAGCCGGTCGCCGGCCGCACCTGCGCCGTGTTCGCGGCGCTGGCCGACAAGGACGCCGCCGGGGTGGTGGAGGCACTGGCCGCGCAGGTCGATGCCTGGCACCTGGCCGGCCTGGCCGGCAACCGCGGCCAGAGCGCTGCGCAGTTGCGCACGCGGCTGGCGGGGACCGCCGCCGCCGAGGCCGGCGGCGCCGAGAGCGTGGCGCAGGCGCTGCAATCGGCGTTGGCGCAGGCGCATCCGGGCGACCGGGTGCTGGTGTTCGGTTCGTTCCATACCGCCGCCGAGGCCTTGCACTGGCTGCATTCAGCCGGCTGATCCCGCCTCCGCGCGGGCCCACCTTATAATCGGCACGGCACTCCGCCACGCCGCCCCCTCAGCCTTTCCGTGGATACCGTCCTGAAACAGCGATTGATTGGCGCCCTTGTCCTGGTAGCGCTCGCCGTGATCTTCCTGCCGATGCTGGTGAAGGGGCCTGCGCCCGACAGCGGCGTGGCCAATGTGCCGCTGAAGGCGCCCGACGCGCCGGCCGACGGCCAGTTCGAGACCCGCGAGCTACCGCTGGTGACCCCGGGCGACGCACCCAGTGGCGGGGCGGTGGGCATGGCCAAGGCGCCGGGCGCCGCCGCTGCGCCAGCCGCCGCGCCGGCGCCGGTCAAGGACAACCCCGATGCCGCCGACCTGGCCGATCCGGCCGCTGGCAGCGCCGCGCAACCGTTGCCGCCGAGCACGGCCGCCGGCAACTACGCGGTGAATTTCGGCGCCTATGCCACCGCCGCCGATGCCGATGCGGTGATCGCGCGGCTCAAGCAGGCGCAGCTGCCGGGCTTCCGCGAGCAGGCCACGATCGGCGGGCGCCAGGCCTGGCGGGTGCGGATCGGACCGTATGCCGATCGCGCCCAGGCCGAATCCGTGCGCCTGCAGGCGGTCAAGGTCCGCAACGACGTCAACGCCCAGGTGGTGACCCTGGATGCGGCGCCGAGCAACGCCACCCCGGCCAGCGCTACGCCGGCTGCCGCCAGCAACGTCGCCGCCGTCGCGCCCGCCGCCCCGGCCAGGACCGAGGCGCTGCCGCCGGAGCCGGCCAAGCCGGTCGCCACCGCCAAGCCGGCGACGCCGCCGGCGCCCAAGCCGGAGCCGGTCAAGCCGGCTGCGACCAAGCCCGAACCCGCCAAGCCCGTGGCCACCCCGGCCACCCCGGCCACCACGGCGGCGGCCAAGCCGGCGCCGAGCGTGCCCGCCGCGCCTGCCGCTTCCGGCACCGGCTTCGCCGTGCAGCTGGGCGCGTTCGGCAAGGCCGAGGACGCCAATGCCCTGCGCGACAAGGTGCGCGCGGCCGGCTTCAGCGCCTTCGTCGAGCAGGTGCGCACCGACAAGGGCGCGCTGAACCGGGTGCGGGTCGGCCCGGTCGCCAACCGCGCCGATGCCGAGCAGTTGCGCGCCCAGGTGGCAGCCAAGGTCGGCATCAGCGGTATGGTACGTCCACATCCTTGATCGGGCCGCGGCCCATGGAGTAGCACGATGGTCCAGGGAAGGCAGGCGCGACGCGCGATCGGCGCGATGCAGCGGCTCGGCCGCGGGAGGCGCGCATGATCGACATGGTGCTGTTGACGGTGATCCTGGTCTCGGCCCTGCTCGGGGCCCTGCGCGGGTTCGTCGGCATCGTGGTCGGCACGCTGTCCTGGTTCCTGGCCGGCTGGGCCACGTTCCAGTTCGGCGGCAATGCCGGGCAGTGGCTGGCCAACGGGTCCCGGCCGAGCATGAGCTACTACCTGGGCGGCTACGCGCTGACCTTCGTGACGGTGATGGCGGTGGTCGGCATCACCGGCATGGTGATCCGCACTGCGGTGCGCTCGACCGCGCTGTCGGGCACCGACCGCGCGCTCGGCTTCGGCCTGGGTGCGGCGCGCGGCGGCTTCTTCGCCGCGGTGCTGGCGTTCCTGATGAGCTTCACTCCGCTGACCCGCGAGCCGGACTGGCAGCATTCCATGGTGCTGCCGGTGCTCAACCCGGGCGTGGGCTGGATGCGCGCGCAGATACCGGACTGGCACATGCCGCAGATGCCGCAGATGAACCTGTCGCAGATGCCGCAACTGAACGTGTCGCAGATGAATTTGGGCAACTTGCCCGCGGCAGGCGATAATGCCGCGCTGGGCAACGCCCTGCAGGCCAGTGGGCTGCAGGAGATGATGTCCAAGGCCCTGGGACGTCCCGGGGTGCGGTCCGCGCAGCCCGGGGGCGATCCGTCGCAACTGATGCCCGCGAACATCGATCCGGCGCAGGCGCGTCCGGCGCAATTCGACCCGGCACGGGTCGAACCCAACGGCCAGGCACGGCCACCTTCCCAATAGCGGCATCCCCGCCGCGGAGAGCGTTGACATGTGTGGCATCGTCGGAATCGTCGGCAACCAGAACGTGGCCGGGCAACTCTATGACGGCCTGGCCGTGCTGCAGCACCGCGGCCAGGACGCGGCGGGCATCGCCACCGCCGACGGCACCCGCCTGCGCGTGCAGAAGGCCAACGGGCTGGTCCGCGACGTCTTCGACGAGAAGCGCATGGCGGTGCTGGAAGGCCGCGTCGGCATCGCCCATTGCCGCTATCCGACCGCCGGCTCGGAAGGCATGGACGAGGCGCAGCCGTTCTACGTGAATTCGCCGTACGGCATCGCGCTGGCCCACAACGGCAACCTGGTCAATACCGAAGCCCTGCGCCAGCAGGTGTTCGAGGCCGACCGCCGCAACATCAACACCGATTCGGACAGTGAAGTGCTGCTGAACGTGTTCGCCTACGAGCTCGACGCGCAGCGCATGCTGACCCCGGAGGCGGCGATCCGCGCCGTGGCCGGCGTGCACCGCCGCTGCAAGGGCGGCTACGCGGTGGTCAGCGTGGTGCTGGGACTGGGCCTGGTCGCGTTCCGCGACCCGCACGGCATCCGTCCGCTGGTGCTGGGCAAGCGCGAGAGCGTGGAGGGCGACGAGTACATCGTCGCCTCCGAGTCCTCGGCGCTGGACATCCTCGGCTTCACCCGCGTGCGCGACGTGCGCCCCGGCGAAGCGCTGGTGATCACCGGCCGCGGCGAGCTGTTCTCCGAGGTCTGCGCCTCGCCCACCGACCACACCCCGTGCATCTTCGAGTACGTGTACTTCGCGCGGCCGGACTCGATGATCGACAACGTCTCGGTGCACAAGGCGCGCATGCGCATGGGCATGAAGCTGGGCGAGAAGATCCTGCGCCTGCGCCCGGACCACGACATCGACACCATCATCCCGATCCCGGACACCTCGCGCGACGCCGCGCTGGAGATCTCCAACGTGCTCGGGGTGAAGTACCGCGAGGGCTTCGTCAAGAACCGCTACATCGGCCGCACCTTCATCATGCCGGGGCAGGGCGAGCGGGTGAAGTCGGTGCGCCGCAAGCTCAATCCGATCCACCTGGAATTCCGCAACCGCGTGGTGCTGCTGGTCGACGACTCGATCGTGCGCGGCACCACCAGCCGGCAGATCGTGCAGATGGCGCGCGACGCCGGCGCGCGCAAGGTGTACCTGGCCAGCGCCGCGCCGCCGGTGCGCTATCCCAACATCTACGGCATCGACATGCCGGCCGCCGACGAACTGGTCGCGCACGGCCGCAGCGAGCAGGAGATCCAGGAATTCCTCGGCTGCGACTGGCTGATCTACCAGGACCTGGAAGACCTGGAGACCGCGGTGCGCGAGGGCAACCCGGAACTGAAGGCGTTCGACTCCTCGTGCTTCAACGGCCAGTACACCACCGGCATCGAACCCGGCTATTTCGAGCGGATCATGCAGCTGCGCTCGGACGAGGCCAAGCGCAAGCGCCGTGCCTGAGTCCCGCCGCCGCGCCCGGGCGCGGCGCATGCTCGCGCTGGCGGGTCTGGCGGCGCTGTGCGGCGGCTGCACTGCTGACGACGCCACGCGGCCGGTGCAGGCGCTGGACGACCCGCGCCTGCGCGACGGCAGCGTGCCGAGTGCGCAGTTGACCATGCTGCAGCTGTACATGGCCCCGGACCAGTTGGCGGTGCTGCAGCCGGGCTACCGCGCACCGCTGGCGATCGCCGGCGCGCAGCGCATCGGCGAGGACCTGCTGCTGCTGCGCCTGCGTGCGCAGGGCTCCTCCGACGACGTGCGCGCCGATGCGCCGCAGTGGGGGTATGCCGTCGATTGCCGGGATGGCACGGCGCGCCTGCTTGCCGCCGGCATCGGCGTCGACGCCGGCTGGCCGTCGGGCGCAGCGCTGGCGAGCATCCCCGAACCGCCCGCGGCCGACCGCCGCAGCGCCTTCGCCCTGGCCTGCGCGCATCGCGTGGACTGCGTGTTCAAGGTGCCCGGCAACCGCTGCGAGCAGGCCCAGCGCACCTGGCTGGAACGGCGCCAGGCGGCAGCCCATCCGCCGGTGGCGCCGTGAACGGCGACCTGTACCAGGCCGCGCGCGCCTGCCTGGACGCCGCCGACCCCGACGAGAAGGTGGCGCTGACCCAGCGCCATGCCGCGGCCTGGCGCGACGGCGCGCTCGCGGTGCCGGCCGTGGCGCCGCCGCCCGAGCCGATCCGCATGCCGGGGCGGCCACCGCGACCGCTGCTGGTGCATCCACGCGAGCTGCCGCGGCGCGGCCTCGGCAGTGCCGAGGGCCGTGCGGCGTTCATCCACGCCATCGCCCACATCGAACTCAACGCCATCGACCTGGCCTGGGACGCGGTCTACCGCTTCCGCGGCCTGCCGCCGGCGTTCTACGCCGACTGGGTGGCGGTGGCGGACGACGAATCGCGCCATTTCGTGCTGCTGCGCGACCGCCTGCGCGCGCTGGGCCATGCCTACGGCGATTTCGCCGCGCACAACGGCCTGTGGGAGATGTGCGAGAAGACCGCCCACGACGGCCTGGCGCGGATGGCGCTGGTGCCGCGCGTGCTGGAGGCGCGCGGCCTGGACGTGACCCCGGGCATGATCGCCAAGCTGCGCGCGCTCGGCGACGACGCCACCGCCGACATCCTGGACATCATCCTGCGCGAGGAAGTGGCGCACGTGGCCGCCGGCTCGCGCTGGTACCGCTGGTACTGCGCGCAGGCCGGGATCGAACCGCGCGCCCGCTTCGCGGCGCTGCTGCGCGAGTACGCCGGCGGCTACCTGCACGGCCCGTTCAACCTGCAGGCGCGCCTGCTGGCCGGGTTCGACGAGGACGAATTGCTGGCGCTGCAGCAGCAGGCCGGCTGAGGCGGCGTCCTCCCGCGGCATGGCGCCCGGGTCGCGTCAACGCGCAGGCGGCGGCATGAACGCCCTTGCGTGCGTTCTGTGACGCCTATCTCCGAGCGGAGACCCCGCTGCATTTGTTGCTTGCGCTGAACGGTGGCTGAGCGGCTAATCGAACTCCCCCGCGCGGCCTCCCCCGTCTCCGGCCGCGCGCGGGGCGACGTTCGTCCCTACTCACCACCCAGGAGTCCGACATGAAGTCGATGTGCAGCCTTACCGCGATGCTTGCCCTGTGTGTCGCCGGTTCCGCCTCCGCAGCCGGAACGCCCCTGTTCCAGAGCAGCCAGTACGTCTCCAAATCCATCGCCGGCGAGCCGGCGCTGAGCCGCCTGCTGGCCAATCCCGCCACCGGCGCGGTGCAGCGGGTCGGCGTGAACGCCGCCGCGGTCACCGCCGGACAGAAGCAACTCGAGCTGGACCTGCTGGGCCAGCGCATCACCGCCACGCAATTGAAGACCGAGCAATTGGAAGGCGGCAACAGCATCTGGTACGGCAATCTCGGCAATGCCGCGGTGGCGCGGACCCGTGCGCTGTCCGGCCTGGATCCGCTGAACTCGGCGATCCTGGTGCGCAGCGGCGACACCATCACCGGCAGCATCCGCAGCAACGGCACCCTGTTCCACCTGCGTCCGGTCGCCGGTGGCGGCCATGTGCTGGTGGAAGTCGACGAACGCCGCATGCCGGCCGAGCATCCGGCCGACTACGCGCTGTTGCCGACCGTGCAGATGCCGCAGTCGGTGATCGACGAACGCGTGACCGCCGCCGGTGCCTCGTCGGGTTCGCCCGCGACCATCCGTGTGCTGGTGGTGGCGACCAACAAGGCGGTGACCAGCTACGGCGGCAACATGCAGTCGCTGGTGCAGTTGGCGGTGGCCGAGTCCAACCAGGGCTACACCAACAGCAACGTCGGCATCACCATGCAGCTGGCCGGCTACGAGACCACCAACTACACCGAGTCGGGCGACTTCAACACCGACCTGACCCGTTTCCGCGGCACCAGCGACGGCTACATGGACAGCATCCATACCTCGCGCAACAGCACCGCGGCCGACGTCGGCGTGCTGATCATCGACAACTCCGCCTATTGCGGCCTCGCCTCGGGCATCGGTTCCACCGCCGCCACCGCGTTCGCGGCGGTGTACTGGGATTGCGCCACCGGCTACTACAGCTTCGCCCACGAGATCGGCCACCTGCAGAGCGCGCGCCACGACGTGGCCACCGACTCCAGCACCTCGCCGTACGCCTATGGCCACGGCTATCGCTACGGCAACAGCTGGCGCACGATCATGGCCTACAACTGCACCAGCAGCTGCCCGCGGCTGAACTACTGGTCCAACCCGAACGTGTCCTACAACGGCGTGCCGATGGGCAATGCCAGCACCGCCGACAACCAGCGCGTGCTGGTCAACACCAAGGCGACGGTGGCCGGGTTCCGCTGAGCCGGCGCGCGCGTGGCGCAGGCTGCCTGCCTGCGCCACGTGCGGCGAAGACGGCCGGAGCGGGCGCGGCGGCGCCCGCTTCGGCTATGCTGGGAAGCGGCGCCGGCACGGCCGGTGGCGACCGACTTCCTGGGAACGACGATGTTCAAGCGCATGCGACTGCCGGCCGCGCTGCTGCTGGCGATGCTGAGCGCGGGCTGCGGCCCCGCCCCCGATCGGCAGACCGATACGCCGTCGCCGACCGCCAAGACCGAGGCGCCACGGGCGACCCCGCCGGCCGCACCGGCCGACACCTTCGACGGGAACCGCGCGATGGACGTGTTGCAGGCGCGCCTGTCGGCCGATCATGCCTATCCCGATCTGCAGTGCCTGGGCTACGTTGTCGAGGACGGCGAGGACGCCGCCTCCCCGGCAGCGTCTGCGGCGGCCGCACCCGAGGCCGCCGCGCCGGCGGCGATCGAGATCGCCGTACGCGAGAAGCACGGCGACGGCTGCCCGGGCGACCCGCAGACCGAGCCGGTCCGCGACCGCTTCCGTGTCGAGCGCTCCGGTGCGATCCAGTGGTACGACGTGGTCGACGGCGATTTCGTCGAATACGCGCAATGGCGGCAGCAGCAAGCCGGTGGCGGCTTGCCCTGACAGGCGGATTTTCGCACCGCGCCGCGCGCGTGGTCGCGGCGCTGCGCGGCCAGGAAACGCGGGTGGAGGACGGTGGCCTGGATGTGAGCGGTGTCGACGTCGCGGCCCGGATTGTCAGGCCTGATTGCGGATTGCCATGAGGTGGGCGGAGACGACCCGGTGCACTGGGTCGTCGTCATCGACGGCCCTGCGGAATCCGGGGCGGAAGCGCTATTCGGCGCCGTCCTGCAGCCGCGCCGCGGTCGCAGGGAAATGCGTTGCCGCGAAGTGCCGGGTGCGCATCGCCGGGCTGCGCGCGGCCGCGCCGAACGCGGGCGCTAGAGCTGTTGCAGTTGGCAGCCCTGCGCATCCACGCCCAGCACTGAGCCCTGTTCGTACCAGTCGCCGAGTACGATGCGGGTGCAGGCGCGGCCCTCCACGTCCAGCGCATGCACCGCTGGCCGGTGAGTGTGGCCATGGATCATCCGCGCCACGCCGTAGCGGGCGAAGGTGGCGGCGACTTCGGCCGGGGCCACGTCGGTGACGGTTTCGAACTGCGCGCTGTCGTCCTGTTTCAACTCGGCCTGGCGCGCCTGGCTGGCGGCGCGCGCCTGTTGCGCGTAGGCGATGCGCGCGGCCAGCGGCTGCGCCAGGAACTGCTGCTGGAAGGCCGGGTCGCGGGTCTGCGCGCGGAACGCCTGGTAGGCGGTGTCGTCGGTGCACAGCAGGTCGCCGTGCAGCAGTAGGGTCGGCTCGCCGTACAGATCGATCACGCAGGGATCGGGCAGCAGGCGCAGGCCCGCACGCCGCGCGTAGTCGGCGCCGAGCAGGAAATCGCGGTTGCCGTGCATGAAGAACACCGGCACCCCGGCCTCGTGCAGCGCGTGCAGCTCCACCGCCACCGCATCGGCCGCCTCGGACGGCGTGTCGTCGCCGATCCAGGCCTCGAACAGGTCGCCGAGGATGTACAACGCCTCGGCCTGCCGCGCCTGCCCGCGCAGGAAGTCGAGAAACAGCGCGGTGATCGCCGGCCGTGCCGGGTCCAGATGCAGGTCGGAGATGAACAGCGTGGTCATTCGGCCATTGTAAGGCCGGGAGTGGGGAATCGGGATTGGGGAATGGTGAGTGTTCGCGAGCGCAGGCGTTGCTACGCTTTCGAAGGGCCGGGATTGGGATTCGGAACGGGAATTAGGGATTCGGAGGGTGCGCTAACGCAGGCGATGTTGCGCTCTCGTAGGAGCGGCTTCAGCTGCGACCTTGTCCGGAGCCAGGAGTGAGGAGAGAGCATGGAGCCGGACGGCGCCGGCTGTTTCCATTCCCTATTCCCGGTTCCCCATTCCCGGCCTTATATCAACCACAACGACACGCCCGCCAACAACGTGCCGATGCCGGTGGCGGCGAGCACGTCGCTGGGGTAGTGCAGGCCCAGCACCACCCGCGACAGCGCCACGCAGGCGATGAAGGGCACCAGCAGGGGCGCCAGCCAGGGGTAGTAGGCCAGGGCGACGATGCCGAAGGACACCGCGTGCAGGGTGTGGCCGGAGGGGAAGCTGAACTCGTCCAGCGGCGCCACCCAGGCGCGGATGCGCATATCGGCGGCGTATGGACGCGGGCGGCGGGTCCAGCGCTTCAGACCCTTGTACAGGCTCAGCGCGACCACGCCGGTGGCGGCCATGTGCGCGGAGGCGAACACGCCGTCCATGCCGTCGCACAGCACCAGCAGGGTCATCAGCGCGTACCAGAACACGCCGTCGCCGAGGCGGCTGATCACCGCGAAGAAGCGTCGCACCGAGCGCCGCCGGCACCAGTGGTTGGCGCGCCGGCACCAGCGGGTCTCGTGCCCGCGCAGGATCTCAAGCCGCGTCGACATGCGTCCTCCGGGTGTCCGCCAGTTGGTTGAGCAGGGCATCGAAATCGGCCACCACGCGCTCCGGGCGCAGTTGCTGCATCGACGCGCAGGCCGCCTCGCCGAGACGCTGGCGCAGCGCGTCGTCGCTGCCCAGGCGCAGCGCGGCGGCGATGAAGGCCTCGTCGTCGGCCACCGCCGCACCATTGATGCCGTCGCGCAGGTATTCGCGTGCCGCGCCGTAGTCGAAGGCGACGGTGGCCACGCCACTGGCCATCGCTTCCAGGGTCACGTTGCCGAAGGTCTCGCTGCGGCTGGGGAACAGGAACAGGTCGCCGCTGGCGAAATGCCGCGCCAGCGCGTCGCCGCGCTGGATGCCGCAGAAAATGAAGTCGGGATTCTCCTGCGCCAGACGCTCGCGCAGCGGGCCGTCGCCGACCCAGACGAAGCGCGCCCGCGGACGCTGCTGCTGCAACTGGCGGAACGCGCGCACCGCCAGCGGCAGGTTCTTCTCCGAGGCGATGCGGCCCACGTAGAGCACCGCGCAGTCGTCGTCCTGCAGGCCCCACTGCGCGCGCAACTGCGGATCGCGGCGCTGCGGCTCGAACTGCTTGCTGTCCACCGCGCGCGCCAGCAGGCGCACCCGCTCGAAACCCTGGGTGGCGAGGAAGTCGCGCAGTTCGCGGGTCGGCACCAGGGTCGCCTGGGCCTGGTTGTGGAAGCGCCGCATCCAGCGCAGCGCGGTCGACTGCAGCCAGGCCGCGCCGTACTGCGGCAGGTACTCGTCGAAGCGGGTGTGGAAGCCGGTGGCGATCGGAATGCCCAGGCGCCGCGCGCTGCGCAGCGCCGACCAGCCCAGCGGGCCCTCGGTGGCGATGTACACCGCATCCGGCGGCGCCGCCTGCCACAGCTTGGTCAGGCGCCGCGGCGCGGGCAGGCCGAATTTCAATCCGGGGTAGCGCGGCAGCGCCGCACCGCGCACCAGCCGCAGATCCGCCGGGTCGGCGTCGCCGGCCTGGCGCGGACGCACCACGTCGACCGTATGGCCGCGCGCGCGCAGCCCCAGTTCCAGCCCCTGCACGGTCAGCGCGACGCCGTTGACCTCAGGGGGATACGTCTCGGTGACGATCGCGTAGCGCATGCGGGGGCTCCGGTTTGACTAAGCCTCGCGCAATGCAGTGAAGCGAACATGTCCAGCGCATGTAGGAACGATGACGCTAAAAGCCGGGATTGGGGATTCGGGATTGGGGATTCGGGGTTTTTCGCAAGTGCGTCGCCGTGCCGCTTTTCTGTGGGAGGGGCTTCAGCCCCGACGCGGTATCGGTAAGGCGTCGGGGCTGAAGCCCCTCCCACAAAAAAGCCGCGGTGTCGCGGCTTCACGAGGGGCGGGTTTTCTTTCAAAAACCGGCACTTTTCTCATCAAATCGCTTGACTACGATTTGACCGCGGACAGCATGCTGCCGTCCCGAATCCCGAATCCCGAATCCCGAATCCCGAATCCCGAATCCCGAATCCCGAATCCCGAATCCCGAATCCCGAATCCCGAATCCCGAATCCCGAATCCCGAATCCCGAATCCCGGCTTTCAAGCGACAAATGGACGGAAATTGATCCCCAACCCGGCCATGCCCTCGACCTCGCCGATCAGGTCGGCACGCTGCAACGGCCGCGACTCGATCCACGGCTGCGACAGGATCAGGTGCAGGTTGGCGCCGTCGGCCTTCAGTTCCAGCGCCGGGATCGGGTCGGCTTCATGCGCGCGGTGCAGCAGCACCGCCAGGCGCAGCAGCGCGGCCTTGCGCTTGGCGCTGAGCAGCAGGCGGTCGGGCAGTGCGTCGAACGCGGTCTTGGACACGTTGCGGCGGTGCGTGCGCACCAGCGTGGCCAGCACCTGCTGCTCCTGCCGCGAGAAGCCGGCAATGTCCGAGTGCTCCAGCACGTAGGCGCCGTGCACGTGGTACTGGCTGTGCGCGATGGCCTGGCCGAGTTCGTGCAGGCGCGCGGCCCAGCCGAGCATGCGCGCGTCGTCGGCATCCAGCGCCCAGTCGCCGGCGACCTGCTCGAACAGCGCCATCGCGGTGTGCTCCACGCGCGCGGCCTGCGCCTCGTCGATGCCGTAGCGCTGGGTCAGCGCGGCGATCGCGGTTTCGCGCGGATCGTTCTCGCCGCCGCGGCCGAGCATGTCGTAGAGGATGCCTTCGCGCATGGCCGCCTTGCTCACCATCAGCCGTTGCAGGCCCAAGGCCTGGAATGCCGCCTCCAGCACCAGCACGCCGCCGGCGATGATCGGCCGGCGGTCGGCGGACAGGCCGGGCAGGTCGATGTCCTCGATGCGCTTGGCCAGCAGCAGGCGGTCGCGCAACTGCGGCAGCGCCTCGGCGGTGATCGCGCCCTTGGTCAGCTTCATCGCCGCGCAGATCTCGCCGATCGCCTTGTGCGTGCCGGACGAGCCCAGCGCCTCGTGCCAGCCCAGCGCACGGTACTGCCCGGCGAACTGCTGGAACTCGGCGCCGATCTCGGTCAGCGCGTCCTTCCACTTCTTCTTGGACAGCTTGCCGCCCGGGAAGAAGCGCCGCGTGCTGGCGATGCAGCCGGCCTGCAGGCTCTCGCGTTCCAGGGTTTGGAAGCCGCTGCCGATGATGAATTCGGTGGAGCCGCCGCCGATGTCGATCACCAGGCGGCGTTCGTCCGGCTTGGGCGGCTGCGCATGGGCCACGCCGAGGTAGATCAGGCGCGCTTCCTCGCGGCCGCTGACCACTTCGATCGGATGGCCCAGCGCGGTTTCGCCGGGAATCAGGAAGGTCTGCGGCGAGCGCAGCTGGCGCACGGTGTTGGTGGCCAGCGCGCGCACCCGCAGCGAGGGCAGGTCGCGGAGGCGCTGGCCGAAGCGCGCCAGGCATTCCAGCGCGCGCTGTCGCGCCTCGGTGGACAGTCCGCCCTTGTTGTCCAGGCCGTCGGCCATGCGCACGGTCTCGCGCAGGCGGTCCACCACCCGCAGCTGCCCGAGCTGGTAGCGGGCGATGACCATGTGGAAGCTGTTGGAGCCCAGGTCGATGGCGGCCAGCAGGTCGCCGTCGCGCAGCGGCGGATGAGTGGGGGAGGTGGCAGGCATGGCGGAATGGTAGCCGATGCGCGGCGCGCGCCGTTGGCGCTGCGCCGCGGTGTGCTCAGAGCCCGTCGAGCAGGGCCAGCTGCGCCGAATGCGGCGGCTGGTCCTGGCCCGGGGCCAGCTTGCGGTAGTTGCCGTCGGCGTCCAGTTCCCAGGCGTTGAGATTGTCGGCCAGGTAGTTCTGCAGCACCTCGCGGTGGATGCGCTTGACCAGGTCCGGATCCAGGATCGGGAAGCCGGTCTCCACGCGCCGCAGCAGGTTGCGTTCCAGCCAGTCGGCGCTGGCGCAGAACAGTTCCGGCGCACCGTCGTTGCCGAACCAGTAGACCCGGCTGTGCTCGAGGAAGCGGCCGACGATCGAGCGCACCCGGATGTTGTCGGACACGCCCGGCACGCCCGGGCGCAGGGTGCAGGCGCCGCGCACGATCAGGTCGATCTTGACCCCGGCCTGCGAGGCCGCGTACAGCGCGCGGATCACCTGCGGCTCGTTGAGCGCGTTCATCTTGGCGATGATGCGGCCCGGGCGGCCGGCATGCGCCAGCTTGGTCTCGCGCTCGATCCGGTGCAGCACGCCCGGGTGCAGGGTGAAGGGCGATTGCAGCAGGCGCTTGAGGCGGATCTTCGGCGCCAGCCCGGACAACTGCTGGAACAGCAGGTGCACGTCGTTGCCGATGTCCACGTCGGAGGTGATGAGGCTCAGGTCGGTGTAGGCGCGCGCGGTGCCGCTGTGGTAGTTGCCGGTGCCCAGGTGCACGTAGCGGCGCAGCTTGCGGCCCTCGCGGCGCACGATCAGCAGCATCTTGGCGTGGGTCTTGTAGCCGACCACGCCGTACACCACCTGCACGCCGGCTTCCTGCAGGCGGTCGGCCAGGCCCAGGTTGGCCTCTTCATCGAAGCGCGCGCGCAGTTCCACCACCACGGTGACGTCCTTGCCGTTGCGCGCGGCCAGCACCAGCGCATCGACGATCGCCGAGTCCTTGCCGGTGCGGTACAGGGTCTGCTTGATCGCCAGCACGTTGGGGTCGATCGCGGCCTGCTTGATCAGGTCCAGCACCGCGGTGAAGGCGTCGAACGGGTGGTGCAGCAACACGTCGCCGGCGGCGGCGATCTCGAAGATGCCTTCGCTGTCGCGCAGCGTGCGCGGGTTCATCGGCGGATACTTCAGGTCCGGGCGCTGCACTAGGTCGTAGACCTGGTTGACCCGGCTCAGGTTGACCGGGCCGTTGATCCGGTAGACCGCGTTTTCCGGCAGTTCGAAGTTCTGCAGCAGGGTGCGCACGATCGACTTCGGGCAGTCCTCGGCGATCTCCAGCCGCACCGCCGGCCGGTAGCCGCGGTTGACCAGTTCGTCGCGCAGCGCCAGCGCCAGATTCTCCACTTCCTCCTCGTCCACCACCAGTTCCGAGTTGCGGGTGACGCGGAACTGGTAGGAGCCCATCACCTCCATGCCCGGGAACAGCTCGTCGACGAAGGTGGACAGCACCGAGGACAGGAACACGAAGCTCTGGCCGCCCTCGGCCAGGCTTTCCGGCAACTGGATGATGCGCGGCAGCGAGCGCGGCGCGCGCACGATCGCCAGGTGGCCGACGCGGCCGAACGCGTCGGTGCCTTTGAGCACCACCACGATGTTTAGCGACTTGTTGAGGATCTTCGGGAACGGGTGCGCCGGGTCCAGGCCCAGCGGCGACAGCACCGGCATGATCTCGTTGCGGAAGTAGGCGCGCAGCCAGCGCTTCTGCCGCGCGTTCCAGGAATGCCGGCCGAGCACGCCGATGCCGGCGTCCTTCAGCGCCGGGCGCAGCACCTCGTTCCAGCAGCGGTACTGCTGGTCGACCAGTTGCGCGGCGCGGTCGTGGATCGAGGTGAGGATGGCGTTGGGGCTCATCCCGTCCGGCGCCGGCGGCAGCCCGAATTCCTGCGCGTGGCGCACGGTGGCGGCGCGGATCTCGAAGAACTCGTCGAGGTTGGTGCAGGAGATGCACAGGAAACGCAGCCGCTCCAGCAACGGCACCTGCGGATCCTGCGCCTGCGCCAGCACCCGGAAGTTGAAGTCCAGTTGCGACAGCTCGCGGTTGATGTACAGCGCGGGGTCGCGCAGCGGGTCGCTGGGAATGTCCGGGGGCGGCGTGGGCGGCAGGGCAGGGGCGCGGCGGGGCATGGTGTCTCTCGTTAGGCGGAGGTCAGGGTGGCATGGTCGTGCCGCGGATGCACGCGCCCGGCGCCGAAGTGGCAGGAGAAGGTGCTGCCCTTGCCGACTTCGCTCTCGATCTCCAGCCGCGCCTGGTGCAGGCCGAGCACGTGCTTGACGATCGACAGGCCCAGGCCGGTGCCGCCGCTCTCGCGCGAGCGGCTGCTGGAGACGCGGTAGAAGCGCTCGGTGATCCGCGGCAGGTGATGCGCGGGAATGCCGTAGCCGCTGTCGCGCACCGCCAGCACCGCGCCATCGCCCTCGCGGGCGAAGGTGATGCGGATGGTGCCGCCGGCCGCGGTGTAGCGCACCGCGTTGGTGACCAGGTTGGAGAAGGCGCTGTGCAGTTCCTTGTTGGAGCCGACCAGGTCGCAATCGGCTTCGTCGTGGACCTCAATGCGGTGCCGGCCCTGGCTGTGCGCCTCGGCCTCGCGGCGCAGCGTGGCCAGCATCGGCGCCATCGCGATCGACTCCTCGTTGGCGTGTTCCTGCGATTCCAGCCGCGACAGGGTCAGCAGGTCCTCGACCAGCTGGGTCATGCGCTGCGACTGCTTGCGCATCTCGGCGATCATCGGCCCCGAATCCGGGAAGTCCTCCGGGTCGAGCATGTCCAGGTAGCCGTGGACCACGGTCAGCGGCGTGCGCAACTCGTGCGAGACGTTGGCGACGAAATCGCGGCGCACCTGCTCCAGTTGCAGCAGCTTGCTGACGTCGCGCGCGACCAGCAGCCAGTGGTCGTCGGAATAGGGAATCAGGCGCAGGTTCAGGCGCAGGCGGTCGTCGACCGGCGAGGGCATGTCCAGCATCGGCTCGGCGTTGCGGCCGCCGCTGAGCCAGTGCGCCAGCGGCATCGGCTGCAGCCGCTCCACCACCGGCGCGCCGAGGTCGCCGGGGTGGCGCAGGCCGAGCAGGGTGCCGGCTGCTTCGTTGAACCATTGGATGCGCTGGCTGTTGCGGTCCACCACCACCACCGCGTCCGGCAGCGCCGCGGCGGCGGCGCGGTAGGCGCGCAGCATGTCCAGCAGGCGCCGCTTGCGCACGCGCATTTCCGCCTGGCTGCGGTACAGCAGCCGGTCCAGTTCGTTCCACACGCCGGTGCCGGCCGGCGGCTCCCAGCGCTGGCGCGCGGTCAGCCGCCGCAGCACCCGCCGCAGCCGCCAGTAGTGCCAGCCCATCACCCCCAGCGACATCAGGGTCAGCGCCATCCACACATGGCCGCCGATCCAGCCGATCAGCAACGCCAGCAACAGCAGGCCGGCGAGCGTGCCGAGGGTCTTCAACCAGGCGGAGCGGATGTGGCGGGGCATCGGGAACGCACTCTGTCGCAAAGGATCGTGATCCGTCCGCCGTTATAGCAGGCGAAGGCGGCGGTCAGATGGACGCAGAGAAGCGATAGCCGGAACCGCGGACGGTCTGCACCATGTTTTCCACCGAGAACGGCTCCAGCGTCTTGCGCAGGCGGCGGATGTGCACGTCGATGGTGCGCTCTTCCACGTAGACGCTGCCGCCCCAGACGTGATCGAGCAACTGCGCGCGGCTGTAGACGCGCTCGGGGTGGGTCATGAAGAAGTGCAGCAGGCGGTACTCGGTCGGGCCGATCGGCACCGGCGCCTCGCCGGCGAACACCCGGTGCGCGGCGCCGTCGATGCGCAGGCTGCCGACCGAGACGCTGCCGTCCTCGTCGTCCTCGCGGGTGCGGCGCATCACCGCGCGGATCCGCGCCAGCAGCTCGCGTGCCGAGAACGGTTTGACCACATAGTCGTCGACGCCGGCCTCCAGGCCGCCGACGCGGTCGTTCTCCTCGCCGCGGGCGGTGAGCATGATGATCGGCACTTCGCGGGTCATCGCATCCTTGCGCCAGCGCCGGGCCAGTTCCAGGCCGCTGGTGCCGGGCAGCATCCAGTCCAGCAGGATCAGATCCGGGACCCGGTCGGCGATCGAGGTCTGCGCCTCGCGGGCATCGCCGGCGTGCACCGGCTCGAAGTCGCCCTTGCGCAGGGCGAACGCGACCATGTCGCGGATGGCCGGCTCGTCGTCGACGATCAGGATGCGTTTCTGCACAACGGCACCGTGGAACTGGGGAGGAAGGTCGCCAGTAGACTACGGTTTTATTACGATTGAGTGACGCCTGACACGGGCGCGTTTCAGCGCCGTTGCATGTCCGGGTCCTGCACGCCCTGGCGGCGCAGTTCCAGCACCGTCGGGGTGATCGCGGCGATGCGGGCGTCGATGCGCGCGCGCGCCACGTAGTCCAGGTCGCTGCGCTTCTTCAGGTTGCTCAGCTGGATCAGGGCCTGCTCCGGATGCCCGTTCAGGTAGGCCGCCTCGGCATACGCCTCGCCGGCCCGGGTGTCGTCGCCGGCCAGTTCGCAGGCACGGGCGAAGGTGCGCTGGAACACCGGATCCTCCGCGGCCGCCCCGAGCAGCGGCCGCAGCACCGCCTGGGCGCGCTGGCCGGCCTGGCGGCCGCCCTGTTCGTTGAGGGCAGTCGCATAGCTCAGCGCCACTGCCCGGTTGCTGGGCATGCGCTTGACCAGCGCCTCGAAGCGCTGGTCGGCGGCCTGGTTGCGGCCGGCCTTGGCCTCGGCCTCGGCCACCGCCACGGTCAGCCACCAGTTGTCCGGGTGCGCCTGCAGCAGGCTTTCCAGCGTCTGCGCGACCTCCTGCGCACTGCCGCCGGCACGCAGCCGGGCCAGCGCCAGGCCGTAGCGCTGGGCATCGCTCAGGCCCTGTTTGCTGCCCTGGCGCAGGCCTTCGTACTCGCGGATCGCATCGGCCGGGGTGTTGGCGCTGAACACCCGCAGCCGCTCGCGGGCCCATTCGAACTGGCCGCTGGGGCCGCGCGCGTAGTTGGCGAACGGCAGTTGCAGGCCGCCGGGCAGCAGCGGGTTGCTGGGCGCGCCCAGCGGCTGGCTCAGCGACACGTCGTTCGGATCGACGCGCTCCTTCAGGGTGCCGCCGGGCACGCTGGTGGTCAGGGTCAGGGTGTTCTTCTTCATCTGCTCGGCGCGCTCGCGCGCCTCGCTGATGCGGGTGGTGGTGACCGGGTGGGTCATCAGGAAGTCGGGGGTGCTGTAGCCGCCCTGGTTGCCGCGCATCGCCAGCGACATGCGCTCGAAGAAGCCGGCCATCGCGTCGACGTCGTAGCCGCTGCGCGCCAGGGTGCGGATGCCCAGACGGTCGGCCTCCGATTCGTTGGAGCGGGTGTAGTCGATCTGGCGCTGCTGCATCAGCCCCAGGCCGCTGGCGATCGCCGCCTGGGTGGCGTCGCCGCTGGAGCGCCCGCCGGCCTGCTGCGCCGCGACCACCGCGGCGAGCATGCCGAGCAGGATCGGGATCTGGTCGCGCTGCGCCCGCTCGACCCCGCGCAGCACGTGCTGCTGGGTGACGTGGGCGATCTCGTGCGACAGCACCGCGGCCACCTCGTCCTCGCGCTCGGCGGTCAGCACCAGCCCGGCGTTGACCGCCACGTAGCCGCCGAGGGTGGCGAAGGCGTTGATCTGGCGGTCGCGCAGCATGAAGAAGGTGAACTTCTGCTGCGGCTGGTCGCTGTTGGCGCCGAGCCGGGTGCCCATGGTCTGCAGCCAGTCGTCGATCAGCGGGTCCTCGAGCACGTAGCCGTAGCTGCGCAGCTCGGCCAGCATCATCTTGCCGTACTCGGCCTGGCGCGCCGGGGTCAGCAACTCGCCGGCCGAGGAGCCGATGTCCGGCAGCTTGTTCTCCTGGGCCGGCGCCACGGCGCAGGCGGTGGCCAGGGTGATCGCGAAGGCGAGCGGCAGCAGGCGCAAGACAGGCTCCAGGGGGCAGGCGGACGCCGGGTGGCGGCCGGGACGACGGTGAATCCGGGATGATTCGCAGTGTTGCGGCAGCGGCCTCGAAAATCCACCCGGCCGCTACCATAGTGGCTTGGACCTTCTACACCGCCCGGAGTTTCCCTTGGACAACCCAACTGCCGACACCGGCCACGCCGGCGGCCCGCCGATCACCCTCTATTCCACCGCGATTTGCCCGTACTGCGTGGCGGCCAAGAACTTCCTCAAGAGCAAGGGCCGCACCTGGAACGAGGTGCGGATCGACCTGGACCCGGCCGAGCGCGAGAAGATGGTCGCGCTGGCGCGGCGCACCAGCGTGCCGCAGATCTTCGTCGGCGACGTCCACGTCGGCGGCTACGACGACATGATGGCGCTGCACCGCGCCGGCAAGCTGGAGCCGCTGCTCGACGGCCACGCCCCCGAGGCGCAGGCATGAGCGGCACCGCGACGGGCGAGGGCGGCGCTTCCGGGCAGGACCGCGTCCGCGAGTTCACCGAGTTCCGCCAGCGCATGAACCAGCGCATCCTGGCCGAGCCGAACCAGGTGGTGCGGCGCTTCTTCGCGCTGGACACCCAGACCTACCAGGCCGGCGCGCTGGACGTGAAGACCAAGGAACTGCTCGGCCTGGTCGCCTCGCTGGTGCTGCGCTGCGACGACTGCATCAGCTACCACGTGGCCCAGTGCAAGCAGGCCGGGGTCAGCCGCGAGGAGTTTTTCGAGACGTTCTCGGTGGGCCTGGTGGTCGGCGGTTCCATCGTGATCCCGCACCTGCGCCGCGCCGTGGACTTCCTCGACACGCTGGAGGCCGGCGCCGCCGCGCCAGCGCAGCACGCGCACGACTGAGCCCGCTTCGGGCTGCCCCGATGGCCACCGGCGCCCGCGCCGGAGGCCGTCCGGTTTTGGGCGCCTTCACCGGCTTCGGGCATAATTACCGCTGAAACCTCCTTGCGCCTGCAGCCCCGGTTCCCGGGCGGCGCTCCCCCCTCTTGTACGGAAACCGCAACCCTATGACGCAGACAATCACGGTCATCCGTGGCGATGGCATCGGCCCGGAGATCATGGACGCCACGCTGTTCGTGCTCGACGCGCTGAACGCCGGCCTCACCTACGAATACGCCGATGCGGGCCTGGTGGCGCTGGAGAAGCACGGCGACCTGCTGCCGGCCGCCACGCTGGAGTCGATCCGCAAGAACAAGGTGGCGCTGAAGAGCCCGCTGACCACGCCGGTGGGCGAGGGCTTCAGCTCGATCAACGTGGCCATGCGCCGCCAGTTCGACCTGTACGCCAACGTGCGTCCGGCCAAGTCGTTCCCCAACACCAAGTCGCGCTTCGGCGCCGGCGTGGACCTGATCACCGTGCGCGAGAACACCGAAGGCGCCTACCTGAGCGAAGGCCAGGAAGTGTCCGCCGACGGCGAGACCGCGCTGTCGATGGCCAAGGTGACCCGCAAGGGTTCCGAGCGCATCGTCCGCTACGCCTTCGACCTGGCCCGCGCGACCGGCCGCAAGAAGGTCACCGCGGTGCACAAGGCCAACATCATCAAGTCCACCTCGGGCCTGTTCCTGAAGGTGGCGCGCGACGTGGCGGCGAACTACCCGGAGATCGAATTCCAGGAAATGATCGTCGACAACGCCTGCATGCAGTTGGTGATGCGCCCGGAGCAGTTCGACGTCATCGTCACCACCAACCTGTTCGGCGACATCCTGTCGGACCTGTGCGCCGGCCTGGTCGGCGGCCTGGGTCTGGCCCCGGGCGCCAACATCGGCGTGGACGCGGCGATCTTCGAAGCCGTGCACGGCTCGGCCCCGGACATCGCCGGGCAGGGCAAGGCCAACCCGTGCGCGCTGCTGCTGGGCGCGGCGCAGCTGCTGGACCATATCGGCCAGCCGCAGAACGCCGAGCGCCTGCGCAACGCCATCGTCGCCACGCTGGAAGCCAAGGACGGTCTGACCCCGGACCTGGGTGGCAGCGGCAACACCATGGGCTTCGCCAAGGCCATCGCCAGCCGCCTCTGAGCGTCCGGAAGATCGCAGAAATAAAGAAAGGGCGCCCCAGGGCGCCCTTTCTTTTGCTCGGAAACTTGTCTGAAGCCAAGCCCGCTCATCGATCAAGGGGAGTTCGCTTTTACGATTCCCCAATCCCGATTCCCGACTTCAATTCCGCGACTGCAGCTTCGACAGCAGGCGCAGGAACTCCAGGTACAGCCACACCAGCGTCACCATCAGGCCGAACGCGCCGTACCACTCCATGTACTTGGGGGCGCCCTGTTCGACGCCGCTCTCGATGAAGTCGAAGTCCAGTACCAGGTTCAGCGCCGCCACCACCACCACGAACAGGCTGAACAGGATGCCGACCGTGCCGGAGGCGTGGATGTAGGGGATCTGGATGTTGAAGAAGCCAAGCACCATCGTGGCCAGGTACACCAGCGCGATGCCGCCGGTGGCCGCGACCACGCCCAGCTTGAAGTTCTCGGTGGCCTTGATCATGCCGCTGCGGTAGGCGAACAGCATCGCGAACAGGGTGCCGAAGGTCAGCAGCACGGCCTGCAGCACGATGCCGTTAAAGCGCACTTCGTACATCGCCGAGATCGATCCCAGGAAGAAGCCTTCCACCAGCGCGTACAGCGGCGCGGTGATGGGCGACCATTCCTTCTTGAAGATCGTGATCAGGGCCAGGATGAAGCCGCCGATCAGGCCGCCCA
Organism: Xanthomonas sp. LF06-19; assembly: GCF_034105425.1. NCBI lineage: Bacteria > Pseudomonadati > Pseudomonadota > Gammaproteobacteria > Lysobacterales > Lysobacteraceae > Xanthomonas > Xanthomonas sp. LF06-19. The sequence continues at coordinate 450,810 of NZ_JAXGGH010000001.1, read as the reverse complement.
GCGCGTAGCCGGCCACGCCAGGAGCGATCATCGCGTTGCCCGCGGCATCGATCGAAACCGACTGGCTCCAGGCGAATACGGCGGTGAGCGCTGTCAGCATCAACAGGATGCCGGTCTTGTTGGCGGTGCCGTTCAGGGTCATCGCACCGCTGTCGCGCGCGACGACCGTGCCGTTGCCGGGCGAGACCACGTTGCCGCTGTGCAGATCGAGGAAGGTGGATTCCTTCAGGGCGGGGTTGCCGCTGCGAAGCATGCTGTTTTCTCCTTCAAAATGGCTCTCGGCCGATGCCGATGGCAAGCCGTGAGCATAGCGCAGGCGATGTTGCGTGCATGCGACGTTGACAGCGGGCCGCAAGCTTCCCACAATAGCCGACCTTTCCGGCCTTGGCCGCGAGGGATGTTCCGCCGGGGTATAGCGCAGTCTGGTAGCGCGCCTGCTTTGGGAGCAGGATGTCGGGGGTTCGAATCCCTCTACCCCGACCAATCCGATGTCCAACGGCGGAAAGGAATGCGACAATCCAGCCAGGGCGCCCGTAGCTCAACTGGATAGAGCACCGGCCTTCTAAGCCGGCGGTTACAGGTTCGATTCCTGTCGGGCGCGCCACATGGCGCCGGGCAGGAGATGCAAGGTTTCAATGGTGGCTGTAGCTCAGTTGGTTAGAGTACTGGATTGTGATTCCAGATGTCGGGGGTTCGAGTCCCCTCAGCCACCCCATTGATCGCGTGACCCGATGCTTCGCGGGGTGTTGCAACGAAGCAAAAAAGCACATAGAATGTGCGACTCAGTTTCAGGGCCGTTAGCTCAGTTGGTAGAGCAGTTGACTCTTAATCAATAGGTCCAAGGTTCGAATCCTTGACGGCCCACCAAAACGAAAGGCACCTGCTCCGGCAGGTGCCTTTTTCTTTGCCGGCCGGCCTGCAACAATGTGCCGGCAGGCGCCTTCCGGCGCCGCAGCGCGAAAGTGGCGGAATTGGTAGACGCCCTGGTTTTAGGTACCAGTGCCGCAAGGCGTAGGGGTTCGAGTCCCCTCTTTCGCACCATCCAGCCCCCGATGGCCCCTTGTGGCGATGGCGGGTTCGGCGTCGCCACGGCGGCCTCCCGGCCCTGCGCTGGCAGGCGCCGCGGGAATAGGCGAAACTATCCGGCTGCGGCGGCTGTCCCGTGCCCGCGCCAACCCGTACTTTTCTACATCGTGCCGAGAGCCGTGGGCTCCCGGTGGCAGGAGTCCACATGCAAGCTTCGATCGAAACCACCGGTACCCTGGAACGGCGTCTGACCTTCACCCTGCCGGAGGATCGCCTGGAAACCCATGTCGGCGGCCGCCTGCGCGAAGTCGCGCGCACCGCGCGGATCAAGGGCTTCCGTCCGGGCAAGATTCCGGCCAAGGTGATCGAGCAGCGCTTCGGGCCGCAGATCCGCGCCGAGGCGCTGGACGGCCTGCTGCGCGAGACCTTCGACTCGGCCGTGCGCGAGCACGAACTGCGCCTGGCCGGCAACCCGCGCATCGACCGCGCCGGCGACAACGAGCTGCAGTTCGTGGCCACCTTCGAAGTGGTGCCTGACTTCGGCGACATCGACGTGTCCAAGCTGCAAGTGATCCGCCACACCGCCGAGGTCACCGACGCCGACATCGAGCAGATGATCGAGAACCTGCGCCTGCAGCGTCGTACCTGGCAGCCGGCCGCGCGTCCGGCGCAGGACGGCGACCTGGTGACCCTGGAGACCTGGTCGCAGGTCGGCGACGAGCGCCTGCCGGCCGAGGGCGTGGAGAAGGGCAGCAGCGTGATCGGCTCGGGCGTCATGTTCCCGGCGATCGAGCAGGGCCTGGTCGGCCTGTCCAAGGACGAAGAGAAGACGCTGACCGTCGACTTCCCGGCCGACTGGCGCGTGCCGCAGTTCGCCGGCAAGCAGGTCCAGGTCCATGTGAAGGCGGTCGACGTCGCCGCGCCGGTGCTGCCGGAGGTGGACAAAGAGTTCATCAAGAGCTTCGGCGTCAAGAGCGGCGATGCCGAGCAGTTCCGCAAGGACATCCGCATCAACCTCGAGCGCGAGCTCAAGGGCGCGCTGATGAACCGCCTGCGTCGCGAAGTCGGTGAGCAGCTGATCGCCGCCTACGCCTCGGTCGAAATGCCGCCGCGCCTGGTCGAGAACGAAGCGCGCGCCATGCTGGCGCAGCAGGTCGAGCAGATCCGCCGTTCCGGCCGCGACCCGGGCCAGGTGCCGGACGACGCCCATCAGGGCTTCATGGACGCCGCGCGCAAGCGCGTGCTGGTCGGCCTGCTGGTCGGCGAGGTCGCCCGCCGCAACGAGCTGCGCCTGGACCCGAAGCGGGTCTCGGAGACGCTGCGCCTGATCGCCTCGACCTACGAAGAGCCGGAACAGGTCATTGAGATGTACCGCAACGATCCCCAGTTGATGGGGGGACTGCAGAGCCGTGTGATGGAAGAGCAGGTGATCGACTGGATCGCCGAGCGCGCCCAGCACACCGAGCAGGCGATGTCGTTCCAGGACGCGATCCGTCAATAAGACGGCGCGTCGCCGCGTTGCGCAGCCGACCTGCGCGACGCGGATCCCGTTTCACCTCCCCGCGGCGGCGGGGCGCAACACGATGCGAAGCCCTGCACACCCCCGTGCAGGGACGGACCCCGAGCAGCAGGAGATCACCGCGTGGACAATGTGACCAAGGCCTTGAATCTGGTTCCGATGGTGGTCGAACAGACCAGCCGCGGCGAGCGCGCCTACGACATCTATTCGCGCCTGCTGAAGGAGCGCCTGATCTTCCTGGTTGGCCCGATCGACGACCACATGGCCAATGTGATCGTGGCCCAGCTGCTGTTCCTGGAAGCGGACAATCCGGAGAAGGACATCAGCATCTACATCAACTCGCCGGGCGGCGTGGTCACCGCCGGCATGGCGATCTACGACACCATGCAGTACATCAAGCCGGACGTGAGCACCATCTGCGTCGGCCAGGCCGCCTCGATGGGCGCGCTGCTGCTGGCGTCGGGCGCTGCCGGCAAGCGCTATGCGCTGCCGAACTCGCGGGTGATGATCCACCAGCCGCTGGGCGGCTTCCAGGGCCAGGCCACCGACATCGACATCCACGCCCGCGAGATCCTGACGCTGCGCGCGCGGCTGAACGAAATCCTGGCCAAGCACACGGGCCAGTCGCTGGAAACCATCGCCCGCGACACCGAGCGCGACAACTTCAAGAGCGCCGTCGACGCGCAGGCCTACGGCCTCGTCGACCAGGTCCTGGAGCGTCGTCCGGATGAGTCCATCCAGCCGGCATAAGGCTTGCATGTACTGCAAAACGCAGCGTATTCCGCAGGGCCGGGGTCGGGCTAGCGTCCTCCCGGCCCTGTGCTATTCTCGAAATCGAACCCCCGTTCATCGGGTGGGGTAACTGGGTAAGCGAAGCAATGAGCGAAGACCGGCAAGGCCGTTCCGGCGACAGCAACAAGATCCTGTACTGCTCGTTCTGCGGCAAGAGTCAACACGAGGTCCGTAAGCTGATCGCCGGGCCCAGCGTGTTCATCTGCGACGAATGCGTCGAGTTGTGCAACGACATCATCCGCGAGGAGCTCGAGGAGAAGGCGCAGTCGGCACGCAGCAGCCTGCCCAAGCCGCGCGAGATCCTGGAAGTGCTCGACCAGTACGTGATCGGCCAGCAGCGCGCCAAGCGCACGCTCGCCGTGGCCGTGTACAACCACTACAAGCGCATCGAGAGCCGGCAGAAGAACGACGAGGTCGAACTGGCCAAGTCCAACATCCTGCTGGTCGGTCCGACCGGCTCGGGCAAGACGCTGCTGGCCGAGACGCTGGCGCGCTTGCTCAACGTGCCGTTCACCATCGCCGATGCGACCACGCTGACCGAGGCCGGCTACGTCGGCGAGGACGTGGAGAACATCATCCAGAAGCTGCTGCAGAAGTGCGACTACGACGTCGACAAGGCGCAGCAGGGCATCGTCTACATCGACGAGATCGACAAGATCTCGCGCAAGAGCGAGAACCCGTCGATCACCCGCGACGTGTCCGGCGAAGGCGTGCAGCAGGCGCTGCTGAAGCTGATCGAAGGCACGGTCGCCTCGGTGCCGCCGCAGGGCGGGCGCAAGCATCCGCAGCAGGAATTCCTGCAGGTGGACACCAAGAACATCCTGTTCATCTGCGGCGGCGCGTTCGCCGGCCTGGACAAGGTGATCCAGCAGCGCTCCAACGACGCCGGCGGCATCGGCTTCGGTGCCAAGGTGAAGAGCTCCGAGCGCAAGCGCGAGGTCGGCAAGATCCTGGCCGACGTCGAGCCGGAAGACCTGATCAAGTTCGGCCTGATCCCCGAGTTCGTCGGCCGCCTGCCGGTGGTCGCCACGCTCGAGGAACTGGACGAGCCGGCGCTGATCAAGATCCTGACCGAGCCGAAGAACGCCATCACCAAGCAGTTCAAGAAGCTGTTCGAGATGGAAGGCGTGGAGCTGGAGTTCCGCCAGGACGCGCTGCTGGCCATCGCCAAGAAGGCGCTCAAGCGCAAGACCGGCGCGCGCGGCCTGCGCACCATCGTCGAGTCGGTGCTGCTGGACACGATGTACGAGCTGCCGTCGCAGGAAAACGTCAGCAAGGTGGTGGTGGACGAGTCGGTGATCGAGCACAAGTCCGAGCCGTACCTGATCTACCAGACCCCGCCGGCGGCGCCGAAGGTCGCCTCCGCGGAGTGACCCGGGCGGGCGGTGCGCGGCGACCCCGTCGCGCGCCCCGTGCCTGCCGGTAAGTCGCTGAAACATAAAGGGGTTATGCGCTCCCCTTGCATCGTCCAGCCGATGGCCCCATAACGGGGCCATCGGCGTTTTTATGGCCGCCCGCATCGCGTTCCCGCCTCCCAAATCGGAATCCTCATGGCCCAGTCCCAATCCGAAGTCCTCGACCTGCCGGTCCTGCCGTTGCGCGACGTCGTGGTCTTTCCGCACATGGTCATCCCGCTGTTCGTCGGTCGCGACAAATCCATGCGCGCGCTCGAGCACGCGATGGAGGCCGACAAGCGCATCCTGCTGGTCGCGCAGAAGTCCGCCGAGACCGACGACCCGGCGGCGGCCGACTTGTACAACGTCGGCACGCTGGCGCAGGTGCTGCAACTGCTGAAGCTGCCCGACGGCACCATCAAGGTGCTGGTCGAGGGCCTGTCGCGGGTCAGCGTCGACAAGGTCGCCGAGCGCGACGGCGCGCTGCAGGGCGAAGGCCGCGAGATCGATGCCGCCGAATCGCGCGAGGAGCGCGAAGTCGAGGCGATCGCGCGCTCGCTGATGTCGCTGTTCGAGCAGTACGTCAAGACCAACCGCAAGCTGCCGCCGGAGCTGCTGCAGACCCTGTCCGGCATCGACGAGCCCGGCCGCCTGGCCGATACCATCGCCGCGCACATCGGCGTGCGCCTGGCCGACAAGCAGCGCCTGCTGGAAACCCTGGAAGTGGGCGAACGCCTGGAGATGCTGGTCGGCCTGGTCGACGGCGAGATCGACGTGCAGCAGCTGGAAAAGCGCATCCGCGGCCGGGTCAAGTCGCAGATGGAGAAGAGCCAGCGCGAGTACTACCTCAACGAGCAGATGAAGGCGATCCAGAAGGAACTGGGCGACCTCGACGACGCGCCAGGCGAGCTGGAGGAGCTGGCGCGCAAGATCGCCGAGGCCGGCATGCCCAAGCCGGTCGAGACCAAGGCCAAGGCCGAACTCAACAAGCTCAAGCAGATGTCGCCGATGTCGGCCGAAGCCGCGGTGGTACGCAACTACCTCGACTGGCTGCTGGGCGTGCCGTGGAAGAAGCGCAGCAAGGTGCGCAAGGACCTGAAGGTCGCGCAGGAAACCCTCGACGCCGATCACTACGGCCTGGAGAAGGTCAAGGACCGCATCCTCGAGTACCTGGCGGTGCAGTCGCGGGTGAAGCAGATGAAGGGGCCGATTCTGTGCCTGGTCGGACCGCCGGGCGTGGGCAAGACCTCGCTGGGCCAGTCCATCGCCAAGGCCACCAACCGCAAGTTCGTGCGCATGTCGCTGGGCGGCGTGCGCGACGAGGCGGAGATCCGCGGCCATCGCCGCACCTACGTCGGCTCGATGCCGGGCCGCATCGTGCAGAACCTCAACAAGGTCGGCAGCAAGAACCCGCTGTTCGTGCTCGACGAGATCGACAAGATGTCGATGGATTTCCGCGGCGATCCGTCCTCGGCGCTGCTGGAAGTGCTCGACCCCGAGCAGAACAACGCCTTCAACGACCACTACCTGGAAGTGGACCTGGACCTGTCCGAAGTGATGTTCGTGGCGACCTCCAATTCGCTGAACATCCCCGGCCCGTTGCTGGACCGCATGGAGGTGATCCGCATCCCCGGCTACACCGAGGACGAGAAGCTCAACATCGCGACGCGCTATCTGGTGCCCAAGCAGCTCAAGGCCAATGGCCTGAAGCAGGACGAGCTGGAGATCGGCGCCGACGCGATCCGCGACATCGTGCGCTACTACACGCGCGAATCCGGCGTGCGCAACCTCGAGCGCGAAGTGGCCAAGATCTGCCGCAAGGTGGTCAAGGAGATCGCCCTGGCCGGTCCGCAGCCGGCCGCCCCGGCGAAGAAGGCCGCAGCGAAGAAGGGCGCCGCGCGCAAGGACAAGGCGCGCGTCAGCGTCGGCTCGAAGAACCTGGACAAGTACCTGGGCGTGCGCCGCTACGACTTCGGTCGCGCCGAGGAGCAGAACGAGATCGGCCTGGTGACCGGCCTGGCCTGGACCGAGGTCGGCGGCGATCTGCTGCAGATCGAATCGACCCTGGTCCCGGGCAAGGGCGCGGTGATCCTGACCGGCCAGCTCGGCGACGTGATGAAGGAATCGGCGTCGGCCGCATTGTCGGTGGTGCGTTCGCGCGCCGAACGGCTCGGCATCGAGGCGGACTTCCTGCAGAAGCACGACGTGCACCTGCACGTGCCCGACGGCGCCACGCCGAAGGACGGCCCCAGTGCCGGCATCGCGATGGTGACCTCGCTGGTGTCGATGCTGACCAAGGTGCCGGTCAAGTCGGAGGTGGCGATGACCGGCGAGATCACCCTGCGTGGCCGCGTCTCGGCGATCGGCGGACTCAAGGAGAAGCTGCTGGCCGCATTGCGCGGCGGCATCCGCACCGTGCTGATCCCCGAGGAGAACCGCAAGGATCTGGCCGACATCCCGGAGAACGTCACCCGCGATCTGAAGATCGTGCCGGTGAAGTGGATCGACGAAGTGCTGGATCTGGCACTGGAGCGTCCGCTCGCGCCCAAGCCCGCCGCCGACGCCGAACAGGCACCGTCGCGGCGCAAGCAGAAAGCATCCTCGAACCCGCGCGTCAAGCACTGACGCGCGCTGAACCGCACCCGCGCAAACGGCTCAAACCCGCGCCGTTGTTGGCTTTTCGGCTTGCGCGGGTATGGGCCCGCTGGTATAAATGCAGCGCTTGCGAGCACCGCGAACGGGCGTGCTTGGTAGTGAAAAACATATCCATCGGGGTCTCGCCCAGGCGAGGCAGGCCACGCCGACACCCGATCCTCAATCCGCGGTCTTCTGCCGCACATGGAGTCATCAAGAAATGAATAAAGCCGAACTGAACGACGCGATCGCCGCTGCCGCCGACATCTCCAAGGCCGAAGCCGGTCGTGCCATCGACGCCTTCGTGTCGGAAGTGACCAAGGCCCTGAAGAAGGGCGACAGCGTCACGCTCGTGGGCTTCGGCACCTTCCAGGTGCGCGACCGTGCCGAGCGCACCGGCCGCAACCCGAAGACCGGCGACTCCATCAAGATCGCGGCGTCGAAGAATCCGACGTTCAAGGCTGGTAAAGCGCTGAAGGATGCCGTAAACTAATCGACTCGCTAGGGTGCTTAGCTCAGCGGTAGAGCGTCTCCTTTACACGGAGAGGGTCGGGGGTTCGAAACCCTCAGCACCCACCAGAGCACCGAGCGACAAGTTTCAAAAGCGGAGTGGTAGTTCAGTCGGTTAGAATGCTGGCCTGTCACGCCGGAGGTCGCGGGTTCGAGTCCCGTCCACTCCGCCAGTTGTACTGAAGCCCCCGAGCGATCGGGGGTTTCGTTTCTCGCAGTCGCCGCCACGCGCCAGCGTCGGCCCGGCCTTTGCGGGAAAGCGGGCCTCGCGCCCGCCTCCGTTCAAACGCGGAGTGGTAGTTCAGTCGGTTAGAATGCTGGCCTGTCACGCCGGAGGTCGCGGGTTCGAGTCCCGTCCACTCCGCCATTTGTACGCGAAACCCCCGAGCGATCGGGGGTTTCTTTTTTTCCGCAGTGCGCTGGTTTGGTCGTCGATGCGCTCCGGATTCGCCGCTTCGACGCATGAGCGGCGCGGGTTGCCGGGCCGCCGGTTCTGCCGCAAGGCGTGAAGCGGGTTAAACTGCGCGGCTCGCCAATAGGCCGTCGGTTCCCAATGCTGCAGAAACTTCGCGAAAAGACCTCGGGCTGGATCGCCACCGCGATCATCGGTCTGTTGATGATTCCGTTCCTGTTCGTCATCGACAACAGCTACCTCGGTGGCGTCGGTGCCAACAATGTCGCCAAGGTGCAGGCGCCGCCGTCGTGGTGGTCGTCGGCGCCGTCGTGGTGGCCGGTGTCGCTGCTGTGGCAGCACCACGAAGTGAGCACGGAGCAGTTCCGTACCCGCTTCGAGCAGGCGCGCATCCAGGCGCGCGAACAGCAGGGCGAGAACTTCGATCCGCGCGCGTTCGAAAGCATCGACAACAAGCGCAAGCTGCTCGATCAGCTGATCGACGAGCAGGTGGCGAAGCTGTCGGCAGAACGCGCCGGCGTGGTCATCGGCGATGCCGCGGTGCGCGATTACATCAGCTCCATGCCTGCGTTCCAGAACGACGGCAAGTTCGATCCGGAGCGCTACCGCCTGGCTCTGGCCTCGGGCACGCCGCCGCGTACGCCGACCATGTTCCAGCAACTGGTGCGCGACGCGCTGCAGCAGTCGGTGATTCCGTCGGGCATCGCCGAATCGGCGTTCGCCACCAAGCCGGAAACCGAGCGCCTGCTGAAGATGCTGGGCGAGACCCGCGACGTGGAGATGGCGCTGTTGCCGGAAATGCCGGCCGACACCGCACCGGTCAGCGACGCGCAGGTGCAGCAGTGGTACGACTCGCACAAGTCCGACTTCAAGCAGCCGGAAACCGTGACGATCGAGTACGTCGACCTCAACGCGGCCAGCCTGCCGCCGGTCAAGCCGGCCGACGAGGCGACGCTGCGCAAGCGCTACGACGACGAGAAGGCGCGCTTCGTCGAGCCCGATCAGCGGCTGGCTTCGCACATCCTGATCAGCGCCGGCAAGGACGCGGCCTCGCAGAAGGCGGCCGAGGCCAAGGCGGCCAAGCTGGCGGCCGAAGCCAAGCAGCCCGGCGCCGATTTCGCCGCGCTGGCCCGCGCCAACTCCGATGACCCTGGTTCCAAGAACGCCGGCGGCGATCTGGGCTGGGTGGAGAAGGGCGTGATGGTGAAGCCGTTCGAGGACGCGCTGTTCGCGATGAAGCCCGGCGAGATCGTCGGCCCGATCAAGAGCGAATTCGGCTATCACGTGATCCAGCTGCGCCAGGTCAAGGGCGGCGAAGGCAAGTCGTTCGAGCAGGTGCGCGACCAGCTCGCCAGCGAGCAGTTGAAGGCAGACGGCGAGAAGGCCTTCAGCGACCTGAGCGGCAAGCTGGTGGACCTGGTCTACAAGAACCCGACCGCGCTGGCTTCGGCGGCGAAGGAAGTGGGACTGCCGGTGCAGACGCTGGGACCGTTCTCGCGCGCCACCGCCAGCGGCATTGCCGCACAGCCGGCGGTGCTGCGCGCCGCGTTCTCCGACACCCTGGTGCAGGACGGCACGGTCAGCGACCCGATCAACCTGGGGCCGAACCACAGCGTGCTGATCCGCGTGACCCAGCACCAGCCGGAGCAGATCCAGCCGCTGGCCAAGGTGCACGAACAGGTCGTGGCCGCGGTGCATGCCGACCGCACCGCCAAGGCTGCCGCTGCCAAGGCCGATGCGCTGCTGGAGCGTTTGCGCAAGGGCGAGACCCTGCAGGCCCTGGCCGGCCCGGAGAAGCTGCAGATCAACCCGATGCCGGGTCTGCCGCGCAACGTGCCGATGCCGAGTGCGCAGGCCAGCCAGGCGATCTTCAGCGCGCCGCAGCCGGCCGACGGCAAGCCGTCGGTGGGCAAGGTCGAGCTGCCTGCCGCGCCGGGCACCGTGGGCAAGCGCTATGCGCTGTTTGCGGTCACCAAGGTGACGCCGGGCGACCTGAGCAAGGTGCCGGCCGAGCAGCAGACGATGTTCCAGCAGCAGCTGGCGCGGATCGAAGGCGAGGCCGATGCCAAGGCCTACGTCGATGCGATGCGCAAGCACTTCAAGATCAGCGTGCAGGAATCGCAGCTGTAACCGCTGCTTCGACAGCGCAAAGCGGCACGCAACAGGCCCGGCATTGCCGGGCCTGTTGCGTTTCAGGTGCGTGGTTTATCGGCGTGTGCGATTTGCTGTGGGGGAGGCGCGCAACGTTGACGCAAGTGTGGACGTGCGCCTGCCGATGGCCGGCATGCCTTCAGTGGCGCGAATGGGCGGCAAGCGCGTTACGTCGCTACCTTGGCCGGCGCGATGCGCTGTCCCTGCTGGCGGCCATCGAAACAGAGTCTGTTGCCGATGGCGCGTGCGCGCAGTTGCGCTAGCGGCTGGACGTGGCGATACGCCTGCCTTCCAGGCGCTCATGCTGATCGTAGGTGCCCATCGGGCCGAGGAAACGGGTGGTCATCCCCGCAGCGTGGCGGCACATCCGCGGACGTTGCAGCATGGGCCGGGCCTCGTCCCGCCGCAGCGGGAGTGCGATCAGTCCTCGTAGCTCAGCACCATGCCGGGACGCAGCACGCTGCGCGCGGACAGGCCGTTCTTCATCAGCAGCGCCTGCACGGTGATGCCGTAGCGCTTGGCGATGTTCCAGGCGGTGTCGCCGTCGCGCACGGTGTGCGTGTGGCGGGAGCGTGCGCCGGCGCGCGTGGCACGGTTCGGCGCGGGAGTGTCGTCGGCGCTGGCCACGGTGGCGACGACCGGGGCGTCGTCCTGCGCCGGCGGCGCGGTGTCCTGGGCCAGCACGGGGCCGCCCAGACTGCGCGGCGCCAGCACCGGCAGCGCGCGCTTGGTGCTGCGGCCACTGCCCAGGGCCGGGTTCAGCCGGGCGAGCTGATTGCCCTGCAGCGCCTGGCGCCGCGCCCATTCGTCCAGTGCCATGCCGGCGGGCAGGGTCTGCGCCTGCAGGATCGGCACGTCGCGGTCCAGCGAGGCCATCCATTCGTCGCGGGTCTGCGCCTGTTCCAGCACGCAGGCCAGCGCGTGCAGTTTCTCGACGTAGGCGTAGGTGACCGAGGACAGCCCGGGCAGCTTGTCCGGCTGCGCGTTCTGCGCGTTCATGCCGGCGCGGCGCATCGACTGCAGCACGCGGTATTCGCCGGCGTTGTAGGCCATGATCGCCAGGCGCCAGTCGCCGCCGAACATGCCGTGCAGGGTCTTCAGATAGCGCACTGCGGCGCGGGTGGAGTCCACCGCGGACAGACGGCCGTCGTAACCGTTCTCCAGCGGGACATCGTGGTTGCGCGCGGTGCCCGGGATGAACTGCCACAGGCCGGCGGGGCCGCTGCTGTTGCGCGCCGCCGGGCGGTAGCCGCTCTCCACGAACGGGATCAGCGCGAATTCGGTCGGCAGGTTGGCCGCACGCAGTTCGTCGACCACGTAGCCGAACAGCGGCAGCACGTCCTCGTCCTCGTCGGCCAGCCGTGACGGCGCGCGCGAGAACTGCTGCTGCCAGCGCGCGTCGGTGGCGCCGGCGTCGCAGCGCGCATCGGCCAGGCCGTCGCGGAAACGGGCGAGGATGTCGTGCCCGTTACGGGTGGTCGGCGGCGGCAGTGCCGCCGCGTCCGTCGGTAGGCCGTTCAGGCCGGCTACGGTCTGCTCAAGTGCCGCTGCAAGCGGGGTCGCGGCCGCCGCGGGGGGCGCCGCCGACGCTATCGCCAGCGTCAGCGCCGCCGTCAACGCCAGCGCCCTCATGCGCGGAAATCGTCTTTCCAGCGCCTCAATTCGGCGAAGACTTCCACTTCGTCGGACACCCCCCGGCCGAGCCGGGCGCCGATCGCCTGCTGGATCGCCGCCGAAGCGGTGCGCAGGAACGGATTGGTCGCCAGTTCGGTGGCGAGAGTGACGGGAACGGTGGGGCGGGCAGCGTGACGCATGGCCTGGGCTTCCTGATGGCGCTGCCGCAGGGCAGCGTTGGTGGGATCGACCGTGACGGCGAATGCCGCATTGGCCAAGGTGTATTCGTGTCCGCAGCAGACCAGCGTCTGCCCCGGGAGGGCGGACAGGCGCTGCAGCGAACCCAACATCTGGGAGGGCGTACCTTCGAACATGCGCCCACAGCCCAGGCTGAACAGCGTATCGCCGCTGAACAGGTGGCCGTGGCCGACATAGGCCAGGTGCGAGCGGGTGTGGCCGGGGACGGCCAGGGTATCGAACTGCCAGTCCAGCACCTTCACGACCTCGCCATCTCCGACCCGCTCGCACGAAAATCCGGCAATGCGGGGGTCGTCCGGCGCGTACACCGGCAGATCCGGCCAGCGTTCGCGCAAGGCGGCGACGCCACCGATATGGTCGTCGTGGTGATGGGTCAGCAGGATGGCGGCGGGTTGCAGCCCTTGGGCCGCGGCCTCCAGCACCGGCTCGGCCTGGCCTGGATCGACCAGCAACGCACGCCCGTCGTCCGTGGCGATCGCCCAGATGTAGTTATCCTGGAATGCGGGCAGGGCGATCAGTCGCATAGAATTGGCACCATGCCTGCCGTGTCGCTCCCTCGTCAAGCCAACGTCTCATCCTGGTTTGATACTGCCGGGGCGCAGGCGTTGCTGCAGGCCGAGCAGCCGCTGATCCTCGACGCCTTGCTCAAGCGCCCCGCGCAGCCCTGGCTGTGGCTGGCCCCGGTGCCGCTACCGTCCCCCGCGCGCGAGCTGCCGGGGCGGGGCGTGCGCCTGCACCGCAGCGCCTGCGGCTACGCCGGCGACCTGGTGTGCACGCTGCCACTGCCGCTGCCGTCGGAAAGCGTCAACGCCATCGTCCTGCAGCACGTGCTCGCCGCCGACGCGGCGGCGCTGCTGGAGGAATGCGAGCGCATCCTGATGCCGGGCGGGCGGCTGTGGCTGTTCGCGCTCAATGCGGTGAGCCCGTACCGGCTGCGCTGGCGCCGCCAGGGCCTGGTGGCGCGTCCGCCAGGTAGCTGGCGCGGCCTGCTCGAACAGGTCGGCCTGCCGTGCGTGGAGCAACTGCGCTATCTCGGGCCGGTGTGGCCGACCCGCGGCGGCGTCGGCCCTGCCACCTCCACCGCGCCGCTGCGCGCGGTCTGCCTGCTGCAGGCGGAAAAACGCACCGCCGCCGGCATCGGCCCCATTCCGCTGCGCGCGCCGGTCCGCTGGCGCGGCTCGGTCGCTTCCATCTGAACACGGAGTTTCATGAAGACTGTCGACATCCATACCGATGGCGCCTGCCTCGGCAACCCCGGCCCCGGCGGCTGGGCCGCGCTGCTGCGCTACAAGGGACTGGAGCGCGAGGTGGCCGGCGCCGAGGCGCACACCACCAACAACCGCATGGAGCTGATGGCCGCGATCATGGCCCTGGAGACGCTCAACGAGCCGTGCCAGATCGTGTTGCACACCGACTCGCAGTACGTGCGCCAGGGCATCACCGAATGGATGCCGGGCTGGGTGCGCCGGCAGTGGAAGACCGCCGGCGGCGATCCGGTCAAGAACCGCGATCTGTGGGAGCGGCTGCATGCGGCCGCGCAGCGGCATACGATCGACTGGCGCTGGGTCAAGGGCCACAACGGCGATCCGGACAACGAGCGGGTCGACCAGCTGGCGCGCAACCAGGCCCTGCACGTGCGCGCCGGCGGCGCCGCCGGCGCGACCTGATCTTGTCTCCCTTTTCCGCTGCGAGTCCCATGCGTCAGATCATCCTCGATACCGAAACCACCGGCCTGGAATGGAAGAAGGGCAACCGTGTCGTCGAAATCGGCGCGGTGGAACTGCTCGAACGCCGCCCCAGCGGGCGCAACTTCCATCGCTACCTGCGCCCGGACTGCGATTTCGAACCCGGCGCGCAGGAAGTCACCGGCCTGACCCTGGATTTCCTTGCCGACAAGCCGGAATTCCACGAGGTGGTCGACGAATTCCTGGAGTTCATCGACGGCGCCGAGCTGATCATCCACAACGCCTCGTTCGACCTGGGCTTTCTGGATTACGAACTGTCGCGGCTGGGCGAGTCCTACGGCCGCATCCTCGATCGCGCCACGGTGATCGACACCCTGCTGCTGGCGCGCGAGCGCTTCCCCGGCCAGCGCAATTCGCTGGACGCGCTGTGCAAGCGGCTGGGCGTGGACAACTCGCACCGGCAACTGCACGGCGCGCTGCTCGATGCGCAGATCCTCAGCGACGTGTACATCGCGCTGACCTCCGGCCAGGAGGAAATCGGCTTCGCCCTGGCCGAGGACGGCGCCGCGCATGCGGCGGCGCAGGGTCCGGCATTTGACATGACCAGGCTGCTGCCGCGGCCGCGGGTGTTGCCGACGGCCTCGGAACTGGAAGCGCACCAGGCGCGGCTGGAGAAGCTGCGCAAGAAGGCCGGCCGCGCGCTGTGGGACGACGCCGAACCGGTCGTGGCGGACGCGGTGGCCGGCTGAAGGGCGCTCGAATGACGATGGGACGTCTGTTGTAGGAGCGGCGTCAGCCGCGACGGAGCGTTCCCGGTAAAGCCCGGTCGCGGCTGCAACTGCTCCTGCAGGGCAGCCTGGCCGGCTTGAGCGTTGAGAATGCAGTATCCAGCGGTGCCCTGACGTGGTTTGCGCGGACGGAGCGGCGGCCGCGCCGCACCGAATTCAGTGACAGCGCACCAGGATCGCGGTGATGTTGTCCGAGCCGCCTTCGTCGAGCGCGGCGGCGACCAGCATGTCCACGCACTCCTGCGCGCTGCAGTCGTCGTGGCCCAGCGCGTTGGCCAGGCCGGCATCGTCCACTTCCTCGGTCAGCCCGTCGCTGCACAGCAGCAGGCGCATGCCCGGGCGTAGCTCGCCGGTCATCGTCGCCACGTTCAGGTGCTGCGGATCGGTGACGCCCAGTGCCTGGGTGACCACGTTGCGGTGCGGATGCGCGCGCGCCTGTTCGGCGGTGAGCGCGCCCTGCGCGATCAGTTCCTGCACGTAGCTGTGGTCCTGGCTGAGCTGGGCCAGCTTGCCGTCGCGCCACAGATAGGCGCGGCTGTCGCCGACCCAGGCCACCTCGAAGCGGTTGCCCTGGACCCGCGCCGCCACCACCGTGGTGCCCATCGGCAGGGTGTCGTTGCGGCGCTGCGAGGCGCGGATGATCTCCTCGTCGGCGATGCGGATGGCCTGCGCCAGTGCGGTGCCGCCGCGCACTTCGCGCACGATGGCCTCGCGCGCCAGCGCGCTGGCGACCTCGCCGCAGGCATGGCCGCCCATGCCGTCGGCCACCAGCCACAGCCCCAGTTCGTGGTCGCCGTAGTAGGTGTCCTCGTTGAGGTCGCGGCGCAGGCCGACGTGGGTGAGATGTCCGAATTCGATCATTGCGCGCCTGCGGCCGGCCGGTGTTTTCTGGGGTCGACGGGCATCATCGCGGTCGCGCGCGGATCAGGCAATCGCCGCACGCGGCACGCAGCAGGCGGGGTTCATCGCCCCGCGGCGCCGGGGCGCTTGCGGGGGCTCGGCGCCTGGCCGCTTGTCCGCGCGCGGCGGGGACCGTATGATGCACGCCCCCGGTCCGCCGGGGACCACCCGGGAAGGTGGCAGAGTGGTTGAATGTACCTGACTCGAAATCAGGCAGGCGTTTATAGCGCCTCGGGGGTTCGAATCCCCCCCTTCCCGCCAGTTTCATCGCGCGCGCACCCTCCAGCGGTCGCAGAGTGTGATCGGTGCAGGAGTGGGGGGTGAGAAGCCACGCGGGTTCGACCCATCGGCGACAGCCGATGCGCACGGCGCAGTCGCCCGCAGGGCGAGGTGCAGCATGCACCGAGTGCATCCCCCCCTTCCCGCCAGTTTCGCATCAGGCCCCGTCAGGGGCCTTTTGTTTTTGGGCGATCGCGACAGCGTGCCGACGCCGCTTTAAGACGCGGCCGTTACACTCTCTTTTCTCCTGTTTTTGGTGTCTGCCATGTCCGAAATCCTGGTGCCCGTGTCCTTCGGCGAATTGCTCGACAAGATCGCCATCCTGCAGATCAAGTCCGAGCGCATCGAAGATCCGGGCAAGCTGGCCAATGTGCGTGCCGAACTGTCGGCGCTGGAAAAGACCTGGATGGCGCATCCGGCGGCCGGCGGCGACGTGGCGCGCCTGCGCGCGGAACTGAAGGCGGTCAACGAGCGCCTGTGGGTGATCGAGGACGAGATCCGGATCAAGGAGAAGGCGCAGGCCTTCGACGAGGAGTTCATCAAGCTGGCGCGCAGCGTGTACTACGAAAACGACGAACGCGCGCGGCTCAAGAAGGAAATCAACCTGGCACTGGGCTCCAGCTACGTGGAAGAGAAGTCCTACCAGGACTACCGCAACGCCTCGGCGTGAGGGCAGAGTTCCGGGAGGCGTTGCCGTCTCCCGGAACGCGCCGCACCTCAGTTGCGTGCGACCACCAGTCCGGTCAGGCGCCGCACCAGCGGCAGCACCAGCAGCAGGGTGGGGAAGGCCACCAGCCAGGACAGCGCCCAGGCGCCGAGCCAGAGCGTGCCGACGCCGGGCGCCAGCCCGACGCTGCGCAGGGTGCTGATCATCGAGACGATGCAGGTCATCAGCACCGACAGCAGCAGCGGGGTCACCCAGGCGGCGTGGCGCGGGGACAGCTTGCGGGAAAACAGCGGGGAACGTGACATTGCGGACTCTCCGTAAGCCGGTCGATCGAAGGCGCCACCCACCAACGGCCTGCCAGGCCCGGGCGGGAAACAGCCCCGGACGGATCCGGCGCAGTTGGCGCGTTGATTGACGTAAACGCTTACGGCGGCTCCTGCGGGCCGGGTCGGCGGCAGGACGCGCGGCGATGGTAGAGCGGCGCCGCGGGCGCCGCAACCGGGCTCAGTGGCCGTGGTCGGCGCGATAGCGCTCGAATGCGGCGATCGCATCGTCCACCGCGATGAGCTCCATCACCCCGTCGAACTCGATCTTGCTGCCCCACTTCAACTGCGCGGCCGGCTTGCCCAGGTATTTGCGCGCAGCCGCGTCGTACTTGTCCACGCAGTAGCGGATGTCCGAATACGGGCCGCTGCGGCGCGGGTTGCTGGCCGCGTGCAGGCCCAGCACCTTGGTGCCCATGGCGTTGGCGATGTGCATGGGGCCGGAGTCGGGTGTCATCACCAATGCGGCGCGCTGCAGCAGCGCCGGCAGTTGCTTGAGCGTGTCGCGGCCGACCAGGTCGAGCACCGGCGTGCGCGCCGCTGCGACGATGGCGTCGGCGGTGCTGCGCTCCAGGTCGCTGCGGCCGCCGCACAGCACCACCCGCCAGCCCTGCGCGGCGGCATGGTCGGCCACCGCGGCGTAGCGCTCGGCATACCAGTTGCGACGCTGATGGCTGGAGCAGGGCGAGATCAGCAGCGCCGGACGGCCGTCCTCGGGCCATTGCGCACGCGCCCAGGCATGGGCGTCCTCGGGCACTGGCAGGTCCCAGCGCACCTCGGTCTGGCGCAGCCCCAGCGGCTCGCAGAAGCTGCCGATCGCCTCCAGTACGTGGATGCCGGGGCGGTCGGGGATGCGTTCGTTGACGAACAGGCCGTGCAGGTCCTTGGAGCGGCTGCGGTCGTAGCCGATGCGGCGGCGCGCCGGCACGAACGCCGACAGCACGTTGGCGCGCAACGCCACCTGCATCTGCAGCAGCGCGTCGAAACCTGGCGCCGGCAGGGCGCGGCGCAAGGCGCGCATGCCGGCCAGGCCGCTGCGCTTGTCGTAGGGGTGGAAGACCACGCCCGGCAGACCGTCGAGCAGCTTGTGCCCGGCCTTGTCGATGATCCAGTGCAACGCCGGCGCCTGCGGCCAGGCGCGTTGCAGGGTCCGTACCAGCGGCACCACGTGGGTCACGTCCCCCAGCGCCGACAGGCGCAACAGGCACAACGAAGGGAGCGTTGCCGGCATGGTGTTGTTAGACTCGCTGGATGGTTGCATTCGACGCCACCGAAGCGCTGACGCCGTACCGCGAGGGCCGCGGATACGGAGCCATTCTGTTCGACCGCGAACGGCTGCGGCAAGCCGAACCGGCGCTGTTCTCCGCCGCCGCCTGGGGCGAACGCGCGCGCCCGGTGGATGCCGGCGGCCGCGGCGGCGCCTGGTTCGTCGATGCCCCGTTCGGCAGTTGCGTGCTGCGCCAGTACCGCCGCGGTGGGCTGGTCGCCAAGCTGGTCCGCGACCGCTACCTGTGGACCGGTGCCGACCGCACCCGCAGCTTCGCCGAGTTCCGGCTGATGCGCGCGCTGATCGCGCGCAAGCTGCCGGTGCCGCGGCCGCTGGCGGCCTGCTATCTGCGCCAGGGGTTGCGCTACCGCGCGGCGATCCTGATGGAGCGGCTGGAGGGCGTGCGCTCGCTGGCCGAGCGCGCACATCTGGCCGGCCGCGGCGCGCCGTGGGAGGAGGCGGGGCGGCTGATCGCGCGCTTCCATCGCGCCGGCCTCGATCACGCCGACCTCAACGCGCAGAACATCCTGTTCGACGGCAACGGCCGCGGCTGGCTGATCGACTTCGACCGCGGCGTGCTGCGCATTCCTGCCACCCGCTGGCGCGAGCGCAACCTCAAGCGGCTGCGTCGTTCGCTGCTGAAACTGCGCGGCGAGCGCAGCGTCGATGCGGTGGAGAAGGACTACGCGCGCCTGCGCCGCGCCTACGACCTGGCCTGGGAGCGCGGCTGCTGATGGCGGACTGGGCGCTGCGTTTCCAGGGCGTGGGCAATGCTTCGGCGGTGGCGCTTGGCTCGCCGATGGCCACCATCGAGCGCGATGGCCGGCCATGGCTGACCATCGACTGCGGCGGCGAGGGGCTGACCGCCTATCAGGCGCACTACGGCGCGATGCCGCAGGCACTGTTCGTCACCCATGTGCATCTGGACCACGTCGCCGGCTTCGAACGGCTGTTCGTGGACAGCTATTTTTCCGAGCGTCGCGGCAAGGTGCGCCTGTACGTGCCGGCGACGGTGGTGCCGCTGCTGCACCGCCGCGTGGCCGACTATCCGAACGTGCTGGCCGAGGGCGGCGCCAACTTCTGGGATGCGTTCCAACTGATCGCGGTGGGCGATGCGTTCTGGCACGAGGGCGTGCGCCTGGAGGTGTTCCCGGTGCGCCACCACTGGCCGGAGACCGCCTACGGCCTGCGCCTGCAGGGCGCGCTGGTGTGGAGCGGGGACACCCGGCCGATCCCGGAAATGCTGAACCGGTATGCCGACGACGGCGAACTGGTGGCCCACGACTGCGGTCTTCACGGCAACCCGTCGCATACTGGGGTGGACGACCTGGAGCGGGAATACCCCGCAGAGCTGCTGCAACGGACCATGCTCTACCACTACGCCAGCGACGACGATGCCGAGGCCCTGCGCGCCCGCGGCCACCGCGTGGCGTGCCCGGGCGAGCGCGTGGCGCTGGCCGCGCCGTGCGCGCCGCAGGTGCCGGCGGGATGAACGCGCTGCCGCGCCCGCCGCTCGCGTCGGCGACGCCGGCGGACCGGCGCGGGCGGCCGTTGCGCGACCTGCGCCTGTCGGTGATCGAGGCCTGCAACTTCCGTTGCGGCTACTGCATGCCGGCCGACAAGGTCCCGGACGATTACGGCTTCGACGCCGCTTCGCGGCTGTCGTTCGCGCAACTGGAGACCCTAGCCCGCGCCTTCGTCCGCAACGGCGTCAACAAGCTGCGCCTGACCGGCGGCGAACCGCTGCTGCGCCGCGATCTGCCCGAGTTGGTGCGGCGGCTGGCGCGCATCCCCGGCGTGGACGATCTGGCCATGACCACCAATGGCGCGCTGCTGGCACGGCATGCGCAGGCCTTGCGCGAGGCCGGCCTGCGCCGGGTCACGGTCAGCCTGGATGCGATCGAGCCGACGGTGTTCCGGAAGCTGTCCGGTGACCGTGGCGAGATCGCGCAGGTGCTGGAGGGCATCGACGCGGCGGTCGCGGCCGGGCTGGGGCCGGTCAAGCTCAATTGCGTGGTCCAGCGCGGCATCAACGACGACCAGGTGCTGCCATTGTTGGCGCATTTCCGCGGCAGCGGCCATGTGCTGCGCTTCATCGAATACATGGACGTCGGTACCTGCAATGCCTGGCGCCGCGAGCGGGTGGTGCCGGCCGCCGAGTTGCGTGACCGCATCGCCGCGCGCTGGCCGCTGCAGGCGCTGGCGCCGCACTATTCCGGCGAGGTCGCCGCGCGCTATGCGTTCGCCGATGGCGGCGGCGAGATCGGCTTCGTCACCTCGGTCAGCACGCCGTTCTGCGGCGATTGCCACCGCGCTCGCGTGTCCGCCGACGGCCATCTCTACACCTGCCTGTTCGCGGGCGAGGGCACCGACCTGCGGTCGGCGCTGGCGGGGGGCGAGGAGGCGCTGGCCGAACGCGTGCGTGCGCTGTGGGAACGCCGCGACGATCGCTACAGCGAACTGCGCGGCGCGGCGACCGCCACGCGCGGCAAGCACGTCGAAATGTTCCTGATCGGCGGTTGAGCCATGGACGCCGCCGTGCAACGCGCGCTGGTCGCGCTGGAACTGGAATTGCTGGAACCGGCGGTGCGTGCCTCGGCGGCGCGCGTGGCGGAACTGCTCGACGACGCCTTCGTCGAGTTCGGTGCCTCCGGCCGCTGCTTCGACAAGCCAGCGGTGCTCCAGGCGTTACCGGCTGAGTCGGGCGCATTTCGCTACTGTGCATTCGACATCGATGTGCAGCTGCTGGAACCGGAGTTGGCGCACCTGCGTTATCGCAGCGAGCGCAGCGGCGGTGGCGAGCCGCCGCGACAGGCGCTGCACAGTTCGCTTTGGCGGTATCGCGACGGCCAATGGCGCATGCTGTTCCACCAAGGCACGCCGATCCCCGGCGGCGCTTGAAGATCGCGCCGTGGGAGCGGCAGCGCAATCCATGACCAAGAAGACCTCCGCCACGTCCGCGCGCGCCGTCGCGCCGGCGCTCACCCATCTGGACCCGCAGGGATTGCCGACCATGGTCGACGTCTCCGCCAAGGCTGCCACCGCGCGTGTGGCGGTGGCCGAGGCGCAGGTGCGCTTTCCCGCGGCCGTGGCCGCGCAGTTGCGCGCCGATGCGCTGCGCAGCGCCAAGGGCGGAATCGTCGACACCGCGGTGATCGCCGGCACGATGGCGGTCAAGCGCACCCACGAACTGATTCCGTTCTGCCATCCGCTGCCGATCGACGGCTGCCGCTTCGCCATCGACTGGCGCTCGCCGCAGGTGCTGGGCATCGAATGCACGGTGCGCACCGTGCACCGCACCGGCGTGGAGATGGAGGCACTGACCGGCGCCAGCGTCGCCGCGCTGACCGTCTACGACATGTGCAAGGCGCTGACCCACGCGATGACCATCGGCCCGGTGCGGCTGGTCGGCAAGCGTGGCGGCAAGCGCGACGTCGGGAGCGTGGCATGAGCGTCCAGGTGAGCGTGCTGTACTTCGCCAGCCTGCGCGAGGCTGCGGGCCTGGAGCGCGAACAGGTGCGCACCGATGCGCCCGACCTGCGCGCGCTGTATGCCGAACTCGATGCCCGCCATGGCCTGCGCTGGCCGCTGGATCGCTTGCGGGTGGCGGTGGACAGCGCCTTCGTCGGCTGGGACGAGGCGGTGCGCGACGGCAGCGAAGTGGTGTTCATTCCGCCGGTTTCGGGAGGCTGAGCCATGTCCACCGAACCGCGTTTCCGGCTGGCCGACCACCCGCTCGACATCGCCACGCTGCGCGCGCCGCTGGCGCACGCCCAGGCAGGCGCCTATGCCAGCTTCGAAGGCTGGGTGCGCGACCACAACGACGGCCGCGCGGTCGACGGCCTGCACTACGAGGCCTACGCCGCACTGGCCGAGGCCGAAGGCCAACGCATCGTCGACGAGGCCCTGGCCCGCTTCGCCATCCTCGACCTGCGCTGCGTGCACCGCGTCGGCGAACTGGCGATCGGCGACCTGGCGGTGTGGGTTGGTGTGGTCGCCGCGCACCGAGGCGCCGCGTTCGACGCCTGTCGTTACGTCATCGACGAGGTCAAGGCGCGCGTACCGATCTGGAAGCGCGAACGCTACCGCGACGGCGATGCGGGCTGGCTGCATCCGGAGGCGCAGGCGCCGCAACCCGAGTAGCGGCGCGCGCGACCAGGTGTCGATCGTGTCTTCGTAGAGGAGGGTGGTAACCCGCCGGCTGACCGCGCCAGGCATAGTCTGCCGCCGCAAGGCTCTCTGTGCCGTCGCCACGGCCGGAACGAATGACACGCCGGGATGGTTGTTGCTTTCTTATAGGCGCAGCCGCTGCCTGAGATCTAGGCTGATCGTTCGTCGTCGTAGAAGGGTGGTAACCCCGCCGGCTGACCGCGCCAGGCATAGCCTGCCGCCGTGCGGATTTCTGTGCCGTCGCCACGGCCGGAACGAATGACAGGCCGTGATGGCTGTTGCTTTCTGCAGGCGCAGCCGCTGCTTGCGATCTAGGTTGATCGTTCGTCGTCGAGAAGGGTGGTAACCCCGCCGGCTGACCGCGCCAGGCATAGCCTGCCGCCGCAAGGATCTCTGTGCCGTCGCCACGGCCGGAACGAATGACACGCCGGGGTGGCTGTTGCTTTCTTATAGGCGCAGCCGCTGCCTGCGATCGAGGCTGATCGTTCGTCGTCGTAGAAGGGTGGCAACCCCGCCGGCTGACCTCGACGCCCGCGTCGATCGATACGCGCCGAAGTGGTGCCGCCGTTGTAGAGATGCGTGCGCCGTCGCCACGGCCGGTGCCAACGACTAGCCAGGGACCCGACGCGGGCGGAAGGCGTGGCGTACCGCGAGGATGCTCATGCCTGGCAGGGCGCATCGCGCAGGCAATGTGTGTCCATGCGGCAGGCAGCGTTGCAGGACGAGGGTGGTAACCCCGCCGGCTGACCTCGGCGCCCGCGTCGATCGATACCGTTGCTGCCTTCCGGCCCTGGCGGGGTTTTCGACCTAGCGTCGCGAGGGGCCGACGGGGCCACCATAGAGACGAAACCGCGCCAGTGGCGCGGTCTTTCCTCATTTGAACACCGCCACCAAGGTGGGAGCATTCTGCGAGAGGACACGCATTCGAATCTGGCGGAGAGAGGGGGATTCGAACCCCCGAAGCGCGGTTTAGACGCTTACACACTTTCCAGGCGTGCTCCTTCAACCACTCGGACACCTCTCCGGGTCTTGCGCGGGCCATGCGGTCCGGGCAAGGGCGGGAATTCTAGCCGTCATGGCCGCCGTTCACAAGGCGAATCGCGGCCGCCGCGCTGACCGGCGTCACCTTTGCCCTGTTCATCGTCGCAGGCAGCCCTGCGCCAAAGGTCGGCGCGCGCGTGATGGCGGATGACCGGGCGACTGAACGATCGCGATGGCCCGGCGTGGCACAATGGCGGTTCAGATGAAGACGGTCGCCTGATGTCCTATCTCGTTCTCGCCCGCAAGTGGCGCCCCAAGCGTTTCGCCGAGCTGGTGGGGCAGGAGCATGTGGTCCGCGCGCTCACCAACGCGCTGGACAGCGGCCGGGTGCACCACGCGTTCCTGTTCACCGGCACCCGCGGCGTCGGCAAGACCACGATCGCGCGCATCTTCGCCAAGTCGCTGAACTGCGAGCAGGGCACCAGCGCCGACCCGTGCGGTCAGTGCGCGGCCTGCCTGGACATCGACGCCGGCCGCTACATCGATCTGCTGGAGATCGACGCCGCGTCCAACACCGGTGTGGACGACGTGCGCGAGGTGATCGAGAACGCGCAGTACATGCCCTCGCGCGGCAAGTTCAAGGTCTACCTGATCGACGAAGTGCACATGCTCTCCAAGGCGGCGTTCAACGCGCTGCTGAAGACCCTGGAAGAGCCGCCGGAGCACGTGAAGTTTCTGCTCGCCACCACCGACCCGCAGAAGCTGCCGGTGACGGTGCTGTCGCGCTGCCTGCAGTTCAACCTCAAGCGCCTGGACGAGGAGCAGATCCAGGGGCAGATGACCAAGATCCTGGCCGCCGAGCAGATCGAGGTGGATGCCTCGGCGATCGTGCAACTGGCCAAGGCCGCCGACGGCAGCCTGCGCGACGGCCTGTCGCTGCTCGACCAGGCCATCGCCTATGCCGGCGGTGCGCTGCGCGACGACGTGGTGCGAACGATGCTGGGTACGGTCGATCGCACCCAGGTCGGGGCGATGCTGGACGCCCTGGCCGATGCCGATGGGCAGCGGCTGCTGCAGGTGGTGGCCGGGCTGGCCGAGTTCTCGCCCGACTGGGGCGGGGTGCTGGAGGCGCTGGCCGAGGCCCTGCATCGCATCCAGGTGCGGCAACTGGTGCCGGGCGCGGCCATGCCCGCGCTGGACGGACTGGACCCCGCGCCGCTGGCCGAGCGCCTGCGGCCGGAGATCGTGCAGCTGTGGTACCAGATGGCGCTGAACGGGCGCCGCGACCTGTACCTGGCGCCGAGCCCGCGCGCCGGGTTCGAGATGGCGCTGCTGCGCATGCTGGCGTTCCGGCCGATGGGCGCCGCGGCGCTGCCGGCCGGCACGACGACCGGCGCGGCTACCCCCACCCAGGGGCACGGCAATGCGACGGCGGCCGCTGCCAGTGCGCCTGCCGCGGCGATGGCGGCACCGGCCGCGGTGCCTGTCGCTGCCCCGGCGGCGCCTGCCGTTGCCGCGCCGGCGCAGGTTCCCGCTGCGCCCGTCGCGGCTGCGCCCAGTGCGGCGGCGGCCCCGCTCGATCCGCCATGGGATCCGCCGGCACCGCCGGCGGCACGCCCAGCGCCGTCCGCGCCCGTCGCGACGCCGGCGCCAGCGGTCGTTCCGGCCGCGGCCACGGCCGCCGCCGCCGAACCGGAAATGGCGATGGTGCCGCCGCTGGCGCCGCCGCGCACCCACGCCGCCGTGTCCGATACGCCGCGCGCGCTGCACAGCGCCGAGGACTGGCTGGAACTGGTCGCCGATTGCGGCCTGAGCGGCCCGTCGCGGCAACTCGCCGCCAACGCCGCCTTCGTCAGCCATGCCGAGGGCGTGCTGCGGCTGTCGCTGTCGCCGGGCTTCGAGTACCTGCAGTCGGAACGCTCGCTGGGCGAACTGGCCGCGGCCCTGGCCGATGCGCTGGGTCAGCGTCCGAAGATCGTCATCGAAAGCGGCATCGCGGTCGATGCCGAAACCCTGCATGAGCGCTCGCACCGGCAACGCGGCGAGCGCCAGAACGCGGCCGAGACCGCGTTCATGAACGACCCGGCGGTGCAGGCGCTGATCCAGCAGCAAGGCGCGCGGGTCGTCCCCGATTCCATCCGTCCCTACGATGAGTGAACCACGATGCGCGGCAATATCGCCCAACTGATGCAACAGGCGCAGAAGATGCAGGAAAACCTGCAGCGCGCCCAGGAAGAACTGGCCAAGCTGGAAGTCACCGGCAGCGCCGGCGGCGGCATGGTCAACGTGACCCTGACCGGCGCCAAGGAGTGCCGCAAGGTGCGGATCGATCCGAGCATCCTCGCCGACCAGGAGATGGCCGAGGACCTGATCGCCGCTGCGTTCAACGATGCGTCCAACAAGATCGATGCCGAATCCAAGGCGCGCATGGGCGCGGCCACCGCCGGCATGCCGATCCCGCCGGGCATGAAGCTGCCGTTCTGAGTTGCCGGGATTGGGGATTCGGGAGTGGGGATTCGCGGTGTCTCGCGAGTGCGCTGCCTTTCCTGCTTCGGTGAATTCCTCTTGCAGGAGCGGCTTCAGCCGCGACCGGTCAGGTCAAGCCGTAGCGGCTGAAGCCGCTCCTACGAAAACATCGCGTGACAGCGATGTTTCTTTTGCGAATCCCCAATCCCTACTCCCGAATCCCCAACCACAATGAGCTCGCCGCTGCTCGAACAACTGATCGATGCGTTCCGCGTGTTGCCTGGCGTCGGCCAGAAGACCGCGCAGCGCATGGCGTATCACGTGCTCGAGCGCGAGCGCGAGGGCGGGCAGCGTCTGGCCGAGCGGTTGCACGAGGCGATCGAGCGCATCGGCCATTGCGCGCAGTGCCGCGATTTCAGCGAAACCGAGGTCTGCGCGATCTGCGCCAGCCCGGCCCGCGATCGCCAGCAGCTGTGCGCGGTGGAGTCGCCGGCCGACCGCCTGGCGATCGAGCACGCCACCGGCTACCGCGGCCTGTACTTCATCCTGCAGGGCCGGCTGTCGCCGCTGGACGGCATCGGACCGCGCGAGCTGGGCCTGGACCGGCTGGCCGCGCGGTTGGCGCAGGGCGAGGTGGCCGAACTGATCATCGCCACCAACTCCACCGTCGAAGGCGAGGCCACCGCGCATTACCTGGCGCAACTGGCGCGTCAGCATGGCGTGCGGCCGAGCCGGTTGGCGCAGGGCCTGCCGCTCGGCGGCGAGCTGGAGTACGTGGATCGCGGCACGCTGTCGCACGCCTTCGGCAGCCGCAGCGAAGTGCCGCGCACCGGCACCGGCGAATAACCGCCGCACGCGGCTGCGGTACGACGCCGAATTGGGCTATAACGGCGGCCCCTTCTTTCGTTCCGGGCGCGCTCCATGGACACCATCTTCGGCAAGATCATCCGTCGCGAAATTCCGGCCAGCATCGTCTACGAGGACGACGCCGTGCTCGGCTTCAAGGACATCGCGCCGCAGGCGCCGGTGCATGTGCTCTTCATTCCCAAGCAGGTGGAGATTCCGACCCTGGACGACCTGGCGCCGGAGCAGGCGACCCTGGTCGGCCGGCTGGTGCTGGCCGCGGCCAGCTATGCGCGCGAGCAGGGCCTGGCCCAGGACGGCTACCGGGTGGTGATCAACTGCCGCGAGCACGCCGGGCAGACCGTGTTCCATCTGCACCTGCATCTGCTCGCCGGCGCGCCGCTGGGACACTTCGGCACGCCCTGAGTCGCGCGGCCGGCGCCAACCGGCAGGTATAAAAAAACGCCGCTGGGATCAGCGGCGTTTTTCGTTGCGGCAGAAACGCAGGGCTTACCACCAGCCCCAGCGCGGACCCCACGGGCCCCACGGGCCGCCCCAGGGGCCGTACGGATAGGCGGGCACCACTTCGACCTGGCGCACCACCGGCCACAGGTACACCACGTCCGCGTCCATCTTCGGCAGGCGGTAGTCGTACTCGCCGATGCGGGTGTTGTCGTAGCCGGACACGTGGCCGATGAAGGTCACCTCGCGGCCGGGCTCGAACACCGCCGGGTCGTAGAAGCCGGCGCGGCAGGCGATGAAGCGGCCATCGCTGGCGTCGGCGGCATCGCTGTCCGGGCGGCCGCTGGCATTGAGCGGACGCGACAGCATCTGGAAGCAGGTCTGGCCCTGGCCGGGCGTGGTCTTGATGATCTTGCCGCCCCAGCGCACCGGCGCGCCGGCCTGCTGGCCGGCGACCGAGTCGCGCGGACTGACAGGCGCGAACTGGCCCTGCAGCGGCTTGGGGGCGGTGGCGCAGGCGCCGAGCGCCAACGCAGCGATCACGGGGAACAGCAGGCGAATCTTCATCGGGATGCTCCAGTGGGCGGACGGTGCCTGCGCAGGTCGCGCAACAATGAAGCGCTGTCCGAATCAGCGCCAGCGTAGCGCGCATCGGCGAAACGCCGGCTGAGCGGAATCAGGCTCGCATCGCCGGTTTCCCGCTGTACGCGCGCCGCCCACGCCAGGGCCGGTTCGTGCGGGTCGCGGCCCAGCCCGCGCCGGGCGTAGCGCCGGCCCAGCGCCCGCCAGGCGCGCAGCAGCGGATCGCGTTCGCGCTCGCCGCGGGCCAGCCACCAGGCCATCGCACCCAGCAGCAGCACCGCGAACCCGGCGAACAGCGCCACCAGTTGCCCGGGTTCCAGGCGGGCGATGCCGAACTGGCTGAGCAGACGCTGCTGGCGGTTGGCATCGAAGGACAGCACCAGGTCGTTCCAGCCGCGCCGTGCCCAGTCGGCGAGGTCGCGCCAGCGCCAGTCGGCGCCGCCGCCCTGCGCGCCGGCATCGCTGCCCAGGCGGTCCTCCAGGGTGTCGTAGATGCGTTCCGGCGCCACCGCCGCGGTCGGGTCCACCCGCACCCAGCCGCGTTGCGGCAGCCACACCTCGGCCCAGGCGTGCGCGTCCATGCGCCGCACCACCCAGTAGTCGCCGAACGCATTGCGGGTGCCGCCGGCATAACCGGTGACCACACGTGCAGGAATGCCGGCGCCGCGCATCAGCACCACGAACGCCGAACTGAAGTGCTGGCAGAACCCGGCCTTCTGCTGGAACAGGAACTCGTCCACGCCGTCGCGGCCGGGCAGCGGCGTCTCCAGGGTGTAGGCGAAGTCGCGGCGGATCCATTGCAGGGCGCGGGCGACGATCGCCGCATCGTCGGCGCCGGCCTGCTGCCGCCACTGCCGGGCCAGCGCCAGGGTGCGCGGGTTGTAGCCGGGCGGTAACGCCAGCGCGCGCTGCCGTTGCGCCGGCGCGAGATCGGGCTCGACCCGCTGCGGTAGCGCCGACCGCAGCCGCCAGCGGGTCAGCGCGCTGAGCGGGCGCTCGGTCTGCAGCACGGCGTCGGCCGTCAGCCGGGTGCCGGCCGGTGCCTGCCGCGGCAGGTCCAGGGCGACCAGTTGCCGGCGGTCGGTCGGTTCCACCTCGAGCTGGTAGTCCCAGCCGCCGGGTGCGAGCTGGATCGTGGGTGCCGGCGCGAAGGCGTTCTCGCGCTGCGCACGCCAGGTGCGACCGTCGAAATCCCACAGCACCGGGCCGCGCCAGTAGCGCTGCGCCGGCGCCGGCACCGGGCCGAAGAACTGCACGCGCAACGCCGGGGTGTCGTCGGCCAACAGGTCCAACCATTCCCCGGGGCTCATCGTGTCCGACAGGCCGGGACGGCCCAGCGCACGTTCCGGTACGCCCCACAACGGCGAGCCCAGGCGCGGGAACAGCCAGAACGCGGCCAGCGCCAGCGGCAGGCCCAGCGCCAGCAGGCGGCCGACGCCGCGCAGTTGCCCACGCAACGGGCGCCGCGCGCTGTGGCCTTCCTGGTCGGCCAGGCGCTGCATGCACAGCAGGGCCGCGATCACCGCGGCCAGCCCCAGCGCCATCGTCACCGGCCCCTGGTCGAGCAGGAAGGCGGCGAACGGCGCGAACAGGGCGAAGCCGAGCAGGCTGCGCGCATCGCGCAGGCTCTTCAGTTCCGAGGGCTTGATCGCCAGCATCGCCGCCAGCAGTGCGCAGCCGGTGTCGCGGCCGAAGCGCAGGCCGACCTGCCAGTACAGCGCCGCGAGCATGACGGCGACCAGGACCAAGCGCAGCAGCGCCGGCAGCGGCCGCCACGCCGAACTGGCGCCGATCAGCAGGGCGGACAGCGCGATCAGCCAGGCCAGGGTGCCGGGTAATTGCAGCAGCAGCGGCAGCAAGGCCAGCAGCGCCGCGCCCAGCGCCCAGGCGCGGCTGGCGGCGTGCAGTGCGGGCGAGTGTGGCTCAGTCATGCGGCAGCAGCGCCAGCGCGCGCAGGCACAGATGCCGGTGCTGCGGGCCGCGGCCCGGCCCCAGCGCCGGTTGCCCAGGCAGCAGCAGGCGGTAGCGGCGGCCGTCGCGTTCGGCTTCCTCGACCCAGCGCGCCAGCCGCGCGATGCGGCGTTCGT
Organism: Xanthomonas sp. LF06-19; assembly: GCF_034105425.1. Classification (NCBI taxonomy): domain Bacteria; kingdom Pseudomonadati; phylum Pseudomonadota; class Gammaproteobacteria; order Lysobacterales; family Lysobacteraceae; genus Xanthomonas; species Xanthomonas sp. LF06-19. The sequence goes on along the minus strand of NZ_JAXGGH010000001.1, from coordinate 421,000 downwards.
GCGGCAAGGCCGGCAGCGTGCGCCAGTCCAGTACCACGTCCACGCCGATCGGGCGTTCGTACTCGCGCACCAGCAGGGTGTCGCGGCGCGCCGAGTGTTTCCACGCGATCGCCCGCGGCGCATCGCCGGCGCGGTAGGGACGTAACTGATGCAGTTCCTCGCCGAGCGCGTGCAGGCGGGTCTGGGTTGGGGTGCCGGCGCCTGCAGGCAGCGGCGGGCCGTCGGCTTCCGGTTGCGGATAGACCAGCAGCGGGGCATCCGGCCAGAACCAGGCCCAGGCGCGCAGCAGGCCCAGCGGCTGGGTGGTGGAGACCTGGATGCGTTGCAGGTCCAGCCAGCCGCGACGCTCGGTGGGCACCTCCAGGTCGGCCTCGTTGCGATCGTCGCGGTGCAGGTCCAGGTAGGTGTGGGCGGCACCGTGGCGCACGCGCAGGCCGCGGCGGCGGCGGCCGTCGGCGGTGGCCAATGCCAGCCGCAGGCGCAGCGGTTGCCCGGCCGCGACCGGCTCGGCCGACAGCGCCTCCAGGCGCAGTCCGGACAACTGCAGATGGGCGACGATGGCGCTGGCCATCGCCGCCGCGCCAAGCAGCATCGCCAGCAGCAGCGCGGGGTTGTTGTTGTAGTTCAGCGCGCCGAGCAGCATCGCCGCCAGCAGCAGCGCCAGGAAGCCGCCGAACGGCGTCGGCAGGATGTAGATGCGGCGCCGGTCCAGATGCACCGGCAGCGCTTCCGGCGCGCGCGGCGCGGCCAACTGCGCCAGTCGCTGCCGCCAGTCGCGCCGCCCGCTCGGCATCGGCGTCAGTCCACCGCGACGCTGTGCAGGATCGCCTTGGCCAGGGCCTGGCCGGAGGCCGATTCCTGTTCGGCCACCAGGCGATGCTCGGCGACGGCCACGAACAGCGCCTGCACGTCCTCGGGCAGCACATGGCCGCGGCCGAGCAGCAGCGCATGCGCCTTGGCCGCGCGCAGCAGGGCGATGCCGGCGCGCGGCGACAGGCCCACGCGCACGCCCGGGTGCTGGCGGCTGCGCGCCAGCAGTGCCTGCACATAGGCAACCAGCGCCTCGCTGGCGTGGATCTGCTCCACGCCCTGGCGCAGCGTGGCCATGTCGGCCTCGCCGAGCAGTGGCTGCGCCTGTGCGATGAGGTCGCGGCGGTCGCTGCCGCTGAGCAGCGCGCGTTCGGCCTCGGCGTTGGGATAGCCCAGCGCCAAGCGCAGCAAGAAGCGGTCCAGTTGCGAGTCGGGCAGCGGGAACGTGCCCGACAGGTCCACCGGGTTCTGCGTGGCGATCACGAAGAACGGCGACGGCAGCGGATGGGTGGTGCCGTCGAGGGTGACCTGCTGTTCGGCCATCGCCTCCAGCAGCGCACTCTGCGTGCGCGGCGGCGCGCGATTGATCTCGTCGGCGAGCAGCACGTGGGTGAACACCGGGCCCGGATGGAACTGGAACTGGCGCGACTGCGCGTCGTACACCGACACACCGAGCACATCGGCCGGCAACAGATCGGAGGTGAACTGCACGCGCTGGAAGCCAAGCCCCAGGCTCGCCGCCAGCGCATGCGCCAGCGTGGTCTTGCCCAGGCCGGGCAGGTCCTCGATCAGCAGATGTCCGCCGGACAGCAGGGCGACAAACGCCATGCGCACCTGTTGCGGCTTGCCCAGGACCAGCGCGTTGACCTGCTGCTGGGCGCGCGTGAGCGCCTCGCGCAACGTATCGGTTAGCATTTCCGGCAAGCGGAGCGGAGTAGGCATCGCAGTCTCGCAACGGTTTCAGGGAGTGTACGGGCAATGCAAGGGGAACAACGTGCACGCAGCGTCTTCATCGTGCTGTGGACGCTCGTCACCGCCGCCAAACTGCTGGTCGCCGCGCGCCTGCCGTTGTTCGTGGACGAGGCATTCTATTGGCAGGAAGGCCAGCATCTGGCGCTGGCCTACTCGGACCTGCCCGGGCTGACCGCGTGGCTGGCGCGGTTGGGCGTGGCGCTCGGCGGCGACCACCTGCTGGCGTTGCGCGCGCCGTTCCTGCTGCTGGGTGCGGCCGTGCCGTGGCTGATCGCACGCATCGCCACGCGCTGGTTCGGCGCAGTGGCGGGCTGGCGCGCCGGCAGCCTGGCCTTGCTGATGCCGCTGTCCGGCACCCTGGGCATCCTGGCGCTGCCGGACGTGCCGATGGCGCTGGCGACGATCCTGTGCATCGACGCCAGCGCGCGGCTGCTGCGCCAGACCGAGGCGCTGAGCGCGGTGGAGCTGGCGCTGGGCCTGGTCATCGGCGCGCTGAGCCATTACCGCTTCGTCGGCGTGATCGGCGTCGGCGCGATCGCGTTGCTGCTGATCCCGCAGGGCCGGCGCATGCTGCGCGATCCGCAGGTATGGGTCGCGCTGGCGTTGGGCATGGTCGCCTGGCTGCCGCTGCTGGCCTGGAACGCGGACAACGGCGAGGCCGGTCTCAAGTTCCAGCTGGTCGACCGCCATCCCTGGAGTTTCCAGCCCGCCGGCATCGCCTTCCTGCTGATCCAGTTGCTACTGGTCACGCCGCTGCTGGCGGTGGCGATGACCAAGGTGGCGCTGATGGCCACGCGCGGCGGCAGCAGCGGCACGCGCGTGCAGTGGCGGTATTTCGGCCTGCTCGGCGGGGTGTCCACGCTGGGCATCTTCCTGCTCGGGTTCTTCACCGACGCCGAGCGGGTCAGCTTCCACTGGCCGCTGCCGGGTTATCTGGCGCTGCTGATCGCCACGCCGGTGATCCTCAACGGCTGGAGCAAGCCGCTGCGCCGCGCCACCTGGTTGCTGGCCGGGCTGGGCCTGGTCGGTGCGTTCGGCTACTACCTGGCGGTGTCGGTGCCGGCGGTGCGCGCGCACACCGCCGGCGACAAGTACTACCCGCGCAACTTCGCCGGCTGGCGGCCGCTGGCCGACGCGGTGCGTCGCGAACTGGCGAGCATGCCGCCCGGCACCCAGGTGCTGGCGGACAACTTCAAGGTCGGCGCCGAACTCGGCTTCGAACTGCGCGATCCCAACATCCAGGTGCTGCCGCATCCGTTGAACGACAAGCACGGGCGCAGCGCACAACTGCAGCAGTGGGGTCTGCTCAGCGACGGCCACCGCGACGGTCCACGGCTGCTGGTGCTCTCGCCCAGCGACATGAAGTACCGGCTGCTGCTGCAGCGCTACCACGCGGTCTGCGACCTGGTCGGTCCGCTGCCGCCGCCGCGGGTGGTGTCCAGCGACCACGGCAGCCAGCGTTTCCTGCTGTTCGCGCTGCCGGCGCAGCGTGCGACCGGCCCCTGCACCACGCCGGCGATGGCCTGGTTCAACACCCCCGACGTGGACGCCAGCGTCGGCCGCCGCTTCGACGTGTCCGGCTGGGCGTTCAAGGACGGCGTGGGGATCGACCGGGTCGAGGTGCTGCTCGATGGCAAGGTCGCGGCGCAGGCGCACTACGGCGACGGCTACGACGTCACCAGGTTCTGGAAGATCTCCACGGATCCCAATCATCCGAACATCGGCTTCCGTGCCACCGTCGATGCCAGTGGCCTGGCACCGGGCACGCACTGGCTGGGCCTGCGCCTGCACGGCCGCGACGGCAGCGTCGAGGACTGGTGGGAACAACCGATCGTGCTGCGCCCGCACTGAGCTAGGATGGCGCGCCTTTCCACGCTGCCGCGCAGGACCGCACGCCGCCCATGTCCAGTTTCCCCTCCGATCGCCCCGCGGCCGTGCCGCGGATCGCGGTGCTGGTGCCGTGCCACAACGAAGCGGCCACCATCGGCCGGGTGGTGGCCGATTTCGCCACGCATCTGCCCGGCGCGCAGGTCCACGTGTTCGACAACAATTCCAGCGACGCCACCATCGCCCGGGCGCGGGCGGCCGGCGCGGTGGTGCGCGAGGTCGCGCTGCAGGGCAAGGGCAACGTGGTGCGGCGCCTGTTCGCCGACATCGAGGCCGACGTCTACGTGCTGGTCGACGGCGACGCGACCTACGACGCGGCGATGGCGCCGGCGCTGGTCGAGCGGCTGCTGCGCGACGGACTGGACATGGTGGTCGGCGCGCGCCGCAGCGACGAAGCGGCGGCGTACCGCGCCGGCCATCGCACCGGCAACGTGCTGCTGACCCGCTGCGTGGGCTTCCTGTTCGGGCGCAGCTTCGACGACATGCTGTCCGGCTACCGGGTGTTCTCGCGGCGCTACGTGAAGTCGTTTCCCGCGCATGCCGCCGGCTTCGAGACCGAGACCGAACTGGCGGTGCACGCGCTGCAACTGCGCATGCCGGTGGCGGAAGTCGACACTGCCTACGGCGCGCGTCCGGAAGGATCGCAGAGCAAGCTGCGCACCTGGCACGACGGCACCCGCATCCTGTTGACCATCCTGCGCCTGTTCAAGGCCGAGCGGCCCTTGCTGTTCTTCTCGCTCGGCTTCGGCGCCTGCGTGCTGCTGGCGCTGGCGCTGGCGGTGCCGCTGTTGCTGACCTATGCGCAGACCGGCCTGGTGCCGCGGTTTCCCACCGCGATCCTGTGTTCGGCGTTGGTGTTGCTGGGTGTGCTGCTGCTGGCCTGCGGGCTGATCCTGGACACGGTCACGCGCGGCCGCATCGAGGCCAAGCGCCTGGCTTACCTGGCGATCCCGGCCTGGCCGGTGGATGCGCAGGGCGCGCAGCGGAGCGACGCCGCATGAGCACGACCGTTGCTGCGGCGGCACTGCCGCGTCCGACCCGCCGCCAGCGCCTGCTGGCCGCACTGGACCGCCGCTTCGCCTTCCACAGCCGCGGCAACGTGATCGCGGCGGGCGTGGCGGTCGCGCTGCTGGGCGGACTGCTGTCGCTATGGCTGGGCCAGGACGCCAACTGGGATCTGCGCAACTACCACCTGTACAACGGCTACGCCGCATTGCACGGCCGCCTCGGCATCGATCTGGCGCCGGCGCAGATGCAGAGCTACTTCAATCCGCTGCTGGACGTGCTGCATTACGCGCTGTTCGTCGGCCTGCCTGCGCCGCTGGCCGGGTTCGCGATGGGCGTGCTGCACGCACTGGCGTTCCTGCTGCTGGCCGGCATCGTCTGGCAGGTGCTGGACCCGCGGCTGGACCGTGCGCGGCTGGTGCCGTGGCTGGCGCTGGCCGGGCTGTGCAGCGCCGCGTTCCTGTCCGAGTTCGCCGGCACCATGGGCGACAACACCAGCGCGCTGCCGGTGTTGGGCGCGCTGCTCGCCGCGCTGCACGCGCAACGCCGCCAGCAGGCCGCGGGGCAGGGCGTGGCGCTGGGCTGGTGGGCGCTGGCCGGCGCCCTGCTCGGGCTGGCGATGGCCTGCAAGCTGACCAACGCCCTGTTCGCGCTGGCCCTGGGCGTGGCCGCACTGGTCGCCGGCGGTCGCCCGCGGCAACGGATCGGCGGCGCCGCGGTACTGACCGCGGTGACACTGCTCAGCTTCGCGCTGCTGGCCGGGCCGTGGCTGCTGCGGGTGTGGCAGACCTTCGGCAATCCGCTGTTCCCACAGTTCAACAGCCACTTCCTGGCGCCGCTGGCGCCGCCGGTGGCGGTCAGCGACACGCGCTGGTTGCCGAAGACGCTGTGGGAGTGGCTGACCTGGCCGCTGCAGTTCTCGCTGGCGCCGAACCGGGTCAGCGAGGTGCGCCTGCGGCAACTGGTATGGCCGCTGCTGTATCTGCTGGGCCTGGTGGCGCTGCTGCGCTGGGTGCTGCGGCGTCCGCGTGCCTCCGCGCCGGCGGAGGTGGTCGCGCCGGCGTGGCGTGCGGTGCTGGTGTTCGTGGTGGTCGCCTTCCTCGCCTGGCAGGCGGCCTTCAGCATCCAGCGCTATCTGGTGGTGCCGGAACTGCTGGCGCCGCTGCTGCTGTGGGTGGGGTTGCGGCGGCTGCTGCCGGCGCGCATCGCCGCCCCGGCGGCGCGCTGGACCCTGATCGCTTGTGCGGCCTTTGCGCTGTACGGCTGGGGCGAGTGGGGGCACGAGCGCTGGGCGCGCGAGGCGTTCCGGGTGCAGGCGCCGCCGATGCCGCAACCCGAGCGCAGCCTGGTGCTGCTGGTCGGCGATGCGCCGGAGTCCTGGCGCATTCCGTTCCTGCCCGCGCAGGCAGCCTACGCGTCGGTCGCCTCCAATTTCCCGGAAACGCCGGCCTACGCCGCGCGGGTGCGCGAGATGCTGGCGGCGCGCGGGCAGGGCTACGCGATGTTGCCGGCGGAAGTGGATCGCAATGTCGAGCGCCTGCAGCGGCTCAATGCGGTGGCCGCGCGCCTGGGTCTGGATCGCGGTCCCGACTGCGCGCTGATGCGGCGGCTGGCGCATCGCCCGGTGCGCGCGGGCGTGGAGGTGGATGCCGGTCGCTGCCGCTGGGTGCTGCTGCCGGAACGGGCCGTGGATGTCGCCGCCGCGGATCGCCAGACCCAGGCGCTGGCGGCGCAGCAACTGGTGCGCTACGGCCTGGCGCTGCAGCCGGGGTCCTGTCAGATCTACCAATCCTGGGTCGGGCAGGCGCGCTTCCCGTACCAGTGGTGCCGGCTGCAGTGAGTTAGGGCAGCACGAAGCCGGCCTCGCGCAGCAACTCGGACAGCGCGATCAACGGCAGGCCGATCAGCGCAGTCGGATCCTGGGTCTGGATCGCGCGGAACAGGCTGATGCCCAGGCCTTCGCACTTGAAGCTGCCGGCGCAGTCCAGCGGCTGTTCGGCGGCGACGTAGCGGGCGATGGCATCGGCCTGCAGGTCGCGGAACTGTACTTCGGTGAGATCGCAGGCGTGCAGGGTGCGCGCGCCGCGCTGCAGGCACACCGCCGTGTGGAAGCGCACGCTGCGCCCGGACATGGCCGCCAGTTGCGCGTGCGCCGCGGCCACCTCGCCGGGCTTGCCCAGCGGCTGGCCCTCCAGCTCGGCGACCTGGTCCGAGCCGATCACCCAGGCCTCCCCGGCAGTGGCCGCGACCGCCGCCGCCTTGGCCGCGGCCAGTCGTTGCGCCAGCGCCAGCGGCGCTTCGCCGGGCAGCGGGGTCTCGTCGACCTGCGGGCGGGCGCAGTCGAAGGGCAGGCGCAGCCGCTGCAGCAGTTCGCGGCGGTAGGCAGAAGTGGAAGCCAGGATCAGCGGCGGCATCGGCGGTGGGCAGGGCGGCGGCGGGCCGGGGTCGGCAGTCTGCGGCGGCCGGCGCGGGCCGGCAAGGAAACCCGGGACCGGGCGGGGGCGGTTTGACAGCGGCCCCGGCAGTCCTTAACATTCTGCGGCTTATGTCCGCGAACGTGCCCGAACTGTTGGATGCCTGGCGGATGGTCGCAGCGCGCAGGGTCTTCGAAGACCGCCTGCCGCTCTCGGCGATGACCCGTCTGCAAGGCAGCCTGGCCGACACCGAAGGCGAATGCCGCTACACGCTGGAATTCGGCCGCGACGCTGTACTGCAAGTGTCCTATGTCGAACTGAAGATCGAAACCGAGCTGCCGCTGATCTGTCAGCGCAGCCTGCAGCGCTTCCTGCTGCCGGTGTCGAGCGTGCAGCGGCTGGGGCTGATCCGCAGCGAGGAAGAAGAAGCCGCGCTGCCGCCGGATCACGAGGCCTTGCTGGTGCCGGAAGACGGCATGCTGCGGCCGGCCGATCTGGTCGAGGACGAGTTGGTGCTGGCGGTACCGTTGGTGCCGGTGGCGCCCGGAAGCGAGGCGGTCGATCGCGACTGGCCGGCGACCGAGGAAGAAACGAGCAAGGTCAACCCGTTCGCGGCGTTGGCGGCGCTGAAGAAACAGTAGCGGTCGGTCCGCCTGCCGCTGCCTGAGGTTGTTGCCGGACGCGCGCGTCCTGCGCGACGTAATGACGACAGATGTAAACGAACCGAGTTTGGAGCAATCCCATGGCTGTGCAGAAATCCCGTGTCACCCCGTCCCGCCGCGGCCAGCGCCGTTCGCACGACGCCCTCAGCGCCAAGCAGCTGTCGACCGATCCGACCAGCGGCGAGATTCACCTGCGCCACCACGTCACCGCCGACGGTTACTACCGTGGCAAGAAGGTGATCGCCACCAAGACCGCGCAGGTCGAAGAAGATTGATCCGTGCCCGTCCACCGCGCTGCGGCGGACGGAGTCACCCATCTTCACAGGCCGCGCCGCACCGGGGCGGCCTGCGTAACAGGCAACAGGAACCAGCATGAGCAAGCGGATCTATTCCAGGATCGCGGGCACCGGCAGCTATTTGCCTGAAAAAGTGTTGACCAACGACGATCTGTCGCACATGGTCGACACCAGCGACGAATGGATCCGCAGCCGTACCGGCATCCGCGAGCGGCACATCGCCGCCCCCGGCCAGACCGCCGGCGACCTGGGCTACGAGGCCGCGCTGAAGGCCATCGAAGCCGCCGGCATCGATGCCGCCGAACTCGACATGATCGTGGTCGGCACCACCACGCCGGATCTGATCTTCCCGTCCACCGCCTGCCTGATCCAGGCCCGCCTCGGCGTGGTCGGCTGCCCGGCGCTGGACGTCAACGCCGCCTGTTCCGGCTTCGTCTACGCGCTCAGCGTGGCCGACAAGTTCATCCGCAGCGGCGACGCCAAGACCGTGCTGGTCATCGGCACCGAAACCCTCAGCCGCATCGTCGACTGGACCGAGCGCACCACCTGCGTGCTGTTCGGCGACGGCGCCGGTGCGGTGGTCCTGCGTGCCGACGAAGACACCGGCATCCTCAGCACCCATCTGCATGCCGACGGCAGCAAGAAGGAACTGCTGTGGAATCCGGTCGGCATCGCCACCGGGCTGGGCGACGGCACCGGCGACCCCGCTGCCGGCGGCATCCAGATGAAGGGCAGCGAGGTGTTCAAGTACGCGGTCAAGGCGCTCGACGCCGTGGTCGACGAGACCCTCGAGGCCAACGGCCTGGACAAGCACGACCTGGACTGGCTGATCCCGCACCAGGCCAACCTGCGCATCATCGAAGCCACCGCCAAGCGCCTGGAGCTGCCGATGGAGCAGGTGGTGGTGACGGTGGACATCCATGGCAACACCTCGTCCGCCTCGGTGCCGATGGCGCTGGACGTGGCGGTGCGTTCGGGCCGCGTGCAGCGCGGCCAGTTGCTGCTGCTGGAAGCCTTCGGCGGCGGCTTCACCTGGGGCTCGGCGCTGCTGCGCTACTGAGCCTGTTTCCGCGCCCGGCGCCGTTGGCGGCGTCGTGGCGCGCGATCGCGATCCGATGCCGGGCGCCGTGCGTCGTCGCCACGACGCGCGGCAATGCGCTCGCCGAACCCAATTCTCATGACGTCAGCGCGTCCGGCGCGTGCATCGCGGTGCGTGGTCGCGCGCGGCCTGTGCCGCGATGCGTCCGCGCCTGCCTTCCTTTCGCGACATCACGCCGCGCGCGAAAAGCGCGATTCGCCCAGCGTGGGTGACTGTGGGTGCGCGCTTTTTGCGTTGTCGCCTGGGCGTCCAGCCGCGCCCATCGGACATGCCCCTCGTTCCGCCTCTCCGCGGTGACGCGCTGCCAGCACCCTGGCCCGCGCGCACGATCGCAACGCCTTGCGCTGGCGCGCGTCCCGCGCTTCACGTGTGCTGTCGGCCTGACACCGGGCGCCGCCGAGCGAGGCGCGACCAGCGGCACGCGATGGGCCAGCCGCCATTTCACATACGCCCGGGTACAGACGCCCGGCCGGTTTCGCCCGTATCATCGCCGCTCGATTTTCGCAGGGCCGACCGCGTGACCGATTCCACACTCGCCTTCGTCTTCCCCGGCCAGGGTTCGCAATCGCTGGGCATGCTGGCCGAACTGGCCGAATTGCATCCGCAGTTGCGCGACAGCTTCGCCGAAGCCTCCGAGGGCGCCGGCGTGGACCTGTGGGCGCTGAGCCAGGGCGGCCCGGAAGAGATGCTCAACCGCACCGAGTACACCCAGCCGGCGCTGCTGGCCGCCAGCGTGGCGCTGTGGCGGCTGTGGCTGGCCGAGGGTGGGGCGCGTCCGGCGCAGCTGGCCGGGCACAGCCTGGGCGAATACAGCGCGCTGGTCGCCGCCGGCGCCCTGTCGCTGCACGACGGCGCGCACTTGGTGCGGCTGCGCGGGCAACTGATGCAGGACGCTGCGCCGGCCGGCGTGGGCGCGATGGCCGCCGTGCTCGGCGCCGAGGACGCGCTGGTCGAAGAGGTCTGCGCGCAGGCCGCCGGCAGCCAGGTGGTGGTGCCGGCCAACTACAACTCGCCGGGGCAGGTGGTGATCGGCGGCGATGCCGCGGCGGTCGACCGCGCGCTGGCGCTGCTGGCCGAGCGCGGCGTGCGCAAGGCGGTGAAGCTGGCGGTCAGCGTGCCGTCGCACACCCCGCTGATGCGCGAGGCGGCCAACCGCCTGGCCGAAGCGATGCGCGGGCTGGCCTGGCAGGCGCCGCAGCTGCCGGTGGTGCAGAACGCCGATGCGCAGGTGCACGAGGGCGTCGAGGCGATCCGCCAGGCGTTGGTCGAGCAGTTGTATCTGCCGGTGCGCTGGACCGGCTGCGTGCAGGCGCTGGCCGCCGGCGGCGCTACCCGCCTGGCCGAGTGCGGCCCGGGCAAGGTGCTGACCGGGTTGGTCAAGCGCATCGACAAGTCGCTCGACGGCCGCGCCCTGGGCACGCCCGCCGAGTTCGCCGGCGCGCGCGAGGCCTGGGCCTCCTGATCGCCGGTCGCCGCGCGGTGCGCCGTTCGCCCGCGCTGGTTTCCCTCCTTTCCCCCGGCGCCATGCGCCGTCCGTCTCCAAGGAAACGCAGATGAGCAAGCCATTGCAGGGCGAGATCGCGCTGGTCACCGGCGCCAGCCGCGGCATCGGTGCCGCCATCGCCGACGAACTGGCCGCGCAGGGCGCCACCGTCATCGGCACCGCCACCTCCGACGCCGGCGCGCAAGCGATCGGCGCGCGCCTGGCCGCCCACGGCGGCCACGGCCGTGCGCTGGACGTCACCGACGGCGCCGCGGTCGATGCGCTGATCGAGGCGATCGCCAAGGAATTCGGCCCGGTCTCGATCCTGGTCAACAACGCCGGCATCACCCGCGACAACCTGCTGATGCGGATGAAGGACGACGACTGGCAGGCGATCATCGACACCAACCTGACCAGCGTGTTCCGCACTTCCAAGGCGGTGCTGCGCGGCATGATGAAGGCGCGCAAGGGCCGCATCGTCAACATCGCTTCGGTGGTCGGCGTGACCGGCAATCCGGGCCAGGCCAACTACGCCGCGGCCAAGGCCGGCATCATCGCCTTCTCCAAGTCGATGGCCAAGGAAATCGGCTCGCGCGGCATCACCGTCAACGTGGTCGCGCCGGGCTTCATCGACACCGACATGACCAAGGCGCTGCCGGAAGCGCAGCGCACCGCGCTGCTGGAGCAGATCGCGCTCGGCCAGCTCGGCCAGCCGTCCGACATCGCCAACGCGGTGGCGTTCCTGGCCGGGCCCGGCGCCGGCTATATCACCGGCGAAACCCTGCACGTGAACGGCGGGATGTACATGCCGTGAGCCTGCGGCGCAGCGGACGCGCCTAAGTGGCTGATCGGCCGGCATTTGTGCAGTGCTGCAAGGGCCAGTCGGTTTCCACTACACTACCCAACGCGGCCATCGCAGCCCGATGGCGTTTTGTGAGTCCCTCACAGGAGCACCGCACATCCGTGTGCGGGGATCCTAAAACTCGAACCACCACTACTCCATCTGGAGCGATATCCCAATGAGCACCATCGAAGAACGCGTCAAGAAAATCGTCGTCGAACAGCTCGGCGTCAAGGAAGAAGAAGTCACCAACAACGCATCGTTCGTCGATGACCTGGGTGCCGACTCGCTGGACACCGTCGAGCTGGTGATGGCCCTGGAAGAAGAGTTCGAGTGCGAGATCCCGGACGAAGAAGCCGAGAAGATCACCTCGGTGCAGCAGGCCATCGACTACGTCAAGGCGCACGTCAAGAGCTGAGGCTGCGTTCGCGATCGCCTTCGGCGCCTGCGTGGGCCCGATGCGCGTGACAATCCCATGGGGCCGCGCATGCGGCCCTGTGTTTTTACAGCGTCAAGGCCGCGCGTATCGCGGTGAGGAGATTTCGCAATGAGCCGTCGTGTCGTCGTAACCGGCATGGGCCTGGTGTCGCCGTTGGGCAATGACCTGGCCAGCAGTTGGGAAGGGATCGTCAACGGACGCTCCGGCATCGGCCCGATCACCCAGATCGATGCGTCTCAGTTCACCACCAAGATCGCCGGCGAGATCAAGGATTTCGATCCGACCAAGTTCATCTCGTCCAAGGACGCGCGCAAGATGGATTCGTTCATCCATTACGGCGTCGGCGCCTCGTTCATGGCGCTGGACGATTCCGGCCTGGAGATCACCGAGGCCAATGCCGAGCGCATCGGCGCGATCCTCGGCTCCGGCATCGGCGGCCTGCTCGGCATCGAGGAGCAGACCATCAAATTCCACGAGGGCGGCGCGCGCAAGATCTCGCCGTTCTACGTGCCCAGCACCATCATCAACATGCTGCCGGGGCAGGTGAGCCTGATCAAAGGGCTGAAGGGGCCGACCTTCTCCGCGGTCTCGGCCTGCGCCACCTCCAACCATTCCATCGGTACCGCGATGCGCATGATCCAGCACGGCGATGCCGACGTGATGCTGGCCGGTGGCGCCGAGCGCGGCTCCTCGCCGACCTCGGTGGGCGGCTTCTGCTCGATGAAGGCGATGTCCACCCGCAACGACGATCCTGCCGCCGCCTCGCGGCCGTGGGACAAGGAGCGCGACGGCTTCGTGCTCGGCGACGGCGCCGGCGTGCTGGTGCTGGAAGAGTACGAACACGCCAAGGCGCGCGGCGCGCGCATCTATGCCGAGCTGGTCGGTTTCGGCGCCAGCTCCGACGCTTTCCACATGACCGCCCCGAGCGAGGACGGCGAAGGCGCCGCGCGCAGCATGGTGGCGGCGATGAAGGACGCCAAGCTCAATCCGGACCAGATCCACTACCTCAACGCGCACGGCACCTCCACGCCGCTGGGCGACCTGGCCGAGACCCTGGCGATGAAGCGTGCGCTGGGCGATCACGCCTACAAGACCATGGTCAGCTCCACCAAGTCGATGACCGGCCACCTGCTCGGCGCGGCCGGCGGTGCCGAGGCGATCTTCTCGGTGATGGCGATCCACGCCGGCATCATCCCGCCGACCATCAACCTGCACGAGCCGGGCGAAGGCTGCGATCTGGACTACGTGCCGAACGTGGCGCGCGAGAAGCAGATCGACGTGGCGATGTCCAATGGGTTCGGCTTCGGCGGGACCAACGGGACGTTGGTGTTCAAGCGGGTCTGAGGGCCGGGATTCGGGAATAGGGAATCGGGAATCGTCACAGCCGGCGCCTCACTCCCATCGCGCGCGTCCATCTATCGGGCGGCGCGCGTGAGGTCGGCGCGCGTTGCTGTGGTATCGCTTGGAGCTTGTCTGGCGACGCCTCCCGTTCCCTGACGTTTCTTTCATTCTTCCAGCGGATCTTCGATGCTGCGTACCGTTCCCTTGCCGGCCGAGGTCGATCTGCTGGCGCTGCATCGCCTGGTGCCGCAGCGGTATCCGGTGTTGCTGGAATCGGCGGCGTCGGGCACGGCGCAGGGGCGCTGGGATCTGTTGCTGGTCGCCGACGGGCAGGGCCTGCGGCTGGATCGCGATGGGGGCACCCGCACGCTCGATGGCGCCGCGGTCGCCGGCGATTTCCTCGATGCGCTGGACGCGCACTGGCAGGCCGAACGCTGCGAGCGCGACGAGCCGCGCTGGCCGTTTCGTGGCGGCTGGGCGCTGCTGCTGGACTACGAACTGGCCGCGCAGGTGGAGCCGGTGCTGCAGTTGCCGCCCTCCGCCGCGGCCACGCCTGCGGCGCTGGCCTTGCGTTGTCCCGCCGCGCTGCTGCGCGATCACGTCAGCGGCGACTGCGTCGCGCTGGCCGAGCCCGCGCATGCAGCGCTGCTGGACGCCGTGCTCGCCGATCTGCAGGCGCTGACCGCGGCCGCACCGGCGCCGGCCTGGCAGGCGCCGCTGGCGATCGAGGAAGACCCGCCACAGCGCTTCGTCGACGGCGTGCGCCGCATCCTCGACTACCTGCGTGCCGGCGACGTGTTCCAGGTCAACCTGTCGCGGCGCTGGTCGGCGCGCTTCGCCGCGCCGCTGGCGCCGGCGGCGCTGTACGCGCAACTGCGCCGCGCCAATCCGGCACCGTTCGCCGGCCTGTTCGTCGGCCACGGCCGCGCCGTGGTCAGTTCCTCGCCGGAACGGCTGGTGTCGGTGCGCGGCGACGTGGTCGAGACCCGGCCGATCGCCGGCACCCGCGCACGCGCGCCGGGCGACGACGAGGCCGCGCGCATCCGCGAACTGGTCGGGCACCCCAAGGAGCGCGCCGAGCACGTGATGCTGATCGACCTGGAGCGCAACGACCTGGGGCGGATCTGCGCGCCGGGCAGTGTCGAGGTCGACGAACTGATGACCGTGGAGAGCTACGCCCACGTGCACCACATCGTCAGCAATGTGCGTGGCCGGCTGCGTGCGGGCACCACGCCGGGCGAGACGATCCGCGCCACCTTCCCGGGCGGCACCATCACCGGCTGCCCCAAGGTGCGCTGCATGCAGATCATCGCCGAGCTCGAGCAGACCCCGCGCGGCGCCTACACCGGCGCGTTCGGCTGGCTCAACCGCGACGGCGACATGGACCTGAACATCCTCATCCGCACCGCCGAGGTGGACGGCGCGCAGGTGCAGTTCCGCACCGGCGCCGGCATCGTGTTCGATTCCGACCCGGAGCGCGAACTCGACGAGACCCGGGCCAAGGCGCGCGGCCTGCTGCGTGCGCTGGAGCCATGAGCGGGGCCGCGCGATACCGGGCCATGCCGGCCGCGCGGTATCCTGCACGCCATTGAATTCGCTCCGAGGTGGTCGTGGCTTGGGCTAAACGCGGGTGTCTGACCCTGCTGGGGACATTGCTGGTGCTGGCGCTGCTGGTGGCCGCGGCCGGCGCCTGGTGGTGGCACAGCTATCGCGCCTTCGCCGAGCAACCGCTGCAGGCGTCCCAGCCCAGCGTGGACGTGGCGCGCGGCGCCTCGCTCAACGGCGTGCTGCGCAAGCTGCGCGCCGCCGGCGTGACCCAGGGCAGCGACCTGCAATGGCAGGTGCTGGCGCGCGAACTGGGCGTGGCCGGCAAGCTCAAGTTCGGCGAATACGCGTTGCAGCCAGCGCTGAGCCCGCGCGAGCTGCTGCTGCGCATGCGCAAGGGCCAGGTGATCCAGTACCGTTTCACCATCGTCGAAGGCTGGAACGTGCGCCAGCTGCGCAGCGCCTTGAACGCGGCCACGCCGCTGGTGCACACCACCACCGACCTCAGCGACAGCGAACTGATGGCCAAGCTCGGCCAGCCCGGCCAGCACCCGGAAGGCCGCTTCCTGCCCGAGACCTACCTCTACCAGCGCGGCGACACCGACCTGCAGGTGCTGCGCCGCGCGCATGCGGCGATGGACAAGGCGCTGGCCGAGGCCTGGGACGCGCGCGCCAAGGACCTGTCGCTGCAGTCGCCGGAGCAGGCGCTGATCCTGGCCTCGATCGTGGAAAAGGAGACTGGCCTGGCCGCCGAGCGTCCGCAGATCGCCGGCGTGTTCGTGCGCCGCCTGCAACTGGGCATGAAACTGCAGACCGACCCGACCGTGATCTACGGCATCGGCAGCGCCTACGACGGCAACATCCGCAAGCGCGACCTGGAGACCGATACGCCGTACAACACCTACACCCGCACCGGCCTGACCCCGACCCCGATCGCCATGCCCGGCCGCGACGCGCTGCGTGCCGCCACCAACCCGGCGCCGGGCAACAGCCTGTACTTCGTGGCCATCGGCGACGGCAGCGGCGCGCATGCGTTCTCCGCCAACTACGCCGAGCACAACGCGGCGGTGGCGCGCTACCTGCAGCGCCTGCGCCAGGCGCGCAGCGACGCGGCGGTGTCGCCATGAGCGAGGCCGTGCTGCGTCACCATCGCTTCGTCAGCCTGGAAGGTGGCGAGGGCGCCGGCAAGACCACCGCGATCAACGCGATCCGCGATGCGTTGCAGGCGCAGGGCCACGAAGTGGTGCTGACCCGCGAACCGGGCGGTACGCCGCTGGCCGAGCGCATCCGCGCGCTGCTGCTGGACAAGACCCCCGGCGAGGTCGCCGAGCCGCTGGCCGCCGAAACCGAACTGCTGCTGGTGTTCGCCGCGCGCGCGCAGCACGTGCGCGAGGTGATCCGCCCGGCGCTGCAGCGCGGCGCTTACGTGGTCAGCGACCGCTTCACCGATTCCAGCTACGCCTACCAGGGCGAAGGCCGCGGCCTGGATCGCGCCTGGATCGCCGACCTGGAGCGGCGCGCGGTCGGCCTGCAGCCGGGCTTGACCCTGCTGCTGGACCTGGACGTGCAGATCGGCCGCGCCCGCACCAGTGGCCGCGATTTGTGGCCGGACCGGATCGAGAGCGAGCAGGACGATTTCTTCCAGCGCGTGCGTGCCGGCTTTCGCCAGCGCGCCGCGCAGGACCCGCAGCGCTTCCGCGTCATCGACGCCAGCCAGCCGCCGCAGGCGGTGGCGCAGGCGGTCGCCGCCGCACTGGCGGCGTGGGTGCAGCAGCAACAGGAGCCGACGCCATGAGCGACGTGCCGTTCGCGCCCTGGCAGCAGCGCGCCTACGACCAGACCGTGGCCGCGCTCGACGCCGGCCGTCTCGGCCACGGCCTGCTGATCTGCGGGCCGGAAGGCCTGGGCAAGCGGGCGGTGGCGCTGAAGCTGGCCGCGCACGTACTCGGCCAGGGCGAGCCGGCCGCGGCGCTGCGCAGCGCGCAGTTGATCGCCGCCGGCACCCATCCGGACCTGCAACTGATCTCGTTCATCCCCAACCGCACCGGCGACAAGCTGCGCACCGAGATCGTCATCGAACAGGTGCGCGAGATCTCGCAGAAGCTGGCGCTGACCCCGCAGTACGGCGTGGCCCAGGTGGTGGTGGTGGACCCGGCCGACGCGATCAACCGCGCCGCCTGCAACGCCCTGCTGAAGACGTTGGAAGAGCCGCAGCCCGGCCGCTATCTGTGGTTGATCAGCGCGCAGCCGGCGCGCCTGCCGGCGACCATCCGCAGCCGTTGCCAGCGGCTGGAATTCAAGTTGCCGCCGGCCGACGAAGCGATCGCGTGGCTGCTGGCCCAGGACTTTCCCGAGAAGACCGCGCGCGAAGCGCTGGACGCCGCACGCGGCCATCCCGGCCTGGCCGCGCAGTGGCTGCGCGAGGACGGATTGAAGCTGCGCCGGCAGGTAGCCGCCGACCTGGAACAGGTCGCCGCCGGCAAACTCGGCGCGCTGGACGCCGCGCAGCGCTGGAGCGGCGACGCACTCGCTGAGCAGCGCCTGGGCCATGCCGCCGACCTGGCGCTGGCGCAGGCCTCGCAGGCCGGCTTGACCGACCCGGCGCGATTGCACAAGCTGGCCGCGTGGTTCGACGCCGCCAATCGCACCCGCGACCTGCTGCGGACCACCGTGCGCGCCGACCTGGCGATCGCGGAACTGTTGCTGGCCTGGCGCGATGGCGATCGCCCGGCCCGGAGAGGGGCACAACGATGAGCGCGATGAGCGGACGCCAGGGCATCCTGTCGCTGGCGGTGAAGGACAAGGCGGCGCTGTACAACGCCTACATGCCGTTCGTGAAGAACGGCGGCATCTTCGTGCCCACCCCCAAGCGCTACTTCCTCGGCGACGAGGTGTTCCTGCTGCTGACCCTGCCCGATTCCAGCGAGCGCCTGCCGGTGGCCGGCAAGGTGATCTGGGTGACCCCGGTCGGCGCCCAGGGCAACCGCGCCGCCGGCATCGGCGTGCAGCTGCCGGACAACAGCGAAGGCGAGACCATCCGCACCAAGATCGAGACCCAGCTGGCCGGCATCCTCAACGCCGACAAGCCCACCCAGACCATGTAGCGGCCGCGCGGCGACGCCGCGCAACGGACCTCGCAAGGACCCATTGACGCCGCGCGCCACAGCCCTATAATGTGCGGCTCGCGACACGGGCGGTTAGCTCAGCGGTAGAGCATTGCCTTCACACGGCAAGGGTCGCAGGTTCGAACCCTGCACCGCCCACCACGAATTTGAGCGTCAACAAAAAAGCCGGCCTTGTGCCGGCTTTTTCGTTGTTGCGAGATGGAGTCTCTATCAGTAATTGCGTGCCTCACGCAGGCATTGAGGTTAAACGTAGTGATATCGCACTTGTGCAATCAGCAGAACGCCATGCTCGACCTTGTAGACGATCCGGTGTTCGTCGTTGATGCGTCGCGACCAGTAGCCTGCAAGTGCATGGCGTAGCGGTTCGGGTTTGCCGATGCCCTGGAAGGGATCGCGTTGAATGGCCTTGATCAGGTCGTTGATGCGCTTGAGCATCTTTTTGTCGGCCTGTTGCCAGTAGAGATAATCCTCCCAGGCGTTGTCCGAGAACTGCAGCGTCACTCGCTCAGTTCCCGCGCCTTGCCGCGACCGGATTCGAGTTGGGCGATGGATTCCAGCAAGCGCTGCGCGTTCTTCGGGCTGCGCAGCAGATAGGCGGTTTCCTCCATCGCCTTGTAGTCCTCCAGCGACAGCATGACAACGGCTTGCTCGCGGCTGCGCGTGATGATCACCGGCTCGTGGTTGTTGACCACGCGGTCCATGGTGTCCGCGAGAGCGGCACGTGCGGCGCTGTAGGTGATGGTGTCCATGATGGCTCCGAGTTGTACAATAAATTGTACGCTCGCGTGTACCCCTGTCAACGGGCATCCCTTGACCGGATGCGTGGAGATTCTGGCTGGAGTCACCAAGCGATGACCACTTGGATGCGACCGGCTCACGACCCGATCACAACACCGCTCGATACTGCACGCATGCCCGAAGGTCCCTCGATCGTCATCCTCAAGGAAGAAGCCGACGCGTTTGCCGGACGCAAGGTGTTACGGGTCTCCGGCAACAGCAAGCTGGACCTGGAGCGGATGCGAGGGCGCAAGATCCTGTCGCTGCGCAGTTGGGGCAAGCATTTCCTGATCGAGTTCGATGCGTTCAGTGTGCGCATCCATTTCCTGCTGTTCGGCAGCTATCGGATCAATGCGCGCAAGGACGCGTCGGCGCGCTTGAGTCTGGGCTTCGCCAAGGGCGAGGAGTTGAACTTCTACGCGTGTTCGATCAAGTTCATCGACGGTCCGCTGGAGGCGGCCTACGACTGGACCGCGGACGTGATGAATCCCGATTGGGATGCGGCGCAGGCGCGGCGCAAGTTGCGGCTGCGGCCGCATATGCTCGCTGCCGATGCCTTGCTCGATCAGGATGTGTTCGCCGGGGTCGGCAACATCATCAAGAACGAGGTGCTGCACCGGATTCGCGTGCATCCAGAGAGCGAAATCGGCGCATTGCCGGCGCGGAAGCTGGGCGAACTGGTGACGCAGGCGCGCGAGTACAGTTTCGATTTCTATCGCTGGAAGAAAGCCTACGAACTGAAGAAGCACTACCAGGTGCACACCAAAACAGTGTGTCCGCGCGATGGTCATCTGCTCACCTACCGCAAGCAGCTCGGCAAGGCGCAACGACGCGCGTTCTTCTGCGAGCATTGTCAGCGGCGTTATGCGCTGGATGATGGGCTCCAGACCGACATGTTCAAGTAATCCTGTTATCGCCAGCGAAGTGCGGATCGTGTTGGCGTCTGAAGACGCATGTACCTTGGCTGCAGTGTCCGCATTGGATGAAGTGGCGGAGACCGCGTCGTCGGTGCCGGCGGCCGGCGCGCATGCGTCGGGCAGGGAAATGGGGCGTCGCCGTCCGCCACGCGCGCTGATCGTCCTTGGTCAGGAAGGCAGCGCTACGGCCTCGTCTTCGAATTGCCGAATGCCTAGTTCGGTGAGCAGGCCGGCCCAGCCGAGATCGGTGACCACCAAGGCGCGGGAGCCGTCGGCGCGGCGTAGCCAGTGTCTGGCGCAGAACTGATCGAGCAGGGCGGCGCCCAGGGAGCCGGCGAGGTGGTGGCGGCGTTCGGTCCAGTCCAGGCAGCGCCGGGCCAGAGCGCGGCGGCCTTGGGCAAGCTGTGGCAGATCCACGCCCATGCGCGCGAACCATGCCGCGCCTTCGGAAGAGACGGCGTAGCGTGTGGTGTCGTCGTCGTCGGTCAGCCAGGCGCGCTGTTCCAGTGCCTCGGTGATCGCCACGCCGAGACGCCCGGCGAGGTGGTCGTAGCAGCAGCGTGCCAGGCGCAGCGATTGGGCGTCGCGATGCGGGGTGCGGCGGCGCGATGTCTGTGGTGGCGCGAGAGTGGCCAGGGTTTCGAGCACGGTGGCGACGTGCGCGTTGGCCAGGCGGTAGTAGCGATGGCGGCCCTGGACCTCGACCGCGAGCAGGCCGCCCTCCAGCAGCTTTGCCAGGTGCGCGCTGGCGGTCTGCGGGGTGACGCCGCCGGCGAAGGCCAGTTCGCCGGCCGGCAGTGCGCGTCCATCGACCAGCGCCATCAGCATGGCGGCGCGGGCCGGGTCGGCGATCAGGAACGCGGTCGCTGCCAGCTTGGGGTGTTCCAGATGCATTGCTGCACTCCCGATGGACGTGGTCATCATAGGACCGGCCGCGCCGCGACGTTTCGATGCGCACCGAAACGATGCCGGCGGCCGATTCCTAGACTGCGCGGATTCCCACCGGAGCCTGCCGATGCAGACGAACGAAACGCCGCCGAACCCCTCCGAACGCGATGCGCACCTCGTGTTCGAACGCTGGCACCGGCATGTGGTGGCGCGCGATCTGCCGGCGTTGATGGCGCTGTATGCGCCGGATGCGCAGTTGGAATCGCCGTTGGCCTACGTGGCGTCAGCGACGCGCCACGACGGGCGGCTGCAGGGCCGCGAGGCCATCGCGGCGTTCTTCGCCTCGTCCTTCGCCCAGCCCGAGAACGGCCTGGGGCGCTGGTATCGCAGCGGCCGCTGTCATGTCGCGGGGCGGCAATTGGTCTGGGAGTATCCGCGCGACACGCCGCAGGGCGACCAGGTCGATCTGGTGGAAGTGATGGACCTGGACGCCGCCGGATTGATCGCCTGCCACCGCGTGTACTGGGGCTGGAAAGGCGTGCAGACGTTGCTGGCTGCACTTGATAGGCAGTCCTGAACTTGCGGATGTCACAGTAGCGAGCGCGGCTGCACGTGCGCAGGCGTCGCGTCCATCCGCGGGCCGTGGCACCGCCTCAATGAAAATCCCGGCTGCGGATGTCCAGGCCGAGCAGCATGGGCGTCAGGTCTTCGAGGTGGGCGGCGATCAGGTGGCGCACGCCATCGGCGGTTTCCATGCGGCCGCGTACCAGCAGCAGCCGGGATTCGAGCAGGGCCTGGCGCTGGCGCTCGGCCAGGCGCCGCCACACCACCACGTTGACCAGGCCGTGCTCGTCTTCGAGGGTGACGAAGGTGACGCCGCTGGCGGTCTGCGGGCGCTGGCGCATGGTCACCAGGCCGGCGATGGCGACGGCGCTGGCATGCGGCAGCGCGCGCAGTTCGCCGGAATGGCGGTAGCGGCGCGCGCGTAGCTGCGCACGCAGCAGGGTCAGCGGGTGCTTGCCAAGGGTAGTGCCGAGCGTCGCGTAGTCGGCGCGGATGTCTTCGCCCTGGCTGGGCAGCGGCAGCGCGACCTGCTGTTCGGGCGTGGCTGCGAGCGCTTCGAACAGCGGCCGCTGCGCTTCGACGCCGGCCACGGCCCAGCGGGCGCGATGGCGATGGCCGGCCAGCGCTTTCAGTGCGCCGGCGTCGGCGAGCGCGGCACGGGCCTTGTCGTCGAGCACGGCGCGGTGGCACAGGTCGGCGAGGTCGTGGAACGGCGCCTGCGCGCGCGCCTGCTGCAGACGCAGGGCGGCGTCCTCGGCCAGACCGCGGACCAGACGCAGGCCCAGGCGGATCGCCGGCTGCACCTGCGGGTCGGGGCTGTACGCTTCCAGGCTGCAATCCCAATCGCTGTAGCGCACGTCCACCGGCCGCACCTGCAGGCCGTGGCGGCGCGCATCCTGCAGCAACTGGTCGGGGCTGTAGAAGCCCATCGGCCAACTGTTGATCAGCGCGCAGGTGAATGCCGCCGGTTCGTGGCACTTGAGCCAGCAACTGGCGTAGGTGAGCAGGGCGAAGCTGGCGGCGTGGCTTTCGGGAAACCCGTAGCTGCCGAAGCCCTTGATCTGCTCGAAGATGCGTGCGGCGAATTCGGCGGTGTAGTTCCTCTCCAGCATGCCCTGCAACAACTTGTCGCGATGCGGTTCCAGCCCGCCGTGGCGTTTCCAGGCCGCCATCGAACGGCGCAACTGATCGGCCTGGCCCGGCGTGTAGCCGGCGGCGACCACCGCGAGTTGCATCACCTGTTCCTGGAATAGCGGCACGCCAAGCGTGCGTTTGAAGACCTCGCGCAACTCGTCTGGCAGATCGTCGGTGGCCTCCTCGCCGCTGCGCCGACGCAGGTATGGATGCACCATGCCGCCCTGGATCGGGCCGGGACGCACGATCGCCACCTGGATGACCAGATCGTAGAACTCTTTCGGCTGCAGCCGCGGCAGCATCGCCATCTGCGCGCGCGATTCGATCTGGAACACGCCGATGGTGTCGGCGCGTTGGATCATGGCGTAGGTCTCAGGGTCTTCGGCAGGAATGGTCGCGAGCGTGTAGTCGCGGCCGCGGTGCGCGCGCAGCAGGTCCAGGGTGCGGCGTAGCGCGCTGAGCATGCCCAGCGCGAGCACGTCGACCTTCATCAGTCCGACCAGTTCCAGGTCGTCCTTGTCCCACTGGATCACCGTGCGCTCGGCCATGGTCGCGTTCTCCACCGGCACCAGGGTGTGCAGCGCATGCTCGGAGATGACGAAGCCGCCGGGATGCTGCGACAGGTGCCGTGGGAAGCCGATCAGTTGGCTGGTGAGCACCAGCAGCCGGCGCATCACCGGCGTGTCCGGATCGAAGCCGCGCTCGCGCAGCAGCTCTTGTGCCGACTCCACCGGATCACGCTGGCCCAGCGCGGAGGACAGCGCATCGACGGTGTCGCTGGGCAGGCCCAGCGCGCGCGCCACGTCGCGCACGGCGCTGCGCGTGTGGTAGCTGATCGCCACCGCCGCCAGCGCGGCGCGCTCGCGGCCGTAGTGACTGAAGATGTACTGGATCACTTCCTCGCGGCGGTCGTGCTCGAAATCGATGTCGATGTCCGGCCGCTCCTTGCGCTCTTCGGAGATGAAGCGCTCGAACAACATGCCGATGCGGTCCGGATCGATCGCGGTGATGCCCAGTGCGTAGCACACCGCCGAGTTCGCCGCCGAGCCGCGGCCCTGGCATAGGATGTCCTTGGAGCGCGCGAAGCGCACCAGGTCGTAGACGGTGAGGAAGTAGGACTCGTACTTCAGCCGCTCGATCACGCCGAGTTCGTGTTCGATCAGGCGCCGCGCCTTGTCCGGCACGCCGTGCGGCCAGCGCTGCGCCGCGCCGCGTTCGGTGAGGATGCGCAGCCATTGCGTGGGCGTGTGCCCGGGGGGCACCAGTTCGTGCGGGTATTCGTACTGCAGTTGGCCGAGGTCGAATGTGCAGCGCTGGGCGATGCGCACGGTTTCGGCCAGCAGTTCCGGCGGATACAGCGACGCCAGCGTGGCGCGCGGGCGCAGGTGACGTTCGCCGTTGGGATACAGGTGGGCGCCGGCTTCGTGCAGCGGCAGGCGCTGGCGGATCGCGGTCAGGGTGTCCTGCAACGCGCGGCGGCCGCGCGCATGCATGTGCACGTCGCCACTGGCCACGGCCGGTAGCTGCAGCGCATGCGCCAACTGCAGGCGCGCCTGCAGCAGCACGGCATCGTCGGGGCCGCGCAGCAGTTCCACCGCCAGCCAGAGCCGCTGCGGGAAACCGGCTTGCAGCCAGGCGCCGTCCGCGGCGTCGTCGCCATCGCCGCGCGGTAGCCACAGGCACAGCAGGCCGGCGCCGTCGTCCGCGCTGGCCAGATCCTCGCGCAGCGCGCGGTAGCGGCCCTTGTCGGCGCGGCGCCGGGCCAAGGTGATCAGCCGGCACAGCCGCTGGTAGCCGTGCAGGGTCTCGGCCAGCAGCACCAGCTTGGGGCCGTGCTCGAATTGGATCTCGCTGCCGACGATGAGGTGCAGGCCCATGTCCCGGGCCGCCTGCCACGCACGCACGATGCCGGCCAGGCTGCATTCGTCGGTGATCGCCAGGGCGCGGTAGCCATGGTGCAGCGCGCGTTCGCACAGTTCCCAGGGGTGCGAGGCGCCGCGCTGGAAGCTGAAGTTGGACAGGCAATGCAGTTCGGCGTAGTCGGGCAGGGTGGAGTCCGCTGGCGTGCGCGGCACGTTGGCGGCGGGTGCGCTGGTTGGCGCAGGGGCAGGCGTCGGCAGCAGCCGCAGGCGCGGCGGCATGCGCGGATGCGGCGGGGTGTGGCTCATGCGAACCAGCCGTGCAGCATCAGTGCGTCCGGCGCGTCGGCCGGGGCGAAGGCCCAGGCGCGCTGGCCCTGGCGGGTGCGCACGACGTAGTAATCGCGGCGCACGTCGCCGTCATCCCACCAGCCGCTCTCGATGCGTTCCGGCCCGGCCAGGCGCTCGGGCGCGCGTTCGCGCAGCGGCACTGGCCGCGCCAGCAGCCAGCCGGGCCGTGGCGGCGCGTTGGTGGCGGGTGTGGCCGTGCTGGATTCGGCGCGCCAGGCCAGTTCCGGGCGATGGTCGGCGTGCGCGCGCAGGCCGTGCACGGCGTCGTCGCCCAGGCGCGCGCGCAGGCGTTCGCGCAGTTGTTCCCACGGCAGCGCCTGCTGCGCGCGTTCGTCGAACAGTTCGCGCGCGGCTGGCACGAACGGCGGCAGTTCGTCGGCACACAGGCGTAGTGCCTGCACCGATGCCGGCACGCTGGCCTGCTGCAGGCGCCCGCGCGCCAGTTCGAACAGCATCGCCGCATCGCGCTCGGCGGCGAGCAGGCCCACCGGCACCACGCTCGGTTCCAGATCTTCGTGTTCCAGCAGCAGGCGGAAGCGCTGCACGCCGCCGTCGCGTCCGGCCAGGAACGCGGCCAGGTCCTGGGTCAGGCGACGCAGCGGGAACAGCAGCGCTTGGTTGGATTCGGTGGCATAGCCCAGTTCCACGCGCGCATCGAAGCGGTCCGGCGGCAGGTAGTACTGCAGCGGCAGCGGCGCCTGCCCGCGCAGCGCATCCAAGTGTTGCAGCAGGGCGGGCGGATAGCGCCGCGCCAGCGCGGTGCGCGGCAGTGCGAACAGCTGCTGCAGGCGGCGCAGGCCCATCCGCGCGAAGCCCTCGGCCAGGGCCGGCGACAGCCCGGCGCGGGCGATCGGTAACTGCCCCAGCGCGCGCTGCAGCGCGGCGTTGTCGAGCAGGGCGATGCCGTCGTGGGCATTGACCAGCGCGCGCGCGGCCAACGGGTGCGGCGCGACCACGATGCGGTGGCGGAAGCCCAGCGCGGTCAGTTCCTCGCGCAGTCGCGCCTCGAAACGCGGCCACGGCCCGAACAGGCCGAGGCTGGCTTCGATCTCCAGCAGCAGCGCGCCGGGGTAGTCGGTGCTGACCAGCGAACTGAAGCGGTACGCCCACGCCGCGAGGAACTGCTGGCTGCGGCGGCTTTCCTCGGCATCGTGCAGGGCGGTGGCGAAGCGGTCGCACAGCGCCTGCGCGGTGACCAGCGATTGTCCGGGGCGTAGGCCGCGGGCGCGCGCAGCGGCGTTGACCGCCTTCAGCGTGCGCCGCTGCGGCGGGCCGTCGAGCAGCGCCAGCGGTTCGTCCGGCGACGGCCAGCGGCGCAGGACAGTGTCCAGCGCCAATTGCGGCAACAGGATGCAGGCCCAGCGCATGTGTGCGGTCTCACCCGGTCGCTAGGGCGGACAGCGCGATCGGCTGCGCCGGCGGCAGCCCGCCGCGGCACTTGAGCACGCGCAGTTGCGCCGGCGCGGCGTCGAGGGCGATGCGCAGCGCGGCCGGCGACGGATTGGCGGCGGCCTTCATCGGCCGATAGGCGAAGCCCAGTGTGC
This sequence comes from Xanthomonas sp. LF06-19, assembly GCF_034105425.1. Lineage (NCBI taxonomy): Bacteria > Pseudomonadati > Pseudomonadota > Gammaproteobacteria > Lysobacterales > Lysobacteraceae > Xanthomonas > Xanthomonas sp. LF06-19. The sequence continues at coordinate 395,047 of NZ_JAXGGH010000001.1, read as the reverse complement.
GCCCGGTCTCGGCGGCCACCTGCAGCCGGCGCAGGGTCTTGTCGCCGGCCAGCCCCGGCCAGCACAGCACCGCCGCGCAACTGCCCGAACGCAGGCATTGCTCGGCGGCCCAGGCCGCGTCGGCGCCGGCACGGACGATCTGCAGTTGCGCCAGCGCCACGCCGGCCTGGGCCCAGGCGGCGGGGTAGGGCAGGTACGGCGGATCGACCAGCACGATGCGGCCGCCGCCCTGCGACAGCCGCGCCAGCGTTGGCCACAGCAGCTGCAGTTCGCCGATGCCGTCGGCGGCGTGCAGCAGCTCGGTCAGCGCCATCTCCGGCCAGCCGCGTGCGGGCAGCACCGCGTCCAGCGCGGCGTGCCCGGTGGGCTGCGCGCTGGGCGGCAGCGCCGTCGGCTGGCCGCGCCAGACCCGGCGCTCGGCCAGCAGACGATCGAGGGCGACGACGGCGGCCATCAGCCGGGCCGGATCAGGCCGCAGTAATGCCCTTCGATGGCGAAGTCCTGCCCGGGAGCGACCACGATCGGCGCATAGGCGGGATTGCGCGGCAGCAGCGCGATGCCGTTGCCATCGGCGCGGTAGCGCTTGATGGTGAGCTCGCCGTCCAGCCGTGCCACCACGATCTGGCCGTTGTGCGCGTCGGCGGCGCGGCGCACCCCGACCAGGTCGCCGTCGAGGATGCCGTCGTCGATCATCGAATCGCCCTGCACCCGCAGCAGGTAGTCCGGGCGCAGCGCGAACACCGCGCGGTCCAGGCGCAACTGCTGGTCCAGGCCGATGTCGGCACCGATCGGCGCGCCGGCGGCGACCCGGCCCAGCACCGGCAGTTGCAGCAGTTCGCTGCGGCTGCCGGCCTGCGCCGGACGCAGGCTGCGCGCCTGCTGCGGCACCTGCTCCAGCAAGCCGGCCTCGACCAGCGCCTGCACGTGCTTGCGCGCGGCATTGCGCGAGGCGAAGCCGAAGCGTTCGGCGATCTCGGCCAGGCTCGGCGGCCGCCCGTCCTGCTCGATGCAGGCATGGACGTAGGCGAGGATGGCGGCGCGCTGCGGGGACAGGGTGGTCATGGTGTACATTTGTACACCTTCGGCGGTGCCTTGGCGAATCGACGTGCTGAATGCTTTTGGAGGAGGCACTGTCGGTTTTTCCAGAGCAGTCGTCCTTGGCGGTATCGCTGGTCTGGAGGACGCCAATTCGTCGCCGCCTCCTTTCTGGTCGGGACTGCTTGCGGTGGAGTCCGCGATGAGCATGATGGTCATCTGGGGCAGACTTACGGCGCCTGGCCGCTGCGGCCTGGCGCCATTGTTGCGTTCACCGAGTGGAGTTGCAGGTTGCCTGCGACTTCCGCCGGTGCTGCCGCTTGCCGGGCGGCGTGTCGCGTCCGAAGCTGTCGATACGAGCGTCTTGACAAGCACACGGGGTGACGTCGCGATGGGCAGATTGGTCAGGGGTTGGAGTTGTATGTTGCTCGGCGTCTTGGCGGTGTCCGGGCACGCTGCAGGCATCACTCAGCAGGATCTGCGGGACACACTCCTGGCCTTTCGCGCCAAGGCGAGCGTCGGGCCTTTCGGGCCAGAAGAATTGCGCGAAGTGGCGAAGGTGCTGGATGGCGGTATTCCGTCCGAAGGCCAGGTCGGCTGCGAAGGGATCAATGCCTTGGGAGCGATCGTGCTCGCGTCGCGCGGTGATGGGAAACTCCAGAGTAGGCTCATGGACGCGCTCTACGAGCGTGTGGGAGATGATGTCGACGCCGAGGGCTATGCCGAACTGGCTGACCGCTTGGCGCTCTCCAGCGGAAAGAAGCCGTCCTACGGGGCAGTCCCCGAACTGAAGGACGGCGTGCTCCGGCTGCAAGAGGGCTTGAGCGAGATGGCGGTGAATGAGGAGCGTGATGACCTGGGGCTTGCGCCCATCGCTGTGGGCCTTCGGGCTGCGAGTGACCTGATCTCTGTCGGCGTGCCCTATGACCAAGTGATCGGTGGGGCCGCGTTGTGCCAGCGGCCGCCACCCATCACGCATCCCGATCTGAGGCGCTCTCTAAATGAGCGATACGCGCGGGACCAGAAGCTGAGGGAAGCGTGGGACGAGGCAGGGACGGGGGCGGATTCCGCCGAAGCAAGGGCGGCAGACGCCGACGATGCCAAGAACGCGGTGTTCGTTGCGGATGTGCTCAAGAAGTACGGCTTTCCCGACGCGCAAATGGTGGGGCGCAAGGGCGTCATGGCGTTCTACATCCTGGTGCAGCACTCCCACAGTCCTGAGCTGATACGGGAGGCGCTCGGAATGGCGCGGCCGCTGATGCTCCGGGGCGAGATGGCTCGCCATGATTACGCACTCATGGTCGATCGACTGCGCATGTACCAGGGGAAAGAGCAGATTTACGGCTCTCAGGTCAGCGAGGATGGCGGAAAGGTCGAGCCGTATCCGATCCAGGACAGGGCATCGCTGGATCGCCGGCGGGAGGTCATGGGGATGGAACCGTTCGATGTATACCTGAGCTCGATGCAAGGCAATTGATCAAGACCATGTCATTGGCGGATGCCAATGTCCGAGGCCATGCGTTGAGTCGCAGGGTGGAGATTGCGTCAGCGAAGGATGCCGGCCGAAGTCTTGGCCTTCGCCGTTGGCGGTTTGCCGACTGACCTGCCCGACTGCGCGGCGACCAGGTCGATCTGGATCCGGTAGCCCAGCGCCGTGGCGGCGCGGCTCAGCGTGTCCAGGGTGAGGCTGGTGTCGGTGGCGTCCAGCACGCGGTCCAGTTGCGAGCGACTGGTGTTCATGCGCCGGGCCAGTGCGCTCTTGGTGAGCTTGGCGGACTTCATCGCTTCGGCGACCTGCCAGGCGATCACGCGCTTGGCGGCGAGTGCGGCGGTGTCTTCGAGGATGCCTTCCTCGGCCAGGAAGCTGTCGAAGCTGGACCCGATATGGGCATTGCGGCTCATCGCATCACCTTGTCTCTGCGGCGTTTGGCGGTGGCGAGATCGGCGCTCGGGGTCTTGCCCGACTTCTTGACGATGCCGTGCAGCAGCACCATGTCCGATCCAACGGTGGTGAAAAAAATCCGCGCAATGCCTTCGGGAATCGCGCTGCGCACTTCCTACAGGCGCTGGTCCAGCTTGCGCACCAGGGGCATGCCCAGCGGCCATCCCAACTGCACCGTCTTGATGTCGCCGCCGATCGCTTTCCTGGCATCGGCCGACACCGCTTCCCTGAGCCAGACCCGCACCGGCTCGACGCCCGATACGGCACGGTAGAAGCGCACGTCCAGTGTGGTCTCCATGACGGTATGGTGTACCAATATTGGTGCATGCGCAAGGTGCGCTCGCCGTCCCCTCAGCTCGGCGCGCCGCCATCCTCCGGCATCGCCCCGGTGTAGCGGGCGCGTGGCCGGATCAGCTTGCCCAGGGCCTGCTGCTCCAGGGCGTGGGCCAGCCAGCCGGCCTGGCGGGCGGCGGCGAACAGCACCAGGGCGTGCGCCGCCGGCAGGTCGTGGACGAAGCAGAGCGCGGCCAGCAGGCAGTCGATGTTCGGGCGCTGGCCGCTGCAGTCCTGGGCGGCGGCGATCACCGAATCCACGTGCTGCATGCGCGCGCTGCCGCCGCTGCGTTCGCGCAGCAGGCGCAGCACTTCGGCCGCGCGCGGATCGCCGTCGGGGTACAGGGCGTGGTGGAAGCCGGGCAGGTCGTCGCCGCGCTGCCAGCGTTCGGCGATCAGGGCGGCGGCGCTGGGCGCGTCCTGGGCGTCGCGCAGCAGGGCATGGGCGCGGGCGGTGGCACCGCCGTGGCGCGGGCCGGACAGGGCGGCCAGGCCGGCGCTGACGGTGGCGTGCAGCGGCGCACCGGTGGAGGCGACCACGCGGGCGGCGAAGGCGGAGACGTTGAGTTCGTGGTCGGCGCACAGCAGCAGCGCGGCGCGCACCAGTTCGGCGAAGTCGGCATCGCCGGGACGCCAGTGGTCGGCGATCAGGCGATGCAGCGGGCGCGCGTCCGGCGCGGTGCCGACCAGCAGCGCGGCGTTCTGCCGCAGCAGGGTGGCGGCGATTTCGCGGCGCACGCCGGGGGCGGCGTTGAGCGACTGCCGAAGCTCCAGGGCCAGCAGCGGGATGCAGGCCATGGCACGTTCCAGCGGCGGCAACGCGGCATGTCCGGCCAGCGGCGCCACTACCTCCGGCCAGGGCGCGACCGGGGCGCTGGCGAACGGGTCTTCGCCCTCCGGGCAGTCCCACAGCAGCCGCGCGACGTCCTCCAGGCTGGCGCCGGCGCGCACCATGGCCACCGCCGAACGTCCGCGGTAGTAGGGGCCGTCGGGGCGGATCAGCGAGATCCGCGTCTCCAGCACCGGCAGGCCGCGGTCCAGGCTCTGCGCGGCACCACGCGCGGCGCCGCGGCCGGCGCGCTTGCGCTGCGCCAGCCGCTCCACTTCGGCGCGCAGGTAGGCGCGGCTGCGGTGGTCGGGACCGGCGCGCGAGCTGAGCAGGCCGCGGCTGACGTAGGCGTACAGGGTGGCGCTGCTGATGCCGAGCAGGGCGCAGGCCTGCGCGGCGGAAATCAGGTTGCGGTCGGGGCTGTCGGACATGAAGGGACGATAGGTTGATTCATTGAATCAAGATTGATCCATGCCGGCGAGAGTGCCAGATTGGCGCCCATCGCGGAACGCCCGGCAGGGCGCCGCCGCCTCTTCGTCAGGAGCCGCCCATGTCCCTCGTTTCCCCCGGCGCCGGTTTCCGCGCCGCCCTGGCCGCCGAAGCGCCGTTGCAGGTGATCGGTGCGATCAACGCCAACCATGCGCTGCTGGCGCAGCGCGCCGGCTACAAGGCCATCTACCTGTCCGGCGGCGGCGTCGCGGCTGGTTCGCTGGGCCTGCCGGACCTGGGCATCAACACCCTGGACGATGTGCTGATCGACGTGCGCCGCATCACCGACGTGTGCCCTCTGCCGCTGCTGGTGGACATCGATACCGGCTTCGGGCCGAGCGCGTTCAACATCGAGCGCACCATCAAGGCGTTGATCAAGGCCGGCGCGGCCGCCTGCCACATCGAGGACCAGGTCGGCGCCAAGCGCTGCGGCCACCGTCCCGGCAAGGAGATCGTCAGCCAGGGCGAGATGGTGGACCGGGTCAAGGCCGCGGCCGATGCCAAGACCGATCCGGACTTTTTCCTGATCGCGCGCACCGATGCGATCCAGGCCGAGGGCGTGGACGCGGCGATCGAACGCGCCATCGCCTGCGTGGAGGCCGGCGCCGACGGCATCTTCGCCGAGGCCGCCTACGACCTGGACACCTACCGCCGGTTCGTCGACGCGGTGAAGGTGCCGGTGCTGGCCAACATCACCGAGTTCGGCAAGACACCGCTGTTCACCCGCGACGAACTGGCGTCGGCCGGCGTGGCGATCCAGTTGTTCCCGCTGTCGGCGTTCCGCGCCGCCAACAAGGCCGCCGAGGACGTGTACACCGCGATCCGTCGCGATGGCCATCAGCAGGGAGTGCTGGAGCGCATGCAGACCCGCGAGGAGCTGTACGAGCGCATCGGCTACCACGCCTTCGAGCAGCGCCTGGATGCGCTGTTCGCCGGCAAGGGCGCATGATCGGCGGCGATTTTCCTGCCCGGGCCTGCCCATGAATACCCACGCCAGCGCTGCCTCGTTCCTGCGCAGCCGCATCGACCGCCGCCAGACCGCGCGGCATCTGCTGCAGACCGAACTGGACAAGCTGTCCGAGGCCGAGCGCGAGGTGGTGGAGCGCTTCATCGCCAAGCGCCACGTGGCCCGCGACATCGTCACGCAGGCCGACCGCGACCGCTCGCTGGGCGAGCGCGTCGCCGACCGCGTCGCCGCGATCGGCGGCAGCTGGACGTTCATCATCGGCTTCTGCGTGGTGCTGCTGGGCTGGATCGTGCTCAACAGCCTGGTGCTGGCGCACGCCTTCGATCCGTATCCCTACATCCTGCTCAACCTGTGCCTGTCGTGCCTGGCCGCGATCCAGGCGCCGGTGATCATGATGAGCCAGAACCGCCAGGCGGCGGTGGACCGCCTGCATGCGCAGAACGACTACGAAGTGAACATCAAGGCCGAGCTGGAGATCCTGCAGGTGCACGAGAAGCTCAACCAGCTGCGCGAGCAGGACTGGGCGACGCTGGTGGATCAGCAGAACCGCCAGATCGCCATGCTGCAGCAACTGCTCGAGCGCTCCGGGGCCTGGCCACCGGCGCCGCACGCCCCCTGATCCACTGCGTCCATCCGACCGCAACACCGGGAGACTCGCCATGAACGACACCGCTCCGCAGACCGCCCCCGCCTTCAAGCCGAAGAAATCGGTGGCCCTGTCCGGCACCGCCGCCGGCAACACCGCGCTGTGCACGGTGGGCCGCAGCGGCAACGATCTGCACTACCGCGGCTACGACATCCTGGACCTGGCGCGCACCAGCCAGTTCGAGGAGGTCGCCTACCTGCTGGTGCACGGCAAGCTGCCCAGCAACAGCGAGCTGCGCGGCTACAAGGCCAAGCTGCGCTCGCTGCGCGGCATCCCGGCCGCGGTCAAGGCCGCGCTGGAGCAGTTGCCGCCGTCGGCGCATCCGATGGACGTGATGCGCACCGGCGTGTCGGTGCTGGGCTGCGTGCAGCCGGAGAAGGACGACCACAACCATCCCGGCGCGCGCGACATCGCCGACAAGCTGATGGCCAGCCTCGGTTCGATGCTGCTGTACTGGTACCACTACAGCCACAACGGCCGGCGCATCGAGGTGGAGACCGACGACGATTCGATCGGCGGGCATTTCCTGCGCCTGCTGCACGGCTTCAAGCCGCACGAGGAATGGGTGCAGGCGATGCACACCAGCCTGATCCTGTACGCCGAGCACGAGTTCAACGCCTCCACCTTCGCCTGCCGGGTCATCGCCGGCACCGGCAGCGACATGTACAGCGCCATCGCCGGCGGCATCGGCGCGCTGCGCGGGCCCAAGCACGGCGGTGCCAACGAGGTCGCCTTCGAGGTGCAGAAGCGCTACGACACCCCGGACGAGGCCGAAGCCGACATCCGCGCGCGGGTCGAGCGCAAGGAAGTGATCATCGGCTTCGGCCACCCGGTGTACACGGTGTCGGACCCGCGCAACCAGGTCATCAAGGACGTGGCGCGCGAACTGTCCGAAGCGCAGGGCAGCCGCAAGATGTACGACATCGCCGAGCGCCTGGAGACGGTGATGTGGGACATCAAGAAGATGTTCCCGAACCTGGACTGGTTCAGCGCGGTCAGCTACCACATGATGGGCGTGCCGACGGCGATGTTCACCCCGCTGTTCGTGATCGCCCGCACCGCCGGCTGGAGCGCGCACATCATCGAGCAGCGCATCGACGGCAAGATCATTCGCCCCAGCGCGAACTACGTGGGGCCGGAGGATCAGGCGTTCGTGCCGATCGATCAGCGCAAGTGATGCGCCTGTACGCCTCGACCCCGCGTGACACTCCCCTCTCCCATCGGGAGAGGGGTTGGGGGTGAGGGTACGGGCGCAGCCTCGTGGTGTTGGGTTGCATTGAGCTTCGCCCGTACCCTCATCCGCCCCTCATGAGGAATCGGGGTGCACCAGGCTTCGCTCGTACCCTCATCCGCCCCTCATGAGGAATCGGGTTGCACCAGGCTTCGCCCCGTACCCTCATCCGCCCCTTCGGGGCACCTTCCCCCAAGAAGGGGGCCAAGGTCCCGAAGGGAGAAGGGGTCCTGTCTTCGTTTTTTCTACTGTAGCCAGCCATGAACAGCCACTACCGTAAATCCATTCCCGGCACCGCGTTGGACTACTTCGATGCGCAGGCCGCAGTCGATGCGATCAGCCCGGGCGCCTATGCCGGCCTGCCCTATGTGTCGCGGGTGTTCGCCGAGAACCTGGTGCGCCGCTGCGATCCGGACCTGCTGCACGACGCCTTGCTGCAGTTGATCGAGCGCCGCCGCGACCTGGATTTCCCGTGGTTTCCGGCGCGGGTGGTATGCCACGACATCCTCGGCCAGACCGCGCTGGTCGACCTGGCCGGGCTGCGCGATGCCATCGCCGAGCAGGGCGGCGACCCGGCCAAGGTCAATCCGGTGGTGCCGGTGCAGTTGATCGTCGATCACTCGCTGGCGGTGGAGTGCGGCGGCGACGATCCGCAGGCCTTCGCCAAGAACCGCGCGATCGAGGATCGCCGCAACGAGGACCGCTTCCACTTCATCGACTGGAGCAAGCGCGCGTTCCGCAACGTGGACGTGATCCCGCCGGGCAACGGCATCATGCACCAGATCAACCTGGAGAAGATGTCGCCGGTGATCTACGTGCACGACGGCGTCGCGTTTCCCGATACCTGCGTGGGCACCGACAGCCACACCCCGCACGTGGATGCGCTGGGGGTGATCGCGATCGGCGTCGGCGGGCTGGAAGCGGAGAGCGTGATGCTAGGCCGGGCCTCGTGGATGCGCCTGCCGGACATCGTCGGCGTCGAGCTGAGCGGCCGGCCGCAGCCCGGCATCACCGCCACCGACGTGGTGCTGGCGTTGACCGAGTTCCTGCGCCAGGAGCGCGTGGTCGGCGCGTACCTGGAATTCTTCGGCGAAGGTGCCGCCGCGCTGACCATCGGCGACCGCGCCACCATATCCAACATGTGCCCGGAATACGGCGCCACCGCGGCGATGTTCTACATCGACCAGCAGACCCTGGACTACCTGCGCCTGACCGGGCGCGAGGAAGCGCAGGTGGCGCTGGTGGAACAGTACGCGCGCACCACTGGGCTGTGGGCCGATGCGCTGGCCACCGCGCAGTACGAGCGCGTGCTGCGCTTCGACCTGTCGCAGGTGGTGCGCAACATGGCCGGCCCCAGCAATCCGCACAAGCGCGTGGCGACCACTGAACTGGCCGCGCGCGGCATCGCCGACGCCACCAAGCTGGCCGCCGGCCAGGCCGAGCAGGCGCAGGGGCGCATGCCCGACGGTGCGGTGATCATCGCCGCCATCACCAGTTGCACCAACACCTCCAACCCGCGCAACGTCATCGCCGCCGGCCTGCTGGCGCGCAATGCGCGCGCACGCGGCCTGGCCCGCAAGCCATGGGTGAAGACCTCGCTGGCGCCCGGTTCCAAGGCGGTGCAGCTGTACCTGGAAGAGGCCGGCCTGCTGCCGGACCTGGAGGCGTTGGGCTTCGGCATCGTCGCCTTCGCCTGCACCACCTGCAACGGCATGAGCGGCGCGCTGGATCCGCGCATCCAGCAGGAGATCGTGGAGCGCGACCTGTACGCCACCGCGGTGCTGTCGGGCAACCGCAACTTCGACGGGCGCATCCATCCCTACGCCAAGCAGGCGTTCCTGGCCTCGCCGCCGCTGGTGATCGCCTACGCCATCGCCGGCACGGTGCGCTTCGACATCGAGAAGGACGTGCTGGGCACCGACGCCGACGGCCGCCAGGTGCGGCTGAAGGACATCTGGCCCAGCGACGCCGAGATCGATGCGGCGGTGCGCGCCGCGGTGAAGCCGGAGCAGTTCCGCCGCGTCTATGCGCCGATGTTCAACGTGCGCGTGGAGCAGGGCGCGCCGGTGGCGCCGCTGTACGCCTGGCGCCCGCGCAGCACCTACATCCGCCGCCCGCCGTACTGGGAAGGCGCGCTGGCCGGCGAACGCACGCTGCGCGGCATGCGCGCGCTGGCGGTGCTCGGCGACAACATCACCACCGACCACCTGTCGCCGTCCAACGCGATCCTGGCCGACAGCGCCGCCGGCGAATACCTGGCGCACATGGGCTTGCCGGAGGAGGACTTCAATTCCTACGCCACCCATCGCGGCGACCACCTCACCGCGCAGCGCGCCACTTTCGCCAACCCGAAGCTGATCAACGAAATGGCGGTGGTCGATGGCAAGGTGCAGCAGGGCTCGCTGACCCGGCTGGAGCCGGACGGGCAGGTGCTGCGCATGTGGGAGGCGATCGAGACCTACATGGCGCGCAAGCAGCCGCTGATCGTGATCGCCGGCGCCGACTACGGCCAGGGCTCCTCGCGCGACTGGGCGGCCAAGGGCGTGCGCCTGGCCGGGGTCGAGGCGATCGTGGCCGAGGGCTTCGAGCGCATCCACCGCACCAACCTGATCGGCATGGGCGTGCTGCCGCTGCAGTTCCTGCCGGGCACCACGCGCACGACCCTGGGCATCGACGGCAGCGAGACCTTCGACGTGGTCGGCGCGCGCACGCCGGGCGCCACGCTGACCCTGCGCATCGTCCGCAAGGACGGCGGCGTGGTGGAGGTGCCGGTGCTGTGCCGCCTGGACAGCAACGAGGAAGTGTCCATCTACGAGGCCGGCGGCGTGCTGCAGCGCTTCGCCCAGGATTTCCTCGAGGACGCCCGCAGCGCCTGAGCCGGCTGCCGCTGTCATCGGGCGCGTGCCATGCTGGCCGCGCCCGCTACCGCCGAGGAGACCGCCATGACCACGTCCGCCGCCACCACCGGGACCGTCCACCTGCATCGCGTGCTGCGCGCGCCGGCCGAGCGCGTCTACCGCGCCTTCCTGGAACCGGCGGCGCTGGTCAAATGGCTGCCGCCGCACGGCTTCGTCGCCACCGTGCATGCGCTGGACGCGCGGGTGGGCGGCAGCTACCGGATGAGCTTCACCAACCTCGGCACCGGCACCAGCAGCGCTTTCGGCGGCACCTATCTGGAACTGGTGCCCGGCCAGCTGATCCGTCACACCGACCGCTTCGACAACCCGGACCTGCCCGGCGAGATGATCGTGACCGTGCGGCTGCGGCCGGTGGCCTGCGGCACCGCGCTGGAGATCGTGCAGGAGGGCATCCCGCCGCAGATCCCGGTGGAGTTCTGCCACCTCGGCTGGCAGGAGTCGCTGACCCTGCTGACGCAACTGGTCGAGCCCGAGATTCCCGATTCGCCCTGATCCGCTGTCTCTTCTTTTCGTACGCACCCGGAACCGCCATGGCCCACGCTCCGCAACTCCGCATCCCCGCCACCTACATGCGCGGCGGCACCTCCAAGGGCGTGTTCTTCCGCCTGCAGGACCTGCCCGCGGCGGCGCAGACGCCGGGCCCGGCGCGCGACGCGCTGCTGCAGCGGGTGATCGGCAGCCCCGATCCCTACGCCAAGCAGATCGACGGCATGGGCGGGGCCACCTCCAGCACCAGCAAGACCGTGATCGTGGCGCCGAGCACGCGCCCGGACCACGACGTGGACTATCTGTTCGGCCAGGTGGCGATCGAGCGCGCGTTCGTGGACTGGAGCGGCAACTGCGGCAACCTGTCGGCGGCGGTGGGGCCGTTCGCGATCGCCGCCGGGCTGGTGGATCCGGCGCGGATTCCGCGCGATGGCGTGGCCACGGTGCGGATCTGGCAGGCCAACATCGGCAAGACCATCGTCGCGCAGGTGCCGATGACCGACGGCGCAGTGCAGGAAACCGGCGATTTCGAGCTGGACGGGGTGACCTTCCCGGCGGCGGAGATCGCGCTGGAATTCCTCGACCCGGCCGCCGACGAGGACGGCGCCGGCGGCGCCATGTTCCCCACCGGCAACCTGGTCGACACGCTGGAGGTGCCGGGTGTCGGCACGTTCCAGGCGACCCTGATCAACGCCGGCATTCCCACCATCTTCCTCGAGGCGCAGGCGCTGGGTTACCAGGGCACCGAGCTGCAGGACCCGATCAACAGCGATGCGAAGGCACTGCAGCGTTTCGAAACCATCCGCGCGTACGGCGCGCTGCGCATGGGCCTGATCGCCACGCTGGACGACGCGACGACGCGCCAGCACACGCCCAAGGTCGCCTTCGTCGCGCCGCCGGCCGACTACATCGCCTCCAGCGGCAAGCCGGTGGCGGCCGCCGACATCGACCTGCTGGTGCGGGCGATGTCGATGGGCAAGCTGCACCACGCGATGATGGGCACCGCGGCGGTGGCGATCGGCACCGCCGCGGCGATCCCCGGCACCCTGGTCAACCGCGCCGCCGGCGGCGGCGAACGCACCGCGGTGCGCTTCGGTCACCCCTCGGGCACCTTGCGGGTCGGCGCCGAGGCGCGCCAGGTGGACGGCCAGTGGACCGTCACCAAGGCCTTGATGAGCCGCAGCGCGCGCGTGCTGATGGAAGGCTGGGTGCGGGTGCCGGAGACGCCGGCGGGCTGAGCTGGCAGGCCGTGCGCAGGCACAGCTCCGCACGGCGCTGCCAACGCTGGCGGGACCGCTCAACTGCAGTCCGCGTTGAGCGACGGGTAGGCCGTGTTGAGCAGCCACTTGCCCGCCGTGCCTTTCGCGCCTGGAGAGTTGGCGTACCAGAAGCAGACCTTGACCGGCCTGAACTTGCGCCAGTTGGTGCAGATGCCGTCCCCGTCCGCGGAGGTGCAGGCCCATCCCGCAGTGATGCCGACACTGGCCGCATCGACGATGTCTTTCGCGCCGCCACCGGTGCCGCAGTCGACGTGCTTGCCGGTCTTGGCCGCTGCCCAGTTGTTGAAGGCGCCCTGGAACGTCGCCCAGTTGGCGAACGCCGATTTTCCGAGCTGACTCTGCGCGCCGCTGGGCGGCAGCGGCGTCGTGGCGTTCTGCATGTGCAGGCCGACATGCCCGCCAGTACCGCCAGCGTCGCGATTGGCGGTGTCCGACGCGGTGCTGGCCACGATGTTGTCGACCGCGGTGCAGGTCTTGGCCTGAGCGGAACAGGTGAGCAGCGTCGCGCAGAACGCGGCGACGAGGGACAGGGATCGGGGTGTGAACATCGGGGTCTCTCCAGGGCAGCGCGGATGCGCGCTCTTCAGACGTCAGTAGCGGTCGCTATGTGAAGCGGCGCGCGGTATGCGATGCGATTTCGTGCGGCCCGGGTGGACTTGCGGCAGCGGGATGGCCGTCTGCGCTGCTTGCCTTTCGGCCGAGGGCGACGAACGTGCGGTTTGGCGTGGGCTTTTGGGAAAGTGGCGTGCCATGGATCGAGCATCGTCGCGGCGGGTTGGTGCCACCCGTGCGCCAACGCGGTCTGGAGCCTGAGGACTTCGCGCGTCGGGACTGAAGTCCCCCCCACAAGGCATCTCGCGGTTCCATGCTCCGCCGCCGCCGCCGCCGCCGCCGTCGTCACCGGCGACTGCGACTGCGCGCTGTGCATGCCCTTGTGGGAGGGACTTCAGTCCCGACGCGACCAAAAGCGGCTGCGGCCATCCGAGAAGGGAAGCCGGCCCGGGCCGGCAGGCGAGCAGCCACCGCAACCGCCCCGCTTTTGCCAATCCCGACTCCCCAATCCCAAATCCCCGCCTCCCCAGGTGACGCCGGCCGCCGCAGGTTGTATATTTTGTGTTAATTATGCTGCGGCGCGGCAAGGACTCGGCGCGCTCCCGATTACGCCCACCCATCCCGGAGTTCCCATGTCTGCCAGTTGGTCGCTGCGCGCCAGTGCGCTTGCCGTTGCCGTCGTTTCCGCGCTTTCGTTCCCCGCCGCCGCCCAGCAGGCGGACAGCACCGACGGGGTCGCCCGTCTGGACACGATCAAGGTCACCGCCGAGCGCCGCGCCGAGGACTCCAAGGACGTGCCGGTGTCGGCCAGCGTGCTGCGCCCGGAATACCTGGACGCCATCGCCACCAGCGGCTCGGACGTGCGCGTGCTGGCCGGCAAGGCGCCCAGCCTCAACGTCGAGTCGTCCAACGGCCGCGTGTTCCCGCGCTTCTACATCCGCGGCTACGGCAACACCGACTTCAACACCTACGCCTCGCAGCCGGTGTCGCTGATCTATGACGACGTGGTCGCCGAGAACGCGTTCCTGAAGGGCTTCCCGATCTTCGACCTGCAGAGCCTGGAAGTGCTGCGCGGTCCGCAGGGCACGCTGTTCGGCCGCAACACCCCCGCCGGCGTGGTCAAGTTCAACTCGGTCAAGCCGACCATCGGCGCCAACGACGGCTACGCCAGCCTGTCCTACGGCACCTACGGCACCATGACCATGGAAACCGGCCTGAGCGTGGCGATGGGCGACAAGTGGGCCGCGCGCCTGTCGGCGCTGGGCCAGCGCCGCGGCGACTGGGTCGACAACACCATCGACAATCGCTCCTTCGAAGGCTACATGGACTCGGCGGTGCGCCTGCAGGTGCTGTTCCAGCCGGGCGAGGACTTCAGCGCGCTGTTCAACGCGCATGCGCGCCACCTCGACGGCACCGCGCGGCTGTTCCGCGCCAACATCTTCCAGCCGGGCACCAACCAGCTGGTCGCCGGCTTCGACCCGGACAAGGTGTCCATCGACGGCAAGAACACCCAGGAACTGCAGACTTACGGCGGCAGCGCCAACCTGACCTGGGACCTGGGCGACATCGTGCTGCACTCGATCACCGGCTACGAGGGCATCGGCAAGTACTACAGCCGCGGCGACATCGACGGCGGCTACGGCGCGGTGTTCGCGCCGCCGTCCGGCCCCGGGGTGATCGCGTTCCCGGTGGAGACCGCCGGCGGCATCAAGAACCTGGACCAGTATTCGCAGGAGCTGCGCGCCGAGTCGCAGTACGCCGGGCCGCTGAACTGGCAGGCCGGCCTGTACTACTTCAACGATTCGGTGGAAGGCGAGAACTACACCTACAACACCCTGGCCGGCGGCACCCTGTCCAGCTACCAGTTGACCCGCCAGCGCAACACCTCGTGGGCGGCGTTCGGCTCGCTGAACTACGCGGCCACCGAGCGCCTGAACCTGCGCGCCGGCATCCGCTACACCTACGACAAGAAGACCTTCGACGTGCTCGCGCTGGACCGCGTGACCCTGCAGCAGCCCTCCAGCGGCAGCACCGACAATTCCAAGGTCACCGGCGACCTCAGCGCCACTTACACCATCAACGACAACGTCAACGTCTACGGGCGCGCCGCCCGCGGTTTCCGCGGCGCCAGCTTCGGCGTGCCGTCGGCCACCGCGCCGCTGACCGTGGCCGCGCCGGAGACCGTGGACTCCTACGAGATCGGCATCAAGTCCGACCTGTTCGACAAGCGTGCGCGCCTGAGCTTCGACGTCTACGACTTCAAGGTGAAGAACCAGCAGCTGACCGCGGTCGGCGGCGCCTCCAACGACGTGCGCCTGCTCAACGCCAAGGCCTCCAAGGCGCGCGGCGCCGAGTTCGACTTCGAAGCGCTGCTGACCCAGAACCTGCGCATGACCCTGGGCGGCGCCTACAACTGGACCCGCATCGAGGACCCGACCCTGTCGGTGGGCGTGTGCCGCACCTGCACCGTGACCGATCCGATCAATGCCTCCGGCCGCGCGCTGATCGACGGCAACGTGCTGCCGCAGGCGGCCAAGTGGATGGGCAACGCGACCCTGCGCTACGGCATCCCGGTCGGCGACGACGCCGAGTTCTTCTTCTTCACCGATTGGTCCTACCGCAGCGAGATCAACTTCTTCCTATACGACTCGCGCGAGTTCGTCGGCCAGCCGCTGCTCGAGGGCGGTGCCAAGATCGGCTACAACTGGGGCGCCGGCGCGTACGAAGTCTCGGTGTTCTGCCGCAACTGCACCAACCAGATCCGCGCCACCGGTGCGATCGACTTCAACAACCTCACCGGCTTCATCAACGATCCGCGCATCGTCGGCGCACAGTTCCGCGCCAACTTCTGATTCGCGGCCTCGCCGTCGCAACACCGACCGCCGGCTATCATGCCGGCGGTTCTTTTTTTGGGAGACGCGCATGCGCGTGCTGAAGCAATGGGCGGCGTCGGCGCTGCTGATCGCGGCCACCTGGGCGGCCGATGCGGTGGCGGCGCCAGCGCCAACGACGAGCGCACCGGTGCAGAAGGTGGTGGTGTCCACCGACGTCGGCGACGACATCGACGATGCATTCGCGCTGGCACTACTGTTGCGCAGCCCGGAGCTGCAGGTGCTGGGCATCGCTTCGGCCTGGGGCGACACCGGCCTGCGCGCACAACTGCTGCAGCGGCTGCTGCAGCAGGCCGGCCGCAGCGAGATTCCGCTGGCGATCGGCCAGCGCACCGACAGCACGATTCCCTTCAGCCAAGCGCGCTGGGCAGCCAAGGGTACGCTGCCGCGCAAGGCGCCGGATGCGGCGCAGTTCATCCTGGACCAGGCGCGGCGGCATCCCGGCGAGGTCACTCTGCTGGTGCTCGGCCCGCTGACCGACGCGGCGCGCGCGCAGCAGCGCGACCCGGCCGGTTTCGCGCAACTCAAGCAGGTGGTGCTGATGGGCGGCTCGGTGCGCGTGGGCTACGGCAAGTCGCGCTACCGCCCGCCGAGTCCGCCGGCGGCCGAGTACAACATCGCCGCCGACATCCCCGCTGCGCGGCGCGTGTTCGGCGCCGGCGTGCCGATCGTGATGCTGCCGCTGGACGCCACCCAGGTGACCCTGGAGGAGCCGGAGCGGGTGGCGCTGTTCGCCCATGGCGAACCGCTGACCGACGCGCTGGCACAGCTCTACTACCAGTGGCGCGACACCGACCAGCCCTGGGCCAGCGCCACCCCGACCCTGTTCGACGTGGTGCCGGTGGCGCAGTTGCTGGATCCCGGCCTGTGCCCCACCGTGCCGCTGCGCATCGTGGTCGACGACAAGGGTTATACCCGCGAGACGCCGACGGCGGACGCGCCGGGGGCTGCGGCCAATGCGCAGGTCTGCCTGGCGCTGGACCGGCCGCGGCTGATCGCGCTGTACATGCAGCGGCTGCTGCGCTGACGTGTGGTCGCGACAAGCGGGGCAGTGGGCCGATCCGTTGCACTGCAGTCGGAACTGAAGTCCCTCCCACAAGAGGTCTCGTGCCGTCGGTGCTGTGGATGTCGGCATGGCGCATGGGATTGCCCGCTGTGGAAGCAGCTTCATCGCGACAAGCGCAGCCACTGGCCGATCCGTTGCGCTGCAGTCGGGACTGAAGTCCCTCCCACAAGAGGCTCGCGCCGCCGGTGCTGTGGGTGTCGGCATGGCGCATGGGATTGCCCGCTGTGGAAGCAGCTTCATCGCGACAAGCGCAGCCACTGGCCGATCCGTTGCACTGCAGTCGGGACTGAAGTCTCTCCCACAAGAGGCTCGTGCCCTCGGTGCTGTGGGGGTCGGCATGGCGCATGGGATTGCCCGCTGTGGAAGCAGCTTCATCGCGACAAGCGGAGCCAGTGGCTGATCCGTTGCGCTGCAGTCGGGACTGAAGTCCCTCCCACAAGAGGCTCGCGCCGTGGGAGGGACTTCAGTCCCGACGAGTGGAGCCATCGGCGCCTCCACTGCCGCCGCGCCGGGACCGAAGTCCCTCCCACATGACCTCGAGCGAAGGTGCGCGGGTACTCAGGGTAAGAGCGGCTTCGGCCGCGACGGGTGTTCCCGGGGCTACCTGTCGCGGCCGATGGCCCGAAGCCATGTAGAGCTGGGGGGGCTCCACGGCGGCCGGTGGCGCGGTTGCGGTACGTGCTTCCGCGCCGACGGTGGCCTGCCGCGCACACGCCGACGGATGGCGCACCTTCGCCTCTCCAGCCGTCGCGCCGGCGCTTTATACTCGCGCCACATTCACGGAGCGAACGCATGCACACGGATTCGAAGCGGCGCTGGGCGGGCCTGCGCGCAGGGTTGATGGGAACGTTCTTGCTGCTGGGCCTGGCGTTGGCGCTGGGCGGCTGCAAGCGCAACGAATCCGGGCAGCTGCCCGAGGCCAGCGGCGAGCCGGTGAAGGGGCAGAAGGAAGCGATGAAGGGCTTCGGCCTGGTCCGCGCCTATCCCGACCAGAAGAGCGACGGGCTGTCGCTGGCGCTGGAGTTCTCGCGGCCGCTGGTCGGCACCCAGGATTTCGACAAGCTGCTGCGCTTCGAGGAGAAGGTCGGCACCGACGAGAGCGCCTGGTCGCTGTCCGACGACGGCAAGACCCTGCGCTATCCCTACGTGGAGGCGGCCAAGGACTACACCGTGGTGATCTCGGCCGACCTGCTGGCCGCCGACGGCAGCCGCCTGGGCAAGCCGCTCAAGCAGAAGGTCTACACCGGCGAGCTGACCCCGGCGGTCGGCTTCGCCTCGCAGGGCAGCGTGCTGCCGGCGCGCAAGAGCCGCGGGCTGCCGGTGGTCTCGCTCAACGTGCCGGAAGTGGACGTGGAGTTCATGCGGGTCAAGGAGGGCGCGCTGCCGACGTTCTTCGCCCAGTACCAGCGCGGCGGCCGCCGCGGTACCTGGGAGCTGGACAGCGACTACGGCGAGCACACCCCGATCTCGCAGATGGCCGACTCGGTCTACGTCAACCGCTTCGTGCTCGGTGGCGACAAGAACGAGCGCGCGCTGACCTACCTGCCGATCCAGGAGATCAAGGAACTGCAGGCGCCGGGCCTGTACTTCGCGGTGCTGCGCCGCCCCGGCAAGTTCGACAACGAATACGACACCGCCTTCTTCACCGTCAGCGACATCGGCCTGCACGCGCGCGCCTACAAGGACAAGCTGTTCGTGCACACCGCCTCGCTGCAGAGCGGCGAGCCGCTGAAGAAGGTGGAGCTGCGCGTGCTCGGCGCCGACGGCGAGCTGTTCCTCAAGGGCCAGACCGACGACAACGGCAACGCGCTGCTGAACTACACGCTCGACGCCGGCCAGGTGCTGGTGGCGCGCAGCGGCACCGACCTGTCGATGCTGCCGTTCAACCAGCCGGCGCTGGACCTGAGCGAGTTCGCGGTGGCCGGGCGCGAGAACGCCTGGTTCGACGTGTTCGCCTGGTCCGGCCGCGACCTGTACCGCCCCGGCGAGACCGTGCGGGTGTCGGCGCTGCTGCGCGACAACGACGGCAAGCCGGTGCCGACCACCGGCAAGGGCGCGCAGCCGGTGTTCCTGCGGCTCAAGCAGCCCGACGGCAAGATCTTCCGCGAGACCCGGCTGCAGCCGGGCGAGCAGGGCTACTTCAGTTTCGAGCAACTGATCCCCGCCGATGCGCCGACCGGGCGCTGGCAGGTGGAGTTCCGCACCGACCCGACCAGCAAGGAAGCGGTGCAGGGCATGACGCTGCGCATCGAGGAGTTCCTGCCCGAGCGCATGAAGCTGGACCTGGACAGCGCGCAGAAGACGCTCAAGCCGGGCGAGCCGTTCAAGCTGCAGGCCACCGCCGCCTACCTGTACGGCGCGCCGGCGGCGGGCAACCGCTTCACCGCCAAGCTGGCGGTGGCGGTCGAGCAGCATCCGGTGGAGGCGTTGCCGGGCTACTTCTTCGGCGACCCGACCCTGCAGTTGCCGCGCGAAGCCAAGGACGTGGTCGATACCGAGTTCGGCGCCGACGGCAAGCTCAGCGAGGACCTGGCGCTGCCCGACGAGGCCAAGCCGACCAGCACCATCGCCGCGCTGGTCTCGGCCAGCGTGTACGAGACCGGCGGCCGCACCGTCACCCGCACGCTCAAGCGCGTGCTGTGGCCGGCGCCGGCGCTGGTCGGCGTGCGCCCGCTGTTCGACGACAAGGACGGTGCCGACGCCAACGCCAACGCGCGCTTCGAGCTGATGCGGGTGGATGCGCAGGGCAAGCCGCAGCCGGCCAAGGGGCTGAAGGTGACCCTGGTGCGCGAGCTGCGCGACTACCACTGGGCGTTCGCCGACAACCGCTGGGACTACGACTTCACCCGTCGCTTCGAGAACAAGCAGACGCTCACCGTCGATGCCGGCGCCAGCGCCGCCAAGTTCGATTTCCCGGTGGAGTGGGGCGAGTACCGGGTGGACGTGTTCGACCCGGCCACCGGCCTGACCACGCGCTATCCGTTCCATGCGGGCTGGAGCTGGAACGACGACAACCGCGGCCTCGATGCGCGTCCGGACAAGGTCAAGCTGGCGCTGGACAAGACCGGCTACAAGGCCGGCGACACGCTCAAGGTCACTCTGACCCCGCCGCACGCCGGCCCCGGCCTGCTGATGGTCGAGAGCGACCGCATGCTGTACGTGCAGGACATCGACGTGAAGCCGGGCAGCACGTTTGAGATCCCGGTGACCAAGGACTGGGAGCGCCACGACGTCTACGTCACCGCGCTGGTGTTCCGCGGCGGCTCGGCACCGAGCAAGATCACCCCGGCGCGCGCGGTCGGCGTGGCCTACGTGCCGATGGACCGCAAGGCCCGGCGCGTGGCGGTGGGCCTGGTCGCGCCCAAGCAGATGCGTCCGGAGCAGCCGCTGCCGGTGACGGTGAGCGTGCCGGAACTGGCCGGCAAGCAGGCGCACGTGACCATCTCCGCAGTGGACGTGGGCATCCTCAACATCACCCGCTTCCCGGTGCCCGACGCCAATGCGCAGTTCTTCGCGCAGCGGCGCCTGGGCGTGGATGCGTACGACATCTACGGCCGGGTCATCGAGAGCTTCGAGGGCGGCACCGGCAAGCTGCGCTTCGGCGGCGACATGGCGCTGGCGGCATTGCCGCAGGCCAAGCGGCCGACCGCGCGGGTGCAGACAGTGGACCTGTTCTCCGGTCCGGTGCAACTGGACGCCAAGGGCAACGCCCGCGTGCAACTGCCGGTGCCGGACTTCAACGGCACCCTGCGCGTGTCGGCGCTGGTCTATTCGGACGAGCGCTACGGCAACCGCGACGTGGAGACCCTGGTGCGCGCGCCGATCGTGGCCGAGGCCAGCATGCCGCGGGTGATGGCGCCGGGCGACCGCAGCACGGTGACCCTGGACGTGCAGAACTTCACCGGCCAGCCGGGCGAGTTCAAGGTGCGCGTGGACGGCGAAGGCCCGCTGGCGATCGCCGACAACGCACGCAGCGCCAAGCTGGGCAAGGACGGCAAGGCCACGCTGAGCTTCCCGCTGGTGGCGCAGGAGGGCTACACGGTGGCCAAGGTGCGGGTGCGGGTGGAAGGCAATGGCTATGCCGCCGACCGCCGCTACGACCTGCCGGTGCGCGCGGCGTGGCCGTCGGTGCTGCGCACGCAGACCCGCGTGCTGGACACGCTGGCGCCGGTGACGCTGGGCGCCAGCGATGCCGAAGGCCTGATGGCCGGCTCGGTCAACGCGCGCATGCTGGTCAGCGCCTTGCCGCCGATTCCATTCGCCAGCGCCCTGCAGGGCGCGCTGGAATACCCCTACGGCTGCGCCGAGCAGACCACCAGCAAGGGCTACGCCGCGCTGCTGCTCGACGACGCCACCGCGCGCCTGCTCGGGGTCAAGGGCCTGGATGCGGCCACGCGCCGCGCGCGCATGGAAGGTGCGTTCGGGCGGCTGGCCTCGATGCAGGTGTCCAGCGGTCACTTCTCGATGTGGGGCGACGACGGCTACGTCAATCCGGGGCTGACCCCGTACATCGCCGAGTTCCTGCTCGACGCCAAGGACGCCGGTTTCGCGGTGCCCGACAACGTGCTGCAGAAGGCGTTGAACCGGCTCAGCGAGGACCTGCTGTCCGGCGGCAACAACTTCTACGGCCAGGACCGCCGCGAGAACCTGAAGTTCGCCAACCAGGCCTGGTCCGGCTACGTGCTGGCGCGGGTCAACCGCGCGCCGCTGGGCACGCTGCGCGCGCTGTACGACAACGACCGCAGCAAGGCGCTGACCGGCCTGTCGCTGGTGCACCTGGGCGTGGCGCTGTCGCTGCAGGGCGACAAGAAGCGCGGCGAAGCGGCGATCGCCGCCGGTTTCGCCAAGGACAGCGCCGACCGGCCGCGCTACTTCGGCGACTACGGCAGCGTGGTCCGCGACGACGCGCTGATGATCGCGCTGCTGCACGAGCGTGGCCTGGCCAAGCCCGAGTACGACGCGCGGGTGATGGCGCTGGGCCGCGAGCTGGACGCGCGCCGCCGCGGTGGCTGGCTGTGGCTGAGCACGCAGGAGCAGGTGGCGCTGGCGCGCATGGGCAAGGCCTTGCTCAACAGCCAGACCGCGCAGGTGTCCGGGCAGTTGAGCATCGGCGACAGCAGCGAGGCGATCGCCCCGGCCAAGGCCTTCGGCCGCCAGTTCGGCGAGGCCGAGCTGGCGCGCGGCGTGCACTTCGTGCCGCAGGGCCAGCCGCCGCTGTACGCCAGCCTGGAAATCGCCGGCGTGCCGCGCACCCCGCCGGCGGCCGACGACAGCACGCTGAAGGTGGAGCGCAGCTTCTACGGCACCGACGGCAAGCCGTGGACGCCGCAGCCGTTGAAGGAAGGCGAGGCGCTGATCGTGCGCGTCACCATCACCTCCGACACCAGCATGCCCGACGCGCTGCTGACCGACCTGCTGCCGGCCGGCCTGGAGATCGAGAACTTCAACCTGGGCGACGCCAAGCAGTGGGCCGACGTGGTGGTGGACGGCATCGAGATCAGCGACCGCTCCAACGCCGCCGACGTCAAGCACGAGGAGTTCCGCGACGACCGCTACGTGGCCGCGCTGAGCCTGTCGGCGGGCAGCAAGGCGCAGGTGTTCTACCTGGTGCGCGCGGTGACCCCGGGCACCTACACGGTGCCGCCGTCGCTGGTCGAGGACATGTACCGCCCCGACCTGCGCGGGGTGGGGCGCAGCAACCCCGGCACGATCAACGTCGTGCAGCCGTGATCCAACCTCCCCTCTCCCCCCGGGAGAGGGGCGGGGGTGAGAGTACGGCGGCCAGAGATGCACCAGAAACCGCCGCGCCAACCTCCCCTCTCCCTCCGGGAGAGGGGTCGGGGGTGAGGGTACGGCGGCCAGAAATGCACCAGAAGCCGCCGCGCTCAACCTCCCCAAGAGGGCAGGGGTGAGGGTGGCGCCCAGAGACCGCCGTACCCATCGCGCCGCCCACGCCTCCCACACTTCGCACCTAACACAGGACCCAGCAGGGTCCTGTCGTCGTTGCGGGCAGCGCATGCGTCGCCACAGTGCTGACTCCCAGGCGGAATCGCGCCGGCCGCTGCTCAGAGACCGAATGACCGCCGCAGCACGCCGACGTCGATTGATGCACGTTTTTGCACGATTTAGCGCGTTCGTCTAAGCTGGGCTCGCATTCGATCGCAGGTTCCCCGCATGCCGCCCGCCTCACCTCCAGCTTCCGCACCAACCCCCGCGCCCACCGTCTCCCGCGCCGTCGCCGCCACCCGCGGCATGTTCCTGCTGTCGGGCATGGCCATGGCCGCCTGGGCGCCGATGGTCCCCTACGTCAAGGCGCGCTTCGCGCTGGACGACGCGCGGCTGGGCATGGTGCTGCTGGCCTTCGGCGCCGGCTCGGTGCTGGCGATGCCGCTGGGCGGGCTGCTCAGCCACCGCCTGGGCGCGCGCACGGTCATCGTCGCCAGCGCGCTGGCGCTGTGCCTGGCATTGCCGGCGTTGGCGCTGGCGCCCAGCGTGCCGCTGCTGGTGGCGGCGCTGCTGTATTTCAGCGCGGCGCTGGGCGCGCTCGACGTCTCGATGAACGCGCATGCGGTGGAGGTGGAGCGGCGCCTGCAGAAGGCGGCGATGTCCGGCTTCCATGGCCTGTTCAGCGTCGGCGGGCTGATCGGCGCGGCCGGCATGAGCGCCTTGCTCGGTGCCGGCCTGCCGCTGTTGGCCGGCGCCGTGCTGGTCGCCGTGCTGCTGCTGGGCGTGCTGCTGTGGCAGCGCGGCGGCTTGCTGCGGCACGCGGCGTCCACCAGCGAAAGCGGTGCCGCTGCGCCTGCCGCAGGGGCCGGTGCTGCTGCTGGGTGCGCTGTGCTTCGTCTGCCTGCTGGCCGAGGGCGCCATGCTCGACTGGAGCGCGGTGCTGCTGCGCGAGCATCACGGCCTGGCACCCAGCGCGGCGGGCATGGGCTATGCCGCGTTCTCGGTGGCGATGGCGCTGGGCCGGCTCGGCGGCGACCGCCTGGTGGCCTGGCTGGGGCCGGTGCGCACCGTCGCCCTCGGCGCGGTGCTGGCCGCCGCCGGGTTGGCGCTGGCCAGCCTCGGCACCTTGCCGGGCAGCGGCCTGCTCGGCTGCGTGCTGGTCGGCCTGGGCGCGTCCAACCTGGTGCCGGTGATGTTCGGCGCCGCCGGGCGCATGCCCGGCACCTCGCCCGCGCTGGCGCTGGCGACCTTGACCACGCTCGGGTATACCGGCCTGCTCGCCGGGCCGGCGTTGATCGGGTTCCTGGCCCACGCCATCGGCCTGCCGCTGGCGCTGGCCGCGGTGGCGACGCTGTTGCTGCTGGTCGCCGCCGGCGCGCGCCTGGTCCGTCGCTGATCCCCACTTCCGTCCGTTGGAGCTTGCCATGCCGTCGTCCGATCCCTCCGCCTCGCCTCGCCTGGACACCGTGGTGTTCGATCTCGGCGGCGTCCTGATCGACTGGAACCCGCGCCATCTGTACCGCCAACTGTTCGACGAGGAGGCGGCGATGGAAGCCTTCCTGCGCGAGGTGTGCAGCCCGCAGTGGAACGAGCGCCAGGACGCCGGGCGGCCGTGGCAGGAGGCGGTGGCGGAACTGAGTGCGCTGCATCCGGCGCATGCGCCGATGATCGCCGCCTACCACGCGCGCTGGCCGGAGATGCTGGGCGGCGCGCTGGACGCCACGGTGGCGGTGCTGGACGAGCTGCGCGGGCAGGGCGTGCGGCTGTACGCGTTGACCAACTGGTCGCACGAGACCTTCCCGATCGCGCGCGAACGCTATCCGTTCCTGCAGTGGTTCGAAGGCGTGCTGGTGTCTGGCGAGGAGCGCCTGGTCAAGCCGGACCCGGCGATCTTCGCGCTGCTGTGCGAACGCTACGCGATCGACCCGGCGCGGGCGGTGTTCATCGACGACGCGCCGCGCAACGTGCACGCCGCGGCCGCCACCGGCATGCACGCGCTGCAGTTCCGCGACGCCGCCGCGCTGCGCGAGGAGTTGGTCGCACTGGGCCTGCTGCCGCCGCGCACCGACGCCGCGGCGCCATGAGCGGCGAGCGCGACACGCTGCCGCAGGAGCGGCAGCATGCGATCCTGCAGCGCCTGCGCGAGCACGGCCGGGTGGTGGCCGCGGAACTGGCCGAGCGCTTCGCGGTGTCCGAGGATTCGATCCGCCGCGACCTGCGCGAACTCGCCGCGCAGGGGCTGTGCCGGCGTGTCTACGGCGGCGCGCTGCTGCCCACGCCGACCTTCGCGCCGCTGCCGCAGCGCCAGGCCGAGCATGCCGAGCGCAAGTGCGCACTGGCGCTGGCCGCGGTGGCGCTGGTCAAGCCCGGGCAGCGGCTGTTGATCGATGCCGGCTCCACCAACAGCGCCATCGCCTCTGCGCTGCCGGCGCGGCAGGGGTTGAGCGTGGTCACCAATGCGCCGGACATCGCGCAGATCCTGCTGCGTCGCGAGGGCATCGAGATCCTGCTGATCGGCGGGCGACTGGACCCGCGCAGCGGCGCGGCCGTCGGTGCCCAGGCGCTGCAGCAACTGCGGCAACTGCGCGCCGACCTGTGCTTCCCCGGCGCCTGCGCGATCGACCCCGAGCGCGGCCTGTGGGGCGTGGACGATGAGGAAAGCCTGTTCAAGCGGGCGATGGTCGAGGCCAGCGCCGAGACCGTGGCGGTGGTGACCAGCGACAAGCTCGGCACCCTGGCCGCGCACCGCGTGGTCGGCGTGGAGGCGATCGACCGGCTGGTGGTGGAGCACGACACCCCGGATGGTGTGCTTGCCGCGTTCGCCGCGCAGGCGGTGCAGGTGCATCGCGCTGCGCCTGCGGACGCCGACTGAGGGACGGCGGCCGGGCGGCCGCTGCAGAGCACACGACGGCATCGAACGCGGCAAGGGCGCGGCGTCCGCACAGCTATGCCATCGCGAGTGATCTGCTGCCCGACGCCAAGTCAGGCCGGGCCGGGACGCCGTGTCTTCGCGCTTTCCTCACGCCGCCATCGCAGCGTCATATCCCTGGGATTAAATAACGAACTTTAAGTTACTTAATTCGGTCAACCAGGGGACATCGCCATGCAACCACTCACCCATCGGCGCCGCGCGCTGATCGTCTGCGCGCTCGCCGCCAGCTGCCAGGCCGCGCTCGCGCAGGACGCCGCGTCCACCACGGCGACGCTCGCTGCCGACGCCAGCGCCGTCGCGGCCGCCACCGCACCGGCCGTCGGCGACGCCACGCCCGACACCACGCCCAACGCCGCCGCCAGCGCCGACGGCACCACCACGCTGTCCAGCGTGATGGTCACCGGCGTGCGCAAGGCCAATGCCGCCGCGATCGAGAGCAAGCGCGCGGCCACCAACATCACCGACGTGGTCAGCTCCACCGACGTGCGTGCGCTGCCGGACACCACCATCGTCGAGGCGCTGCGCCGCATCCCCGGCCTGTCGGTGCTGCCGGCCACCGACAACGAACATCCGCGCGACGAAGCCGCCACTCCGGTGCTGCGCGGCCTCGGCCCGTCCTACAACAACGTCACCATCGACGGCCTGACCGTGGCCTCGCCGGGCACGCCCAACGGCACGCTCGGCTCGATCACCCGCGGCGTGCGCCTGGACATCCTGCCGGCCTCGATGGTCAGCGAACTGCAGGTCATCAAGACCTTCACTCCGGACCTGGACCCGAACGCCACCGGCGGTGCGATCAACCTCAAGACCCGCAGCGCGTTCGAGAACGGCGGCAAGCCGTTCTTCACCGCCGAGGCCTCGCTGGGCCATGCCAACGACGTCGGCAAGCCGCGCGACCAGGACGACCCGGGCTACCGCCTGCTCGCCACCGGCAGCCGCACTTTCGGCAGCGAAGGGCAGTACGGCCTGACCCTGTCCGGCAACTACCAGACGCTGAGCAGCTACACCGAAACCCACATGACCACCGACACGGTGCACTACGGGTTCTACGACAACAGCGGCGTACTGCAGAGCGGCACCAACCTGGGCAACGGCTGGGCCGTGCCGCAGCAGGACAAGTACTGGTACGTGATGGACAAGCGCGACCGCTACGGCCTCACCGGCAAGTTCGAGGCGCGGTTGAGCGAATCCCTCCAGGCCTACGCCATGGCCGGCTACTACTATTTCCGCGACAACATGGAGCGCAACGAGGTCATCCTCGATCCGCGCAACCGCAACCGCGTCTACAACCAGACCGCCACCAGCGGCACCTACCCGGTCGGCGACGTGGAAGTGGGCTACTCCAACCAGATCACCACCACCCGCACCAAGCTCGGCCAGACCGGCTTCGAGTGGCGTCCGGACGACCGTCAGGTGCTGTCGGCGCGCGCGTCCTGGTCCGATGCCACCTATGCCGAACCGATCAAGATGATCAAGTACGTCACCGGCGCGCAGCGCCCGGCGGCGGTGCCCACCGGGCAGACCGGCGCCGGCGTCACCGTGGTGCCGACGGCGGCCTATGGCTTCAACTACGACACATCCGCGCTCAACCAGCGTTTCCCGATGGCGGCGCAGGCGTACTACAACTACGACAACTACAGCCTGCTGTACTGGCGTCCGGACTACCAGCGCAATGCGCGCGACAAGGTGCTCACCGGGCGCCTGGACTACGCCTTCAACCGTGGCGAGATGGACCGCGGTTTCGGCTTCGGCGGCGGCCTGAGCTACACCCGAGACGAACCCGGTTTCGATATCTACCGCGTCGAATACCAGCCCAACCGCAGCGCGCCGCCGCTGAAGATCGCCGACGTGCTGGCGCCGTCCAATGCGCCGATGCGCTACCTGGGCCTGAACCTGATCGCGATCGATCCGGACAAGGCCAACCAGGTGCTGGGCGCCACGCCGTTGAGCGCGTTCAACCGCACCGACCAGAGCGCCTTCAGCAACCAGGACAACTTCAGCCATCGCGAGGAGATCTTCGGTGCCTACGGCCTGGTCGGCTATCGCGCCGACGATTTCGATGTGGAGGCCGGCCTGCACTACGACCATACCGACCAGTCCACGGTCGGCCGCCAGCGGCAACTGGACGCGGCCACCGGCAGCTACGTCTACGTCGATGCGCCCACCGAGTCGCGCTACGCCAAGGTGCTGCCGTCGGCGGTGATGACCTACCACGTCAACGACCGCCTCGACCTGCGCGCCGGCGCCAGCCGCACGCTCGGCCGTCCGCCCTACGACGCCTATGCCGCGCGCACTTCGATCGGCTTCGTCAACAGCAGCGACATGGGCAATCCCAACGCCCAGGGCGTGACCGTCACCATCGGCAATCCCGACATCAAGCCGCGCGTGTCCACCAACCTGGACCTGTCGCTGGAATGGCGCCTGCCCGACGATTTCGACGGCATGCTCGCCGCGGCGCTGTTCGACAAGCGCATCCAGGACGAGATCTTCACCCTCTCGCGCACCGACCAGTTCAGCTTCAACGGCACCACCTATTCCAACGTGCTGATCAGCACCCCGGCCAACGCCGCCAAGGCGCACGTGCGCGGCCTGGAATTGAGCGCAGTGTTCAACACCTTGTTCCCGGGTGTGCCGGCGCTGTCCGGCCTGGGCGCCAGCGCCAACCTGGCGCTGCTCGATGGCGGCATGGACGTGCCGTTCACCAGCGGCAGCGCGCCCAACCTGGTGCAGAGCCAGCGCACCGTCGATCGCCTGGTCGGGCAGCCGGACTACACCGCCAACGCCTCGCTGTTCTACACCGTCGGCGGCGTCGAACTGCGTGCGGCCTACAACCGCCAGGGCAAGGCGCTGCGCGCCATTGTCAGCAACATCGCCTGGCAGGATCTGTACTGGGCGCCGCGTTCGCAGCTGGACCTGTCGGCGACCTGGGCGGTGAGCAAGCAGCTCAGCGTGGTCGGCCAGATCAGCAATGTCACCCACAGCCGCCTCACCAGCTTCACCGGCCCCGGCGAGAACCTGCTGAAGGACAGTTATTCGATGCCGACCACCTACTGGCTCGGCCTGCGCTTCACCCCGTCGCTGTGACCGTTGCCGGAGACCTTCCATGAACCTGCTTTTCTCGCGCGGCGCGATCATTGCCGCACTGCTGACCGCGACGGCCCCGGCCATCGCCGCCATCGCCCCGATCCAGGCGCGCCTGGCCGCACCCGATGGCGGCATCTTCGTCGTCGCCCACCGCGGCTGCCACAATCCCGCGCCGGCGCATGGCTTCGCCGGGCATGCGCCGGAGAATTCGCTGCTGGGCCTGGAACGCTGCGTGACGCTGGGCGTGGACATGCTCGAAACCGACATCCGCCGCGCCGGCGATGGCACCCTGGTGATGTTCCATGACGCCACCGTCGACCGCACCACCGACGGCACCGGCAAGGTCGCCGAACTGACCTGGCCGCAACTGTCGCGGTTGCGCCTGCGCGACGACGAGGGCGGCGCCGACGCGCCGCTCACCGACCAGCATCCGCTGACCCTGCAGCAGATGCTGGCCGCGGCCAAGGGCCGGATCATGCTCAACCTCGACGTCAAGGCACCCATCTACGCCGAGGTGGTCGAGGCGGTGCGCCGCGCCGGCATGGAGCGGCAGGTGGTGGTGAAGACCGAAGTCGGCGTCGCCAGCCAGGATCTGGCGTCGATGCCGCCGTTCGACCGGATCAACTTCACCCCGGTGCTGCTCAACCCGCCGGGCACCGACGACCTGGTGCAGACCGTGCGCACCCAGACCGACGGCAAGGTGCGGCCGGTGGCGATCGAACTGCCGCGGATGCGCCTGGCCCAGTTGCCGGCGGTGGCGGCGTTGGCCAAGCAGCGGCACGTGCGGCTACTGGTCAATACGCTGTGGGAAGGCTTCGTCGCCGATGTCGGCGGCGATGCCGATGCGGTGCGCGATCCGGAGGCGGTGTGGGGGCGGCTGTATCGCGCCGGCATCGGCGCCTTCCAGACCGATGAGCCGGAAGCGCTGCTGCGCTATCGCGCGTCGCTGGAAAAGCCCTGACCGGCGCATGGCCGTTCAACTGTCCGTAATCGGTCGCTGCGCGACCGCTTGCGGACGCCGCGACCGCGCGCGCCGCGGTCGCGGCGCAACGGATTCAATGGGTTAGCGCGGTTCGCCGATTGGCATGCAGCCTGCTGTACAGCAGGCATGGATATCGCGAAATCACCGAACCGTTCGTTCTGGCGCCACCGCCGCCGCTGGCTGGTGGCAGCCGCTGCCGTGGCGATCGTCCTGGGCGTGGCGCTGCTCGGCAGCGGCCGCGCCGCACCAAGGGTGGTGCGCAGCGAAGTGTGGATCGATGCGGCCACGCGCGGCGAGATGCGTCGCGAGGTCCGCGCCAACGGCGTGCTGGTGCCGCGGCAGATCCGCTGGATCACCGCCGGGGCCCCGGCCACCGTGCAACAGCAACGGGTCGAGGCCGGCGCGCGCGTGCTGGCCGATACGCCGATCCTGCAACTGGTCAATCCGGAACTGGAGGCCGGCCTGGATCGCGCACGCGCCGCGCTGGCCGGCGCCGATGCCGACCTGGCCGCACTGCACGCCGCGTTGGCCTCGCAACTGCTCGACCAGCAGGCGCTGCAGGCGCAGGCCGAGTCCGAGTTGCAGATCGCGCAGATCAAGGCCAAGGCCTACCGGCGCGGCCACGACGGCGGCGCGATCTCGGCGATCGATCTCACCCAGAGCCAGATCGTCGAGGCGCAGCAACGCGGCCGTGCCGATATCGAACGCAAGCGCGTCGCCGCGTTCCGGCAGAACATGGCCGCGCAACTGCGTGCGGCACAGGCACGGCGCGAGCAGGCCGCCAGTGCGCTGGCCATCGCCACGCAACAGGCCGACTCGCTGCAGGTGCGTGCCGGCAGCGACGGCATCCTGCAACAAGTGGACGTGGAGCCCGGCCAACGCGTCGAGGCCGGCGCCAAGCTAGCGCGGGTGGCGCGCCCGGACGATCTGCTGGCGCGTCTGCAGGTGCCCGAACTCCTGGCCAAGGACGTGATCGAAGGCCTGCCGGTGGCGGTGGACACGCACAACGGCGTGGTCGGCGGGCAGGTGGCACGGATCGATCCGGCGGTGCGCAGCGGCAGTGTGGCGGTCGACGTGCGGCTGACGCCGCCGTTGCCGCCCGGCGTGCGCCCGGACCTGTCGGTGGACGGCCGCATCGTGCTCGGCACGCTGCGCGACGTGGTCAGCATCCCGCGCCCGGCGCTGGCCGTGCCCAACGCCGCCGGCAGCCTGTTCGTGCTGCGCGACGGCGGCGACACCGCGCAGCGCATCCGCGTGCGCTTCGGCGCCGCCTCCAGCGACCGTATCGAAGTCCGCGCCGGCCTGCGCGCCGGCGACCGCGTCGTGCTGTCCGACACCAGCCAGTGGAATGCCGACGCCACCTTGCGCTTACGCTAGCCTCACCAGGAGAGATCCCGCATGACCGCAGTTCCCGCACCATCCGCCACGCCGCTGATCCACCTGCACGGGCTCAGCAAGGTCTTCCACACCGAGGAAGTGGAAACCCACGCCCTGGCCGAGATCGCACTGGACGTGGCGCCTGGCGATTTCGTCGCCATCACCGGCCCGTCCGGCTGCGGCAAGTCGACCCTGCTGTCGATCCTGGGCCTGCTCGATGCGCCCAGCGGCGGCACCTACCGGCTCAATGGCCGCAGCGTCGCCGAACTGGACACGGTCGGCCGCGCACGCATCCGCAACGCCGAGATCGGCTTCATCTTCCAGGCCTTCAACCTGATCGCCGACCTCACCGTGGAAGAGAACGTGGCGCTGCCGCTGACCTACCGCGAGGGCGCCCAGCGCGGCCAGATCCGCCAGCGCGTGCGCGAGGTGCTGGAGCTGGTCGGCATGCAGCATCGCCACAAGCACTATCCGGGGCAGTTGTCCGGCGGCCAGCAGCAGCGCGTGGCGGTGGCGCGCGCGCTGGCCGGCAACCCGGCGATCCTGCTCGCCGACGAGCCCACCGGCAACCTGGACAGCCGCAACGGCGAGGCGGTGATGCAGTTGCTCGAACAACTGCACGACCACGGCACCACCTTGTGCATGGTCACCCATGATCCGGCGTTCGCGCGGCGCGCGCAGCGCATCGTGCACATGCTCGACGGCCGCATCGTCGACGAGGACACCTTCGAGCGGTTGCGCCACGAACAGGACGTGGCGCTGCCGGCACGCGCCGCGGGGCAGGCACGATGAGCGCCGCCCTGCAGTGGACCGAGATGCGGCAATCCTGGCGCACGCTCGCGCGCAAGCCGGGCTATCTGCTGCTGGCGGTGCTCACCCTGGCGCTGGGCGTGGCCACCACCACCGCGGTGTTCGCGCTGCTCGACCAGGCCTTGCTGAAGCCGCTGCCGTTCCCGCAGCCGGAGCGGCTGGTCACCCTCGGCCTGTCCAGCGACCCTGGCCGCAATGTCGCCGCACCCGGCTATTACCCGGTGTTGCGGCGCATGTCGAGCCTGCAGTCGGTGGGCATCGCGCGCGGGTTCCCGGTGCCGGCCAACGTCGCCCGCGGCGCTGCCAGCGAGGTGGTCGCGTCGATCAGTGCCGATGCCGGCTTCCTGCGCACGCTCGGCCTGCCGATGGCGGCCGGGCGCAACTTCAACGACGAGGAAAGCCGGCCCGGCGGGCCGCAGGCGGTGATCCTCAGCCATCGTTTCTGGCAGCGCTATTTCGATGGCGACCCGTCCGCGGTGGGACGCAACCTGCAGGTGGAAGGCAAGCCGGTGCAGATCGTCGGCGTGCTGCCGGCGGCCTTCCCCTGGGCCGAGCCGTTCGACCTGATCCGCAACATGCAGCCGGACCTGGCCGCGACCAACCTGTCCACCAACGAGATCGTGGTGGCGCGGTTGCGGCCCGGCATCAGCGTGGCCGCGGCGTCCGCGCAGACCGCGACGACGCTCCAGGCCTTGTTGCGCAACAGCCCGCACATGGACGCGTCGTGGTGGGCGTCGCTGCAGCGACGGCCGCCCAACGCGCTGCCGCTGCAGGACAGCCTGTACGCCGCCAACAGCGGCAACACCCTGTGGCTGTTCTTCGCCGCGGCCGCCTGCGTGCTGTTGATCGCCGCGATCAACCTGACCAGCCTGATGTTGTTGCGCGCGCTCGGGCGCAGCCACGACAGCGCGGTGCGTGCCGCGCTGGGCGCCTCGTGGCTGCGCTTGAGCCTGCCGGCATTGGCCGAAGGCCTGCTGATCGGCGCGCTCGGCAGCCTGGCCGGCCTGGTGCTGGCCTGGCTGGGGCTGCGCCTGCTCGGCGGCTGGGTGCCGCTGATGTGGATGCGCGGCGAGGCGCCGCATCTGAGCGGCGCCAGCGTGCTGTTCGCGCTGCTCGCCGGCGGTGCGACGGCGCTGTTGGCCGCAGCGCTGGGCATCGTCCGCGGCCGCCGCCGCAATCTGGTGACTGAACTGGCTGGCGGTGGGCGCGGCGGCTGGAGCCTGCAGGCCGGCCGCCTCGGCCGTGTCCTGGTGATCGCGCAGGTGGCCATCGCCGTGGTGCTGCTGATCGGCGCGGCCCTGTTCACCCGCACCTTGCAGAAGCTGGCGGAGGTGCCGATGGGCTTCGAGAGCCGCTCGGCGGTGGTGTTCACCCTGGCGCCGGTGAAGGAGCGCTACATCACCGCGGCCGATGCGGTGGAGCAGACCCGGCGCATCGTCGCGCGCTTGCAGCAGGTGCCTGGCATCGACCGCGTGGGGGTGTCGACCAATCCGCCGACGGCGACGCGGTTGAGCTGGAGCGTGGAGATCGATGGCGCGCCGTCCGTCGACAGCCAGTACCGGTTGGCCACGCCGCAGTTCCTGGAGGTCTTCCGCATTCCCTTGCTGGCCGGGCGCGGGATCGCCGACAGCGATGTGGCCGGAGGCGAGCGGGTCTGCGTGGTCAGCGCCAGCTTCGCTGCGCGTTACCTGCACGGGCAGGCGCTCGGCAAGATCGTCAGCTTGCCCGACGACGGCGGCGACCAGCGCGTGTCGATGCGGGTGGTCGGCGTGGTCGGCGACGTGCGCCACACCAGCCCGGCCGAGCCACCGGAGCCGACCGTGTACCAGCCGCTGGCACAGATGAGCGAGCCGATGTGGCAGATCCTCCGCGGCTTCGGTGCGCTGACCTATGCGGTGCATCTGCGGGCCGGCGCACTGGGTGCCGACGAGCGCGCGCTGCGCGCGGCGATCGACGAAGTGGCGCCGCAGCAACCGATCGCCGATCTGCAGCCGATGCAGGCGCTGGTCGCCAGCACCACCGGCGAACAGAAGCTCAACCTGCTGCTGGTCGGCCTGTTCGCGGGGCTGGCCTTGTTGCTGGCGGCGGTCGGCCTGTATGCGGTGATGGCGGTGGCGGTGGCCGCGCGCCAGCATGAGTTCGGCGTGCGCGCCGCGCTCGGCGCACCGCCGGCGCGGCTGCGGCGGCAGGTGCTGGGCGAGGCCGGCGTGCAGATCGGGGTGGGCCTGCTGCTGGGCCTGGGCGTGGCGATGGCGCTGTCGCGGCTGCTGCAGCGGTATTTGTTCGAGGTGCGCGTGGCCGACCCGCTGGCGATCGGCGCGGTGCTGTTGGTGCTGGCCGCGGCCGGCCTGCTCGCCGCGCTGGCGCCGGCACGGCGCGCGGCGCGGGTGCCGCCGATGCAGGCCTTGCGCGCCGAATGATGCGCTTTGCGTTCCGATGCGGGTACGCCACGACAGGCGCCGTGGCGCCTGTCCGCCACGCCCGGCCGCTAGACTCTGCGCCATGACCGAAACCCGCACACCGCCCTTGCCGCGCATTCTCGTCGTCGACGACCAGGCCGACGTGCGCGAGGCCTTGCGCATGCTGCTCAAGAGCGCCGGCTACGGCATGGTCGGCGCCGAGTCGCCGGAGCTGGCGCTGGCCTGCCTGCGCGGCGACGCGTTCGCCGCGGTGCTGGTGGACATGAACTATGCCCGCGATACCACCTCCGGCGCCGAAGGCCTGGCGTTGATCGCGCAGATCGCCGCGCAATGGCCGGGACTGCCGGTGATCGCGATGACCGCCTGGGCCAGCATCGAACTGGCGGTGGCGGCGATGCGCGAGGGCGCGGTGGATTTCATCGAGAAGCCCTGGCAGAACGCGCGGGTCCTGGCGGTGCTGGAGAGCCGCATCGCGTTGGACCGCAGCCGCCGCGCCGCGCAACGGCTCGGCGAGGCGCAGGCACTGTTGCTGCAGGACGGCGCGGCCGGCTTCGTCGCCGAATCGGCACAGATGCAGCGCCTGGTCGAGGATCTGCTGCGCATCGCCGGCAGCGGCGCCAACGTGCTGCTGCTGGGCGAGAACGGTACCGGCAAGAGCCTGCTGGCGCAGTTGCTGCACCAGTGGTCGCCGCGCCGCACGCAGGCCTTCGTCAAGGTCAACATCGGCGGCCTGGCGCCGACCCTGTTCGAGGCCGAACTGTTCGGTCACGTGCGCGGCGCCTACACCGACGCGCGCCAGGACCGTGCCGGCCGTTTCGAACTGGCCGACGGCGGCACCCTGTTCCTGGACGAAATCGGCAACCTGCCGCTGCAGCAGCAGCCCAAGCTGCTGCGCGCGATCGAGGACGGCGAGTTCGAGCGGCTCGGCTCCTCGCGCACGCAACGGGTGGACGTTCGCATCGTTTCGGCAACCAACGCAGACCTGGAGGCGGAGGTGGCGGCCGGCCGCTTCCGCCAGGATCTGCTGTACCGGCTCAACACCTTCCAGGTGTGGGTGCCGCCGCTGCGCGAGCGCGGCGCCGACATCCTGCCGCTGGCGCGGCATTACCTTGCCGTCGCCTGCACCCGCTATCGGCGGCCGCTGGCGACGCTGGCGCGCGACGCCGAGCGCGCGCTGCTCGGTTACGCCTGGCCCGGCAATGTGCGTGAGCTGGCGCATGCGATGGAGCGTGCGGCGCTGCTGGCCGACGGCAGTACCCTGGGCAGCGACGATCTGCGCCTGCAGCCGGCGACGAATGCCGCGCCGGCACTGTCGACGCAACTCACCCTGGAAGAAGCCGAGGCGCTGCTGCTGAAGCAGGCGCTGGCGCAGCACCAGGGCAACCTGCAGCGCACCGCCGACCAGCTCGGCATCACCAGGCAGAGCCTGTACCGGCGCCTGGGCAAGCACGGGCTGCGCAGCGATGACGCCGGCTGAGCGACAGCGCTTCCGGCCGCTGTGGCTGGTGGCGCCGGCCGCGCTGGCCTTGGTGCTGGTGCTCGCCGCCGGCGCGCCGCGGTGGCCCGAGGCGCTGCTGTTGCTGCTGTGCGTGCTGCTGCTGACCGCGGCGCTGTGGCGCTGGCAGCAGCGCGACGCCGGGCAGCGTCTGCGCACCCTCGGTGGCCTGCTGGACGCGCTGCGCGAGGGCGACTACAGCGTGCGTGCGGCGCAGGACGCGCGCGATGCCGACGGCCTGCTGGCGCGGTTCAACGCCCTGGCGCAACGCCTGCAGGACGAACAGCGCGATTCGCACGAGAGCCTGCAACTGCTGAGCAAGACCCTGGCGGCGCTGGACGGGGCGGTGTTCGCCTTCGAGCAGGACCAGCGCCTGCGCCTGGTCAATCCGGCCGGCGAGCGCCTGCTCGGCGTCGCCGCCCCGCAGGCGATCGGGCAATCCGCGCAGGCATTGGGACTGGCCGGCCTGTTCGATGTGCCGTCGGGCAGCATCCAGGCGCATGCGTTCGCCGGACAGCAGGGGCGCTGGCAGATCGGCCACGCCGCCTTGCGCAGCCGCAGCCAGGCCGGCAGGCTGCTGCTGGTGCAGCCGATGGAGCGCGCGCTGCGCGAGGAGGAGGCGCAGGCCTTCCGCCGCCTGCTGCGCGTGCTCAGTCACGAGATCAACAACTCGCTGACGCCGATCGCCTCGATCGCCGACACGCTCGTGCGGCTGCTGGCGGCCGCGCCGCAGGCGCTCGACGCCGAACTGCAGGCCGATCTGCACAACGGGCTGGGCGTGATCGAACAGCGCAGCGCGGCGCTGCAGCGCTTCCTAGGCGGCTACGCGCGGCTGGCCAGGCTGCCCGCGCCGGTCCCGGCGCCGGTGGTACTGGCGCCGCTGTGCGCGCGCGTGCAGCGGCTGCTGGACGATGCACGAGTGCAGGTCGAGGTCGCGCCGTCACTGCATGCGTGCGCCGACGCCGACCAGCTCGAACAGGTGCTGATCAACCTGCTGCGCAACGCGCTGGAAGCCGGCGGCAGCGCGCCGGTGACGCTGCGCGCGAGTGCCGACGGCGCCAGCGTGTCGATCGAGGTGTGCGACGGCGGTGCCGGCCTGCCGCCCAGCGACAATCTGTTCGTGCCGTTCTTCACCACCAAGCCCGGCGGTTCGGGCATCGGCCTGGTGCTGTCGCGGCAGATCCTGGAAGCACAGGGCGGCAGCCTGCGCCTGGAGGCCCGCACCGATGCGCCCGGCAGCGTGGCGACGCTGCGCCTGCCGCTGGCGTAGTGGCAGAAGGAGTGCATTGTTGCTGGTGCCCCGGAGCAGTTGGGCACCCATTGTCGGCGATACCGAACGGGCAGGGGATATCCCGCTCGCCGCGCCGTCGCCGCAACAGGCAAAATGGCCGCTTCCATCGGGAGCCCGCATGCCACTGGACGACACCGCCGCCACGCACGCCGCGCGGCGCCCCCGGCGCTGGACGCGCCTGCTGCCGTGGCTGCGCTGGGGTACGGTGGCGCTGCTGTCGAGTCTGTTGTTGCTGGACCTGGCGTTCCCGCTGCCGCTGCCGAAGTCGCGCGACACCTCGACCCTGGTGGTGGCCGCCGACGGCACCCCGCTGCGTGCCTTCGCCGACAGCAACGGCGTCTGGCGTTATCCGGCCACGCCGGACAGCGTCTCGCCGCTGTACCTGCAGGCGCTGCTGAACTACGAGGACCGCTGGTTCTGGCAGCACCCCGGGGTCAATCCCTGGGCGCTGCTGCGCGCGGCCAAGCAGTGGCTGTTTTCGCGCCACATCGTCTCCGGTGGTTCCACCCTGACCATGCAGGTGGCGCGCATCCTGATGCCGCCCGAGGTCAGTACGCGCACGCCGTGGGGCAAGGCCCAGCAGGCGCTGCGTGCGCTGCAGCTGGAAGCGCACCTGAGCAAGCGGCAGATCCTGCAGTTGTACCTGGAGCGCGCGCCTTACGGCGGCACCATCGAAGGCGTGGAGGCGGCGAGCTGGGCCTACCTGGGCAAACCGGCCGCGCGTCTGTCGCAGGCCGAGGCGGCGTTGCTGGCGGTACTGCCGCAGGCGCCAAGCCGGTTGCGTCCGGACCGGCATCCGGAGGCGGCGCGCGCGGCGCGCGACAAGGTGCTCGAACGCATGGTCGCGCTGCGCGTGTGGCCGCGCGCACAGGTCGACGATGCGCGCATCGAACCGGTGGTGGCGCGCTCGCTGCAGACGCCGCTGCACGCCGCGCTGCTGGCCGAGCGCCTGCGTCAGCAGCGCCCGCACGCCGCGCACATCGTCTCCACCCTCGACGCGGACCTGCAGCGCACGCTGGAGGACCGGGTCAGCGCCTACTTCTCGCAATTGCCCGAGCGCACCTCGGCGGCCTTGCTGGTGGTGGACAATCGCGACCTGCAGGCGCGCGCCTACATCGGCTCGGTGCAGTTCGGCGACCGCCGCCGGCTCGGCGACGTGGACATGGTGCAGGCCTGGCGGTCGCCCGGCTCCACGCTCAAGCCGTTCCTGTACGGCATGGCCCTGGACGATGGCCTGATCCACTCCGAAAGCCTGCTGGTCGACGCGCCGCAGAGTTTCGGCGACTACCGCCCGGGCAATTTCGACGAAGCCTTCAACGGCCCGATCGGTGCGGCCAGCGCGCTGCGCCTGTCGCTCAACGTGCCGGCGGTGGACCTGCTCGACCGAGTCGGTCCGGCGCGCTTCGCCGCGCGCCTGAGCAACGCCGGCATCGGCCTGAAGTTCCCGCGCGGCAGCACGCCCAACCTGGCGCTGATCCTCGGCGGCACCGGCGCCAAGCTGGAGGAACTGGTCGGCGCCTTCGCCGCGCTCAACCGCGACGGCATCGCCGGCCACGTGCGCTACAGCGCAACCGACAAGCGCATCGAACGGCGCCTGATGTCGCCCGGCGCGGCCTGGATCGTGCGCGAGATGCTCGAGGCCAATCCGCGTCCGGGCTACGGCGTCGGCACCTTCGACGTCGGGACGCGCCCGCGGGTGGCCTGGAAGACCGGCACCAGCTACGGCTACCGCGATGCCTGGGCGATCGGCAGCACCCGCCGCTACACCGTCGGCGTGTGGGTTGGCCGTCCCGACGGCACGCCGCTGCCCGGCCAATACGGCGCGGTGACCGCCTTGCCGCTCATGTTCGAGACCATCGACAGCCTGCCGCGCCTGCGCGGCGACAACGCACCGAGGCCGATGCCGGCGACGGTGCAGCAGGTGGACGTGTGCTGGCCGCTGGGCATCGCCGCCGAGCAGACGCCGCCGGCGTTGTGCCAGCGCCGTTTCTCCGCCTATGCGCTGGACGGCGCCGTGCCGCCGACCTTCGCCGAGCGCGACGCGCGGCTGTGGAGCGCCGGCCGCGAGACCGTGCAGGTGGACGCGCACAGCGGCCTGCGCCTGTCGCCGGACTGCGCGCAACCGCATGAGGCGGTCACCCGCGATTTGGCGCGCTGGCCGGCGCTGCTGACGCCGTGGCTACACGCCAGCGAGCGCCAGGCCGGGCAATTGCCGGCGCTGTCACCGGACTGCCGCGACGACGGCCGCGGTCGCAGCGACGTATTGCGTATCGAAGGCCTCAACGACCGCGCCACCCTGGCACGCGCGCCGGGCAGCACCACGGTGCGTCTGCAGGTACGCGCGCTGGGCACGAGCACCCCGGTGGACTGGCTGCTGGACGGCCGCTGGATCGCCCGCACCGAGGGCGCACGCACCTTCCAACGCGACTTCGCCGACGCCGGCGACCACACCCTGACCGCCCTGGCCAGCAACGGCGCCTGGACCCAGGTACGGTTCCGGGTGTTGCGTTGAGCAGCGGTGGCGCGCGCTCGTAGAAGCCAACTGTCACGCAACGACGACGATCAGAGTAGGCGGGCGATCCGACCTCGGAAGCAGTCGGGACTGAAGTTCCTCCCACAATCGCTCCCGGACACCGATAACCGCGAGTCCCTGGGGGGCGCTTGGCTTTGGCTGTTGCTGTTGCTTTTGACTTGCCGGGTTCCCTTCCGAAGCGGCGGCCAGTACGGGGAAAAACCCCGAAGGGGCGGCGCACATGGATGTGCGCCGTTCGCGGCAGGGGCAGGATGCCCCTTCCGCGAATCCCCGGGCTGGACGCGGACCCGGAGCGCGCAGCGCGGAGGGCGCGAGGCAGGGTGTGCTTGACCAGCCTTCGGCTGTGGTAAAGCGCTTCTTTTGGTTACTTTTCTTTGCACAAGCAAAGAAGCGCTTCTCAGCAGCCGAAGGCTGATCAAAGTAACTCGCCCGCAAGGGCGAAAGCCTTCGCTTTCGCTTGAGATTTGCGTATCGCGCGAAAAGAAAAAAAGCAGGAGCGGCTTCAGCCGCGACAGGCGCCATCGAAACGGCCTGTCGCGGCTGAAGCCGCTCCCACGAAAGCGCTTGAATGCGGAACCGGCTTACTTGCCGATCCAGCCTTCCAGCATGTCCGAGAACTCGTCGGCATGCTCTTCTTCCTGGGCCAGGATGTCTTCCAGGATGCGCTTGGTGGTGGTGTCCTTGTCGCCGACGAAATTGATCATCTCGCGGTAACTGTCGATGGCGATGCGCTCGGCGATCAGATTCTCCTTGACCATGTCGCGCAGATCCTCGCCTTCCTTGTACTCCGCGTGCGAGCGCGCGGTCAGCGTGTCCGGATTGAGGTCCGGCTCGCCGCCCAGCTGCACGATGCGCTCGGCCAGCTTGTGCGCATGCGCCTGCTCCTGCTGCGCGTGCTCCAGGAACTCGGCCTTGACCGCGTCGGCGAGCATGCCGGCGGCCATGAAGTAGTGGCGGTAGTAGCGCAGCACGCACACGTACTCGGTGGCGAGCGCGTCGTTGAGCATCTTGATCACCGCCTCGCGGTCGGCGCTGTAGGTCTTGGTGATCGCACCGTCCTCGATGCTCTGGCGGGCGTTGGCGCGCAGCGTGGCGGTATCGGTCAGGCCGGCAGTGTGCTGCAGCGGCTTGGCATCGGTCTTCGGGGAGGCTGGCTTGTTGGACATGGCTGGCCGTTTCCTGTGGTGGGTAAGGGGAAGGGGAATCAGTCCGGAAGATGCTGCAGTACGTAGTCGGCGGCGGAGACCTTGAACT
Organism: Xanthomonas sp. LF06-19; assembly: GCF_034105425.1. Classification (NCBI taxonomy): domain Bacteria; kingdom Pseudomonadati; phylum Pseudomonadota; class Gammaproteobacteria; order Lysobacterales; family Lysobacteraceae; genus Xanthomonas; species Xanthomonas sp. LF06-19. The sequence goes on along the minus strand of NZ_JAXGGH010000001.1, from coordinate 354,258 downwards.
CGCCCGGCGCCTCGACAAACAGCGCACGCACCACGCCGTCGTCGGCGTACAGTGCGAAGCGGCGCGCCCGCACGCCCATGCCGTAGCTGCTGGCATCCAGTTCGAGGCCCAGCGCCTTGGCGAAGTCGCCGTTGCCGTCGGACAGCATCTGCAGGCCATCCGGCACCAGCTGGCTCTTGCCCCAGGCCTGCATGACGAACGGATCGTTGACCGCCATGCAGTACACCTCGATGCCGCGCTTGCGGAATTCCTCGAAGTGCTCCACGTAGCCGGGCAGGTGCTTCTCGGAACAGGTCGGGGTGAAGGCGCCGGGTACCGCGAACAGCAGCACGCGGCGGCCATCGAACAGGGTGCGCGTGTCCACGGCTTCGACGCCGTCGCGGATGCGCTGCAGCACCACTTCGGGAATGCGTTCGCCGGTCTGGATGGGCATGTCGGGCTCCTTGGATGAACCGAGTCTAGAAACGGAAATGGGAAGGTGGCGTCAACGCCTTGAAAAGCGCCGCGGCAGGCCTATCTGACCGGCATGGACGGCGGGCCGGCCCCGCCGCCGCGAACCGTCCCCTCGGGGGTGTACCTCATTCACGTTTCAGGAGACCACGATGAGCATCGTCCGTTATCGCCAGTGGCCGGCCCAGGCCGCATTCCAGAACGAGATCAAGCAGGTGTTCGACCGCTTCTTCGACCCCAACGGCGGCACCGACGAATCGGCCGTCGTCACCGCGCAGTGGGTGCCGCGCGTGGACATCAAGGAGGAGCCGGAGCGCTTCGTGCTGTACGCCGACCTGCCGGGTATCGACCCGTCGGAGATCGAGGTGTCGATGGACAAGGGCATCCTCTCGATCAAGGGCGAGCGCAAGAGCGAATCGGCCGCCGACACCGAGCGTTTCTCGCGCATCGAGCGCCGCTACGGCAGCTTCCATCGCCGCTTCGCGCTGCCCGACAGCGCCGATCCGGACGGCATTTCCGCCACCGGCTACCATGGGGTGCTGGAAGTGCGCATCCCCAAGCGTCCGGCGAGCACGCCGCGTCGCATCCAGGTCGATACCGGGGCCACGATCGTGCAGTAAGCGCCTGCTCGCAGCGGCGCCGCCACCGCGACGCCGCGCCCTCGCCGCCGGCCGTAGAATGGCCGGGCGATGGCGCAGTGCATGCAACCGGCCCGTTGCCGCAAGGCGGCGGGCCGACTCTTTTTGAGGTGATGGATGGAATTCAAGGATTACTACGCGACCCTGGGCGTGGAACCCAGCGCCGGCGATGCCGAGATCAAGACCGCGTACCGGCGGCTGGCGCGCAAGTACCATCCCGATGTCAGCAAGGAGCCTGGGGCCGAAGAGAAGTTCAAGGCGATCAACGAGGCCTACGAGGCCTTGCGCGACCCGCCCAAGCGCGCCGCCTACGATCAGTTGCGCGCGCAGGGCTACCGGCCGGGCGAGGAGTTCCACGCGCCGCCGAACTACGGCGGCGCGCAGGGCTTCGACTTCGAGGAAGTGTTCGGCAACGGCGGCGCCGGTGGCGGCTTCAGCGATTTCTTCGAGAGTCTGTTCGCCCGCCAGCAGCGTGCCCGCCAGGGCGGCGCCGGCCCCGGCCCGGGACCCGGCGCGCCGCGCGGCGACACCCGCGCCAAGCTGGCGGTGCCGCTGGAGGCGGTGTACGCCGGCGACAGCGTGCGCATCACCATCAACGGCAAGCAGTTGGACGTGCGCGTGCCCAAGGGCGTGCGCCCCGGCCAGGTGATCCGGCTGGGCGGGCAGGGCAACGGCGGCAGCAACCTGCTGCTGGAGATCGAGTACGCCGCGCATCCGCAGTTCGAGGTGGACGGCCGCAACATCCTCTACACCCTGCAGGTGACGCCCTGGCAGGCGGCGCTGGGCACCAGCATCAGCGTGCCGACCCTGGGCGGGGCGGTGGAACTGAAGATTCCGCCCGAGTCCGACGCCGGCCGCAAGCTGCGCCTGCGCGGCCGCGGCCTGCCCGGCACTCCGCCGGGCGACCAGATCGTCGAACTGGAAGTGCTGGCGCCGGCGCCGGAAACCGAAGCGCAGCGCAAGGCGTATCGCGGGTTGGCCAAGGCGTTTGGCGAGGCCGTATGAGGTGAGGCGGGATTGGGGAGTCGGGATTGGGGATTCGCAAAAGCGGGCTCCCGTCGCGCTGTGGCGTCGTAGGAGCGGCTTCAGCCGCGACAGGCGTTACCGGTAACGCCCGTCGCGGCTGAAGCCCCTCCTACAAGGCGCGCCGAGTGCAATGCGGCCTTACGCCGCGCACTCAAACGCCGCCCAGAAACCCGCCCCTACGAATCCCCATTCCCCAATCCCCAATCCCGGCTTCTACGGCGCATCCTCGCCACTGAACACACGCTCGATCACCTCGTACAGCTCGTCCTCGGAGAACGGCTTGGTGATGTAGGCGCGGGCGCCCTGGCGCATGCCCCACATGCGGTCGGTGTCCTGGTCCTTGGTGGTGACCAGGATCACCGGGATGTTCTGCGTGGTCGGCTCGCGGCGCAGGGTGCGGGTGGCCTGGAAACCGTTGAGGTTGGGCATCACCACGTCCATCAGCACCAGATCCGGCAAGGCCGCCTTGGCCGCTTCCACGCCGGCGGCGCCGTCGGTGGCGGTGATCGTTTCGTGCCCCAGTTTTTCGACGATGCGCTGGATGCCCAGCAACTGCGACGGCGAATCGTCGACGATCAGAATGCGTGCCATGTGGTTCCCCCTAGGAGGCTCCGAGTGTAGAGGCAGCGGCGCGAAGGCGGAAAGCGTTGCGTGTCACAAAGCGTCGGCGTGGCTACGCGCTCGCATCCAGCCGCACCACGGTGCGCCCGAACGACTGCCCGGCCAGCATCGTCGCGAACACCTCCGGCAGGCCGGCCAGGTCCACTTCGCGGGTGCAGATCGTCTCCAGGTGGCGCGGCTTCCAGTCGCTGCCCAGGTGCTGCCAGATGCGGTCGCGCAGGTCGCGGGCGGTGCCGGCCGAGCCGATGCCCAACAGCGACACCCCGCGCAGGATGAAGGGCATCACCGTCATGTCCAGCTCCGCGGTCGCGGCCAGCCCGGCGCTGGCGACGTTGCCGTACGGTGCCGTCTGCGCCAGCAGGCTGGTCAGCATCGCCCCGCCCACGTTGTCCAGGCCGCCGCCGAAGCGCACCGATTCCAGCGGCCGGCTGGTCTGCAGGGCCTCGCGGCCGAGCACCTGGGTGGCGCCCCAGGCCTTGAGCTGCTCGGCGCGCTCGGCCTTGCCGCTGACCGCATGCACTTCGAAGCCGGCGCGGCTGAAGATGTCGACCGCCAGCGAGCCGACCCCGCCGGTGGCGCCGGTCACGCACAGCGGGCCGAGCGCCGGGGTCTGGCGGTTGTCGAGCAGGCGCAGCAGCGCCAGCGCCGCGGTGAAGCCGGCGGTGCCCAGCACCATGCTCTCGCGCAGGCTCAGCCCGGCCGGCAGCGGCACCACCCACTTGGACTCCAGGCGCACGTACTCGCTGTAGCCGCCGTCGCGGGTCTCGCTGAGGCCGCAGCCGGTGACCAGCACCGCGTCGCCTTCCTTGAACGCCGGCTCGCGGGAGGCGACCACGTGCCCGGCCACGTCGATGCCGCCGACCAGCGGGAAGCGGCGCAGGATCTTGCCCTGGCCGGTGCCGGCCAGCGCGTCCTTGAAGTTCACCGACGACCAGGCGGCGCGGATCACCACTTCGCCCTCGCTGAGCTGGTCCAGGGACAGCGGGACGAGGCCGGCGTGGTAGCCGGTGGCGTCCTGATGGATGCGGAAGGCGGAGAACTGGGCGGGAACGGACATGGAACACCTTGGTCGGCACGCAGGAATGCACCAAGATACCCTTTCGAAACGGCGGGTCTGCCCCATCTTGTAGAATCGGCGACTCATTATCCGGTGACCGGCGCGTGACCGACGCGTCGCCACCTTCCTTCTTGGAGCATGCATGGCCTGGAACACACCTGGCGGCAAGGGCGGAGACGGCCCCGACAATCACGGGCGCGGTCCCTGGCCGCCGCGTGGCGGCAATGGGGGAGGCAGGTGGGGCGGGTTGCCGGGTCCGTTGAAGGACCTGTTCGGCGATGGCGGCGGCATCGGCCGCTGGATCCTGGGTGCGGTGGTGCTGGTGCTGCTGTTCAGCAGCTTCCAGTTGATCGGCGAGCAGCAGCGCGGCGTGGTGCTGCGTTTCGGCCAGTTCTCGCGGATTCTGCAGCCTGGCCCGAACTTCAAGCTGCCGTGGCCGATCGAGACTGTGCGCAAGGTCGATGCCACCCGCATCAAGACCTTCGACAGCCAACTGCCGGTGCTGACCGGCGACGAGAATATCGTCAACGTCTCGCTCAATGTGCAGTACCGGGTCGAGGACCCGCGCACCTACGTGTTCGGCGCGCGCAACGCCGACCTGGTGCTGGAGCAGGCCGCGCAGAGCGCGGTGCGCGAACAGATCGGCCGCTCGGATCTCAACACGGTGCTCAACAACCGCGGGCCGATGGCCGTGGCCGCGCGCGAGCGCCTGCAGGCCGCGCTGAAGGCCTATCACACCGGCCTGATCGTGACCGGCCTGACTCTGCCCGACGCGCGTCCGCCGGAGGAAGTGAAATCGGCGTTCGACGAGGTCAACGGCGCCCAGCAGGTCAAGGAGCGGCTGATCAACGAGGCCCAGGCCTACGCCGCCAAGGTGGTGCCGGAGGCGCGTGGCCAGGCCGCACGCACCCGCACCGTCGCCGAAGGCTACAAGGAAGCGGCGATCGCCCGCGCACAGGGCGACGCCGAGCGCTTCACCCTGCTGCAGCAGCAGTACCAGAACGCGCCGGAGGTCACCCGCAAGCGGCTGTGGCTGGAGACGATCCAGCAGGTGCTGGCGGAGAACCGCAAGGTCATCGGCGGCGACGGCCGCCAGCTGATCTACGTGCCGATGCCCGCCGACAGCAAGGCGCCGGCCGCGGCGACGCCGCCGGCGCCGACCACGTCGCTGCCGACGGTGCCGCAGGACGTGTTGATGCCGGCGTTGAACAGCAGTTCGGCCGAGAGTGTCCGCAACCCGGAGCGCACGCCGCGCCCGACCGGCCGTGAGGAGATCCAGCGATGAAACTGTCATTGTGGGCGGGCATTGCCGTCGTCGCGCTGTTCGCGCTGCTCAGCTCGGTGTTCGTGGTGCCCGAGGACAAGGCGGCGATGGTGCTGAACCTGGGCCGCGTGGTGCGTGCCGATCTCAAGCCGGGCCTGCACTTCAAGGTGCCGCTGGTGGAATCGGTGCGCATGTTCGACCGCCGTTTCCAGGTGATCGACACCAACCCGGCGCGCTACTTCACCGCCGAGCAGAAGGACGTCAGCGTCAGCTTCTTCGCCATCGGCTACATCTCCGACGTGCGCGCCTTCTATCGCGCCACCACCGGCGGCGACGAGAAGGTGGCCAACAGCCTGCTGGCGCCGATCATCACCGACTCGCTGCGCAACCAGATCAACTCGCGCACCCTGCAGCAGCTGGTGTCCGGCGACCGCAGCGAACTGATCGCCAAGCAACTGGTGGCGATCAACGCGGCCAGCAAGACCCTGGGCATGCAGATCGTCGACCTGCGCATCAAGCAGATCGACCTGCCGACCGACAGCCAGGTGATCACCGACGTGTACGAACGCATGCGCGCGCAGCGCAAGCAGGAAGCAGCCAAGCTGCGCGCCGAAGGCGAGGAGCAGGCACTGACCATCCGCGCCCAGGCCGACCGCGAGAGCACGGTGCTGGTCGCCGAGGCCGAGCGCGACGCGCAGAAACTGCGCGGCGAAGGCGATGCCGAGGCCGCCAGCGTGTACGGCAAGGCCGGCTCCGCCGACCCGTCGTTCTACGCCTTCTACCGCAGTCTGGAGGCCTACCGCGGCGCCATGGCCGACGGCAACGGCGTGATCGTGCTCGACAAGAACGATCCGTTCCTGCAATACCTCAAGAGCGATCGCTGAGTGGCGGGATTGGGGAGTCGGGATTGGGGATTCGCAAAGGCGGGTCCCCGGTCTCTGACGTCGTGCAGGATGGCCGGTTGCAGACGCCGGTACCCGGCGCAGGAAGTCTTTTGTGGGAGCGACTTCAGTCGCGACGGGCTTCACCGGGAAGGCTTGCGGCACTTCAGCCGCTCCTGAACGATCAAGCCGCTTCAGCGTCGACGCGGCCCACCCATCCCCGCTCGCCGAGACCCCCATGCACGATCTGATCGCCGCGGTGTGCCTGGTCGTCGTCTTCGAAGGTCTGATCCTGTTGGTCGCGCCGGAGGCCTGGAAGCGGATGGTGCAGCAGATGCTGGCCATGCCGACCAGGCAGTTGCGGATCGCTGGCGGCGTAGCTCTGGCGGTGGGATTGATGGCCTTGCTGTGGGTTCGCGCCTGACAGCATTCTGATCGTGCCCGATGGGCAGGTCGCTGAACGCGGCAGGGGCAGGGGTGGTGACCGCCACCCAAAACCCGGATAATGCACAAAAGCCGGCCGGGCCCGCTCCATGTGAGCGTCTCGACCGGCTTTTTCCGTGTATGGGTCCTGCCGCCGCCTGGACGCTCCCCGATGGAGCGGCCGCACCGGTGTCGGTCGGTCCCCGCACGGCCACCACATCCGCGTGGCCCCGACGGTCGCGCAGCAAACCAGGAGTTACCCAGCCATGGGTCAGTCAGTTGTCGTGCTCGGCGCCCAGTGGGGCGATGAAGGCAAAGGCAAGATCGTCGATCTGCTCACCGAGGAAATCGGTGCCGTCGTGCGTTTCCAGGGCGGCCACAATGCCGGCCACACCCTCGTCATCAACGGCAAGAAGACCGTCCTGCACCTGATCCCGTCCGGCATCCTGCGCGCCGACGCGCTGTGCCTGATCGGCAACGGCGTGGTGATCTCCCCGGCCGCGCTGCGCAAGGAAATCGAGGAGCTGGAGACCTCCGGCGTGGAAGTGCGGTCGCGCCTGAAGATCTCGCCGGCCGCGCCGCTGATCATGCCGTACCACATCGCCCTGGATCAGGCCCGCGAGAAGGCCGCCGGCGGCAAGGCCATCGGCACCACCGGCCGCGGCATCGGCCCGGCCTACGAAGACAAGGTGGCGCGCCGCGGCATCCGCGTCGCCGACCTGCATTACCCGCCGCAGCTGGAAGAGCTGCTGCGCACCGCGCTGGACTACCACAACTTCGTGCTGACCAAGTACCTGGGCGTGGAAGCGGTCGACTTCCAGAAGACCTTCGACGAAGCGCTGGCCTTCGGCGAGTACGTGCAGCCGATGAAGTCCGACGTGGCCGGCATCCTTCACGACCTGCGCAAGCAGGGCAAGCGCGTGCTGTTCGAAGGCGCGCAGGGTGCGCTGCTGGACATCGACCACGGCACCTATCCCTACGTCACCAGTTCCAACACCACCGTCGGCGGCGCACTGGCCGGCACCGGCGTGGGCGCGCAGGACATCGACTACGTGCTGGGCATCGCCAAGGCCTATGCCACCCGCGTCGGCGGCGGCCCGTTCCCGACCGAACTGGACGACGAGATCGGCCAGGGCATTCGCGACCGCGGTGCCGAGTACGGCGCCTCCACCGGCCGTCCGCGCCGCTGCGGCTGGATGGACATCGTCGCGCTCAAGCGCGCGGTGGCCATCAACGGCATCTCCGGCCTGTGCATCACCAAGCTCGACGTGCTCGACGGCATGGAGAAGCTGAAGGTGTGCATCGCCTACGAATACCGCGGCAAGCGCACCGAGTACGCGCCGCTGGACGCGCAGGGCTGGGAAGAGTGCACCCCGGTGTACCTGGAGTTCCCGGGCTGGAGCGAGAACACCCACGGCATCACCGTGTGGGACGAACTGCCGCCCGCCGCCCGCGCCTACCTGCGTGCGCTGGAGGAACTGGCCGGCTGCCCGATCTCGATCGTCTCCACCGGTCCGGACCGCGAGCACACCATGGTGCTGCAGGATCCGTTCGCCTGAGGCGGGCAGCACGCGACTCCTTCTCCCGCATGCGGGAGAAGGAAGTGCCGAGTCTCCAGAAAGCCCCGCGACAGCGGGGCTTTTTATTTCGCGCCGCACACGGATACGCGTAATGCGGTGCGCTGTGCATGCACGTGGGAAGGGCAGCTGACCGAGCAGCGTGCGCGCGCTTTCTGGTTGCTCGATGCGATCGGAGTTGCCGGAGTGCCGTTGCGGACACCGCAGTCCGCGTCCATCTGCGGCTGCCGCAAAGCTGCGCTAGCATTCCGCGCGGCGCCCGCATGCCGCCACTCGACAAGGACGACCGCCGATGTTCGCTGCACTGTTCGACACGCTGTTCCGCCGCACGCCCAGCCCCGACGCCTTCGCCAGGCTGTACACCGATGCCCTGCGCGCGCGGGGCTATCGCGAGGAGCTGGTCTATCAGCCCGACGCGTTCCGACTGGTCGGCGGCAATGGCTACACCATCTATCTGCACAACGCCTATCAAGCCTACAGGACCGCGACGCGCAAAGGCCGCGCCGAGGCATTGCGCGCCTATGTGACGTCCTCGCTCAACGCGCAGGAAGAGAGTGGCCGGGAAAAGACATTCGACGAGGTGCGCGCGACGCTGATGCCGGTGATCCGCAATCGCGGCATGTTCGAGGAGCTGCGGCTGGAGCACCTGCTGGAGAAAGGCCTCGATGCGCCATTCCCATATGCATGGCGCGACATCGCCGAGGATTGCGTCGAGCTGCTGGCGCTGGATCTGCCGGATACGATCTCCACGCTATTCCAGGGGCCGCGCGCGGCATGGGGGATCACCCTGGACGAAGGCCTGGCGATCGCCCGCGACAATCTGCGCGACGCGACCGCCGACCATTTCGTCGAAGTCGCACCCGGGGTGTTCCGCGGCGCATGGCAGGATGCCTACGACACCAGCCGCGCGTTGCTGCCCGACGTGCTGTACCGCGTTCCGGTGGCGGGCAATCCGCTGTTCATGCTGCCGGCGCGTGACTGCCTGCTGGTGGTGGGCGATCGCGACGCCGCCGCCATCGGTGCGATGCTGGAACTGAGCGTGGAAGCGGCCGCGCAGGGCCGCAACGTCTCCGCGCTGGTGTTCACTTACGACCAGGCACGCCGCATGGTGCCGTTCGCGCTGGCGTCGCCCGAGCACCGCCAGCGCCAGGCGGACCTGCGCCGGCTGCTGGACGCGCCTGCCTATGCCGATCAGAAGGCGGCGCTGGACAAGCTCCACGACGCGACCGAGCAGGACATCTTCGTCGCATCGTTCAGCGTCTACCAGGAGCGCGACGACGGCGCGCGGCAGTTTTCGCTCTGCACCTGGACCAAGGGCGTCGATACGTTGTTGCCCAGAGCCGACCGGATCGCCCTGGTCGTCCCGCGCGACGACGCCGAGGAGGACGCGGTCGTCCTGGTGTCCTGGGACGAGGCTGTTGCCGCGTTCGGCGACCTGATGGAGCCCCAGCCGCCGCTGTATCCGCCGCGTTACCGCGTGCGGGCGTTTCCCGATGACGCGCAGCTCAGGCAGCTGACGCCGCTGTGATGGGACTTGGGGGGGCGGAGTTGGGGGATGCATGGATGTGCTGCGTGCTCGGACCCTCACCCCAACCCTTCTCCCGGTGGGAGAGGGGCTAGTTGCGGTCCCACGGGTAAAGGCGCGTGCAGGCGTAGCGTAAGTAACGTGGCTTCTTGCATGGGATGGAGCTCAAGAAATCGCCCGTATGGCCGATAGCCTTGCACGGGTCGGCGTTGTTGCGCGCCGGCAACGGCGTGCGTGGGACCAGAGTGCGACGATATCCGCCGCATTCACGGATCCGGCGTGTGCTGCGGCATCTTGGGGAGAACGGCAGTGCGCAGTCGCTTGATCTTGCAGTCGCTCAGGATGCTGCTGTGTGGGAGTGTGCTGGTGTCGTCCGCGGTGGCGCACGCGGCCGCGATGCAGCGGTGCGCACCGGCGCAGGCGTTGCCGGCCTGCGTGGCGGCGGTGCGTGCCGCAGACCCGGCGGCCGCGCTGCAGATGGGCATACCGGCCTGGGACGCCGCGGCTGACAAGCAAGGCTCGATCGCGCTCGGCCTGGAACTGGTCGATGCGGCCGCCGCCGCGGGCCAGCCGAACAGGGTGGTCTCCATCGGCTCGGCGCTGCTCGCCCAGCCGTTGTCGCCGCAACAGCGGGTGCGCCTGTTCACGCAACTCAATGCCGAGATCTGGCGGCCGCGCGACGCGCTCCGCATCGCGCAGCTCGAAGGCGAGATGCGGCGGCTGGAAACGGAACTGCCGCACGATCCCCACATCGCCGAGCTGTGGCGACTGCTGGCCCGCTCCTACTACAAGATGGGTGCGCAGGACGACGCCTTGCGGGTCGCCCGCATCGCATTGTCCAGAGTACGTCGGCATCCGGATCCGGTGGAATACAAGGCCAACCAGACCGTGTTCCTGGTGTCGGCTCAGCAGGGGCGCATGCCCGATGCCATCGCCGCCCTGCTCGAGGCGGAGCGTGTGGTCAAGGCACTGGGCATGCCCGACGACGTCTCCATGCTGCACAACGCCACCGGCGTGTTCATCTATGCCCACGAATGGAAAAAGGCGATCGCCTACGGCCAGCGTGCGCTCGCTGCCTACGATGCGATGCCGTACAAGGACCTGACGCGCGCGGACATACTCAACAACCTGGGCACGGCCTATCAGGGCGCAAACGAACTGCAGCGCGCCGAAGCGATCTACCGGCAGGCGTTGGCGGCGGGACGTGCCGATGGCAAGACGTCGCTGATCGGATTGCTGAACAACCTGGGCAACGTACTCGCGCTGCAGCATCGCCCGCGGGAGGCGTTGCCCTTGTTGCGCGAAGCGGCCGCGATGCTGGAGGGGGCGGCGCCAGGCGGCGACCATGGCGAGGGAGGCATCGTCTATTCCACGCTCGGCAACGTTCTGGCCGATCTCGGCCAACGCGACGCCGCGGCCGCCGCGTTCGAGCGCGCGCGGCAGATGTTCACGCAGTGGGACAACGTCCCCCGGCGGCTGGAACTGTACCCGCGCATGATCGACAACCTCGACGCACTCGGCCGCGACCGCGAGGCGCTTGCCCTCATGCGCGAGTACAAGGAGGTCAACGACAAGGCGGTGAACGTCGAATCCAAGACCCGGATCGCCGAGCTCGAATCGGCGGTGGACCTGGCGCGCAAGAACAGCGAACTGGCCGCACTTGCCCGCACCCGTGCCGCCGAACAGGCGGCGTATGCGCAACTGCAGGCGCGCGCGCAGCGCCAGCGCAGCGTGCTCTACGGTCTACTCGCCGCACTCCTGGCGCTGGCCGGCTTTTTCCTGCTCAAGGTGCGCGAAGGCCGTGCGCGTCGGCGCATCAACGCGGAACTGGCGCGCAAGAACGAGGAGATCCAGGCGCAGCACCGCGAACTGGAACAGCTCGCCGCCACCATCCGTCGCCAGAGCGAGGAAGACGCCCTCACCGGCCTGCGCAATCGCCGCTACGTCACCGCCTGGCTGCAGGCGCGCGAGGCTGCAGCGACGCCCGAGCGCACGCAGGAACCGCTGCTGATCGCCCTGCTGGACATCGACCACTTCAAACGCGTCAACGACCTGCACGGCCACGAAGGCGGCGACCACGCCCTGATACGACTGGGCGATCTGCTGCGCGAGTGTGCACGCAGCTCGGACATCATCGCCCGCTGGGGCGGCGAAGAATTCCTGTGGATCTGCCCGGGCGGTACCCTGGCCGACGCCCCGCGCCTGTTCCGCCGCCTGCGCGAGCGCCTGCAGGCCGACCCCCTGGTACGCCCGACCGGCCGCATTGCCCTCACCGTGTCGATGGGCGTGAGCCTGTTCCCCACCCACCCCGGTGGCGACTGGCCGCTGAGCCTGCGCATCGCCGACGCCGCCCTGTACCGCGCCAAGCATGCCGGCCGCGATCGTTGGGTGGGGTTGACGTTGGACGGGGTGGTCACATATCTCGGCGCCGATGTGTCGCTGGAGACCCTGGAGGCGGAGGGGCTGCTGCGGCAGACCGAGGGTGGGGGCGATGGAGTGGTGTTTCTGGTGGGGCAGGGAGTGGTGTGAGTTAGCGCTGGGAGGGATGCAAGATCAAAGCGGATCAAGCAACGAAATATACCCAAAAAGGGCAAATAAATACCCATAATGGGAAGAAAATTGTCCATGTGGGTAGTAAGCTGCACCGCATGGTCAACAACCTGCTCAATCCCGCGGGCGTAGGCGAGGCGCTGCGCTCTTCCCGCGCGCTGACGCTGGGCCTGGCGGATGCCTTGTTCACTCGCACCCAGCAACGCGTGTTAGGCCTGTTGTACGGTCAGCCTCAGCGCAGCTTCGGTGTCGGCGAACTGATCGCCGCTGCCAGCGGCGGCTCCGGCGCCGTGCAGCGCGAACTGACCAAGCTGGCCGACGCCGGCTTGCTCACGGTACAGCGCATCGGCAACCAGAAGCGCTACCAAGCCAATCCGCATTCGCCCATCCACGACGAGCTGCTCGGCATCGTGCAGAAGACCATCGGCTTGGCCGGCCCGCTCGGCGAGGCCTTGCAGCCCATCGCCGACGACATCGTGGCCGCCTTCGTCTACGGATCGGTCGCCAAGCACAGCGACACCGCGCGCAGCGATATCGACCTGATGGTGATCTCCGATACGCTGGGCTATGCCGACCTGATGCGCGCGCTGGATGGCATGCAGGCGCGGCTGGGCCGCCCGGTCAATCCCACGCTGTACACGCGTGCCGACTACGCCAAGCGCCTGCGCGACGAAAACGCATTCCTGCAGCGGGTGCTGCAGCAACCCAAGATATGGGTAATTGGAGGCATGGATGACCTCGCCACTTGAAAACCTGTCTGGCCCCGGCAAGCAACTCAGCGCCGAACCGACCGACCAACGCGAATTCGATGGCCTGATCCGCTCCGGCCTGGCCCGCCTGGGCGACGCCAAGAACGCCACGCTGGCCCTGGAAAGCCGCTTCGACCTGGCCTACAACGCTGCGCACGCGCTGTGCCTGGCAGCGCTGCGCGCCAAGGGCTATCGCGCCAACAACCGCTACATCGTGTTCCAGGTGTTGCCGCACACCTTGGGCCTGGGGCCGGAGGTGTGGCGGGTGCTGGACAAATGCCATCACCAACGCAACGTCGCCGAGTACGAGGGCGAAATGGATGTGAGCGAGCGGCTGGTGCTGGATTTGATTGCGGCGTGCGATGCGGTGCGGGTGGCGCTTGGGCTTGACGCATAGGTCAGCGCTGCGGGATGAAGCAACCATTCCTGCAAGGAGCATCGCAATGGCGAAATCCAACCAGCGAAATATCCGGCCCACGTCAGCGATGAAACCTGCGTCCTCTCCTTCGCTTCGGCTCGATCCGGCGCTGTGCGAGGAGGCAGAAGGTACATCGCATTTCGTCGCACGTGGGTTGGCATCCCGCGCCGAGGCCCGTCGCTCGGGTCGCTATGTCGAGGCAAACGACGTGTTGGCGGCGTTGCAGTCCCGGTTGGACACGGCACGCAAGGTTTAAGCCGGGAGCCTAGCGGTAAGCCCCCAGCGTGAAGGCGGCTATCATTGAGCGCGCGTCCCGCACCCTATACACCGGAGACATGGAAAGCCGATGGCCAACATCACCAAGCGCCGCAAAGGCGAGCTGATTCGCATGCTGTTCCAGATCCTCAAGGCACAGCCGGAGGGTATGCGCGCCAGCGACGCGCTGGAGGTGCTGGCGAAGCAGGTCGCGATGACCGAGTACGAGGCAGGGGATTACCAGACCGGTGGCCGCCGCTTCGAGAAGATCGTGCGCTTCAGCACCGTGGCGCCGGTGAAGGCCGGTTGGATGGTCAAGGATAAGGGCATCTGGACCCTGACGCCCGATGGCGAAGCCGCCTTGCAGACCTATCCAGACCCCGAACAGTTCACCCGCGCGGTCGGCCAGCTCTACCGCAAATGGAAGAGCGCCCAGCCGGACCCCGTCGAGGACGAGGAGGGCGAGGAAGAACTCGGCGAAGGCTCGGCCACCATCACGCTGGAAGAGGCCGAAGAGAGGGCCTGGACCGAGATCGAGGCGTACCTGGCGGCGATGCCGCCATACGACTTTCAGGAACTGGTCGGCTCACTGCTGAAGGCGATGGGCTACCACGTCGCCTGGATCGCCCCGCCCGGCAAGGACGGCGGCACCGACATCATCGCCTACAACGACCCGCTCGGCACCCGGCCGCCGCGTATCAAGGTGCAGGTCAAGCGCAATGCCAACTCCCCGCGCATCGACGTGATGGGTTTGCGCAGCTTCATGGCCGTGCTCGGCGAGGGCGACGTGGGCCTATTCGTGGCCTTGTCCGGCTTCACCAAGGATGCGGACTATGAGGCGCGGCAGTCGCATCGGCGTATCAGCCTGATCGATGCGCGCAAGCTGCTGGGGTTGTGGACGGCGCATTACGCCCAGCTCGACGACATCGCCCGCGCGCGTCTGCCGCTAAAACCGGTGTGGTTTCTTGCTGGGGGCGAGTGACGGCGGGCTGGCACGCCCTGTGCCTGATCGGAGTGCTATGTGGCATGAGCGCGCTGCGGTGATCGCCGAGGCAGTCGCGCCCAAGGCTGGGCGCGTGCCACTGGCGCATCTGGCCTGTGCTGAATGAGTGCACCGGCCGAGCGCTGGTCGGCACCTTCTCGACCCGCCAAGGTCTGGGTCATACAATGGCATCGCGAGATTCCTACGGCCTGATGCTGGCCTCAAGTCTCCCTTGAGCGGAGATTTTTTCATTCGGCAATGGGCTGCCCAGAGACATGAAGTTGCCCTGGCCATTAGGCTCTCCGTTATCTACGTTCAACAAGGTAAGCCGGGTAGCATCTATGCACGTCAGGGAAAGCGCAATTGAGCAGGAACTCCTCGTCAAGTTGGGCGAGCTGAAGTACACCTTGCGTCCGGATATCCGCGATCGCAACGCGCTGGAATGCAACTTCCTGGACAAGTTTGACGCGCTTAATCGGGTCTATCTAACCAATGGTGAGCGCACGCGTCTGCTCGACGAAATCGTCACTGATGACGTTTTCATCGCTGCGCAGCGTCTACGAGAAATCTCTACCTTCATCCGGGACGACGGCACGCCGCTGCACTACACCCTGGTCAATACCCGCGATTGGTGCAAGAACACCTTCGAGGTAGTCAGCCAACTGCGCATCAATCACGACTCTAGCCACCATCGCTACGACGTGATTCTGCTGATCAATGGCGTGCCGGTTGTACAGGTCGAGCTGAAGACGTTGGGCATCAGTCCGCGACGGGCCATGCAGCAGATCGTTGACTACAAATCGGATCTTGGCAACGGCTACACACGCACGTTGCTGTGCTTCATGCAGCTATTCATCGTCAGCAACCGCACCAATACCTACTACTTCGCAAACAACAATCCGCGCCACTTCAACTTCAGCGCGGATGAGCAGTTCCTGCCGGTCTATCAGTTCGCTGATGAGGCCAACAACAAGATCAGTCACTTGGATGCCTTCGCCGACGCTTTCCTGGCCAAGTGCGCTTTGGGGCAGATGCTTAGCCGCTACATGGTGCTCGTGGCCAGCGAGCAAAAGCTGTTGATGATGCGGCCCTACCAAATCTACGCAGTCAAAGCCATCGTCGATTGCATCGACAAGAACGGCGGCAACGGCTATGTCTGGCATACCACCGGTAGCGGCAAGACGCTGACCTCGTTCAAGGCATCCACCCTGCTCAAAGACAACCCGGACATCGAGAAGTGCCTGTTCGTGGTGGATCGCAAGGATCTGGATCGGCAGACCCGCGAAGAATTCAATCGCTTCCAGGAAGGATGCGTAGAGGAGAACACCAACACCGAAACCTTGGTGCGCCGGCTGCTCTCCGACGACAAGGCCGACAAGGTGATCGTCACTACCATCCAGAAGCTGGGTCTTGCGCTGGATGGCGCCAACCGGCGCAATTACGCCCAGCGGCTGGAACCTTTGCGCAGCAAGCGGATGGTATTCATCTTCGACGAATGCCATCGTTCCCAGTTCGGCGAGAACCACCAAGCTATCAAGGAGTTTTTTCCTGCTGCGCAGTTGTTCGGTTTCACGGGTACGCCGATCTTCGAGGAGAACGCCTCCAGCGTGCAGCGCGAGGGCAAAGAGAAGCGCCTGCGCACCACCCAGGATCTGTTCCAACGTCAACTGCATGCCTACACCATCACCCACGCCATTGACGACCGCAACGTGCTGAAGTTCCACGTTGACTACTTCAAGCCAGATGGCGAGCGACCTCCCAAAGCAGGCGATGCACTGCCCAAGCTCAAGGTCATCGAAAAGATCTTGGAAAAACATGACGCCGCAACTGCGCAGCGCCGTTTCAACGCGGTGCTGGCCACTGCTTCGATCAATGAAGCCATCGAGTACTACGACCTATTCGACAACGTCCAAGCCCAGCGCCAGGCTTGCGACCCCGACTTCCGGCCTCTGAAGATTGCCTGCGTGTTCTCCCCGCCGGCGCAGGCGGTGGCGGCCGAGGGCGGCGACGAGGCGGTCCGAAGTGCGGCCGACGTGCGGCAGCTGCAGGAAGACCTGCCGCAGGAGCAGGCTGACAATCGCGAGGATCCGGACGGCAAGGCCGCCGCGCTCAAGCGGATCATCGCAGGCTACAACGCCCGTTATGGCGGCAACTTCCGCATCGGCGAGTTCGACGGCTACTACAAGGACGTGCAGCAGCGCATCAAGCTGCAGCAGATTCCAGATACCGACTTGCCCGGCAAGGGCGCAGAGAAGATCGACATCACGATCGTTGTGGACATGTTGCTCACCGGCTTCGACTCCAAGTATCTCAATACCCTGTATGTGGACAAGAGCCTCAAGCATCACGGCCTGATCCAGGCGTTCTCGCGCACCAACCGCGTGCTCAACGACTCCAAGCCTTACGGCAACATCCTCGACTTCCGCCGGCAACAGACGCAGGTGGACGAGGCCATTGCGCTGTTCTCCGGCGAGAAGGGGGACAGAGCGCGCAGGATTTGGATGGTGGACCCGGCGCCCAAGGTCATCGAGCAGCTTAGCGAGGCGATGCAGCAACTGGAGACGTTCATGCAATCGCAGGGCCTGCACAACCGGCCCGAGCAGGTCGCCAACCTGCGCGGAGACGCTGCCCGCAGCCAGTTCGTTACCCTATTCAAGGAAGTGCAACGGCTCAAGACCCAGGTGGACCAGTACACCGACATTACGCCTGAGCAGCAAGCGCTGGTGGATGCGGTGGTCAGCCCGGATGACCTGCGCGCCTGGCGCGGCACGTATCTGGAAACCGCGCAGCGGCTCAAGGCCCAGCAGCAGACCCAGGGTGAGTCCGCACTGCAGGAAGTGCAGAATCTGGACTTCGAGTTCGTGCTGTTCGCCTCCAACCTGATCGACTACGACTACATCATGGCCCTGGTGGCGCGCGACAGCGGCAAACCGCCGGCCGAGCGCAGCATGACCCGCGAGCAGTTGATTGGCCTGATTCAGGCCGACGCCAAATTCATGGACGAGCGCGAAGTGATTGCCGACTACCTCCGTGGCCTGCCGACCGACCGGGCGCTCGACGAGGCTGAGATCCGGAAAGGCTACGAGGCGTTCAAGGCGCGCCGCAACGCCGAACTGCTGCAGGGCATCGCCCAGGCGCACGGTCTGGACCCTGAGCAATTCCGCGTTTTCGTGGACGACATCCTGCGTCGGCGCGTATTCGACGGCGAAGCGCTGAGTGTGTTGATGGCGCCTCTGGATCTGAGTTGGAAGGAACGTACTCGGCGCGAATTGGCATTGATGGAAGATCTGGGGCCTGTGCTGGAGCGGCTGGCGCAGGGGCGGGAGATCGCGGGGTTGAGTGCGTATGCAAACTAAGGCAGAGGGTGCGGCGATGTGCTTGGAGGGCGCGCAAGGGGTTCAGCGCTGGATGCGATTTCCTAATTTTTCGGGGGAATGGGCGACAAAAAGAATTGATGAGGTTGCAGACCTCTACAAAGGAAAAGGTATCGCCAAGGCCGAAGTTAGTAGCGACGGTGTTCATCAATGCATTCGATATGGCGAGCTTTACACGGTTTATGAAGAAGTTATTGAAAATGTTCTGTCAAGGACCTCGCTGCCATCAGATTCGCTATTCTTCAGTGAGCCATACGACGTTATCATCCCGTCATCGGGTGAAACAAGGGAGGATATTGCCACGGCTGCCTGTGTCGTTCCTGGTGGTGTTGCATTAGGTGGCGATCTCAACGTCTTGCGTCCGCGCGAGAATGGAATTTTCCTTAGTTATTATCTCAATGGACCCCTTGCGGCCACTATTGCTCGAGTGGCTCAAGGAGACTCAGTGGTCCATCTTTACCCGCACCAAATTGAGAAGCTTCCGATAAAAGTCCCCTCTCCGGAGGAGCAAGGAAAAATATCCGAGTGCCTATCTTCCTTGGACGACTACATACGCAGAGAAACCCGCAAGCTCGACGCCCTCAAGACTCACAAGCAGGGTCTGATGCAGCAGCTTTTTCCCACTGAAGGCCAGTACTTGCCGCGGCTGCGCTTCTCGGGGTTTGAGAGTGGCTGGAAGCGCAAGCCGCTAGGAGAAGTGTGCGAAGTTCTTCAGGGCTATGGATTTCCTGAGGTATTGCAGGGCAAAGTCAGTGGGAAATATCCTTTTTGTAAA
This sequence comes from Xanthomonas sp. LF06-19, assembly GCF_034105425.1. NCBI lineage: Bacteria > Pseudomonadati > Pseudomonadota > Gammaproteobacteria > Lysobacterales > Lysobacteraceae > Xanthomonas > Xanthomonas sp. LF06-19. Next base: position 335,693 of record NZ_JAXGGH010000001.1, on the reverse strand, counting down.
GTGAGCGATGTTTCGAGGGCTGTTGCTAATGATGCGGGCTTGCTCTTTTCTGCTGCGAATTATGTGGACGACATAGAGCTATTGCAGTTGAGGGCAAAGTTGATTCCTGAGGGTGCCACGGTATTTGCCAGAATTGGTGAAGGACTTCGTTTAAATAGGCGCGCTTTCGTGTTGAAGGAGTGTTTGATCGATAACAATGTTGTGGGTATAAAGGCATTTAATGGGGTTGCTGATGATTACTTTTTATATTTATTAAGTCAGCTGGTTGATCTTAATGAATATTGTGGCGGTGCTATCCCGTCCGTAAACAAAACTACCTTGGAGTCGGTTGAGGTGATGGTGCCAGGGCAGGATGAGCAAGAACGTATAGCGTCCTGTGTGCGCTCTCTTGATGGTGTTATCGCAGCGCAGTCACGCCAGATCGTCGAGCTGCGGAAACACAAGCAGGGTCTGATGCAGGGTTTGTTCCCTGCCATGACGGGTACTAAACCATGAGTCCGCCACCAAAATTTTCGGATCTGTCCGCGCTCGCAGTCCACATGCGGACAACACTTAACGGCCCAGCAAACGCATCTGAAAAGGCCAAGCGCTTCGTGCTGCTATACGGGCACAATGGCGTAGGCAAGACCCAGCTGTCCATGGCGTTCAAGAACATCGGCCGGCACGGCGATGAGCGCGACACCCTGTACTTCAATGCCTACACCGAGGACCTGTTTGGTTGGGATAACGACTTGGTCGGCGACAGCGACCGAAAATTGGTTCTCAACAAAGAATCCCGTTTTTTTGACGGCTTGCGCGAGCTGGAAATGGACACCCGCATTCGTCCACTGCTGCAACGCTACGCGGACTTCGATTTCCAGATCGATGCGGAAGCCGGGCTGGTGCGCTTCTATCCGAAAGGCAATGCCGAGCAGCCTATCAAGATTTCCCGTGGCGAGGAGACCATGTTCATTTGGTGCTTTTTCTTGGCCATCGTGCAACTGGCAATGGATGGGGCGGATGCTTATCGATGGGTGAAGTACATCGTCATCGACGATCCTATTTCCTCGCTCGACGAACACAATGCCATTGTTGTGGCCAATCACCTTGGGCAATTCCTAGCGCGGAAAGACCACAACATCAAGACGGTGATCTCAACCCATCACGCCCTGTTCTTCAACGTGCTGTGGAACGAGATCAGACTGATCGATCGCAACAAGTTCCAGCCATGGTTGTTGTCGCGCGCGCGCGCAACGGACGAGTTCGCGCTGACCTATAGCGGTGACACGCCGTTCTTCCATCATCTGGCCTTGCTGGAGGAACTGTGTCGTGCCCGTGACTCGGGCCAGATCTACACGCATCACTTCAACGCGCTGCGCGGCTTGTTGGAGAAGGCGCAGATCTTCCACGGCCACGACAAGTTCTCGGTGTGCATAAAACAGGATGCAAGCGATGATCCTGATGCCACGCTGTACGGTCGCGTTGTCAACATCATGAGTCACGGAAATTATTCGTTCTACGATCCTGTGGAGATGCTTCAGGAGAACAGGGAGCATTTCGAGAAGGTGCTCGACGATTTTCTGGAGTTCTACCCGTTTAACAGAGCTTTGCTCGCTAGCGTTGAGGCGGGCGCGGAAAATTCCGCGCCTGATCAAGTGAGTCTAGGCGGCTCTCGCGATCAGAGGGAGGGGCAATGACCAAGCGGATCATCGTCATTTCTGGCCCGAATGGCGCGGGAAAAACGACGTTCGCCCGTGTTTTTTTGCCAGAGGACGCGCAATGCCCACGCTTCATCAATGCCGATTTGATTGCAGCCGGGCTTTCGCCATTCGCGCCTGAGGCCGAGGCGGTCAAGGCCGGCCGCCTGATGTTGGAGGAAATCGATGAGTGCGTGAAGCGCGGGGAAAGCTTTGCATTTGAGACGACGCTGTCTGGTCTCGCCTATCGCCGGCACATCGACCGATGGCGATCGCTTGGCTACCATGTCAGCCTCTATTTTCTTTCGCTGCCCAGCGCGGAAGCTGCCATCGGACGTGTCGCCGAACGGGTCAAGCAAGGCGGCCACAGCATTCCGGAACCCATCATCCGGCGCCGTTTTGCCGCCGGGTTTCACAATTTCCATCATCACTACAAGGCCCGGGTAGACGCATGGGCCTTGTACGACAATGCCGGTCCAGAGCCAGTGCTGCTGGAGTGGGGAGAAAATACATGAAAACGCAGGATCTGTACAAAGCAAGAAGCCCGGAGCTTCGTGCGTCGTTGGCTGCATTGCAGCGGGCTGCTGCGTTGGCACGCAAGACCGCGATCCAGACCAATACCGACTTGTTGGTTGTGAAGGATGGAAAGCTGATCCGGATTTCTGGGGAACAGCTGCGCCTAGACGATAAATCGAAAACTGTATGACCCACGACGAGAAAAACAAGCTAGGTAAGCTCCTTTGGAGCATTGCCGACAAGCTGCGCGGCAGCATGGACGCGGACGACTTCCGCGACTACATGCTGGCCTTCCTGTTCCTGCGTTATCTGTCGGACAACTACGAAGCCGCTGCGAAACGGGAACTGGGCGAGGACTATCCCGAGCTAGAGGAAGGCGATCGCCTAGCACCGTTGTCGTTTTGGTATGCCGACAACAAGGCTGACGTGCCTGCGTTCGAGAAGCAGATGCGGCGGAAGGTGCATTACGTGATTCCTCCGGATTACCTCTGGACCAATATCGCCGAATTGGCGAGAGAGCAGGATGAAGATCTGCTAGGGACGTTAGAGGATGCGTTCAAGCACATCGAAGAGAGATCGTTCGAAAGCACCTTCCGAGGGCTGTTCTCTGAAATCAATCTGAATTCCGAGAAGCTGGGCAAGACGCGCAAGGCGCGCAATGCGCAACTCGTCAAGATCGTGGGCGAAATTGCGAAGGGATTGGCTCAGTTTTCCACTGACAGCGATACGCTGGGTGATGCCTACGAGTATCTGATCGGTCAGTTCGCGGCCGGGTCAGGCAAGAAGGCGGGCGAGTTCTACACGCCACAGCCGATATCGGACATTCTTTCGGCCGTCGTCACCTTGGACGGGCAGAACCCCGCGGCAGGACCGCGCGAGCATATGGATCAGGTGCTGGACTTCGCCTGCGGGTCTGGTTCTTTGCTACTCAACGTGCGCAAGCGCATGGGCCCGCACGGCATCGGCAAGCTGGTAGGGCAGGAAAAGAACGTCACCACCTACAACCTGGCGCGCATGAACATGCTGCTGCACGGGGCAAAGGATTCGGAGTTCGCGATTCATCACGGCGACACGCTGATCAACGACTGGGACTGGTTGCGCGAGTCCAACCCAGCGCTTATGCCGCGTTTCGATGCGGTCGTGGCCAACCCGCCTTTCAGCTACCGCTGGGACCCAGACAAGGCGTCTCCGGAAGACATGCGCTTCCGCAACCACGGCCTGGCGCCAAAATCGGCAGCAGATTTTGCGTTCCTCCTGCACGGCTTCCATTACCTGAAGGACGATGGCGTAATGGCCATCATTCTTCCGCACGGCGTGCTGTTCCGCGGTGGCGCAGAGGCGCGCATCCGCACCAAGCTGCTCAAGAACGGCCACATCGATACCGTAATCGGGCTGCCGGCCAACTTGTTCTATTCCACTGGTATTCCGGTCTGCATCCTTGTGCTGAAAAAGTGCAAACAGCCTGATGACGTGCTGTTCATCAATGCTGCCGAGCATTTCGAGAAGGGAAAACGCCAAAATCGCTTGTTGCCCGAGCACATCGCCAAGATCGTCGATACCTACCAGTACCGGAAGGAAGCGCCACGCTACGCGCGTCGTGTGGATATGGCGGAGATCGAGCGCAACGATTTCAACCTCAATATTTCTCGATATGTCAGCACGGCGCAGGCGGAGGAAGAAATCGACCTTGTTGCCGTACATGCGAATCTGGTAGAGATCGAGAAGGACATCGCAGAAGCGAAGCGGCGGCACAACGCGTTTCTGGCCGAGTTGGGCTTGCCTCCGTTGCCATAGGTGTGACGATGTTTGTAGCAGAGGATTATTGCTTCACCAGCGATGAGAGGCTTGACGTTCTTCGCTGCCAGTAGCAAAATTACTAAACGGAGCCTAGAAACTCCGCACACAGCGGTACCCACCTCCGACAAACTGGTGGGTTTTTTGTGCCTGCATGTTTTAAGCAGGTGCAACCGACGCAACGTCTGTGTCGGGAGGGCGGTGAATACAACACCCGCAAGGGGAATAAGCCCGCCGGCTGTGTGCGGTTTCTAGCCTCCCGACTTCCCGTCCGCCATTGCGGCGGACGGCCACTTCATGGAAGGAGAGGCGACGATGTCGGAGTACAGAACGGACGATCTTGAAATGGCGGGCTATTTCCTGCCCGAAGAGAGCCAGTTTCGGTTGGTGCGGTTAGGCGAGTTCGTCAAGTTCCTCGCAAGATTGGCAGAGCCGCGCAGTGTGGCCGAAGAGCGCGAGGCCGCCCCGAAAGTGCGTGCGGGTGAGCTGGCGGTGTGCATGGAACTGCTCGCGGAACAGCTGGATATGGTGCTGCGCGAGGTGTCGTGGCCGGCGCAGCGTCAGTCCCCGCATCAGGCACAGCGCTATGGAGCCGATAGCAGGGCGCCATGATAGGTGCTCGTCGGCGGTAGGCGAGTTGCTATTCGCTCTTGCGTGTGATTTCTGGTCGATGGAGTTGAAGCTGTTGTGCAGCCCGTCGCTCGCGGCTGCCAGCACCGCCGTGGCTAGTCCGATGCCGCGCCCGCCCTGGCGCACGGTAGGCGGGCTTGCGGCACCTACATCGAACGCACCGGCGCCGATTGCGTCTGCACGGTCTCCTGCTGATGGCTACGTTGCAGTTCCTCGGTCCTGGCTTGCCGCACCGCCTCCAACTGCGCGAAGCGCTGTTCCGTCGGCGCCGCGAGCGCTTCCTGCATAGGCATGTGCGCTCGGTGCGCGGCGGGGTCGGGCGATGGATGGCCGGTGCGCCACAGGTGCACCACCTCGCCGCTGCCCAAGGTGGCGGTAGGCGTATTGGTCGCGACCTTCAGATCGTCCTTTGCCGTGAACCCCTTTTCGCCAGCCAACAGCAACAGGCTCGCGCTCAGCCGCTCGCTGTTCTCGTCCCACGGTTTGCCGGCTTGTTGGTCCAGCCCGCGCACGCCATCGCGGATCTTCTCTAACAAGTGGGTGCTGGGATGTCCAGGGTCGCCGGGCTGGGCGCGCCCTGCGTGCGGCGAGTCGCGCTCGGAGGTTGGACTGATGTGCTGGTGGGAATCTTGAGTGTGTTGCAGCAGGCCGGGTGTTGGCGGGGTCGTGCTGGTATCCCAGAACGCCTGAGGGGTGGCCGTGCTGCCTTGCGGCAAGGTGATGCCGTTGCGCTCCAGCAAGGTCTCGTTGAAGTGCAAGCGTTGCATGTTCAGATGCATTTGCGGCGCGACGCCGCGGATGGAGTGCGCGTTTTCTCTGTCGATCTTGATCGCGCGGCTCAGTGCCAAGGCGCCGTAGTAATTGGGGTAGTCCGAGTCGCCGTGATAGCCGATGCCGGTTGTCTGATCCACTGACAGGCCAGGCGTGCCTTTGGGAAGCTTGTCGAAGTAGTAGTGCCCTTGTGCGGCAATGTTCTCCGGCGTCATCGGGAGCGAACCGTCCGCATTGAAGCTGAGTCCTGGTCGTGCTCTGGCTTGACTAGGATTGGCCGGGTCTGCTTCGACAAAGTCCTTGATGCGGCTATTCGGAATGCCTTTCATGGCGGTCAGATCGACCTGAGGGTTGATCTGACGCTCTCGATCGATCAATGCGTTCCAGCCCGAAATTTGTGCCTTTGCCTCATCCTCCCGGTTTCTTGCAACCAAGTTTTCGATAGGAACCGTGTAGTCGTTGATCGGATTGTTGTCGCTGGCGATCGCCTTCACGGCGGAATCGAATTGACGATAGGCGCCGACCATCGGCACTTGATTGAAGGCGTGTTGGGTCTCGTGGCCCAGTACGAATGTCAGGTCGGTAGCGCCGTTCTGATTGAACCGGCTTGGCGATTGCCCCAGCGTAGTAGGCGGGATGCTCATCGTCTTGTTTGCAGGATTGAAGGTTCCGCCTGCGACAGTTCCGCTAAGAGGTGCAAAATTCTCAAGCAACATGTGCTGTTGCCGGTTGCTACTGGTGTTGCTGTCGATCGTGGTGACCGCTCGCTTCATTTCAGTGGCCAGTGCGGGCGAGCTGTTGATCGTCGCTTGCAGATTGGTGACCATGTCTTGGGTCACCGCATGGCTTTGCTGGTTGGCGTCTACATAGGTGGTGTGAGCGAAGCGTATGCTCATCTCCTGCAGACGCAGAGTACCGCGCAAATCTTCTGCAGCGGCGGAGCCAGGTTGGAGTGTGGGAAGGGTGACAACCCCGGACGACTTGTCGTAAGACCCGATCAACGATTGGGAGCCGCTTTGGCTCAATGCGAAGCCGCTCAAATGACCGTTGGCAGCTTCTTGATTCAGACGCTGTGTAAGGTCCTGATCTGCAGCAATGGTTGCGCGCAACTGTGCTGCCTGATCGGCGGTGACTCCGGGCTGGCTGCCGAATCGCGCCAAGGCCGCCTGCAACTGTGCGTTAGCTGCTGGCATTGTCGTCACCCTTCTAGTTTGTGGAGGCTGATCGCTTCGATGCAGGTTCCGCCAGGTGCGTCTGGAGACTTCAGTGCTTTGTTCTGGGGGATGATTTGGATGTAAAGATCGTTGCGCGAATAATAGAAGGAAAGCGCCCAGCCGAACTCGTTGTAGGACGTTGGCTCGGGCTTGAAGCCGTGCTTCTTCAAGGAGTCATCGTAGTTTTTCAATATCAGGTCGCATGGCGGTGAAGTTGCTTCACTTGTGCCTCCTGCTGCGGATATTTCCAGATTTACATTCGAGTATCTTGAAAATTTCTCGTCGAAGTTGTAGGTGAGGTTGTACTTCCAGTTTTCTTGGGAATTTAGTACGTAGAACCCGGAATTTTTCGCTTCATCCCTGGTGAATGGGACGTCCATGAGCCGTTGCAGCGACTCCGCGGACAGGTCATCGAATTTGTCGATAGTCTCTATCATCGCTAGGAAGCGATGGCCCAGTTCGGCTGGCGTCATTTCCGTGTGCTCCTTCATGTTTCCTGCTTGTCGCTCGTTGGCTGCCAAGCCGGTGGTTGCGCAGGATGTTGATAGAAAGATGATTGCTATGGCCAATGGAATCGTTGAAGTTGCTTTCACGTTGCCTGCTCCATTTTTGCTGGCCTGGACGCTGCTTCTTCTTGCGCCGCACAACGACGTCGACCTCAAACGTTCATGTTTGGGCGTCCCATGGATGTCTTCTTTTTGGTCGGAGCAATGGCACATACGCATCCGCCATTTGCTTTGCATAAGCGTTAATAGCTCGTTGGCTTGCCGCTTTCGATAGGGTACTGCGCTGCCGGGCTGATGTCGTAGACCATGGGTATGGCACGGATCGCCTTCCGTTCAGGGCGTTTAGGGCCGACGCTGCGGATCTGCTGGACCATTGTGTCATCGGGGTGGTCGGCACGTGTGGGATCCGGTAAGTGCTGCCTTTCCTGCCCGTCCGCTGCGTGATACCGCAGTTCTTCCGTGCGTTCCGGCGACAGCATGCGGTTGCCGATGCCCGGTTCGAGGCGTCCAGGGAAGCGTTGCACGGGCAAGTCCATCAGCTCGCCGAAGGTGCGGTAGCCGGAGTTGCTGTTGACGGTGTCGCCGAAGACCTTGAAGCCGTAGTTCGGATAGTCGCGGTCCTGCGCGTTCAGTTCCGGCACGGCGCGCACCGCGGTATTCCAGCGCTCCAGGATCTCGTGCTTGTCGCCGGTGGCCACCGTGCGTGACGGTTGGTCGTCGCGGATGTAGGTGGTGCTGTCGACCTTTTCGCCGATGGAGCGGGCGTACGCAGGATCGTGCGGGTAGTGCCAGGCGCGCAGCGAGTGCCGGGTTTCGTCGGTGCCGATGGGGATGGCCTAGCCGGTCTGGCGATCGGTGGCCAGGCCATGCAGTTCCGCCACGGCCTTGCCGTGTTCTCGCGCAGCACCCAGAAGGCGTGGCCGGCGATGCCGATGACGCCGAGCGAGCGGGCTTCGATGGCGTAATTGGGCATGGTCGTGTCCTTCCTTGGTCGCTGTACGGCGCGGGAGTCAGAACTATCGTGTGCTATTCGGGCTCACAGCGGCCGCGTGGCGACGCAGCGATCCAACGCGGTCTTGAGATCCTGCATCGCCTGGTCGACGCCCAGGTCGACGAAATAGGCGCCGGCGCCCTTGAGGGCGAGCTTGGCCTGGCTGGCGCCCGGTGGGCGCTCCAGGCGCAGGCGAAAGCCGCTGCGATTCGTTTCGGGGAAGTCGCCCGATTCCAGGATGCCCTTGGCTGGATCTTCGCGGGTGACCTTGGGCCAGGAGCTGCTGTTCTCGGACAGGGTGGCGATGCTGGATTCGGTGCAGTCGAACAGGCGCTGGTTGGGCAGGTCGGTCGGTACGCGCAGCACCGCCGAGGCCATGGGCGTCTTGCGGGCGGCGGCGGGCATGCTGCAGGCGCTGGGGACCAGCGCCAGGCCGGCGAATTGGGCGATGCGGTGCCATGGCGTCATGAGGACTTTCCCTGCGTGGGCGGTGGCGAGCTTCCTGCTCGGCGCATGATGCCGGATGCGTCTAGGGCTGTTGCGCGGTCAGCGCCGTGCGCGACGCCAGGCGATCAGGGCCACGGCAGCCAGGGCGGCGACGGTGCCGACTGCGGCCACCTGCGCCGCGCGCTTGGCGCGTTGTTCGCGAAGGCGCAGCGCTTCCGCGTCGGCGTCGTCGGCGGACAGCGGCGAGCGGTACACGCTGTGCGCGGCGGCGCGGCCGGAGAGGGCGGCACGGCGCGCGGGCGGGGTCGGGGCGCTGTCGGTGGCGGTGTCGTCCACGGCGTGGGCGGTGTCGGTGATCATGGTGGGTTGCATCCTCGGCGCTGCGTTCATGCGTGTCTGTCGATCGAGCGGTCGGTTGGTGGCTGACGCCCTATCTTTCCAAGCGCCACGTTAACGCGGCGCGGGGGAAAAGTAATGTACAGACGCCCGGGTCCCGCTGGCGTTGGCTCAGCCGACCTGGCGGACCATCAGCAACACGCGGGTGCCGTAGGAATCGGCTTCCTGCACGGGCTGCCAGCCGTGGCGGGCGTACAGGCCGCCGTCCAAGTACTCGGTCTGCAGGTACAGGGCGTCCAGGCCCAGGTCCGCGGCGTCTGCCAGGGCATGGGCGAGCAGGCGACCGGCGATGCCGCGCCCTCGATAGGCATCGGCGACGTACATGCCGCCCAGCCAGTACGGATATTGCGGAAAGGCGTCCATTTCCCGGTCTTTCAGCTGCACCACGGCGATCGGCCGGGCGCCATCGAAGGCGGCCAGCCGCCGCGGCAGGCCATGCGCATCCGCGGCGCGCTGGAGTTGGCGCAGTTCGTCGTCCAGCGTGAAACCCGCTTCGCGGCCCCAGGCCGCGTGGTACCAGGCGGCGATCTGCGGCAGTTCCGGGGCGTGCTGGTCGAGATGACGGACGTTCATGCGTGCGAGCGTTGCGGTGGTGCGGGAACAGGGAAGTGTAAGCGGGGAACGCGCTTGAACCAGGGCAGGGCTGCACGGCAGCCCGCGTCCGTACGCGTTGTCGGCCGATCAGATACGCCATGGCCGCCACACGCGGCTTGAACGGCAGCCACGTCCACCCGCATCTCCACGCGCTCACGCCGGCAAGTTTGGCGATAATGCCGGCCTGTTCCGTCAGGATCGCCGCATGACCGCTCTCACCGAACGTTACGCGCGCGCCGTGGACTACGCGCGCATCGCCCACGCCGGCCAGTTCCGCAAGGGCGGCACGGTGCCGTATCTGAGCCACGTGCTGGGCGTGTCGACGCTGGTGCTGGAGGCCGGCGGCGACGAGGACCAGGCGATCGCGGCGCTGCTGCACGACGTGGTGGAGGATTGCGGCGCCGGCCATGAGGGCGTGATCCGCGCGCAGTTCGGCCAGGCGGTGGCGGACATGGTGATGGCGTGTACCGACGCCACGGCCGAGCGCAAGGCGGTGCCCGCGGACGTGCCGGCCAAGCGCCGCGACTGGCGCATCCGCAAGCAGGCGTATCTGGCGCATCTGGCGCAGGCCCCGGATTCGGTGCTGTTGGTGTCGGCCTGCGACAAGCTCTACAACGCGCGCAGCATCGTCGCCGACCTGGAAGACCCCGAGGTCGGTGCGGCAGTGTTCGAGCGCTTCACCGCCGGCCGCGACGGCACGCTGTGGTACTACCAGGCGCTGCATGCGATCTATGCCGAACGCGGCGTGGCGGTGCTGCGCGCTTTCTCCGGCGCGGTGACGCGGATGCAGGCGCTGGCCGCGCGCGCCGAAGATATCGACACGCTGACGGCGCCCGCGCTGAGCTGAGACTTGCGTCGCCGGCGACGGTGCGCCTTCGCCGACGACCGAGCGCGCTGCAGCGCGATGGCCGCGACACGCCCATGGCAGCCGACCGGCTAAGCTTGCGCGCTCCTTTGCGTTGCCGGTCCTGCCCATGTCCACGCCTCCCGCTTTCGCCGCTTCCGGCTTCGTGCGCGTCCGTGGCGCGCGCGAGCACAACCTCAAGGATGTGGACTTGGAGCTGCCGCGCGATGCACTGGTGGTATTCACCGGCGTGTCTGGCTCCGGCAAGTCGTCGCTGGCGTTCGGCACGCTGTTCGCCGAGGCGCAGCGGCGCTATCTGGATTCGATCTCGCCGTATGCGCGGCGCCTGATCGACCAGGCCGGCGTCGCCGACGTCGACGCCATCGACGGCCTGCCGCCGGCGGTGGCGCTGCAGCAGCATCGCGGCGCGCCGAGCACGCGCTCGTCGGTCGGCAGCGTCACCACCATCTCCAATTCGCTGCGCATGCTGTATTCGCGCGCCGGCACGTATCCGCCGGGGCAGGACATCATCCATGCCGACGGCTTCTCGCCGAACACGCCGGCCGGTGCCTGCCCCACCTGCCACGGGCTGGGCCGCATCTACGACGCCACCGAGGCGTCGATGGTGCCGGACCGTTCGCTGAGCATCCGCGAACGCGCGGTGGCGGCGTGGCCACCGGCCTGGCACGGGCAGAACCTGCGCGACATCCTCACCACGCTCGGCCACGACGTCGACGTGCCATGGGCGAAGCTGCCAAAGAAGACCCGCGACTGGATCCTGTACACCGACGAGCAACCGACCGTGCCGGTGTATCCCGGCTTCACCCTGGCCGAGACCCAGCGCGCGCTCAAGCGCAAGCAGGAGCCGGCGTACATGGGCACCTTCAGCAGCGCGCGCCGCTACGTGCTGCACACCTTCGCCACCACGCAGAGCGCGCTGATCAAGAAGCGTGTGGCGCAGTACCTGATCAGCACCGCGTGCCCCAGCTGCGACGGCAAGCGGCTGCGCCGCGAGGCGCTGTCGGTGACCTTCGCCGGGCTGGACATCGGCGCACTGTCGCAGCGCCCGCTCGGCGAGGTGGCCGACCTGCTGCGTCCCGCGGCGGAAGGCCGCATGCAGGGCCGATCGCGGCATCCGGAGCAGGCGCTGGCCGCGCAGCGCATCGCCCAGGACCTGCTGGCGCGGATCCAGGTGGTGGAGGCGCTGGGGCTGGGTTATCTGACCCTGGAGCGCAGCACGCCGACGCTGTCGCCCGGCGAACTGCAGCGGCTGCGCCTGGCCACGCAGATCCGCTCGCAGCTGTTCGGCGTGGTCTATGTGATGGACGAGCCGTCGGCGGGCCTGCATCCGGCCGACACGCAGGCGTTGCTGGGCGCGCTGGACCAGCTCAAGGGCGCGGGCAATTCGTTGTTCGTGGTCGAGCACGAAATCGACGTGATCCGCCATGCCGACTGGATCGTCGATGTCGGCCCCGGTGCCGGCGAGCACGGCGGGCAGGTGCTGTACAGCGGTCCGCCGGTGGGATTGGCGCAGGTGCAGGCCTCGTCCACGCGCCGCTACCTGTTCGCCGAACCGCACGCCGCTGCCCATGCGCCGCGCTCGCCGGAGACCTGGCTGCAGTTGCGCGAGGTCAGCCGCAACAACGTGGTCGCGCTGGACGTGGACATCCCGCTGGGCGTGTTCACCACGGTCACCGGCGTGTCCGGCTCGGGCAAGTCCTCGCTGGTCAGCCAGGCGCTGGTGGAGTTGCTGGGCACGCAACTGGGGCAGGCGCCGGCCGAGGCGGAGGAGGAACTGGATCCGCTGGAGCGCGGTGCGCGTGTCGCCACCGATGGCTACATTGCCGGCGGCCTGGAACACGTGCGGCGGCTGGTGCAGGTGGACCAGGCGCCGATCGGGCGCACGCCGCGCTCCAACCTGGCGACCTACACCGGCCTGTTCGACCATGTGCGCAAGCGCTTCGCGGCCACGCCGGCAGCGCGCAAGCGCAAGTACGACGCCGGGCGTTTTTCGTTCAACGTCGCCAAGGGCCGCTGCGAGACCTGCGAAGGCGAGGGTGCGGTGAGCGTGGAACTGCTGTTCATGCCCAGCGTGTATGCGCCGTGCCCCACCTGCCATGGTGCGCGCTACAACGCCAAGACGCTGGAGATCGAATTGCACGGCCAGAACATCGCACAGGTGCTGCGCATGACCGTGGCGCAGGCGCTGGAGTTCTTTGCCGACGATGCGGCGATCGCGCGGCCGCTGCAGGTGCTGATGGAGGTGGGCCTGGGCTATCTGCGCCTGGGCCAGCCGGCCACCGAACTGTCCGGCGGCGAGGCGCAGCGGATCAAGCTGGCCAGCGAGCTGCAGCGCGCACAGCGCCGCGGCACCGTGTACGTGCTGGACGAACCCACCACCGGCCTGCATCCGGCCGACGTGGACACGCTGCTGCGGCAATTGCACGGGCTGGTGGAGGCGGGCAACACCGTGGTGGCGGTGGAGCACGACATGCGCGTGGCCGCGGCCAGCGACTGGATCATCGACATGGGGCCAGGCGCGGGCGGGGCGGGCGGCAAGGTCGTGGCGGCGGGCGTGCCGGGCGTGGTGGCGACGCATGCAGGCAGCCGAACGGCGCCTTTCCTGGCTGCGGAATTGGCGGGGTAGGCGCGCGCGTCGCGGCGCGTGGTCTTCGTCAGTTTCGACACGGCGAGGGCATGCCGGAATGCACGATGATGCAGTCGCAGCAAGCGAAGCCTGCCGGGTGCCTGCCCCTGCAAAGCGTCGGGACTGAAGTCCCTCCCAGAGTGCACCCAGGTAAGGCTCCGCACGGCTCTGCGGGAACGGCTCCGTGTAGTCTGAAAACCGCCTGGAGCCGCTCCCGCAATGAGGTCCCATGCCGCATCGCGCATTGTGACGCGACAGACCGCAGTGCCGCCGACGTGAAACGCTGCCCACGTTGGCCACGCGCCGGCCATGGTGGCGACCGCGTGGCCGCCACCGCCAGCGGTTGCCGAGGCTGCGGCGATCAGCCCAGCAGTTCGAAGCTGGCCGTCAGCCCCGGTGCCTGCGCCGAAGGCGCGACCCACAGATCGAACTGGCCCGGTTCCACCGTCGGCTTGAGCGCCTGGCCCACGAACAGCAGATCCTCGCGGCGCAGCACGAAGTCCACGCTGGCGCTGCCACCGGCCGGCACCGCGACCTTGCGGAAATCCTTCAGTTCGCGCACCGGGCGGGTGATGCTGGCGCTGCGGTCGCGGACGTACAGTTGCACCACTTCCTCGGCGTCGCGGTGGCCGCGGTTGTGGATGCGTGCGGCGATCTTCAGCGTGCCGCCGGCGGCCAGCCGCGACGTGCTCAAGGTCAGTTCGCCGTACTCGATGCGGCCATAGGTCAGACCGTGGCCGAACGGGAACAGCGCGGTGTTGGAGATCGTGCGGTAGTGGGTGGTGAAGGGCGTCAGCGCGTTCGGGCGCGGATCCGGGCGACCGGTGGGCTTGTGCGCGTAGTAGTACGGCGACTGCCCGGATTCGTGCGGGAAGCTCACCGGCAGGCGCCCGGAGGGGCCGTGCACGCCGAGCAGGATGTCGGCCAGCGCCGGGCCGGAGGCCGAGCCGAGGAACCAGCTGACCAGGATCGCCGGCGCGTCCAGCACCGCGCCGTCGAGCACCAGCGCACGGCCATTGCTGAGCACCACCACCACCGGCGTGCCGGTGGCCGCCACGGCGGCCAGCAGCGACTGCTGCGCGCCGGGGATGCTGATGTCGGTGCGCGACTGTGCTTCGCCGGAGTAGCGCAGCGGTTCGCCGATCGCCAGGATCGCCACGTCGGCGGCGGTCGCTGCGGCCACCGCCGCCTGCACGCCGCCCGGCAGTGCGTGTTCGAACGCGCAGCCTTCCACCACCTGCAACGCGGCCGGATCGGCCAATTGCGCGCGCAGGGCCGTGGCCAGGTCGTTGCCGCTGTCGTCGCCGCCGAACAGCGTCCACGGTCCGGCGCTCTCCACCCAGTTGCTGGCCATCGGCCCGATCAGCGCGATGCGCTGGCCCTGGCGCTTGAGCGGCAGCAGTTCGCCCTCGTTCTTGAGCAGCACCACCGATTTGCGTGCGGCCTCGTGCGCCAGTGCCAGCGTCTCCGGGCGCCGCTGCCGCGCCTGCGCGCGCTCGGGCACGATGCGCAGGAACGGGTCGTCGAACAGGCCCAGTGCGGCCTTGAAGCGCAGCACGCGGCGCACCGCGTCGTCCAGCCGCGCCATCGGCACCGCACCGTCGGCGACCAGGCCAGGCAGGTGCTGCAGGTACAGCCCGCTCTGCATGCTGATGTCCACGCCGGCCAGGAACGCCAGCCGCGCCGCGTCGCGCGCATCGCGGGCGTAGCCGTGCGCGACCAGTTCCAGGTCGCCGGTGTAGTCGGAGACGACCAGGCCGCTGTAGTTCCACTCGCCGCGCAGCACCTGGCTCAGCAGCCAGGTGTTGGCGGTGGCGGGCACGCCGGACAGCTCGTTGAAGGAGGCCATGGTGGTCACCGCGCCGGCGCCGAAGGCGGCCTGGAACGGCGGGAAATACACCTCGCGCAGGGTGCGCTCGGAGATGTCGACGGTGTTGTAGTCCAGGCCGGCCTCGGCCGCGCCGTAGGCGGCGAAGTGCTTGGCGCAGGCGGCCAGCGCATCGGCATGGTCGATGCCCTCGCCCTGGAAGCCGCGCACGCGGGCCTCGGCGAAACGCCGGCCCAGCAGCACGTCCTCGCCGCTGCCTTCCACGCCGCGGCCCCAGCGCGCATCGCGGGCGATGTCGACCATCGGCGCGAAGGTCCAGTCGATGCCGACCGCGCTGGCTTCCAGTGCGGCGGCCCGCGCGGTGCGTTGCGCCAGCTCCGGCTCGAAGCTGGCGGCTTCGCCCAGCGGCACCGGGAACACGGTGGTGAAGCCGTGGATCACATCGGCGGCGAACAGCATCGGGATCTTCAGCCGGCTCTCCAGCGCGGCCTGCTGCAGTTGCTGGTGCCAGCGCACGTTGGAGCCGTTGAAGATGCCGGTCAGGCGTCCGGCGCGCGCCGCGGCCAACTGGCCCTCGGCGGTGGGGCGCACGTTGACCGGATTGGCGGCCGCCGCCGCATCGGTCTGCTGCGCCGAACCGAACAGGGTCAGCTGCCCGGCCTTCTCTTCCGGCGTCATCCGCGCGATCAGCGCATCGATGAAGGCCGGCGTCTTCGCCGGCGTGCGCGGCAGGGCCAGGCCCATCGGCACGTGCGACAGCAACGCGAACGAACCGGCGCCGAGCAACAGCCCGCGCCGCGTGGTACGAAACGTCATCGGCAAATCCCCTGTTTGGACCCCGATGGTCACGCTACCTCATCGGGAGCGAGAAGTTGTGATGCGGTGCACGATAACCGCGGATCGGCAGGCGCGCTCCCTGGAACATCACCGTGCAGCCGCGTGATCGCGATGGGGCGACCGGCAGGGGCGATGCCGTCGCCAACGTGGGCGTAGACGTCGCGCTTGGCGCAGCCGCGCCTTGCTTGCTCAGCCCGCTACCAATCCAGCGTTTCCAGAAAGCGCGCGGCCTCGACGTCGCTGCCCAGATAGGCGGCCAGCGACGCGGCGACCGCGTTGCGGGCAGTGGCGCACAGCGCGGCGCTGTCGTCGAATGCGGCATCGCCGAGTTCGGCCATGGTGTTGGCCATGGTCGCCAGACCACCGAATGCGATCTCCAGGCTGGCGGCCAGCGGTCGGGGGCGCCATGCGCCGGCCCCGTGGAACGCGAACAGCACGCCGCCGCTGGCGGTGTCGAGAATGACAGGGTCCGCGCCCTGGTCCGCGATCACCAGCCAGTGGTCGCGCCAGGCGGCAATGGGCTTGCCGTCGATCGCGTTCCAGCGGTAGCCGGCCTGCAGCGCCCACAGCTTGCACAACGGCGGAATGTCGAGCGGGTTGCCGCCGAGTTGCAGCGACAGGCCGGTCGGGCCGGCCGTGGCGTCGCGGATGTCGCCCCATGGCCCCACCTGCGCATAGAAGTCGGCGAGCACCTGCGGCAGCGGCAGCGTGCCCTGCCAGTCGGATGCAGGTTGCGGACGCAGTTCGCCCCAGGAGGCGAGCAGCGTGCGGAGGGTGGCGTAGGACATCGGGCGTGTGGCGGCAGTCGACCTGAGGCGCATTATGCCCGGCGCGTGTCGTGCGCCGTGTGCATGATGCCGTGCCGGCAGCGCTTGCAACGGGCACCTGGCGCGTGCGGCGCTGCGGCCGACGACAGGGCTGGTTGTCCAGCCCGATGTTCTGCGCCGCGCTGGCTTGCGGCACGTGGACCAACTCGTGCGGCACCTGCCGCGACGCTGTCGTGGTCCCATTGCAGGCGCACATCGGACCGCTCGATCGCGTCTTTCCACGCGGCCTGACTGGCGAAGCGCGCCGGATCGAAGGTCGACGGGGCCGTGGCACGCAGTAGGGGGTCGAAGCAGGCGTGTGGCAGCCGGATCGCCAGGATCCGCTCCTGCCTTGCTTCTGCGCCCAACCGGCGCGGGACATCATCCACAGGAAATTCGGCTTGATCCAGCTCATCCGGTGGTAGCTGAACTCGCCGCCGAAGCGCTGGTGGTCCATGGCGAACTGCGCAATCGCAGGGCGATCCACCTGGTAGACATCGATCGCATCGGTGTCGAAGCACGACAGGATGTCACGACCCCGGCGCGGCCAGGTGAGCTGCAAGGCAGCGCAAGGAACGGGATGCAGCGTCGCGCAGACTACCTCGTCGCAGCAACGTCGTCGATCCGCTGTCACGTCTCCCGTGCCGGCGGGATGCCGCGCGATGCGTTCGCCTGGATCGGGACGCCAGCCGTAACGCCCCCTGTCAGGGCTGAAGCCTCGACAACAGGCGCGGTTGCGCGGAGGTGCTTGCCCCCGTGAGGGCGGCGCTGACTTCCTTCGGGATCCAGTTGCCCGCCGGCGTCGTCGAAAGGCATGCCCTGCGGGACACGCAACGAGCAGGGCCGTTCCATGCAGCGCCCTGGGTGCTTTCGCGCGTGCGGCCGCACTGAATCACTCAGCCTGCGCTCGCCTCCAGACTCGCGCGCTGAGACCTGCACTGGCTACCCTGGTGCACCCCGTTCCTCGGAGCCCCCATGAGCCGACGTTCCGGCAGCGCCGATCTGCCCCTGCATGGCGGTCGCGTGCCGCACTGGCTGGGCGCGCGCATGACCCGGCTCGGCGCGGTGATGTGCCAGGCCATCGTGCACAGCTATGGCCGCGACGAATTGCTGCGGCGCCTGGCGCATCCGTTCTGGTTCCAGTCGCTGGGGGCGGTGATGGGCATGGACTGGCATTCCTCCGGCATCACCACCAGCGTGCTGGGCGCGCTCAAGCGCGGCCTGGCGCCGCTGTCCGGCGAACTGGGCATCCACGTGTGCGGCGGCCGTGGGCGGCATTCGCGGGCCACGCCGGACGAGCTGCAGGCGGTGGGCGAGCGCACCGGCCTGGACGGCGCGGAACTGGCGCGGGTCAGCCGCCTGGTGGCCAAGGTCGACAGCGCCGCGGTGCAGGACGGCTTCGACCTGTACCTGCACGGCTTCATCGTCAGCGACGACGGGCGCTGGGTGGTGGTGCAGCAGGGCATGCACGGCGCGCGCAAGCAGGCACGCCGCTACCACTGGCTGTCGGAAGGCCTGAGCAGCTTCGTCGATGCACCGCATGCGGCGATCGACGGCCCGCGCCAGGGCCGCATCGTCAATCTCGCCGATCATCGCGCCGCCGCCGCGCGTGCGGCGCAGGTGGAGCTGCTGCAGACGCTGGCACCGGAGCGCATCGCCCGCGAATACGCTGCGCTGGAGGCCGCGCAGACGCCGGCATCGGCCGCCGCGGCGCCGACCCACGCCGCGCAGGGGCGGGGCGCCACCGCGCTGGCCGCCGATGCGCTGTTCGCGGAGACCGGCGACCTGTTCGCGCCGGCGGCCGCCACGGTGCCCGAGCGCCGGCCGGCCGACCTGCCGCATCTGTCGCTGCCCGACCACCACGACGTGCGCGGCAGCGACATCGTGGTGCGGCGACTGCACGGGGCGCTGGCCGCCGCTGCCGAATGCGGGCCGCGCGATTTCGCCGACCTGCTGCAGGTGCCGGGCGTTGGTGCGCGCACGGTGCGCGCGCTGGCGCTGGTGGCCGAGGTGCTGCACGGCGCGCCGTGCCGTTTCAGCGATCCGGCACGGTTCTCGCTGGCCCATGGCGGCAAGGACCGGCATCCGTTCCCGGTGCCGACGCGGGTCTACGACCACACCATCGGCGTGCTCAAGACGGCGGTGGCGCAAGCCAAGCTGGGCCGCGAGGAGAAACTGGACGCGATCCGCCGCCTGGACGCGCAGGCGCGCCTGCTCGAACCGACCGCGCGCGGGCCGTCGGTGGAGGACTACATCGCCGAGGAACGCGCGCAGTCGCATGCCTATGGCGGGCGCAGTGTGTTCGGCTGGGAGCCGGTGCCGGAGGCTGTGGCGGAGAGACGCACCGCACGCGCAAAGTAAGAGCTCGCCTAGTGGTCTGAGTGCGACGCGATCGAACCGGCGGTCGTGTGTCGTGCAGGCGTCGACGGCGATTCGCCGGCAATGCGCGAGTCCATCTGCGCAACCGACCTCGTTGCAGTCGGGACTGAAGTCCCTCCCACAAGCAGGGACTTGTGGTCAGCGCTGCCGTCGGCACTCGCGCAGAAGATCACGGTTGCGCCTCTCCGGGAGTCCGCTGTCGTGCCATAGCGCTGGTCGGAGGAGGGGACGCGGTCTGAGCGCGTGCCAGGTTCCTCCCGTTCGAGCGATCGCCCGTATCATGGCCGCCCCCGGCGCACGGTGTCGGTGGCTCCGAACGACGCGTACGCCGAAGGACGTTTTCCCCAGCATGTGGTCTGCCATCAGCAACTTCGGCGACGCGGCGATGACGCTGCCGCTCGCGCTCGTCTGCGCACTGTGGCTGGCGCTGGGTAGCGCGGGATGGCGTGCCGCGGCGACGTGGCTTGGCCTGCTGGCGAGCGCCGCGGCCCTGGTCGGGGCGACCAAGATTCTCTACGCCGGCTGTGGGGTGGAGCTGCGCGCGCTGCAGTTCCGGGTGATCAGTGGACACACCATGCTCGCCGCCTGCGTATGGCCGATGGTGTGCATGCTGTGTCTGCGCGCCCGTCCGCGGCCGCGGCTGGCGATCGCCTGCGGTTTCGCCATCGCCAGCGTGATCGCCATTGCCCGCGTCTACGCGCGAGCGCACAGCCTGTCCGAGGTCGCTGCCGGTGTGGTGGTCGGGGCCGCGACGACGGCGTGCTATCTGCAGTGGCGCGGTGCGCCGCAGTTGCCCGCGCGCCTGCGCATGTACGCCATCGTGTCGGTGGTCCTGGTCGGCGCGTTGATGTACGGACGACACGCGCCGATCCAGCATGCCATCCAGACCTATTCGCCGGCGTTGTGCGGTCGCGACAGCTGATGGCGCCGTCTTCCGCGTGCAGGCATATGCACGCGCGCTTCGCCTGTCGTATGCCTGCTCTTGACCTGCGCGTTGCTACACCCGGAGCCGATGGCCGTCGTGGCCGCTTTCAGGAGATGGATCGATGCCGGAGCAATCCACCACCACCCGTGCGCGCCGCGCCAAGCGCGAAGGCAAGGCCGGCACGACCCAGGCCGGCGAGTTCGTGCGCGAGGAGATCGACCGCGTGCGCGAGGGCAAGACCCAGGTGAAGTCGACCAAGCAGGCGATCGCCATCGGCCTGTCCAAGGCGCGCCGCGCCGGGGTCAAGACCGGCGCGTCGAAGACCGCGTCGAAAGCCACCAGGAAGAAGGTTGCGCAGGAAGAGGCCAAGGGCGGCAAGCAGGCCAAGCCGTCGCCAACGCGCTCGCGCGGCGCCAAGACGGCGCTGAAGACCGCCAGCAAGGGCAAGAGCGCGACGCAGACGGTGGGCAGCGAGGCGCTGTCGACACAGACCAAGCGCGCAGCGAAGAAGCGCAGCGCCAGCAGCCGCTCGGCCGCGGCGAAGAAGGCCGCGCAGACCAAGGGGGCGACGGTGCGCAAGAGCGCGGCCAAGAAGGCCGCGAAGACCCGGGCCAAACAGGCCGGCACGCGGACGGCTGCCGCGAAGAAGCGCACGGCGAAGACCGCTTCGGCCAGGAAGACGCCGGCCAAGCAGGCCGCGAGCAAGAAAGCGGCGAGCAAGACTTCTTCGGCAAAGAAGACTGCGACCAAGAAGACGGCCTCGAAGAAGACGGCATCCAGGAAGACAGCGTCGAAAAAGTCGACGGCGAAAACTGCGGTCGCCAGGAAGACGCCAGCGAAGAAGAGCGCATCCAGCAAGCGTAAGACCAGCAAGCGCGCAGGCAAGACGTCGTCCGCGCGCAGACGCGGTTCGCGCTCGAGCGGCTAGTCGCTCCATGACGCGCGGCGGCGGATGCCACCGCCGCGCGTCGACGCATCCGCGATCGGCGCGACTCGCCGGGGTCTTACAGTTCGGTGTACTTGGTGATGCGGCCCTTGGCGCGCTCCACCGGATACTTGGCGGCGTTGGCCAGCATCTTGCGTTGCGCGGCGTCGATCGGATCGATCTCCAGCTTGTCGCACAACTGGACCAGATACAGCAGCACGTCGGCGATCTCGCTGCCGACCTGCTGCTTTTTTTCTGCAGACAGTTGCCGGCTCTGCGCATCGTCCAGCCACTGGAAGTGCTCCAGCAATTCCGCCGCTTCCACCGACAGCGCCGCGGCGAGATTGCGCGGACTGTGGAACTGACCCCAGTCGCGGGCGTCGGCGAAGGCGCGCTGGGCGGCCTGCAGGTCGTGGAGGCTGTCGGGCATGGCATCGGCTCGCAGTGGGGACGGCGCATGGTAAAGCAGCAATCACGCGCGCAGGCACTGCGGTCGCGACATCGGACTCACGGCGTGGTCACCGACGATGCACGGCATCGGCGGCGACACTGCGGGCACGTTCGCAGACGAAAGGACCTACCCATGCAAGCTCTGACCTATCACGGCACCCGGGACGTGCGCGTGGAAACCGTTCCCGACCCGGTGCTGGTCGAGACCGACGACATCATCCTGCGCGTCACCGCCACCGCGATCTGCGGCTCGGACCTGCACCTGTACCGCGGCAAGATCCCCGATCTGCACACCGGCGACGTGCTCGGGCACGAGTTCATGGGCGTGGTGGAAGACGTCGGCCCGGACGTGCAGCGGGTGAAGAAGGGCGACCGCGTGGTGATCCCGTTCGTGATCGCCTGCGGCGAGTGCTTCCATTGCCGCCTGACCGAATACGCCGCCTGCGAGACCACCAACACCGGCAAGGGCGCGGCGCTGAACCAGAAGGGCATCCGCCCGCCGGCGGCGCTGTTCGGCTACAGCCATCTGTACGGCGGCGTGGCCGGTGGCCAGGCGGAGTACGTGCGCGTGCCCAAGGCCAATGTCGGCCCGTTGGTGGTGCCGGACGTGTTGCACGACGAGCAGGTGCTGTTCCTGTCCGACATCCTGCCCACCGGCTACCAGGCGGCGGTCAACGCGGGCGTGCGTCAGGGCAGTACCGTGGCGATCTTCGGCGCCGGCCCGGTCGGGCTGATGACCGCGGCCTGCTGCCGCATGCTCGGCGCCGAGCGGATCTTCATGGTCGATCGCTATCCGTACCGGCTCGACTTCGCGCAGCGCACCTACGGGGTGATTCCGCTGAACTTCGAGGAGATCGACGATCCGGCCGACATCATCGTCGGCCAGACCGACGGGCGTGGCGTGGACGCCAGCATCGACGCGGTAGGCTTCGAAGCCAAGGGCAGCACGGTGGAGACGGTGATGGCCACGCTGAAGCTGGAAGGCAGCAGCGGCACGGCGCTGCGCCAGTGCATCGCCGCCACCCGCCGCGGTGGCACGGTCAGCGTGCCGGGCGTGTATGCCGGCTTCATCCACGGCTTCCTGTTCGGCGATGCCTTCGACAAGGGGCTGAGCTTCAAGATGGGCCAGACCCATGTGCAGCGTTTCATGCCCGAACTGCTGGAGCACATCGGCGAGGGCCGGCTGCGGCCCAACGAGATCATCACCCACCGCCTGAGCCTGGCCGAGGCGGCGCAGGGGTATTCGATCTTCGACAAGAAGGAGCAGGACTGCCGCAAGGTGATCCTGACGCCGTGACCGTGGTGTGGCCGGGTGGCCCCATGGCGGGTCGCCCGGCTCGCGCCTGAAGGTGTCGGAACGGGCGTAAAGCATTGTGCGTTGCACAACCTGCGAGGCGGTCCTGCGCCCCTGGGCATGGGCGTTCGGCCTGCCTGGCGCGAATGGGGGACATAGCGCCAACCGTCCGTCGCGAACAGGTGAAGATTTCACGCCTCCTTCACCTTGCTCCGATGTAGATGCGCCGCCCCGAGGCTCGGGATAAGTTTTTCCCGCCGTCGCCGTCAGGCGGCCACGCGGGAGTGGCCCGCCCGCTTCTTGTCAAGTGCGTGACAAGCTTTTTGACCACGAATCAATCACTTGGATGTTCCGGTGCGGTGAGGGTGGCATCGGCGGCTTGTCCACAGGGGGTGTGGATGACTTCTGCATAAGGTTGTGGATAAGGCCGATGCCGGCCCGTGACACAACAGTGTCAAGAGGGGTGGCGAAAAATTGACCAGGCGATTTTTTACGGCCGCCAGTGGGCCGCACCTTGGGGCCTGTGCCGTGACCTCGCAGGGGGCATGTCCGGGTCGCGGTCGGGGCGTTGGCGACGGGCGCCGATCGCCTCGCGGTCGTATCGGTGCCTGTGCGGCACGGCAGTCCGGAGAACGCGCGGGCGCGACCATCAGGCGAGGGTGTGGCTGCCCCGGGGCGATGGCAGTGCCAGCGTGCCGAAGATCCTGGATCGCGACCAGCGTGTGGCCCCGGGTTCCGCGTGAAGCCGGCGCCCTGCCAGCTTTCCTGGCATCGCCATGGCGCCAGCCCTGCGGCGCCATGGCGGAAACCGCTGCCCTGCTCAGGCCAGCAGGCGCAGCTTCGGCTCGCGGCTCCACTGCCGGGTCTTGGCCGCGGTCACGAAGCCCTTGTTGTCGCTGGCCTCGACCACCCCGGCATCCTTCTGCACATTGCCGGCCTTCAGCAGCGGCTGCGCGCCGGCGTCGGCGGCGATCGCCTTGAGGTGGGCGAAGGCGTTGCTGACGAAATCGATGGCCGCCGACTCCTTGCTCAGCCGCTTGCCGGCCTCGGCCGACAGCACCACCGCCACCGCGTCGAACACGAACGAGGGTGTGCCGGCCAGCTGGCCGTCGGCGGCCAGGCGCTTGCCGTCACTGAGGACGGCGCCCCCTAGCTTGGGCGCGACGATCTTGACCGCCGCGCCGGCGTCGGTGGCGGCCTTGCGCAGGTCGCGCACCAGTTTCGCGTCCGAGCCCTCGTCGATCAGGATGCCGATCGCGCGGCCCTGCAGGGTCGGCTTCATGCGGCCGATGAGCTGCAGCGCTGGCGAGAGCGGCAGGTCCTGCGGCGCGACCGCGGCCGGCGGCGCCGGCGGCAGCGCGTCCAGGCCGAGGCCGTCGGCGACGCGCTGCGCCAGCTTGGGATCGACGTGGCGCAGGTGTCCGACCACCGCCTCGCGCACGTGCGCGGTGTCGACCTTGGACAGCTCGAACACCAGCGCCGAGGCCACGTGCGCCTGTTCCGGCTGCGTCTGGCTGCGGTAGAACATCCGCGCCTGGCTGTAGTGGTCGGCGAAGCTCTCGGCACGCACGCGGCCCTTGGCGCCGTCGTCGGGCTGGGTGCGGTGGCTGACGAAGCCGCGCGCGGTCTCGCGTGGGCTGTCGGCCTGCAGCGAGCTGGGTTCGTAGGCGACGCGGCCCTGGGGCACGCCCATCTGCATGTGGCCGTCGCGCTGCATGTTGGCGAACGGGCACTTCGGCGCGTTGATCGGCAACTGGTGGAAGTTCGGCCCGCCCAGGCGGCTGAGCTGGGTGTCCAGGTACGAGAACAGGCGGCCCTGCAGCAGCGGGTCGTTGGAGAAGTCGATGCCGGGCACGATGTTGGCCGGGCAGTACGCCACCTGTTCGGTTTCGGCGAAGAAGTTGTCCGGCCAGCGGTCCAGCACCATGCGCCCGACGATCTGCAGCGGCACCAGTTCCTCCGGGATCAGCTTGGTGGCGTCCAGGTGGTCGAACGGGAAGGCGTCGGCCTGTTCCTGGGTGAACAACTGCACGCCCAGTTCCCATTCCGGGAAGTCGCCGCGTTCGATCGCCTCGAACAGGTCGCGGCGGTGGAAGTCCGGGTCGGCGCCGGCCAGCTTCACCGCCTCGTCCCAGATCGTGGACTGCAGGCCGAGCTTGGGCCGCCAGTGGAACTTGACGAAGGTGCTGCGGCCTTCCGCGTCGAGCAGGCGGAAGCTGTGGATGCCGAAGCCTTCCATCATGCGCAGCGAGCGCGGGATGGTGCGGTCGCTCATCGCCCACATGATCATGTGCAGCGACTCGGGCATCAGCGAGACGAAGTCCCAGAACGTGTCGTGCGCGCTGGCCGCCTGCGGAAAGCCGCGGTCCGGCTCCATCTTCACCGCGTGGATCAGGTCGGGGAACTTCAGCGCGTCCTGGATGAAGAACACCGGGATGTTGTTGCCCACCAGGTCCCAGTTGCCTTCCTTGGTGTAGAACTTGACCGCGAAGCCGCGCACGTCGCGTGGCGTGTCCACCGAGCCGGCGCCGCCGGCGACGGTGGAGAAGCGGGTGAACACCGGCGTCTTCACCCCGACCTCGGTGAGCAGCGAGGCAGTGGTGTACTTGGCCAGCGACTTGGTCAGTTCGAAGTAGCCGTGGGCGGCGCTGCCGCGCGCGTGCACGATGCGTTCGGGAATGCGCTCGTGATCGAAGTGGGTGATCTTCTCGCGCAGGATGAAGTCTTCCAGCAACGTCGGCCCGCGCGGCGTGGCACGCAGCGAGTTCTGGTTGTCGGCGACCGGAATGCCCTGGTTGGTGGTCAGCGGCGGATGCGTGCCGCCGGCCTGCTGGTGCAGTTCGTCGCCATGGCCGCGCTGATCGGCGGGCGCGGCGGTGGAGGCGAGGGCGGTGGACGATGCGGAATCGCTGGGCGTGCGCTTGCGGCTGGCCATGGGAGATCGCTCCGGTGCGTGGCGGAAGAAGGCGTCGCGGTGGGGTGCCCGGTGCGTGAGGATGCGGGCGCGGCGGAAGTCCCGATCCTGGGCGGCGCGGCGTGAACGAGCCGTGCAACGCGCCGCATCGCGCGCACTTGTCTACCTCGGTACGCGCATTGCGCACGCATAAAAAAACCCAGCCTCGCGCACGAGGCTGGGTCTCGGGTGCAGCGTCGAACGGTAACGCGGCTCAGACCACCGCGTCTTCCTTGTACGCATCCACCGGGATGCACGCGCACATCACGTTCTTGTCGCCGTACACGTTGTCCACGCGCGCCACCGGCGGCCAGTACTTCTGCTGCTTCAGCGTGGGCAGCGGGAACGCGGCCAGCTCGCGCGGATAGGCGTGGGTCCACTCGCTGGCGGTGACCTGCGCGGCGGTGTGCGGGGCGTGCTTGAGCGGATTGTCCTCGCGGTCCAGGCGGCCGTCCTCGATCGCGGCGATCTCCTCGCGGATCTGGATCATCGCGTCGATGAAGCGGTCCAACTCGTGCTGCGATTCGCTCTCGGTCGGCTCCACCATCAGCGTGCCGGCGACCGGGAAGCTCAGCGTCGGCGCGTGGAAGCCGAAGTCGATCAGGCGCTTGGCGATGTCCTCGGCGCCGATGCCGCTGGTCTTCTCCAGCGGGCGCACGTCGAGGATGCACTCGTGCGCGACCAGGCCGTTGCGGCCGGTGTACAGCGTCTTGTAGTACGGCGCCAGGCGCTTGGCGATGTAGTTGGCGTTGAGCAGCGCCACCTGGGTGGCCTTGCGCAGCCCGCTGTTGCCCATCATGGTGATGTACATCCAGCTGATCGGCAGGATCGAGGCGCTGCCGAAGCTGGCGGCGCTGACCATGCCGACCTCGCCGTCGCCGCCCAGGGTCTTGGGCAGGTACGGCGCCAGGTGCGCCTTCACCGCGCACGGACCGACGCCGGGGCCGCCGCCGCCGTGCGGGATGCAGAAGGTCTTGTGCAGGTTCAGGTGCGACACGTCCGAGCCCCACTTGCCGGGCTTGGCCAGGCCGACCAGCGCGTTCATGTTGGCGCCGTCGGTGTAGACCTGGCCGCCGTGCGCGTGCACCGCTTCGCAGATGGCCACCACGTCTTCCTCGAACACGCCGTGGGTGGACGGGTAGGTGATCATCAGCGCGGCCAGGCGTTCCGAATACTTCTCGGCCTTGGCGCGGATGTCGGCGACGTCGACGTTGCCGTTGCCGTCGCACTTGGTCACCACCACGGTCATGCCGCACATCTGCGCCGAGGCCGGGTTGGTGCCGTGCGCCGATTCGGGGATCAGGCAGATGTCGCGATGGCCTTCGCCGCGGGCGCGGTGGTAGGCGCGGATCGCCAGCAGGCCGGCGTACTCGCCCTGCGCGCCGGAGTTGGGCTGCAGGCTGACCGCGTCGTAGCCGGTGCACTCGACCAGCATCGCTTCCAGTTCGTCGATCAGCTGCTTGTAGCCGACGCTCTGCTCGGCCGGGGCCAGCGGATGGATCGCGCCGAACTGCGGCCAGGTCACCGGGATCATCTCGGCGGTGGCGTTGAGCTTCATGGTGCAGCTGCCCAGCGGGATCATGGTGCGATCCATCGCCAGGTCCTTGTCGGCCAGCGCGCGCATGTAGCGCAGCAGTTCGTGCTCGCTGTGGTGGGTGTTGAACACCGGGTGCTGCAGGAACGCGCTGTGCCGCAGCAGCTGCGGCGGCAGCGCATCGGCGGTGGCGGCGTCGAGCGCGTCCACGTCGGCCTGCGCGCCGAACAGCTGCGCCAGCGCGACCACGTCGGCGCGGGTGGCGGTCTCGTCCAGGCTGATGCCCAGCGACGCGCTGTCGATCGCGCGCAGGTTGATGCCGGCCGCACGCGCCTTGGCGTGGATGGCCTCGGCATCGACGCCGGTGACGTGCAGGGTGTCGAAGAAGCGCTCGCCGACGGCGACGCCGGCGCCGCGCAGCGCCGCGGCGAGGATCGCGGCCAGGCGGTGGGTGCGGCGGGCGATGCGCACCAGGCCCTCGGGGCCGTGGTACACCGCGTACATCGAGGCCATCACCGCCAGCAGCACCTGCGCGGTGCAGATGTTGGAGGTGGCCTTCTCGCGGCGGATGTGCTGCTCGCGGGTCTGCAGGGTGAGGCGGTAGGCGGGGTTGCCGGCGGCGTCGATCGACACGCCGATCAGGCGGCCCGGCATCGAACGCTTGTAGGCGTCGCGGCAGGCCATGAACGCGGCATGCGGGCCGCCGAAGCCGAACGGCACGCCGAAGCGCTGCGAGTTGCCGACGACGATGTCCGCGCCCCATTCGCCGGGCGCGGCGATCAGGGTCAGCGCGAGCAGGTCGGTGGCGACGGCGACCAGGCCGCCTTGCGCATGCACCGCGTCGGCCAGCGCCTTGTGGTCGCCGATGTGGCCGAAGCTGTCCGGATACTGCAGCAGCACGCCGAAGCACTCGGCCTGCAACGCTTCCTCCGGCGTGCCCACGCGCAGCACGATGCCCAGCGGCTCGGCGCGGGTGCGCAGCAGTTCCAGGGTCTGCGGATGCACCGCGTCGTGCACGAAGAAGGTGTCGGACCTGGACTTGGCCGAGCGCTTGGCCAGGGTCATCGCCTCGGCCGCGGCGGTGGCTTCGTCCAGCAGCGAGGCGTTGGCGATCTCCATGCCGGTGAGGTCGGCGCACATGGTCTGGAAGTTGATCAGCGCTTCCATGCGGCCCTGCGAGATCTCCGCCTGGTACGGGGTGTAGGCGGTGTACCAGGCCGGGTTCTCGAGAATGTTGCGCAGGATCACCTTCGGCGTGTGGGTGCCGTAGTAGCCCTGGCCGATGAAGCTGCGGAACACGGTGTTCTTGTCGGCGATGGCGCGGATCTTGGCCAGCGCCTCCTCCTCGGTGATGGCGTCGGGCAACGCCAGCGCGGCGGGCGACTTGTCCGTGCCTATTTTGATCAGGCCGGGCACGATGGCGTCGGTCATCGCCTCCAGCGAGTCGTGGCCGACGGTGCGCAGCATGTGCGCGATCTCGGCGTCGTTCGGGCCGATGTGGCGCTCGATGAAGGCCGAGTGGTGTTCGAGGTCGCGCAGCGAAGAGGTGTGAGACATGGCAGTCGTCCGGCTGAGGAAGGCACGAGGAAGCGGGGACGCGCGCAAGGCCGTCGTCGGGCCGCAGCGGCGGGCACGATCGACGGGAAGCACGCGTCTTCCCAATGCCCCTCTGTCCTTTTGCCTGAGAGTTTGGAAGCGGCGGCTGGCGCTGCGCTTCGTGCCCCTTCGGCGCCGGGTTTGACCGGTCTCTCCAGAGTCTTGGTGCGGGTGGTATCGGGCCTGAGCGATTACGGGCGTTTGCGCCTTCGGCAGCGGGTCGCCCCGCTTCTCCCACCTTGCTGCGCCGCGATTATAACGTGGCCGGCGGCGCCCACGGCGGGCCGCGCGCGCCCACGCCAGGCTGAATGGGCAAGCCGCGGCGGATGCGCGCCTGCGGCCGCAGCGCGTATCATGGCCGCACTCCCTTTTCTCGCGCCCGTCCATGCCGGACGGCGTCGCCGCGCGTGCGCCCGTCCTGCGGCCGCCGCGGCCGGCTTTCAGGATGATGTCCCCATGACGCTCCCGTCCGTGTCCACACGCCGCATGGCCCTGTTGCTGGCCGGGCTGGCGATGTTCGGTCCGTTCTCCATCGACACGATCTTCCCGGCGTTCCCGCAGCTGGCGCAGCGCCTGCATGCCGATCCGGTGGCGATCCAGCAGACGGTGAGCGTGTACCTGCTGGCCTACGCGCTGATGGGCCTGGCCCACGGGCCGCTGTCCGACGCCTTGGGACGACGCCGGGTGATCGTGGCCGGGCTGGTCGTGTTCATTCTGGCCTCGGCCGGCTGTGCGCTGTCGCGCGACCTGCCGACCCTGCTGGTGTTCCGCGCGCTGCAGGGTGTGTCGGCCGGGGTCGGCATGATCGTCGGACGGGCGGTGATCCGCGACCTGTTCCACGGCGACGACGCGCAGCGGCTGATGAGCCAGGTGTCGATGCTGTTCGGCATCGCCCCGGCGATCGCGCCGATCATCGGCGGCTGGATCCTGGGCAGCGGCCGCGGCTGGCCGACGATCTTCTGGTTCCTGGTCGGCTTCTCCTCGTTGCTGCTGGTCGCCACCCTGCGCTGGATGCCGGAGACGCATCCGCCGCAGGCGCGCACGCCGTTGGCGCCGCGCACGCTGCTGCGCGACTACATCGGCATCGCGCTGAATCCGCGGTTCCAGCGGCTGGCCGCGGCCGGCGCGTTCAATTTCGGCGGGGTGTTCCTGTACATCGCCTCGGCGCCGGTGTTCATGATCGACCTGCTGGGCAAGACCGAGCGCGACTTCGCCTGGCTGTTCCTGCCCACCATCGGCGGCATGACCCTGGGCGCGTTCCTGTCCGGGCGCATGGCCGGGCGGTTCGGGCCGATGCGCCAGGTGCGCTTCGGCTTCGTCTGCTGCGGCCTGTCGATGGCCGGCAACATCGCCTACACCGCGCTGGCGCCGGCCATCGCGCTGCCGTGGGCGGTGCTGCCGATCTTCTTCGCCGGCCTGGGCACCGCGCTGATCTTCCCGATCCTGGCGCTGGCGGTGCTGGACATGTATCCGCGCCAGCGTGGGCTGGCCTCGTCGCTGCAGGCCTTCACCCAGTTGATGGTCACCGTGCTGGTGGCCGGGGTGCTGTCGCCGCTGCTCAGCGGCCATGCCCTGCACCTGGCGCTGGGCTCGGGCGCCTTCTTCCTGCTCGGCTGGGGCTTCTGGCGCTGGGAGCGGCGCAGCGGCAAGCGCCTGCCGCGGCCGGATGCGCAGGTGCCGCGGCTGGAACCGGCCGACCCGCTGTGAGCATCGCCGCGGTTGGGCTATCGTCGTCGGGTCATC
Organism: Xanthomonas sp. LF06-19; assembly: GCF_034105425.1. Classification (NCBI taxonomy): domain Bacteria; kingdom Pseudomonadati; phylum Pseudomonadota; class Gammaproteobacteria; order Lysobacterales; family Lysobacteraceae; genus Xanthomonas; species Xanthomonas sp. LF06-19. The sequence continues at coordinate 305,397 of NZ_JAXGGH010000001.1, read as the reverse complement.
GTTGAGGAAACCGCATGTCCATCCAGTCCAAGCAGCGCCGCGACCTGCGCAAGAAGCTGGCCGAACGCCTGCGCCACCGCGCCGAGGGCGCCGCGCCGGCCGCGCCCATCGAACCGCATGCGGAACTGCGCGACCAGCAGCGCACCTTGCTGGCCGGCATCGTGCGCCGCGACGGCGAGTGGGTGCTGGGCATGGACGGGCGCATCGCCGGGCAGAGCGAGAGCGCCGCGCAGGTGCTCTCGCTGATCATGCAGGCGGCGGAGCTGCACGAGCGCGCCGGCACGCCGGTGCGGCTGATGTACTCGGACGCGCTGAAGGACGCGGCGCAGGCCGATGCGCAGGCGCAGGGCCTTAGCTTCGAGGAGTTCAAGACGCGCCACGCCCAGGTCATGCGTCGCGACGACGGCGCGGCGGCTCCGGCCTGAGGCATGGGCCAGAGCGCGGGCCAGGCTGCGCAGGAGGCCGTGTCGCTGGCGCGGGTGCGGCGCCGCGACGGCATCGCGCTGATCCAGGCGCACCGCGCCAGCGTCGCCCTGCATCACCCGTGGACCTACCCGTTCACCGATGTGCCTGGCTTCGAGGCCTGGTACGCGCAGACCCTGGACGGCAGCAACATCGCCCTGCTGGCGCGCGAACGCAGCAGCGGCGCGCTCGCCGGCCTGTTCACCTTCAGCCAGGTGGTCGGCGGCTGTTTCCAGAGCGCCTACCTCGGCTACCACGCCATGGCCGGCTGCGAAGGCCGCGGGCTGATGACGCATGCGCTGCGCCTGTGCGTGGCCTACGCCTTCGCCGAACTGGGCCTGCACCGGGTGGAAGCCAACATCCAGCCGGACAACACCCGCTCGCTGGCACTGGCGCAGCGCGCCGGCTTCCGCCGCGAAGGCTATTCGCCACGCTACCTGCGCATCGGTGGGGTCTGGCGCGACCACGAGCGCTGGGCGCGGCTGGCGGACGACTGAGCTGGCGGTGGCCCATGCGGCTGGCAGCGCTCAATGCCGAGACGGTGGCGTGGTCGGGGCCGGCGTAGGGGATGCGGGCGAGGTGGTTTGCGCCGAGACAGGCGCCGACGCCTCCCATCCGCACATCCGCCCCTGGTTCTGTTGCTTGAGCCACTCCTGCATCGGCGCGAAGTATTCCAGCAGCGGGCCGGCGTCGATGCGCTCGCTGCCGGTCAGTTCCTTGAGCGTGGCCTGCCACGGCTGGCTGGCGCCACGTTGCAGCATCGACCAGAACTTCTGTCCGGCCTCCTTGTTGCCGTAGAAGGTGCACTCGTACAGCGGGCCCTTGTAGCCGGCGGCGTCGCACAGGCTCTTGTAGAACTGGAACTGCAGGATGTGCGAGAGGAAGTAGCGGGTGTAGGGGGTGTTGGCCGGCACGTGGTACTTGGCGCCGGGGTCGAAGAAGTCCTCGCCGCGCGGTGTCGCCGGTGCCACGCCCTGGTACCTGGCCTTGAGCTCCCACCAGGCCTGGTTGTAGCGGTCCGGGGCGATCGAGCCGTCGAACACGCCCCAACGCCAGCGGTCGATCATCAGCCCGAACGGCAGGAACGCGACCTTGCTCAGCGCCATGCGCATCTGCGCGTTGATCAGCGCCTCGCGGCCCACCTGTGGCGCGTCGACCAGGCCGATCGAATGCAGGTACTGCGGGGTCATCGCCAGCACCACGGTGTCGCCGATGGCTTCGTGGAAGCCGTCGTTGGCACCCGCCTGGAACAGCGGCGGCAGCGGGTTGTAGGCCAGGTCGTAATAGACGTGGCCGAGTTCGTGGTAGACGGTGGTGAAGTCCTCTTCGTTCGGCTTGACGCACATCTTGGTGCGCACGTCGCCGGCCATATCCATGTCCCAGGCGCTGGCGTGGCAGACCACGTCGCGGTCCAGCGGCTTGATGAACTGGCTGCGCGTCCAGTAGCTGTCGGGCAGCCTGGGCATCGCCAGCGAGGTGTAGAAGTCCTGCGCGCGCTCGGTCATCTGCCGTGCGCTGAGCAACTGCGCCTCGCGCTGGGCCATGAACCGCGCGTCCACCGAGGTGTCGCCATTGCGCCGCGCCAGCGCCGCGCTCAGGTTGCCCTGGTACTGCCGCTCCAGCGCGTCGGTGATGTCGAGGCTGCCGGCGCCGGGGTAGGGCTGCAGCAGGTCCCACAGGTTGCTCCAGTCCTGCTGCCACATGTTGCCCATCAGGTGCGCCGGCAGCAGGCCGCCGGCCAGTTCGCCCTTGTCCTTGCCGTACTCGGCGTCGAGCTTGCCGCGCGCGTAGCAGTGCAGTTGTTCGTACAGCGGCTTGACCTGGGTCCACAGCCGGTCGGTCTCGGCGGCGAGCTGTGCCGGCGGCATGTCGTAGCCGCTGCGCCACAGTGCGCCGGTGTCGGCGTAGCCCATGTCGCGCGCGCCTTCGTTGACCAGTTCGACGAAGCGCTGGTAATCCTTGCGCATCGGTTGCACGGCGGCGTGCCAGCCCTGCCAGGCATCCAGTTGCTGGTCGTAGTCGCGGCTGCGGCGCAGCACGTCCTCCAGTTCGCCCAACTGCCGGCAACGGCGCGCGTCGCCCTCGCCGGTGCAGTAGGACGCGGCACCGTAGGCGCCTTCCATCTTCGTCGCCAGCGCGGCCAGTTCGCCCAGTCGCGCCGGATCGCGTGGCGCCGGCATCGCGGTCATCTGCTGCAGCAGGCGCAGTGCGCGGGCGCTGTCGGCCGACATCGGCTTGCCGTCGTAGCGCCGGGCCTGCGCGATCCAGCCGTTGAGCGTGGTCAGCCAGCGCGCGTTGGCCCTGGCCGCCAGTCGCTCGCTGTCGCCGTTGATGTAGGTCGCCGACAGCCACTGCGCCGCAGTCAGTTCCGGCAGCAGCGCGCGGTACTCCTCGTTGATGCGGGCGACGAACTGGTCGGCGCTCTCGCCCTGGGGCTGGGCCGCGGCGGGGGCGGCGGTCTCGGCCGCGGGTTCCTTGCGGCAGGCGGACAGCGTCAGCAGGCTCGCGCCGAGGCACAGCGCGAGCAGCGGAGAGCGATGGGTCACGGCGAATCCTTGCAGGGCGATTGCCCGGAAGGCTAGTGGCCCGCCCGCACCGCCGCAAGTTCGGGCGGCGCGCTCTGGGTCGCGCCGCCGCGTCCGCTTACGCCACGACCGCGCGTGGGCCGGCGGTCATTGCGGCTTGGCGCACTGCGCGAACAGGTCGCGCGCATGGTCGTAGACGCCGGTCCTGACCTGCATCAGGCCCAGCACCGACGGGAACAGGTTGTCCTGGTCGGCGTAGCGGCGCGACCGCGCCTGCAGGCAGGCCAGGTCCAGGCCGCGCGCGCTGGCGAAACCCGGCGAGAACCACATCACCATCGGCACGTGGGTCTGCTCCTGCGGCGCGATCGCGTAGGGCACGCCATGCAGGTACAGGCCCTTCTCGCCCAGCGACTCGCCGTGGTCGGAGAGATAGATCATCGCCGTGTCGTAGTCGGGCATCGCCTGCAGCGCGTCGATGGTGCGCGCCAGCAGGTGGTCGGTGTACAGCAGCGAATTGTCGTAGGCGTTGGTGATCAGTTCGCGGCTGCAGTTGCCCAGGTCGGCGGTGTCGCAGGTCGGGGTGAAGCGGCGGAACGCGGCCGGGTAGCGCTCGAAGTAGCTGGGGCCGTGGCTGCCGAGCTGGTGCAGCACCACCACGCGGTCGCCGGGCTTGGCGCGCACCTGCGCCGCCAAGTCCTGCAGCAGGATCTCGTCCATGCAGCGTCCGTCCTTGCACAACTGCGGATCCTTGGCGTCGTCCAGGTGCTGGATCTGCAGGCCGTCGCACACGCCCTTGCAGCCGGACTGGTTGTCGCGCCACAGCGTGCTGATGCCGGCGTGTTCGAGCACGTGCAGCAGCGACTGGTGCTTGCGGATGTTGCTCTCGTTGTAGTCGTGGCGGCCGAACGGCGAGAACATGCACGGCACCGAGACTTCGGTGCTGGTGCCGCAGGAGTGCATGTCGGGGAAATTGATCACGTCGCGCTTGGCCAGCTCCGGCGTGGTCTGCCGCGCATAGCCGTTGAGGCCCCAGTTCTGCGCGCGGGCGGTTTCGCCCAGCACCACCACCAGCAGCCGCGGCTTGCTGCCCGGCGCACGCGCGGTGGCCTTGGCGTCGTGTTCCAGCGGCAGCTTCGGCGCCTTGCGCGTGGGGCTGTCGGACTTGAAGTTCTGCCGCAGCGCGACCAGGTAATTGATCGGCGTGGCCAGGTAGCGGATCTCGCGATGGTTGCGCATCATCGCCGACAGGTCCTGGAACGACAGCATCGCAGCGACGCCGCCCAGCGCCAGCATGCCGATCAGGAAGCCGGCGCGGATCGCCAGCGCCTTCAGCGGCGAACGCCGGATCAGCCGCACGCGCCACAGCACCAGGATCGGCAGCGCCGCGTAGAACAGCAGCGGCGCGATCAGCGCCGGGGTCATCAGCTCGCGCGATTCCTTGTGGTCGGTGGCCAGCACGTTGCGCAGCATGTCCGCGTCCAGGTAGACGCTGTAGCTGTTCATGTAGTGCGCGGCGAACGCGGTGGTGATCAGCAGCACCGTCAGCACCGGCTTGGCGATGCCGCGCCACAGCAGCAGGCCCAGCAGCAGGCCGTGCACCGCCAGCAGCAGCAGGAACAGCGACAGCGCCAGCTTCACGTCGCCGCCGTGGCCGCTCATCGCGCTGCGCCAGAACATGCCGTTGCAGGCCAGGGCGAAGAACGCGCTGGCCGCCAGCGCCAGCATCTCGTTGCTCAACTGCGGGCGCCAGGCCCACCAGCGGGCGCGGGAGGCGGTGGACGGCGAGGGCGGGGCGACGGAATGGCTCATGCGGCGGAATCGTTGGTAGTGGAAGGGCGTCGATCGGCCTGCGACAGGGTCGCGCGCGGCCACAGCATCGCCCGGTACAGGCCCAGTGCCACGCCCCAGCACAGGGCCAGCGTCCACAGGTCGTGCGACATGAAATGCGCGCCGCGCAGCTGTTGGCCGAGACCGAACAGCAGGCCTCCCCCGAGGCCGATCGCCAGCGCTGGCCAACGCCAGGCCGGCTTGAGCGCCAACGCGACGAAGTACAGCCCCACCCAGGCATAGCCGGCACTGGAATGACCGGCGGGGAAGCATACCCCGCGCGGCATGCCCGCCGGGCGGGTCTCGAACAGGCCCACGAAGATCCGCTCGCCGCCGTAGCGGGTCAGGTCCCAGGGGCAGTCCATGTGGGTCACCGACTTCAGCAGCGACACCACGCCGGTGCTCAGCGCCACCGCCAGCAGCAGGTACAGCAGCGGCAGCCGGTAGCGGCGGGCATCCGGACGGCGCCAGGCCCACACCGCCAGCGCGGCGGTCACCGCCCATGCCGCCGCGCTCAGCATCTTGCCGTCGTGGTGGATCAGGCTACGGGTCAGCGCAGCATCCTTCAGCGCCCACTGTCCGCCTTCCCAGCGATACAGCAGGTCGGCGATCCAGAAATCCCCGCCCAGGCCCATCAGCACGCCACTGGCCAGCAGCACCAGCGCCAGCGGCACCCAGAGGTGGAACAAATAGAAATGCCGGCGTGCGCCGAGGTGGGGCGCCGCCGCAGCGGACAATCGCAGGGGCGTACTGATCATGGTCGACGAAAGCGGCCAGGGACGGCGGGAAAGTGGGGGCATGGTCGGGTTGCCGGTGTCGGATAGCTGTCGGAACTGTCGGTGAGAGGGCCCGGGCTTCAGCGAAGGTTGCGCACCGCCGCACTGATGCAAGCGCCGGGCCATACAAGTCCGTGACCGGCAGGAATGCCAGCCTGAGGATGTCGTGTTGGGATTCCTTCCAGGGTTTGTCGAGATTCGATCAAGGGCGCGCGGCCGTTCTGACTTCGTTCCGACACGCTTCCGCTAGCATGGGCAGGTCCGTCCCCCGAATTCGAGCGCGCCCATGCGGCTGCTGGTCATAGAAGACAACCGGAACCTGGTCGCCAATCTGTTCGACTACTTCGAGGTGCGCGGCCACACGCTGGACGCGGCGCCCGATGGCGTGACCGGCCTGCACCTGGCCACCACCCAGCGCTACGACGCGCTGATCCTGGACTGGATGCTGCCGCGCCTGGACGGGCAGCAGGTGCTGCGTGCGCTGCGCGAGGAGCACCATGCCGACGTGCCGGTGATCATGCTGACCGCGCGCGACGAGCTGCCGGACAAGATCGCCGGCTTCCGCGCCGGCGCCGACGACTATCTGACCAAGCCGTTCGCGCTGCCGGAACTGGAAGTGCGGCTGGAGGCGCTGCTGGTGCGCGCCAGCGGCCGCGGCCGCAGCAAGCTGCTGCGCGTGGGCGACCTGCAGCTGGACCTGTCCACGCTGGAAGTGACCCGTGGCGGGCGCACCCTGCATCTGTACCCGGCCTGTCGCAAGCTGCTGGAGGTGCTGATGCAGGCCAGCCCGGCCGCGGTCACCCGCGATCGCCTGGAGCAGGCGCTGTGGGGCGACGAGCCGCCGGACGGGGACATGCTGCGTTCGCACATCTACGACCTGCGCCGCAGCGTCGATGGCCCGTTCGCGGCCAAGCTGATCCACACCCTGCCGCGCATCGGCTACCGCCTGGCGGTGGTCGGCCCCCACGAGGGCGAGCATGCCGACTAGGGCCGGGCTGCGGCAGCGGCTGACCCTGTGGCTGGTGGGCTACGCGGCGCTGCTGTCGCTGGCGGTGTTCGTGCATGGCTACATCGTCAACGACCAGGCCGAGCAGCTCACCTGGCGTTCGTTGCTGACCTCCGAGCTGGACCACTTCCTGGCGCGCAGCGCGGCCGACCCGGACTATCGCTGGATCGACACCCGCACCGTGAGCCTGTACGGCGACGAGGGTGGCGCACCGCTGCCGCCGGCAGTGACGGCGCTGGGTCCGGGCCTGCACGACGAAGTGCAACTGGAAGGCAGCGAGAAGGTGGTGCTGGTGCAGGACGTGCGCGGCCGCCGCCTGGCGCTGGCGCTGGACATCACCGAACTGCACGACCACGAGGACAACCTGGCGCTGTGGATGCTGGTGTCCAACGCGGTGGCGGTGCTGCTGCTCGGCGCGCTGGTGGCCTGGGGCATGGGCCGGGTGGTGCAGCCGCTGATCGACATGGCCCAGCGCATCGGCAGCCTGCGCCCGGACCGGCCCGGGCAGCGCATCGAGGTGCATCCGCGCGCCAGCGCCGAGCAGGTGGTGATTGCCGAAGCGCTGAACGACTACCTGGCGCGCAACGACCTGTTCGTGGAGCGCGAGCGCGCCTTCATCGACAGCACCAGCCACGAACTGCGCACGCCGGTGGCGGTGATCGGCGGCGCCGCCGAGCTGGCGCTGGAGCAGCACGACGTACCGCCCAGCGTGCGCAACCAGTTGCTGCGCATCCGCCGTACCGCCAGCGGCGTCGGCCAACTCATCTCGCTGCTGCTGGTGCTGGCCAAGGATCCGGCGCGGATGGCGCGTGGCAGCGACCTGGTGCGGCTGGACCAGTTGTTGCCGGAGATCGTCGAGGACCACCGCCACCTGTGCGCGGACAAGCGCCTGGAGCTGGCCCTGGCGCCGATGCCGCCGTGCGAGGTGGAGACGCCGCTGGCGATCCTGCAGGTCGCCATCGGCAACCTGTTGCGCAACGCCATCGAGAACAGCGACAAGGGGCAGATCCAGATCACGATGTTGGCGCCGGGCGTGGTCTGCATCGACGATCCCGGCCACGGCATGAGCCCGGAAGAGATCAGCGCGATCTACATGCGCATGGCGCGCGGCGGCGGCAGCCGCGAGGGCAGCGGTATCGGCCTTGACCTGATCGCGCGGCTGTGCGAGCACCTGGGCTGGGCGCTGCACCTGGATTCGCTGGCCGGCAGCGGCACCCGCGCGACGCTGGACCTGAGCAGCGCGCTGAAGCGCCCCGGCGCGTCGCCGCCGTCGCCCGCGTCGTAAGGACGACGGGCTAGGCTTGCGCCGGCAGCAGCCCGCGTTGCGCCAGCCAGGCGCGCGCGTCGTCGGCGTCCTGTTCGAACCAGGCGCGGGTGGAGCCCAGCCGGTAGGTGTAGCCCCAGGCGTCCATGTCCGCCATCAGCCGCGCACGGCCCACGCCGGGCAGGGCGTCGGCCAGCACGATCTGCAGGTAGCAGGTGGCGTCTTCTTCTTCCACCGAGTCGGTGGCGTCGGTATGCACCTGCGCGCGCCGCTGCGGCGGCAGCACGATCAGGTGGCAGGCTTCGTGCAGCAGCGAATGCACCGGCGTGTCGTCGCGCACATAGACGTCGCTGGCGATCACCCCCGCCTCCGGCTCGCCCCAGTAGCTGCCGGGAATGGCGGCGCCGTCGGCGACGCGGTGCAGGGTCAGCCCGTAGCCGGCCAGCAGCGCACGCGGGGCGTCCAGGCCGATGGCGCCCACGGTCAGCACCTGGGCGGCGGCGGGGAGGGCGGTATCGGTCTGCATCGTGTGGAGGTCGTCGGGATGGAAAAGGCGCGGCGGGCGCGCCCGATCACGGCAGGCACAGCGCGTCGCGGCGCCGGCCCGGATCGACGCGTCAGCCGCGGCGGCTGCCACGGCCGACGCGCGGCCTCAGGGCGTCGGCCCTTCCGGCAGGGCGACGGAGATGTCGAGCACGTCGTGCTCGCCGTCCTTGACCAGGTCCACCTTGACCGCGTCGGCGTCGATGTTGACGTACTTCTTGATCACTTCCAGCAGTTCGCGCTGCAGCAGCGGCAGGTAGTCCGGGCCGCCGCGCTGGCTGCGTTCCTGCGCGATGATGATCTGCAGGCGGTTCTTCGCGGTTTCGGCGGTGTTCTTCTTGGTCTTGAGGAAATCGAATAGTCCCATGCTCACCCTCCGAACAACTTGGTGAAGAAGCCCTTCTTCTCCACGGAGATGAAACGCATCGGACGTTCCTCGCCGAGGATGCGCGCCACGGCGTCCTCGTAGGCCTGGCCGGCCGGGGATTCGGCGTCCAGGATCACCGGCTCGCCCTTGTTGGAAGCGTTGAGCACGTCGCCGGATTCGGGGATCACGCCGATCGCCTTCAGGCCGAGCACTTCCTCCACGTCGCCGATGCTGAGCATCTCGCCGGTTTCCACGCGTGCCGGGCTGTAGCGGGTCAGCAGCAGGAACGCGGGCAGGCTCTTGCCGCTCTCGGCCTTGTGGGTCTTGGAGTCGAGCAGGCCGAGGATGCGGTCGGAGTCGCGCACCGAGGACACTTCCGGGTTGACCACCACCACCGCGCGGTCGGCGAAGTACATCGCCAGGAACGCGCCCTTCTCGATGCCGGCCGGCGAATCGCAGACGATGTAGTCGAAGCCGTCGGCGGCCAGGTCCTTGAGCACCTTCTCCACGCCTTCCTGGGTCAGCGCGTCCTTGTCGCGGGTCTGCGAGGCGGCCAGCACGAACAGGTTGTCGAAGCGCTTGTCCTTGATCAGCGCCTGCTTCAGCGTGGCTTCGTTGTGCACCACGTTGACGAAGTCGTACACCACGCGGCGCTCGCAGCCCATGATCAGGTCGAGGTTGCGCAGGCCCACGTCGAAGTCGATCACGGCGACCTTCTTGCCGCGTCGCGCCAGCCCGCAGGCCAGGCTCGCGCTGGTGGTGGTCTTGCCGACGCCGCCCTTGCCGGAGGTGACAACGATAATTTCAGCCAAAGGACTATCTCCTGATACGTTCGAGGTTGGGCCGCGTCAGTCTTGCGCGGCGATCATGATCTGGTCCTGCTCCAGCCAGACCTGGACGGCCTTGCCACGCAGTTCCTTGGGAATATCGTCCAGCACCTTGTAGTGGCCGGCAATGGCGACCAGTTCGGCGTGGAAGTCGCGGCAGAAGATCCGCGCCTCGGTGTTGCCCTGGGCGCCGGCCAGCGCACGGCCGCGCAGCGTGCCGTAGATGTGGATGCTGCCGTCGGAGATCACCTCGGCGCCGGCGCCGACGGTGGCTACCACGGTCAGGTCGCAGTTCTCCGCATACAGCTGTTGTCCGGAGCGCACCGCGCTCTTCTGCATGCGCCCGGGTTGCGGCCGCGCCGCCGGAGCAGGCGGCGGCGGAGGCGGGGACGGCGGCGAGACCGGTGCCGCCGCCGCAGCGGGCGCGCCGCCATCGAAGCGCTCGTACTGCGCGCGGAACTTGGCCAGCAGCGGCAGACCCAGCGCCACCGACAGTTCCTCGATCTCGCGGGTGCCGTAGGCCAGCGCCACCGGCAGCACGCCGGCGTCGCGCAGCCCGTCCAGCAGCGCCTGCGCGGTGGCCACGTCCGGGGTCTGCGCCAGGCCGCCGAAATCGATGATCACCGCGGCCCGGCCGAACAGCTTGGGCGCGCGCTGCACGCGCTCGCGCATCTCCTGGCTCAGCCGCGCCACGTCCAGCGTGCGCACGCGCAGGTTGGCGATGCCGACCTGGCCGATCTTCAGTTCGCCGGCCTGCTCGAAGTCCAGATTCACCGACGACACGCTCAGGTCCCGGTCGGGCGCTGCGCCCGCTGCAGACGATGGGCGTGGCCGGCCCAGGGCAGGTCGGGCAGGGTGTCGCCGTAGGTTTCGCGCACCCAGGCGTAACTGCACAGATCCTTCAACAGCATGCTCGCACGCACCTCCACTTCGTTCATCGTGTTCTGGCCCACTTCGCGGAAACCGAAGCTGCCATGGAACAGCAGCGCCGCATCGGCGCCGTGATCCAGGAAAACCTCGCACGCCAGTTGCGGGTAGCGCAACTCGGCGTAGCTCTGCACGTCGGCGTAGAACGCCCGGCCGACGCCGCCGCCGCGGCGGCGGCTGGCCACCACGATGCGGTCGATATAGAAAAACTGCGGGTAGCGCTCGCGGAACCAGGCGAAGTTGCTGCTGTCGTGGTCGCTGTCGCTGCCGAAGCCGACCAGGAAGCCGGCCAGGTTGCCGTCGCGCTCGGCGACGCGGAAGTACTCTGCGGTTTCGTAGAAGCGGTGCAGCTTGGCCGAATCCAGCGGCAGGATCGCCAGTCCGGCGTTGTTGTTCAGGGCCAGGACCGAATCGAGCTCGTGCTCGCGCACGTCGCGGATGACGATCGACATTGAGACTCCATTGCTGATGCGCGCGCGGCCCCGTGCGGACCGCAGGGGCGGATTATCGCACGCGCGACCCGGGGCGGCGAGCCGCGCCGGCATGACTTCCGTGGGAGTGCAATGCGCGCCGTTCATCCTAAGATGGCTGCATGTTGGGATATCTCAGCCACACCCGCGTCCTGCGCTATGCCGGCCTGTTCACCTGGGCCGTCATCTGCATGCCGTTGCTGTACCTGTACTGGGAGCCGGTCGAGGAATCGGGACGGATGCCCAGCGGCGAGGTGTGGCTGCTGCTGACCAGCTACCTGGGCTTCGGCGTGGTCTATTTCCTGCTGACCCGGCGTCTGCACAGCGGCGACGGCGTGCGTTGGTACGACCGCGGCATGCTGGTGCTGCTGACCATCTGCGCGCTGGCGGTCGGCTACCTGCACCGCTCGGGGCTGGGTAGCATCCTGATGATGGTCGCGGCCGGGGTGATCCCCTGGCTGCTGCCGGTGCGCGCCGGCGTGGCCTGGCTGCTGCTGAGCCAGCTGGCGGTGCTGCCGGTGTACCTGACCATCGGCTTCCCTCCGTTCGAGGCGCTGATGCAGTCGCTGCTGTACGGCGGCTTCTCCATGTTCATCTTCGTCACCAGCCTGGTCGCGCGCCAGCAGACCCAGGCGCGCGAGGAGCAGCGCCAGCTCAACGCCGAGCTGCGCGCCACCCGCGCGCTGCTGGCCGAGAGCGCCCGGGTCAACGAGCGCACGCGGATCTCGCGCGAACTGCACGACCTGCTCGGCCACCACCTGACCGCGCTCAGCCTGAACCTGGAAGTGGCCGGCCACATCACCGAGGGCCGCGCGCAGGAGCACGTGCAGCAGGCGCATACCCTGGCCAAGCTGCTGCTGACCGACGTGCGCGAGGCGGTCAGCCAATTGCGCGACAGCGGCGCGATCGACCTGGCGGCGGCGCTGCGGCCGCTGGCAGAGCGGGTGCCGTCGCTGCAGATCCATCTGCAGGTGGAGGAGCCGCTGACCGTGGAGGATCCCGAGCGCGCGCACGTGTTGCTGCGCTGCACCCAGGAAATCATCACCAACGCGGTGCGCCACGCCCAGGCCGACAATCTGTGGATCGAGGTGCGCCGCGACGGCCCGCAGGTGGTGATCCAGGCGCGCGACGACGGCCGCGGTTGCGAGACCCTGGCCCCCGGCAACGGCCTGCGCGGCATGCGCGAGCGCCTGAGCCAGTACGGCGGCAGCCTGGACGTTGTGGTCGCGCCGGGTGCCGGCTTCCGCCTGCGCGCCGCGGTCCCCGGCGCCGCCACCCTGCTGCCGCCCGCCGTTCCCCAAGGAGTGTTGTGATGATCCGTGTGTGTCTGGTCGACGATCAAACCCTGGTGCGGCAGGGCATCCGCTCGCTGCTGGCGCTGGATGGCGGCATCGAGGTGGTGGCCGAGGCCAGCGACGGCCGCCAGGCGGTGGAGCTGATCCCGCAGGTGCTGCCCGACGTGGTGCTGATGGACATGCGCATGCCGTCGATGTCCGGGCTGGAGGCGCTGCAGACGTTGTCGCGCGCCGCCGCGCTGCCGCCGACCATCATCCTGACCACCTTCGACGACGACCAGTTGGTGCTGGCCGGGCTCAAGGCCGGGGCCAAGGGCTATCTGCTCAAGGACGTGTCGCTGGAGCAGCTGGTCGGCGCGATCCGCACCGTGGCCGCCGGCGGCTCGCTGGTGCAGCCGGCGGTGACCCAGCGCCTGCTGTCCGGCCTGGAGCACATGCGCAACGACTTCGTCAGTCTGGACCGGCCCGACCCGCTGACCGACCGCGAGACCGAGATCCTGCGGCTGATGGCCAGCGGCTTCTCCAACAAAGAGATCGCCAACTCGCTGGGCGTGGCCGAGGGCACGATCAAGAACCACGTCTCCAACATCCTGTCCAAGCTGGGCGTGCGCGACCGCACCCGGGCGGTGCTGAAGGCGTTCGAGCTGCAGCTGGTCTGACCGGGCAGGATGCCCCGCGCGGCGCCGCAGGTGGTCTGAACGAGACAGGATGACGGCCGGCGGAGGCGGGTCGCGCGCGCGCCGGCCGGGTCCCGTGTCACCGGAGGCCATGCAAACCGTGCCGGCATGGCGTTGTCGCGCCTGTCGCGCGCAGGCAAGTGGTCTGGCCTCGGCTTGGCGTGGCCCGGACACCTCCGGCTGTCCGAGAGTGCCGCCGTTGCTCGATTCGATGCGGGCAGGTCCTGAGTGCGTCGGCCTGTCCGCCGCCGTCATCGGGACAATGGTCTGGTCGTCCCTGGCGCCGCGCGCACCGGCGCTGCCGGCACCGCGCAAGGCCGTTGCGGCGCGGGGCGAAGCGGCGTTCCGTGATGTGCTGACCACGGACAGCGAAGCCTGCTAGGATGGGCGCTTCGCTTCATCAACCCGGCCGTGGGATCGGCCCCGGAGACCTCCTGAATGACCCGTATTATCGAGTTCCTGATCGCCCTGGGGATCGTGGCTGGCCTGTTCGTCATTGTCGGCGTGGTGCTGCCCTCGGAGCGTCACATGTCCGAAAGCGTCGAGACCAATCGGCGCATGACCATCGTCTATGACACGGTCAACAGCCTGCGTCGGTTCAAGGACTGGAACCCCCTGGTGCTGCGCGACCCGCGCATCGAGCTGAAGCTCTCCGGCCCGGAATCCGGTGTCGGCGCGCGCCTGGACTACAGCTCCAAGGAGGGCTACATCGGCAAGGGTAGCTGGACCATCACCTCGACCGAGAAGAACAAGGACGTGGTCATCGCCATCGAGGACGAGACCAAGGGCAAGGACAAGACCACCACCTTCAAGCTCGAGTCGACCGGCAAGAACGGCCGCAACGTGAAGATCACCCAGGACTACACCGTCAAGTACGGTTGGGACCTGCTGGGTCGTTACGCCGGCCTGTACGTCAGCCGCCATGTCGGCGACGACATCAAGCTGGGTCTGTCGCGCCTGAGCAACGTGTTGGCCACCGTGCCGAACGTGGACTACCGCTCCGACGACACCCCGCTGAAGGATCTGAAGGTCGTCGACGTCCCGGCCGAGGACCTGCTGGTGGTCAACGCCGGCAACATCGACCGCGACAACGACTCCATCAAGAAGTCCATCAAGGACAACCAGGAGTGGATCAAGCGGGTGATGGACGCCAACGGCCTGGAAGCGGCCGGTCCGGTGCGCATCGTCACCACCGACTTCGGCTCGGACAAGTACGCGTTCGACGTCGCCCAGCCGGTCCGCAAGCGTGCCGGTGGCGCGCCGAAGGACGACGCCAAGAAGGATGAGAAGAAGGACGACAAGAAGGACGACGTGGCCGCCGCGCCGGTCGATGCCACCCCGGTTGCCGCCTCCGGCGAGCCGCTGAAGGTGACCATCCCGCAGGGCGCCCCGGTCACCTACCTGCGTACCGAAGCGCACCGTTCCGCCTTCGCCAGCTACACCGGCCACATGGCGGGCCTGGATGCGGCGCGCAATGCGCTGCGTGCCTGGGCCGCGACCAGCGGCTACGACGTGACCGACCGTCCGTACGAAGCCTGGAAGGGCGGAGTGGACAAGTCGTTCACGCCGGAAGGCACCTACGACATCTACTGGGCGATCAAGTAAGTCCTGCCCTGGTGGACGAGTGAACCGGAACGCGCCGCATCTTGCGGCGCGTTCTGTTTATGGGGCCGGCAAACGCTGCCGCGCTCCCGGAGGAAACCCTCATGCTGACGTTCGATCGCCGTACGCGCGGGCCGTTCTGGCTGTGCAGTGCCGGCGCGCTGCTGGCGGCCGTGTCCATCGGCCTGTCCGCCTATGCTTCGCACGGCGTGGCCGAGCCCCTGGCGCAATCGCACCTGCAGACCGCGGCGCTGTACGCCTTCGGCCACGGCGTGGCGCTGGCGGCGCTGGGACGCCGCAGCGAGCGCTTGCTCGCCCGGAGTGCGCTGTGCCTGTTGCTGCTCGGCACCGTGCTGTTCTCCGGCAGCCTGGCCGGCAACGCGCTGGCGCAGTGGCCGACGCGTCTGGCGCCGATCGGTGGCACCACGCTGATGCTGGGCTGGCTGCTGTGGGCGGTGGACGCGCTGCGGCGCTGAGGCCGGCAATTCGCCGCATGCCGTCCCGGCCCTGGCAGTGTCGGGCGCGCGTACCGGGCTACGCGCGCGGCAGGTACTTGTCCCACAGATGGTTGCGGAAACGTCCCTCTGGGTCCACCTGACGCTTGATCCGCGCGAACGCCGCTGCCTCCGGATAGGCCGCGGCGAACTGGCGTGTGCTGGCATGCAGACGGTATGGCAGGTAGTAGCGGCCGCCGTGTGCCAGTGCGGCATCGATCAGCTGCCGCGTCCATATCGCCGAGGCGCGGTCCGCGGCCATTCCGCTGCGCTGCTTGTGGTACAGCACGAACGAGAACACCGGTTGCGTCGCCCAGCGCAGCAACGCCACCGTATCGGCGGGCGAGTGGCGGATGGACACGTTGAGCGCAGTGACCGCGTGGCGACGCAGGATCGCGGCCATTTCCTGCGCGAATGCGGCGAATGCGGACACCGGCACGAAGTATTCCTGCAGCAGGAAGGTGGATAGCCGCCGGGTGCGCGGTTCCAGCGCATTCGCATCCAGGCTGGCCTGGCAGTTGCGGCGCATGACCGCTGGTGTGTGCAGCAGCGGTTCGGTCTGATAGCGCTCGCGCAGCCACGGGCCTATCGGTAGCTCCGAGGCAGCCCAGATCATGGTCTGTTCGCGCGCGTAGTCCTGCCCGCGGGGCAGCAACCGGCGGGGCTCGGTCGGTGTCGCGGTGCTGCGTCGCCAGGTCACCGCCAGTGGCCGGTCGAAGCGTGGTGGCATCAGATCGGCGTTGTGCATGACCGCCAGCGGATCGCCGGCGATGCGTTCGGCGAAGAAGGCCGGGTAGTCGGCCAGTGGTAGCTGCTGGACGTGGCGTTCGAGTACATCGTTGTGGGCCAGCGACAGCTCGGCCTCGGTGATCACGCCGAGCCCGCCGTAGCCGCCGATCGCCGCGGCGAACAGCGCCGGTTCACGCTGGCGATCGAGTTCGTGCACGTTGCCTTGCGCATCGACCAGTTGCAGTGCCTGCACCGTGTGCGCGATCGGGCCGGCGTGCAGGTAGCGGCCGTGGCAATTGACCGAGATCGAGCCACCGACGCTGAAGTTGCTGTAGCTCTGCATCACCGCAATCGAAAGATCGTGCGGATCGATCCGGTCCTGCACATCGCGCCAGCGCATGCCGCTGCGCACGCGGATCCGCTGCGCTTCCCGATCCAGCCGCACCACGCCGACCAGGCTGCGCAGATCCAGATGCAGCGAATCGGCGGCACTGACCTGGCCGCCCATGCTGTAGCACGCGCCCCCAACCGACACCGCGCCGTTGCTGTCGCGCAGCAGGGTGGCCACCTCCGCGGTGCTGCGCGGTTGCGCGATACGTGCGACGCGGGTCCGGTCGATGGCGGCGATGTCGCCGACCTCCAGTGGATC
The DNA here is from genome assembly GCF_034105425.1 of Xanthomonas sp. LF06-19. Lineage (NCBI taxonomy): Bacteria > Pseudomonadati > Pseudomonadota > Gammaproteobacteria > Lysobacterales > Lysobacteraceae > Xanthomonas > Xanthomonas sp. LF06-19. The sequence goes on along the minus strand of NZ_JAXGGH010000001.1, from coordinate 288,957 downwards.
CGGGGCGCTGCGGCCGCATCCCGGCAGCGTCAGGGCGGTGCCCGCGCCGAGCAGCGTGGCGCAGGCGGCACGGCGGCTATGATCGATGTGCTCGTCCATCAACGACGCTGTCCTTGGAACCGATGGGGCAGTGGGTCGCTCAGGGGGCGGTCACCAACTCGATCTGCGTCTGCAGCCGCACCCACGCGTCCTGGCTGGGATCGTTGACCGTGACCTGCACGGTGTAGGTACCGAGCGGGTCGCTGTCCTCGAAACGCAGTTGCACCGACAGCGGCGCCAGTTCCAGCAGGCCGGCGGCGGCCGGTGGGCCGCCCATGCCCAGGGGCCGCATCGGGTCCTGCAGCGTGGTGCTGCCGTCGGGGCCGAGCACGCGCAGGCTCATCTGCGCATCGCAGGCGCCGCCGTTGTTGGGGCTGGGCGCGCAGCCGGCGTACAGCAGCGCCACGCGCAGCAACTGGCCGCGCTGCACGCGCGCGATCGTGCGCAGGTTCGGCGCATGCGCGGCCTCGGTCTGCCCCCACTCCTGCGCGAACGCGCTGAAGTCGGCGTCGTCGGCGACCTGCAGTGCGGCGGCGAAGGCCTTGTCGTGGCCGCGCTCGGCGCTGTCCGGCAGCGCCTGGCCCTGCCGGTCGTGCCATTGCGCGGCGGCGCAGGTGGGCAGGGCCAGGGCCAGCAGGGTCAAGGCCCGCCAGGCGGCGGTGCCGGCGCGCGGCCGGCGGGTGTCGGAACGGGTCATGCGCAAGCGGCCTCCTGCCAGCACCAGTGCCAGGGTTCGTAGACGATGCCATGCGGGTTGTCGCGCGGATAGCTCATGCGGTAACCGAAGGCGCCGGCGTGGTCGTGCAGCCAGGCGAAGGCCGGCGTGCGCTCGAAACTTTCCTCGGCCGGCGGCTCGCCGGGTGTGCCGATGTCCAGGGCGTGCCCGCTGTGGTGCTCGCTGAAGCCCGGCGCGGCATTGACCGCGAGGATCTGTTCCAGGGTCTGCCTGCGGGCGAACTTGCGCGCGAAGATGCCCAGTTGATACGCGTGGCTGCGATAGCCGGAGATCGCCTCCAGCACCACGCCATCGCGCGCGGCGGCATGGCGCAGCGCGTGCCAGGCGCGTGCGGCGCCGGCGCTCAGCCACAGCGGGCGTCGGTAGCGGTCGTCGCCGGCCGCGTGCAGGGTGGCCGGTTCCGGCTGCAGCGGCAGGCCGGTGCGTTGCGCGTAGGCGTCGGCGGCCAGGCCCAACTGGTCCAGTTGCTCCTGCAGCGCGTGCAGCGGCAACCAGGTCTCATCAGCCGCCATTGTGCCGCGTGCGGGCAGCGCGTCGAGCCGATCCAGGGCCGCGTCGATGCCGGGTTCGTGCATCAGTCGCGGCACCAGCGCGTGCAGCCCGTGTGCGTTCGCGGTCGCCAGGTAGCGCCCGTCGTGCTTGCGCCGCAGCAGCCAGGTCGCCTGCGCGAGCTGGCGCGCGTCGGCGTTGCTGCGCGCGCGCAGTCGCGCGGCCGGCAGCAGTTCAATGGTCTCGGTGTTGAGCAGCAGGCTGGGGACGGTGCGCATCGGCACAGGGTAGGGCCAAGCAGCGCGGGCGGCCAGTCGTGGGGCGATCCTGCCGCGTTGCACACGACGCGGCAGACGCGGCTCAGAAGAACTCGTCGAGCAACTGGTGGAACTGCAGCCGCGTGAGGTCCGGCGTGGCGATGCCGTACGCGGCGAAGAAGCGATCGGCGAGCGCCGGGTCGAATTCGTCCAGGCAACTGGCCAGGATCGCCAGGTCCTGGTACGGGTCGGCGACGCCGGCGCGGCCGAGGTCGATCACGCCGACCACGTGGTCTGGCGCATCGAGCAGGATGTTGTCCAGCGAGTAGTCGCCGTGGCACAGCACGCGCTCGCTGGCCAGCGGCAGCAGCGCGGTCATCGCCTGCCACACCGCCTCCGCCGACCAGCCGGCACGCGCCTCGTTGAAGTCCTCGGTGTCGACCAGGCCCGCCTGCAGCCGGCGTTGCGCAGCGGCCAGGCGCAGCGGGTGAGTGGCGTCGAACGGACAGGTATCGATCGGCGTGGCGTGGAAGCGGCGCAGGAACTCGGCCAGCGCCTGCGCGATGCGTTGCGCCTGCGCCTGCGCGGGCGCGTCCTGCAGCCATTGGTAGGCGGTCCTGCCCGGCAGCGCTTCGCTCAGCAGCCACGCGCCGGCGGCATCGGCCTCGAAATGCAGCACGCGCGGCACGCAGCCTGTTCCGCGCAGCCAGTGCAGCCGTGCGAACTCGTCCACCACGTCGTCGTGCGAGGCGCCGGTGCCGCGCTTGAGGTACAGGTCCGGCGTGCCGGTGCCGCCGAGCCGATAGACCATGGCGCCGGCTTCGCCGACCAGATTGCGGTGCCAGTGCAGGCCGTGCAGCCGCGCCGACAGCGTCGGCGGCAGCGCCGGTGCGGTGGCGGGAGTCTCGCGGGGCGCGGTGTGGTCCATCGGACCGATCCTCGAGGTGTCATGTGGCGGCGGCGTCGTCGCCGTCGTCGCGACGCGCGCGGCTGGCGACGAAGACGCGCGTGGCTGGTGTTCCAGCATATATCGCTTCGCGTACGCCAGAACGCTCGACGCGGTGTGCTCCACGGATCGGGCGCGTCGCGCGGCGAGACCTTGCCGCACCGCGCAGCATGTCGTGCCCTGCGCGGCCGGTCGCAGCAGCGACCGACGCGGCGAGGCCCGCCGGACTCAGGCCATGCGGCGCGCCGTGCCGCGCGTGTCTTCGCCGCAGTGTGCTTGCGCCGCGAGTGTCTGCCATTCCTGCAGCACCTGCCTGGGGTGTTCGACGCTGAGCAGCAGCCAGCCGCCGGCGTGCAGCGGAACGGCCAGGACGCGATCGCTGGTGATCAGGCAGAACGCCTTGTGCCCGTCGCGGGTCCGGTAGTGGCCCGCATGAAAGCCCGGGTAGCCGAAGCCGAGCAGCTTCAAGGCCGGCTTGAAGCCGGTGTGCTCGGACAGCGCGATCACGCGCGCGTCCCCCAGGCGCAGCGCGGCCAGCGGTACGCGCTTGGTCAGGAACGTCGCACGCACTTCCACCAGGCCCTCGTGCAGCAGCACGCGCTGCCGCGCGAAGGTGGCGGTGCCGGCCACGCCGATCAGCGCCAGCAGCCCGAAATGCCACCACAGCGCACCAGGCCGCGCGGCGTGCAACGCGAAGCCACCGATCACGGCGGCGACAAGCAGCAGCGGCAGCCACAGCCACAAGGCCAGGCCCAGCCGATGCGCCGGCGCCACCGGATACTGCCGCGCCGGGGAGGGCGACGTGGAGCGCAGCCGGCTCATGGTGCGGCGCCGTGGCTGGCGGGCAGGGCGCGCACCCAGGCGGCGACATCGGCGATCAGGGCCGGGTCGACGTGGCCGGGCGTGGCGTACTCGGCCGGTCCGGGGGCATCGCTGCCGGCGATGCCCAGGTGGTTCAGCGCGGCGTAGCGGTGCAGGGTGGCATGCGGATCGTCGGCCAGCGCCTGTTGCCACCGTTGCCAGTCCGGCGCGGTGACCTGGAAATCGCGCTCGCCCTGCAGCCACAGCACCGGCATCGGCCCGAGCGCGCGGACGTCGGCGACCGGATCGACCTGTTCGATCGCGCGCCAATAGGTGGCAGGTACGTCCAATGGCGAATCGCTGCGCGCGACCTCGCCACTGCCGCGGACCTTGGCCACGCGGCGCTCAAGCTCGGCCAGCGCCGCCTGCCGCTGCGGCGACGGTGGATGTTCCTGGCTCAGCAGGTAGCGGTTCTGCTCGATCAACAGGTCCAGCAGCGGTCGCGCCGGCGCCGCCCACAGCACGATGCCGGCGGTCTTGCCGGAGCGGCGCGCGACGCGGGCGGCGAGCATGCCGCCCTGACTGTGGCCCATGACCACGATGCGCGCAGGGTCGATGCCGGGCGTGCGCGCCAGCGCCGCCACCGCGGCGACGGCGTCGTCGGTGGTCTCGTCGTCCATGGTGAACCCCTGGTTGATGCGCCCGGCAAAGCTCTCCGGCAAGGCGAAGGTGCGCTTGTCGTAGCGCAGCACCGCGATGCCCTGTGCGGCAAGCCCGCGGGCGACGTCGAGGAACGGACGGTTCGGGCCGATGGTCTCGTCGCGGTCCTGCGGGCCCGAGCCGTGCACCAGGACCACCGCCGGGAACGGACCCTTGCCTGCCGGCAGGGCCAGCGTGCCCGGCAGCGGACCGACCGCAAACGCCTGTTCGCTGAAGCCGGCGTCGGCGGCGGGCGGCGCCGGCGCCGGCGGTGGTGCGGGAGTGAACAGCAGGCCGGCGATCTTGCCGTCCGCGTCGATCGACACATGCGCCAGCAGTGCGCCACGCTCGAACTGCAGGCGCTGTTCGATCACGCGCAGCCCGTGCTGCTCGCGTTCGCTGGCCGGGCCGCGCTGCTGCAGCGCGCCCAGTTGCGTGGACAGCGTGCGCCAGGCCTGGGCCAGCTTTTCGGGTGGCACCGCCTTGGCCATCGCCGGGGTGAACTCGGCCTCGACCGCGGCCAGGTCGCCGGCCTGCAGGCGATCCAGCAGCGCGCTGGCGGTCTGTTGCGGCGCCGCAGCCAGCGCCGTGAGCGGTGCCAGCAGCGCCGTCAGCAAAGCCGCGAGGACCCGATGCCGGTGCATGTCAGACCTCCCGCTTGAACAGCAGCAGCGGCTTGGTGCCCGGTAGTGCGATGACGTTGACCAGTTCCCAGCCGAGCTTGCCGTGCTTGTTCAGGTCGGCCTGCAGTTCGTCCAGTTTCAGCCCCAGCATCAGATTGGTCTTGGCCTCGACGGTGAGGTATTCCCAGCGCTTGCTCATGCTTCCGGCTCCTTGTCGTCACGCGGCTTGGGTAGCCGCCCTGCCTTGCGCAGCGCGTCGCGCAACACGTATTCGATCTGCGCGTTGAGGCTGCGCAGTTCGTCGTCGGCCCAGCGCTGCGCCGCCGCCAGCACGTCGGCGTTGATGCGCAGCGGATAGGCCTTCTTCTCGCTCATGACCGCTCCCGCCGCGCGGCGTCGCTGCGCCGCAGGTGCAGCAGCATCGACACGATCAGCGCGTTCACCACCAGCAGCAGTGCGATCGCCACCGCATAGACGCCGGCGCGCTGGCCGCCGCTCCAGTACAGCGCCGCCGCGCCGAGCAGGATCGCCAGGCCGATCAGCGCCCAGCGCAGGCCCAGCCCGCGCGCGCGGTCGTCGCCCTTGCCGCCGACCCAGGCGGCGATGACCAGGGCCGGCAGGCCGGAGAAAGCGAGCGCCAGCGGCGCGATGGCGGCGTGCATGGACATCGGCACCTCAGTACAGCGAGCCGGCGTTGACGATCGGCTGGGTGCCGCGGTCCGAGCACAGCACGGTCAGCAGGTTGCTGACCATGTGCGCCTTGCGCTCCTCGTCCAGCTCGACCACGCCGTTCTTCTGCAGTTCGGCCAGGGCCATCTCGACCATGCCCACCGCGCCAGCGACGATGCGCGTGCGCGCGGCGATCACCGCGTTGGCCTGCTGCCGCTGCAGCATCGCCTGGGCGATTTCCGGGGCGTAGGCGAGGTGGCTGATGCGCGCCTCGATCACGTCGACGCCGGCCTGGGTCAGGCGTTCGTCGAGGTGGCGCTTGAGCTGCTCGCTGATCTCGTTGGGATGGCTGCGCAGCGAGATCTGCCCGTCCTCGTGCTGGTCGTAGGGATAGCTGGTGGCCATCGCGCGCAGTGCCGCCTCCGACTGGATGTGCACGAAGCTCTCGTAGTCGTCGACGTTGTAGACCGCCTCGGACGCGTCCATCACCTGCCACACGATCACCGCGGCGATCTCGATCGGGCTGCCGTCCAGTTCGTTGACCTTGAGCCGCCCGCTCTCGAAGTTGCGCACGCGCTGGCTGACCTTGCGCTTGCTGAAGAAGGGATTGTTCCAGCGCAGGCCCGGGTCCTTGACCGTGCCCACGTAGCGGCCGAACAGGCTCAGCACCGCGGCCTGGTTCGGTTCCAGCGCATACAGGCCGACCACCAGGAACAGCGCGACGGTCAGCACCGGGATCGCGACCAGCAGGGTCCACGGCATCGCCGACGGCTGCAGCACGCCGGTGGCGATGATCGCGCCGGCGCCGGCCACGAACACCAGGACCAGGCCCACGATCATCGGGATGCCGGGCAGGGAGGAACGGGGCTGCTCTTTCATGGTGGACGTCCTTGGGTGGTTGGACGAAAAGATATCAAATTGATATCAGTTTGCAAGAGACGGGGAGTGGGGAATCGGGAATGGGGAATCGTGGGAGCGGGTTCATGGGGGCGGGCGGGCGGGTCTAGGGGAGCCGGCTACCCACCTGCGTGCGGCATCCGCTTTTGAGGACCGGGAAGGTGCTGAAGTCGCGCGGTATGCAGAGGCGGGCAGCCCGGGTGTCGACTTGGCGGGCGTCGGCGGTGTGCATCCATCGGCCGCGTGCCGTCACGCCGGGGGCAGCAGACCCAGCGCTTTTACTATTCCCCAATCCCGATTCCCGATTCCCGGCCGCCGAGGCGGCCACTCACCCGCCGAGGATCAGCACCGGCGTGCGAAAGCCGCTGAGGTGGTGGGTGCCGGTGGCGATGTCGCTGCGGTAGCGGCCGGGGATCTCGATCTGGCAGCGTTTGCCGATGCGCACGCCGGGGCCGATGTCGACCTGTCGGCCGAGCGTGGCCTGGGCGCCGATCTGCGCTTCGGCAGCGAGCGTCACGCCGGCCTCGATCCATGCCGAGGCGCCGACCTTGACCGCCGATTCCAGCACCGCCGCCGCGCCGATCCAGGCGTTGAAGCCGATGTCGCAGTGCGTATCGACGATGGCGCCGGCGCCGATCGCGCAGTTCTCGCCGACGCGTGCGCTGGCCGCCACCTGCGCGCCGCGGCAGATCAACGGCGGCATCCTGAAACCGCGTGCCTTCAGTTCGCCCATCAGTTCCTGGCGGCGGAAGTTGAGGAATTGCGCGCCCCAGGCGACGAAGGCGGTGGCACCGGTATCGGCCAGCGCGTGCAGGGCATCCAGGTCGAAGCGGTAGTCCTTGCCCTGGGCCACGTCCACCGGGTGCAGCACGCAGTCCGGCGCCGCCTCGGCCCAGGCCGCCAGCGCCCAGCGCAGCAGCGCACCGCTGCCGACCACGTACTTGTCAGAGGACATGGCGGCCCTCCATGACATCCATGTACCAGCGTTCGATCTGCATGTTGGCGTGCTCGTAGTCGCCCAGCACCGCGCGCGGGGCGCCGGCGCGCAGTCCCGACTGCACCTGTTCCATGATCTCGATGTCCTCGCGCAGCACCTTCTCGGCGCCGTGCAGGTGCCCCAGCAACACTGCGTCGGAACCCGGATAGCGATGCTTCTTGCGCGCGGTGACGTAGTAGACCAGCAGGTCGGTGCGCTGCGCCGATACCGGCTGGTGGTGCTCGATGATGAAGGAATAGCCACCCGAGCCCGAGGCGATGTGCAGGTTCGGGTACAGCAGCCAGTTCAGATACCAGTCGTCGTTGCCGAAGCGTTCGACGTGCGCGTGCCAGGGATAGTGCGCCATCGCCACCAACGGCTCGTTGAGCCCGCCGCTGCTGAAATCGCGCAGGCGCGCCAGATGCGCCTCGCGCGAGGCGCTGCCCTCGGCATGGTAGCGGCGCGCCTCGGCGACGCCGGCATCGTCCATCTGCACCTGGAACTTCACCTGCTGCGCCAGCGTGCGCGCATGCACGAAGCGCGGGTGCAGCGCGTCGCGCAGGTTCTCGTAGGCCAGCTTCCAGTTGAAGTCGGCCTCGAAGGTCGCCACCAGCACTTCGTCGTCGAACTGTTCGGAAGCGGCGCGCAGCATCTCCAGCGCCTCCAGCGAGAACTGCGCCTCCAGCGGCATCGGCGCGGGCGACAGGTTCACGAACACCAGCTTGCCGATGCAGGCCACCGCGAAGCGGCGCAGCCGCAGGCAGGCGCGCGCCTCTGGAGCGAGGCGGTAGGCATCGTCCTGGAACGGGATGTTGTCCACGCCGCCGTCGGCGCCGTAGCGCCAGCCGTGGTAGCTGCAGACCAGCGGGCGCACGCCCTGCGGTTGCTGTTGCAGCGGGTTCTGCCGGTGCAGGCACAGGTTGTCGAAGGCGCGCAGTTCGCCGTCGATGTGCTGCACCACCACGTCCACCCCGCAGATCGAGCGGCGCACGAAGGCGTTGGGCTTGTCCAGCAGCATGCGCGGCGCCACGAACTGCCACAGCGGCATCATCAGCTGGGTGCGCTCGCGGGCGAACCAGGCCTCGTCGATGTAGGCCTCGGCCGGCATCAGCGAATGCATGGACGCTCCTCGGCGGTGCGGCAGGGCGTGCCGTGGCGGTGTTCGGCGCTGTGTGCGTGCATGGCGACATCCCCAGTGACGTTGCGGAAGATAGCACCTCGCTGCGCGCCGACGATGGCGTGGCCGATCCTGTGCCGGCGTGGGGCGCCGGCCCGGTAGAATACGGCTCCCCTCTTCGCGCAGGCGCCGCCGTCATGGTCACTCTGGGAACCCCGCTGTCCGCTTCCGCCACCCGCGTGCTGCTGCTCGGCTCCGGCGAACTGGGCAAGGAAGTGGCGATCGAACTGCAGCGCTTCGGCGTGGAGGTGATCGCGGTGGACCGCTATGCCGACGCCCCGGCGATGCAGGTCGCGCATCGCAGCCACGTGGTCGACATGCTCGATGCGATGGCGCTGCGCGAACTGATCGCGCGCGAGCAGCCGCACCTGATCGTGCCGGAGATCGAGGCGATCCACACCGAGACCCTGGTGGCGCTGGAGCGCGACCTCGGCCAGCGGGTGATCCCGACGGCGCGTGCGGCGCGGCTGACCATGGATCGCGAAGGCATCCGCCGCCTGGCCGCCGAGACCCTGGGCCTGCCGACCTCGCCTTACCGCTTCGTGGACACGCCCGAGCAGTACCGCGAGGCGATCGCCGCGGTCGGCCTGCCGTGCGTGGTCAAGCCGGTGATGTCGTCCTCCGGCAAGGGCCAGAGCACGCTGCGCAGCGCCGCCGATATCGACGCGGCGTGGGAGTACGCGCAGACCGGCGGCCGCGCCGGCGCCGGCCGCTGCATCGTCGAGGGTTTCATCGACTTCGAGTACGAGATCACCCTGCTGACCGTGCGCCACGCCGGCGGCACCGCGTTCTGCGATCCGATCGGGCACTGGCAGAAGGACGGCGACTACCGCGAGAGCTGGCAGCCGCAGCCGATGTCGGCGCTGGCCCTGCAACGCGCGCAGGACATCGCCCGCGCGGTCACCGACGATCTCGGCGGCTGGGGCCTGTTCGGCGTGGAGCTGTTCGTCAAGGGCGACGAGGTCTGGTTCAGCGAGGTGTCGCCGCGGCCGCACGACACCGGCCTGGTCACCCTGGTGTCGCAGGAACTGAGCGAGTTCGCCCTGCATGCGCGTGCGATCCTCGGCCTGCCGATTCCGGCGATCCGCCAGAACGGCCCGTCGGCCTCGTGCGCGCTGCTGGCCCACGGCGAAGGCGTGCCGCGCTTCGGCAACGTCGATGCCGCCCTGCAGGCCCCGGACACCGCCCTGCGTCTGTTCGGCAAGCCCAGCGTGCACGGCCACCGCCGCGTCGGCGTGACCCTGGCCCGTGGCGCAAGCATCGACGAAGCGCGGCAAACCGCCCGCGACGCCGCCGCCGCCCTCACCATCGACCTGGACGCATAAAACGGCGAGCGCTCGAAAGCGGGGGCCAAAGGGGACCCGCTTTCCCATTCCCCACTCCCGATTCCCCATTCCCGGCCCTCAAGCCGGCGGCGCGAACCGTGCCGCCGCCAGGCGGATGCTCCACACCAGTTCGACCATCGCCAGGTTGTTGAGCAGCGCCTCGCCGCCCAGCACCAGCCAGTAGCCGGCGCCGTCGACCCAGAACGGCACGAACGACCAGTCCGGCAGCAGCAGTTGCGGCTCGCTGTAGAACGCCACGTAGCGGTGCGCGCCGTGCCAGCCGCGCGCGCTCTGACGCTGAGCGAAGCCGGAGAAGTCGGCCGCGGCCACGCTCAGCGTGTCGGCCTGTTCCTGGTCCAGGCCGGCATGGCCCAGGCAGAAGCCGCTGTCGGAGGCCAGCACCGCGCGGCGTTCGGCCGACAGCGGGGCGATCACATGCTGGGCGAAATCGTCCAGGCGGATTTCCGGGCCCGGCACTGCGCGCCGCAGCAACTGCACCCATTGCTGTTCGCGCGCCTCCTGCAGCAGCCGCTGTGCGTCGCCGCCCACGCGCTGGCGCCACTCCTGCAGCGACAGCGCGCCGTGCGCGCCGAGCAGCAGTTGCAGCGCGCGCTGCAGGCGGTCGGGCGTGGCGCTGGCGAAGCCGTGCAGCACGCCGTGCGGGGTCGGCATCAGCCAGGTCGGTTCGGAGCCGGTCGGGTCGGGGGCGGTCATCGCGGCGCACTCGCGCTGGAAAAGGACAGGGCGTCGACGTTGCGGCCACCCAGCGGCTCGCGCTGCTGCAGCCAGCGCGCGGTGCTGTCCCAGCGGTCGCCCAGGGCCAGCGCATGGCGGCGCAGTTCGCGCGTGGCGAGCATGAAGGCGAGCTTGTCCTGGCAACTGATGCAGTAGTCCAGGAACTCGCGCTCGCAGCGCGCCGCGGCGATCGGTGCGCCGTCGCACAGCGCGTCCACCACCTCGCGCACCATCCGCCGCGAATGGTCCGGGCTGGCCCGGCGCACCCGCGCCGGCACGTCGGCGGACGGCCGCGCCAGCACGCTCCAGCGCGTGGCCAGGGCGTTGATCGGCAGCAGCGCGTGGCCCTGGCTGTGGCGCTGGAAGGTCTCGGCCACGTGCGGCGCCAGATGCGCCGCGGCCATCTGCAGCGCCAGCTGGCGCAAGGCGACGTCGTGCCGCGGCAAGGCCACGAACAGGTCGGCCAGCACGCCCTGGGTCGGTTCGTTGTCGTGCAACTGCAGTGCGGCGTGCAGCCGCGCCAGGTGCGCGGCGGCGTCGCGCGGGTCGCGCAGCAGGGCACGGGCATGGGTGCGCATCACCAGGCGTGCGGGATCGCGAGCGGGAAGCGTGGGCATGGGCGCCTCAGTCCAGCAAGGTGTCGATCAGGTCGATCATGAATTCGGCGTCCTCCGTGGCCATCGCCTCGAAGCCGCGTTCCAGGCCCAGCGCGTCGAGCACCGCCTGGTCGTCGCGATGCGCGGCATCGCCCAGCGCCAGCAGGGCGTCGCGCAGCGCCGGCAGTTGCGGGCCCAGGCGCGGATGCGCCAGCAGCACGTGGCCGATGTCGCACAGCGCGCTTTCCACCAGCGGACGCAATCGCGCGCGGGTCAGGCGCGACAGACCGTGGTAGGCGGTGGCCAGGAACAGGCCGGCATCGGCTTCGCCTTCCAGCAGCAGCCGCGCTACCGCGGCGTAGCTGCTGGCCGGGCGCCAGGCGATGCGTTCCGGCTCCAGGTCGGCCGGTTCCAGCAGGCGCAGGCCGATCAGGCGTACGTCGTGGTTGGCGGTCAGCGCGATGCGGCAGCCGTAGGGCAAGTCTTCCACGCAGCGCGCCGGCGCCTCGGCCGCGGTCGCGATCACCACCTCGTCGGCGTGCCCGCGCGGCCTGACCAGCGGCAGGTAGCCGCGGTCGCGGATCAACGCGCTGGCGTCGAACGGGCTGGCGTACACCAGGTCGACGACGCTGTCGTCCAGCAATTGCCGCTGTTCGGCGGCATCGGCCGGCATCAGCAGGCGCAGGCCGAGGCCGGCGCGGCGCTGCAGCACCGTGCTGAGCAGGTACCAGCCGCCGAAGTACTCGGGCGCGAAGTCCGGCGCGACCAGGAACGTGCAGCTCATGCCAGCGGCTCCGCGCGTTCGTCCTGCAGCCATTGCGCGTACAGCGGCTGCAGCGCGTCGATGCGCCGCCGCGACGGCTTGCGCCGCACCGAGGTGAAGCCGACCACGCGGCCGTCGCGGACGTTCGGCAAGGCGGTGGCGTAGACCCAGTAGCAGGCGCCGTCGCGGCGCAGGTTCTTGACGTAGCCGTGCCACTTCTCGCCGGCCAGCACGGTGTCCCAGAGTTCGCGGAATGCGCGCCGCGGCATCTCCGGGTGGCGCAGGATGCAGTGCGGCGCGCCGATCAGCAGTTCGCGCGGCCAGCCGCTGAGTTCGACGAAGGCGTCGTTGGCGTGGGTGATGATGCCGTCCAGGTCGGTGCGCGAGACGATCAGGCGCCCGTCCGGATAGGCCACCTCGCGTTCGCTCCAGTACACCGTGCGGCGGCTGCCGTCGTGGTAGCGCAGCTCGGCGCTGCGGTGCGGCTCGTGCGGCGGATCCATCGGCGGCAGCGGCATGGCGGCGCCCCTACAGGATCTGTTGCAGCGCCTGCGCGGCGCGCTTGATGTCCAGGAACACCAGGCCGAGCTTGGCGCTGGGCTTGGCCAGCACGGTGAGCACCGCCTCGCGGCCGGCCGCACTCATGATCACGTAGCCGAGTTCGCCCTGGATCAGCACCCGCTCCAGCGCGCCGCGCGCCAGTTCGCGCGCGCTGCGCTCGCCCAGCGCGAGCAGCGCCGCGGACATCGCGCCGACGCGGTCCTCGTCCATGCCCTGCGGCATCGCCGAGGCGATCATCAGCCCGTCCAGGGAGATCAGCGCCGAGGCCTCGATATCGGCGGTGGCGCCATTGAGGCCTTCCAGCGCCTGTTGCAACTGTTGCGTTCGCATGCTCGCCATCCGCTTGCGCATCCCGACCGGGTGCGGGAGGCATTGGACCGCGTCGGCGCAGTCTTGCCCTTGATCTGGATCAAGGCCGATGGCGACGCCCGGCGCAGGCGCTGCGCACGAGGGGCGATCCGATGGGCGGCACCGCTGCCGCGAACGCGTCGGGCCCTGCTCACACCGGCGCCGGCTCGCGGCCGGCGGTCAACGCGGCCGCGCGGGTGCAGGCCGCTCGCCAGGGGCTTGGCGCGCCGGCCAGGCAAGCAAAAGGCGGCCGCCAGGCCGCCTGTGGGGTGCTGCTAGGCGGCGCCATGCTGCGCGCCGCCCCGGTCCTCCTGCGCTTACCGTCCCGCTGCGACGTCGACCCAGACCAGGTGGTGGTCGCTGCCGTCGGCGATGGCGGCGGAGGCATCATCGGAGGCCGGCCAGAACACGCCGCTGTCCAGGTAGCGGAAGTTGCGCGACGGCAGCACGTAGTCCAGGCGCATGGTGCCGGCCTTGGGGCCGAAATCGCCGGTGACCTGCTGCGGTGGGCCGCGATGGTCGATGCCGGTGGCCGCGTAGGCGCGCGTGGTCTCCTCGCCGCCAGCGCTGTGCGGGGTGGGGTATTGCAGGACGCGCGGATGCGTCACCAGCGCGCGGATCGCGTCGTGGTGGCCGTCGCCGTCGATCACGTCGTTGTTGAGGTCGCCGAGCATCACGAACTGCGCATCGGCGGCCAGCCCGCCGCAGCGGCCGGCGTCGTCGCACAGCCAGCGCGCCTTGCCGCTGCCGGCATCGTCCAGGTACTCGCGCCACAGCCGCAGTTCGTCGTGGTTGCGTGCGGCGTTGCGCTTCTCCGCGCCGTCGAACACCGGCGGGGTCGGGTGCGCCACCAGCGCATGCAGCACGCCCAGCGGGGTGCGCACCGGCACGTCCCAGTGCGACTTGGACGACAGCCGCAACTGCGCCCACACCGCGTCGCTGTGGAAGAAGCGGCCGGTGGCCGGATCGACCGGGCGCAGCGCGTCGGGCATCGCGCTCCATTTCAGCAGGCGGAAGCTGCGCACCGCCGCGGCGTCGATCGGGTACTTCGACAGCAGCAGCATGCCGTACTGGCCGGGATGCAGGCCGTAGCCCCAGGCGTCGTTGCCGCGCGCGCGGCCTTCGCCGCCGACATGGCCGTCGTTGTCCAGGTCCAGGCCGCTGGGCACGCCGGTGTTGACCGGGGCCAGGTACCGGTAGGGATAGCGCAGCGCAGCGCCGCCGTGCGGTTGCGGCACCGCGAGGTAGCGCTGCTCGAACAGGTCGGCGGCGCGGTGCGCATCGTCGTAGTCGAACTCGTTGAGCAGCACGATGTCCGGGCGCACCTGCTGCAGCACCGCGGCGATCTTGCGCGCCTGCGCGCTGTCGCCCTGCAGGGCGGCGATCAGCGCGCCGGGTTCGTCGGCATTGAGCGAGGTGTTGTAGGTGGCCAGACGCAGCGTCCTGGCGGCGGGCGCGGCGGCGTCGGTCATCGGGGAGGAAGTGGGAGCAGTGTGCGCGCAGGCGCCGCACAGCAGGGTCAGGGCGAGCAGGAGGAGGCGTGATGTCATGCGCCGATTTTCGCATGCGCGGCATGTCGGCACGATGGCGCCGCGACGTGCGGCGGCATCGGCTGGGCAGCGCGGTATCGGTTGCCGTCGGCTAGCCGCCGAGCTGGCGCAGATAGTCGTCGAAGTCGCGCCAGTGGCGGCCGTCGTAGGCCTGCAGCGGCCGGAAGCGGCGTTTGTAGTCCATCTTCTGGTGGCCGCGGATCCAGTAGCCCAGATACAGGTGGCGCAGTCCCTCGCGTCGCGCCCAGGCGATCTGCTGCAGGATCGCCAGGGTGCCCAGGCCGCGCGCGCCGGCGTCCGGGTCGTAGAAGGTGTAGACCGCCGACAGCGCCTGCGCGGCGATATCGGTGACCGCTACCGCCAGCAGCGGCCCGCGCCGTCCGTCCGGCATGCGTTGCCGCAGCTCCAGGAAGCGCCCATGCGACCAGCGGCCGATCAGGAACTGGTCGAACTCGTGCGCGCCGTGATCGTCCATGCCGCCGCCGGGATGGCGGTGGCGCAGGTAGCGCTGGTACAGCGCCAGCTGCTCCTCGCTGCGCTCGGCGGCGACGATGCGGACTTCGACATCGGCATTGCGCGCCAGGCAGCGGCGCTGGCTGCGATCGGGCACGAACGCGTCGATCGGGATGCGCACCGCAACGCAGGCGCGGCAATGGTCGCAGTGCGGGCGATAGACCAGATCGCCGGAGCGGCGGAAGCCCCAGCTCAGCGCCAGCGGATACAGCGCGCCCAGGCGTGGATCGTGCGGGTCCAGCACCAGGTCGCGGGCCTGCCGCTCGGGCCAGTAGCCACACGCGTGCTGGCCGGTCTGGAACAGCCGCAGGTCGTCGCTGGCGTCGGAATGGATGGCCATGCGTCGAGCATAGCGCTTCGCCATCGCAGGGGCCGCGACTGTCCCGTCGATGAATGCGCCCGGCGGCGGGTCAACCGCGGCGGCGACGGGGCGTTGTCAGCAGGGAAGGCACCGCGGTGCCGGCCCGCGATGCGGGCCGCTTGCGGCGCCGGACGCCTGCCGTCCTCGGCAGGTTCCTCATCATCCTCAGGGAGTGACCCATGAAGTCTCGCAACCCGCTGCTCGCCCTGGCCGTGCTGGCCGTGCTGTCCGGTACCGCCTACGCCGTTCCCCCGCCGCCGGCCGATCCCGCCGCGCCCGCCGATGCCGGCGGCATCGCCGCGCTCGACAAGAACGGCGACGGTGTCATCGACCGCAGCGAGGCCGCCGCCGATCCGCGCCTGGCCGAGCATTTCGACGCGCTGGACAAGAACCACGACGGCAAGCTCAGCCGCGACGAGTGGCCGCGTCACGGCCGCCACGGTGGCCGTGGCGGCCCGGGTGGCCCGGGCGAACACGGCGTGCCCGGCGCGATGATGGCCAAGCTGGACACCAACAAGGACGGCCGCATCAGCCGCGCCGAAGCGCAGGCCGATCCCAAGCTCGCCGCGCGCTTCGACAAGATGGACGTGAACAAGGACGGCTACATCGACCGTGCCGACTTCGAGTTGCGCGCCAAGCAGCATCGCGATGCCTGGTTCGCCGCCGCCGACACCAACAAGGACGGCATGCTCAGCCGCGCCGAGTTCGATGCGGCGCAGGCCAAGCGCTGGGCGCATCGCCCGGGCGGGCAGCGCGGTGGCGACGCACCGCCGCCGATGCCGGCGCCGGACAGCAACTGAGCCATCCGCCGCGGCGGTGGCCGCGGTGTCACTGCACCAAGGCGCCGATCGACAGCGCCCCTGCGCCCCGCGCGCAGGGGCGTTCTTGTTTTTCCATCTGCCGAAACCTGCCGTCGCGTGCAGTGCGGCGCAGGTGCAGCGCGGGACGCGTGTGGTCGCGCGGGGCGCGTCGACAGCGTCGCGGCCGGTTGCGGTGGCGGTCTCCGCTACGGCGGACACCGCGCGCAGGATGCGATCGCCGTGCCGACCGGATTGCCGTCGCAGCGTTGGCGCCTCCGCCGTCGCGCAAGGACGATCACCGGCAGGGCGTCATCGCCAGAGGCGACGTCCACCGCATGCGTGGACCTGCGTTCGGCGCGGCTCAGTTGCCGCGGGGTGCCGGCTGCACGCGCACGCGCACTTCGTCGCTGCCGGTGTCCTGCGCCGGGGGCGTGGCCGGTTGCGTCGCGGGTGCCTGTGCCGGTGCGGTGGTCTGCGCGCGGTTGTCGCGATGGCGCAGCACGGTGATCAGCGCCACCGCACCGATCGCCAGCAGCAGGGCGATGCGGATGCGCCAGGCCCAGCGCTTGCCGCCGTCCGCTTCCACCTGCGAGCGGAACTCGTTCAAGTAGGGCGCACGGCCCTGTTCCGGATCGCGGCGGGTGCTGTCGAGCAGGCCGGCGTCGCGCAGCAGTTCGCGTGCGCGCGGCTGGTCGTCGGCGTGCACCACCCACACCGTGGGCTGGGCCTGCGCCGCGACCGGGTCGAGATAGCTAAACTGGCCGCTGCGCCGGGTCCGGTAGGAGCGGCCGTTGCTCAGGCGCACGTCGATGCCGGCATCGCGCAGCAGGGCGGCGACGCCTTCGGCGGTTTCCACGCGTTGGCTGCTGAAGATCTGACGCATGTTCGTGTCCTCAGCGTTTTGCCGGAACCTGCGCCGCGGCATCGGCGTCGGGCACCACCCGGATCAGGCCTTCCTGCGCGGTGCTCGCCACCAGGGTGCCGTCGCGGGTGAAGAACTGCCCGCGCGCCAGGCCGCGCGCCCCCTGCGCGCTGGGGCTGTCCAGCGAGTACAGCAGCCAGTCGTCGGCACGGAACGGGCGGTGGAACCACAGCGCATGGTCGAGCGAGGCCATCTGCACGTTCGGCGTGTAATAGCTGATGCCGTGCGGGAACGTGGCGGTGCCGAGCAGGTGGAAGTCGGAGGCGTAGGCGAGCAGCGCCTGGTGCAGTTCCGGCGCATCGCCGACCGGCTCGCTCAGACGCAGCCACATCTGCTGGAACGGCGGACGCTTGGGCGGATTCAGTTCGTCGCGCGGATACACGTGGCGGAACTCGAACGGGCCGCCGCGCGAGAGCCAGCGCTGCACCTTGGTCGGCAGCGTCGCCAGCACTTCCGGGCGCGCCGCCGGAGTCGGCTCGATGTCTTCCGGCTGCGGCACTTCCGGCATCTTCAGCTGGTGCGTGGCGCCGTCCTCCTGTTCCTGGAACGAGGCCGCGCAGAAGAAGATCACCTTGCCGTGCTGGATCGCGGTGACCCGGCGCACCGAGAAGCTGCCGCCGTCCCGGGTGCGGTCCACGTCGTAGACGATGGGGTGCTCGATGTCGCCGGCGCGCAGGAAGTAGGCGTGCAGCGAATGCACGCGGCGCGCGTTCTCCACCGTGGCCTGCGCCGCCGACAGCGCCTGGCCCAGCACCTGGCCGCCGAACACGTACTTGGTGCCGATGTCGCGGCTCTGGCCGCGGAACAGGTTGTCCTCCAGCCGCTCCAGCGACAGCAGCTCGATCAGTTCGGAGACGACGGGGGCGGGCTTGGCGGACAAGAGGCGGGGCCTGGCGACGGACGTGTGCCGATTATAGCGGGCCGTCCGCGCCCGCCCGCGTCCCGCTCCGCTCAGCCCTTGCCCAGCCGCGCCACCAGCGCGCGCAGTGCGGCCTGGGTGTCCGGCGCCTGCCAGTCGTCGATCAGTCGCTCCAGCCCGATGTGCTCGTCGGCCAGCGCCGCGCGCAGGTCGGCGCGGGCGATGGCGCGGGTCTGCAGCATCGGCTGTCGCGGCCGCTTCAGCAGGTCCAGCAGCCAGGCCAGCGCGCGCGCCACCACCAGGTCGGCATCGACCAGTTCGTCGACCAGATCGATCTCCAGCGCGCGCTCGGCGCTGACCAGGTCGCCGCCGACCAGCAGACGCTCGGCACGGTGCGCGCCGACTACCCGCCGCAGCAGGCGCTGGATGCCCTCCGGCGCGACCAGACCGACCTGAGTCTCGTTGAGCCCGATGGTGACCGGGCGCGCCGGCTCGGGGCTGCGCGCCATCACCCGGTAGTCGCAGCACAGCGCCAGCACGCAGCCGCCGGCCGGGGCGTGGCCGGTCAGCGCCGCCACCACCGGCATCGGGCTGGCGGCCAGCGCGCGCGCCGCGCCGAAGAACTGCTGCCAGCTGGCGAGCAGCTTGGCGCGGTCGTCGCCGTGACTCAGCAGGTGCGGGACGTCCATGCCGGCGGAGAACAGGCGCTCGTTGCCCGACAGCACCAGACCGTGCGCGCCGTCGGCGCCGGCCTGCTCGATGGCCTGGATCAGCTGCCGGCACAGGTCGGTGTCCAGCGCATTGACCGGCGGCCGCGCCAGGCGCAGTTCGCGGAGGGGGCCGTGGTTGATCGCCTGTATCAAGGGAGTCATGCAAAGCGTCCAAAAGCGGTCTGGGGGTTAGGCGGCTATGATAGGGCCATGAAGCTCAAACTATCCTTATACGCTTGGAGACTGGCCGCCGGCCTGACGGTACTTTTGCCGCTCGTGCCGGTTACTGCGTTAGCGGCGCCCTCTGTCAAACCAGGGAGTTGCTTGCCAATATGGCGGGATGGCTGGATTCGGCTACCTCCGAATGCCGCGATGTCGATGGCCGCTGGGTTTGGTCGTCTGTATAACCCATGTGGCCAAGCGTTTGCGGTAGTCTCGGTGCGCAGCCCAGTGTTTGCCGAAGTCAGTCTGCATCAGACAACCGTGATTCATGGGATCAGCAAGATGCGCGAGGTTGAGCGTCTTTCGCTGGCCGCTGGCGCCACTGCGGTGCTGGAACCAGGTGGGTTGCACTTAATGTTTATGCAGTCGGTGCAGCCGCTTCATGTCGGTACGAGCATGCCAATCATCTTCGTGCTTGACGATGGGCGGGAAGTGCAAGGTAAGTCAATAATAAGGACTTCAGAAACTAAGTGACCCAGTAGGACAGGCTAATCATTGTAAGCTGCCTAAAGCTTTTTCTTGTAGTGGGCTAATGTTTTTGAATGGGGTTAATTGTTAAAGGGGAGCACTGTGGCTACTTCCAAAAAAATTGTTAGTAGGTTTAATGACGCTCAGGATAGTTTGGTAATTCAGGCTGCAGACATGTCGCTTGAGACTATTGCGGTCATGGTCGAACAAAATTCAATTGATGTTCAGCCGGAGTACCAGCGTCGGGAAAGATGGGAGTCTGATAGGCAGTCGGCTCTTGTTGAGTCATTTTTGCTGAATATCCCGGTGCCGCCAGTTTATTTGGCTGAGGAGGATTTTGGTACATATTCTGTGATCGACGGAAAGCAGCGACTCACCACGATTAAGAAATTCATGAGGAATGAATTTGAGTTGCGAAATTTAGCAAAGTTCTCTGAGTTGGAGGGTCTGACATTCTCAATGTTGCCGCCTGACTTGGCTAATGCTCTAAAGATTCGTCCTTATGTTCGGATGGTTACTCTGCTTAAACAGAGCGATCCTCAGTTGAAATATGAAGTTTTTACGAGGCTTAACACGGGCGGGGTTTCTTTGAAGCCTCAAGAAATAAGAAATGCGATGTATAGGGGGCCTTTCAATGACCTCCTTGTTCGTCTTGCTTCGGGAAACACATTTTTAAGAGAGCAGCTGAAGATAAGGACAATGAAGGAAGATGTTTATTTGTCGATGTCCGACGTTGAGTATGTCCTCCGCTATTTCACTATGTCCGAAAGCTGGAAGTCATTCTCGGGTGACTATCGAAGGTCGATGGATAAATATATGGAGTTAAATAGGCGCCCTTCAAAGGTGAAGCTTAGAACTCTTGGTGATTCTTTTGAGAATGCTGTTGAAAGGTGTAGAAAGTTGTGGGGAGAGAGGGCTTTTCGTCGTTATGATAGTCAGGCTGGAGTATACCGCGATCAATTTCTTTCTGCGTTGTATGACGCGCAAATGATTGCGGTTAGCCTTTTAACCAGTGCTCAGTTCAATAAAAATCTTAAGCGGAAGTCGGCCCTGGCTAAGGCTACGGTACAGCTTTTTAAAGATGACGAGTTTGATGATGCAATTAGAATTTCAACAAATTCGCCTTCACGAGTAAAAATTCGCGTTGAGAAAATGTTGCAAATTCTTGGTTGACAGGGAGTTGACATGCGACCAGAACGGCTCGCCTTTATTCGCAGACTTAATGCAATGGCAAGTGCGTGCAATGAACCGCTCTTGATAAATAATGGTGATTCTGATCACAATGAGCGTGCGAAACAATTGAGGTCTGGGCTTTGCGTCATGTTGTTTTCCTCCCTTGAAGATTTTGTAAGGGAACGAATTGCGCAGGTTGTAGATAACATAAAGTCTTCAGCTGTGCCTTTTTCAAGTCTTCCACAGGCATTTCAGAATGCTGCAACAGTTGAGGCTTTAAGTAGTCTGGGATTTCAAGCTCAATTTGTAAGTGCTGATAGAAAGTTAAGATTTTTGATGGATGAGTTGAAAAAACTTGGTAGCCTTGGAGAGCAAAACTATTCTTTGTCTAAGTATTCGTTTGGTCATTCGAAGACAAACCTGCTTTCCTCAGAATTTGAGGCGGTTTTGACGGGGTTTAATGTCGAAAAGCCATACGAGACTATATTTCGTACAATACAGCGGCTCCAATTGGGAGCGGTGAATAGCGCGAAAACAGCTTTCGAGAATCTATCTGGGTCTAGGCATTCCGCTGCTCATGACCAGTCTTATGAAATACCTAGTGCAGATTTTCTGAATAATATATCCTCCGCCTTTTCAATAGGTTTGGCGTTTGATGTTGTCTTAAGTTGTGCGGCTCTAAATCTTCGTAATTCGTATGCTGCTACAAGAGGTGGATTGTCTGTGATGCGGGCGGCGGATATTGGAATTTTTACTATTTCAAACAAGCCTGTCAGGGGTAATTTTTTGCTTCGACAAGAGGGGGGTAGGCGAGCAATCTTTAAAGGTAACAACTTGTCTGTTGTCAGGGCTGAAGGTGTAAGGCGGTTGGCTGGTTTGGTTGCAGTTTTAGTTGTGCAAGATTCTTCTGGCAGGCCCATTGAATGGTATTGCAAATCTTCCGGAGACTAGCGGCGTTGATGCTGATTTATTAATTGCAGGCTGCTCGAATTTCGTCCGGCAGCGGCGCGCTCTTGCCGGTCTGGGTGTCCATCCACACCACTACCACGTGGCCGTCGGAATAGAGCCGGCTCTCGTCCTGCTGGTCGACGATGCGGTGACCGATGGTCACGCTGCTGGTGCCCAGGCGCTCGACGAACAGTTCGACCAGGATGTCGTTGGGCCACACGATCGGTGCACGGTAGTTGACGTTGGTCGCCGCCACCACCGGTGCGATGCGGTCGCTCATCGAGACGCCTTCCACGCCCAGCATCCAGCGCACGCGCGCCTCTTCCAGGTAGGAGATGTACTTGGCGTTGTTGACGTGGCCCATGCTGTCCATGTCGCGCCAGCGCACGCTGATCGGGATGCGCGCCAGGATCTTGTGTTCGCTGCTCATCAAACGTCCTTCTTCTTCTTGGTGCCGGTACTGGTGGTGCTCTTGCTGGCCTTGCCGCTCTTGGCCGCCACCGCCTGCTTCTTCGCCGGCTTTTCCGGCTTGACCTTGCGCGGCGGGCGCGCATCGGGCTTGTTGGCCATCGCCGCCGGCTGCTCCGGGCGTGCGCTGGTGGAGGGCAGCATCCGCGCCAGGAACTGGCCGGTGTACGACTGCGGGCAGGCCGCCACGTCTTCCGGCGTGCCTGTGACCAGGATGGTGCCGCCGCGGTGGCCGCCTTCCGGGCCGAGGTCGACGATCCAGTCCGCGGTCTTGATCACGTCCAGGTTGTGTTCGATCACCACCACGGTGTTGCCTTCGTCGCGCAGCTTGTGCAGCACGCCCAGCAGCGCCTCGATATCGTGGAAGTGCAGGCCGGTGGTCGGCTCGTCGAGGATGTACAGGGTGCGACCGGTATCGCGCCGCGACAGTTCCTTGGACAGCTTCACGCGCTGCGCCTCACCGCCAGACAGGGTGGTCGCGCTCTGTCCGAGCTTGATGTAGCTCAGGCCCACGTCGACCAGGGTCTCCAGCTTGCGCGCGATCGACGGCACCGGCTCGAACAGCTTCAGCGCATCCTCGACGGTCATTTCCAGCACGTCGTTGATGTTGAAGCCCTTGTACAGGATCTCCAGCGTCTCGCGGTTGTAGCGCTTGCCGTGGCAGACGTCGCAGGGCACGTACACGTCCGGCAGGAAGTGCATCTCCACCTTGATCAGGCCGTCGCCCTGGCAGGCCTCGCAACGGCCGCCGCGCACGTTGAAGCTGAAGCGGCCCGGCGAGTAGCCGCGCGAGCGCGCTTCCGGCACCTGCGCGAACAGTTCGCGCAGCGGCGTGAACAGGCCGGTATAGGTGGCCGGGTTGGAGCGCGGGGTGCGGCCGATCGGCGACTGGTCGATGTCCACGACCTTGTCGAACAGGTCCAGGTGCTCGATCTCGCGGTACGGCGCCACGCTGTGCGAGGCGCCGTTGATCTCGTTGGCGGCCAGGGTGAACAGGGTGTCGTTGATCAGCGTCGACTTGCCCGAGCCGGACACGCCGGTGATGCAGGTCAGCAGGCCGGCCGGGATGTCCAGGTCGACGTTCTTGAGGTTGTTGCCGGTGGCCCCGCGCAGGTGCAGGGTCATCTTCGGATTGGCCTTGTGGCGCTTGGCCGGGATCTCGATGCGGCGCTTGCCCGACAGGTATTGCCCGGTCAGCGAGCGCGGCGCCTTCAGCAAGTCCTGCACGCTGCCGTGGCCGACCACCTCGCCGCCGTGCACGCCGGCGCCGGGGCCGATGTCCAGCACGTAGTCGGCCAGGCGGATCGCGTCCTCGTCGTGCTCGACCACGATCACCGTGTTGCCAAGATCGCGCAGGCGGGTGAGGGTGCCGAGCAGGCGTTCGTTGTCGCGCTGGTGCAGGCCGATCGACGGCTCGTCGAGCACGTACATCACCCCGACCAGGCCGGCGCCGATCTGGCTGGCCAGGCGGATGCGCTGCGCCTCGCCGCCGGACAGGGTGTCGGCCTTGCGCTCGAGGGTGAGGTAATCCAGGCCGACGTCGACCAGGAAGCCCAGTCGTTCGGCGATCTCCTTGACGATCTTGCTGGCGATCTCGCCGCGCCAGCCGGGCAGGTCGAGCTGGCGGAAGAAGCTCAGTGCATCGTCGATCGGCAGCACCACCAGGTCCGGCAGCGGGCGGTCGGCGACGAACACGTTGCGCGCTGCCTTGTTCAGGCGCGCGCCCTTGCAGTCCGGGCACGGCCGTTCGCTGATGTACTTGGCCAGTTCCTCGCGCACCGCCGGCGATTCGGTCTCGCGGTAGCGGCGCTCCAGGTTGGGGATGATGCCTTCGAAGCGATGCTTGCGCTGGGTGCGGCCGCCGGCATCGGTGAAGTAGGTGAAGGTGATGGTCTCATCGCCGCTGCCGTACAGCACCGCCTGGCGCACGCTCGCCGGCAGCGATTGCCAGGGCGCGTCGACGTCGAACTTGTAGTGCTTGGCCAGCGAGGCGATCAGCTGGAAGTAGTACGCGTTGCGCCGGTCCCAGCCGCGCACCGCGCCGGCCGACAGCGACAGCTCCGGATGCACCACCACCCGCTCGGGATCGAAGAACTCGGCCACGCCCAGGCCGTCGCAGCTCGGACAGGCGCCCATCGGCGCGTTGAACGAGAACAGGCGCGGTTCCAGCTCCGGCAGCGAGTAGTCGCAGACCGGGCAGCTGTACTTGGAGGAGAACAGGTGCGGCGCGGCCGCGGTGTCGTCCAGCGACTGCACCGACACCATGCCGTCGGCCAGCTTCAGCGCGGTCTCGAAGCTCTCGGCCAGGCGCTGCTTGATGTCCTCGCGCGGGCGGAAGCGGTCGATCACCGCCTCGATGGTGTGCTTCTGGCGCAGCGCCAGCGCCGGCACCGCGTCGATCTCGTACAGCTCGCCGTCCACGCGCACGCGCACGAAGCCCTGCGCGCGCAGTTGTTCGAACACCTGCGCATGCTCGCCCTTGCGCTCGCGGATCACCGGCGCCAGCAGCATGTAGCGCTGCTCCGGGTCCAGGGTCAGCACCTGGTCGACCATCTGGCTGACCGTCTGCGCCTCCAGCGGATAGCCGTGGTCGGGGCAGCGCGGCTGGCCGACGCGCGCGTACAGCAGGCGCAGGTAGTCGTAGATCTCGGTGATGGTGCCGACGGTCGAGCGCGGGTTGTGCGAGGTCGACTTCTGCTCGATCGCGATCGCCGGCGACAGGCCTTCGATGTGATCGATGTCGGGCTTCTCCATCACGCTGAGGAACTGCCGCGCGTACGCCGACAGCGACTCCACGTAGCGGCGCTGGCCCTCGGCGTAGATGGTGTCGAACGCCAGCGAGGACTTGCCGGACCCGGACAGGCCGGTGATCACGATCAGCTTGTCGCGCGGCAGGTCGAGGTCGAGGTTCTTGAGGTTGTGCGTCCGCGCGCCGCGGATGCGGATGTAATCCATCGCCATGAAGAGATTCCGGAATGTGCCGGCCGTGGCGGTGCCGCTGGCCAGTGTGGGGGCGGAAAGGGGACGGCAATCGATCAGCGTACCCAGCTTGTCAGGTGGGGGCAATTGCCGCAGATCCCAGCGCCGCCGGGCGCCGGCGGCTGGCTGGTTCAGGCAGCCGCGCCGGCCCGCGGGGCTTGACAGTCCGGGCCTGGGTGGGCTTGACCCTGCCGCGCGCGGCGGCTTACAATCCCGCTCCTGTCTGCCCGAAACGGCACGGCAGGAACGACCACAATAACTACAGAGGAAGTCTGGTCATGTACGCAGTACTGGTCACCGGCGGTAAGCAATACCGCGTCGCGCAGGGCGAAACGCTCCGCGTGGAAAAGCTCGAAGTCGAAGCCGGCAACGAGATCACGTTCGACAACATCCTGATGCTGGGCGACAGCGACGGCATCAAGATCGGCGACGCGCTGAAGGGCGCCGCCGTCACCGCCAAGGTCGTGGCCCATGGCCGCGCCGACAAGGTGCGCATCATCAAGTTCCGCCGCCGCAAGCACCACATGAAGCGTCAGGGTCATCGGCAGCACTACACCGAAATCGAGATCACCGGCATCGCCGGTGGCGACAAGAAGTAAGGAGCAGCAGTCATGGCACACAAAAAAGGCGTAGGTTCCTCGCGCAACGGCCGCGACTCCAACCCGAAGTACCTGGGCGTGAAGATGTTCGGCGGCCAGGCCATCGAAGCCGGCAACATCATCGTGCGTCAGCGCGGCACCCAGTTCCACCCGGGCGCCGGCGTCGGCCTGGGCCGCGACCACACCCTGTTCGCGCTGGTCGACGGCAAGGTCGAGTTCTCGGTGAAGGGTGCCAAGAAGCGCCGCACCGTGAGCGTGGTCACCGAGGCGTAAGTCGCCGGTGTCCAGGGCCTGCGCCGTGGCGCAGGCTTGCTGACGAAAGCCCCGCTTCGGCGGGGTTTTTGTTTTGCGGCTGGGAGTGGGGAATCGGGAATGGGCAAAGGCGCCTCCCGTGAACTCGCCCTGTCTTGGTTGCGTCAGGCAATGCAGTGATGGATTTTGCCGATCTGTGGCTGCGACATAGAATCGTCGCCACGGCGATGGCTCGCTTTTCCCATTCCCGATTCACTATTCCCCATTCCCGGTTGTTATCCATGAAACTCGTAGACGAAGCGGAAATCCAGGTCACGGCCGGCAATGGCGGCAATGGCTGCATCGGCTTTCGCCGCGAGAAGTTCATCCCGCTGGGTGGGCCCGACGGCGGCGACGGCGGCAACGGCGGCAGCGTGTGGCTGGTCGCCGACGAGAATCTCAATACCCTGGTCGACTTCCGCCACCAGCGCGCGTTCCGTGCGCAGCGCGGCGAGAACGGCATGGGCCGGCAGATGTACGGCAAGGCCGGCGAGGACCTGACCATCACCGTGCCGGTCGGTACAGTGGTGATCAACGTCGAGACCGACGAGGTCATTGGCGACCTGATCGCGCACGGCGACCGCCTGCTGGTCGCGCAGGGCGGCAAGGGCGGCCTGGGCAACATGCATTTCAAGAGTTCGGTGACGCGTGCGCCGCGCAAGGCGACGCCGGGCGAGGAGGGCGAGGAGCGCACGCTCAAGCTGGAGCTGAAGCTGCTGGCCGACGTCGGCCTGCTGGGCTTCCCCAATGCCGGCAAGAGCACCTTCATCCGCGCCGTGTCCGCGGCGACGCCGAAGGTCGCCGACTACCCGTTCACCACGCTGTATCCAAACCTGGGCGTGGTCAGCGTCGAGGCCTACCGCAGCTTCGTGATCGCCGACATTCCCGGGCTGATCGAGGGTGCCGCCGACGGCGCCGGCCTTGGCGCGCAGTTCCTGCGCCACCTGCAGCGCACCCGCCTGCTGCTGCACCTGGTGGATCTGGCGCCGATGGAGGGTGGCGTGGATGGCGTGTCGCCGACCGAGCAGGTGCGGGCGATCGAGCGCGAGCTGCAGAAGCACGACCCGGAGCTGCTGGCCAAGCCGCGCTGGCTGGTGCTGAACAAGGCCGACCTGATGTTCGAGGACGAGGCGCGTGCGCTGGCCGAGCAGGTCGTCGCCGAGCTGGGCTGGACCCAGCCCTGGTACCTGGTGTCGGCGCTGGGCCGCGAAGGCACCTGGCCGATCATGAAGGACGTGATGGCGTTCTTCGACCGCCAGCGCGAGGAGGCGCTGGAGGCGGCCGCCAATGCCTCCTGAGCGTCGCGCCGTCCCGCGGCGCGCGGGGCAGGGTGACGCGCACACGAAAAACCCGGCCGAGGCCGGGCTTTTTCGTGGTGCTGCCGGAAGCGTGCGCGCTTCCGGCGTCGACGGCAGCCGATCAGGCGGCGGTCTTGATCGCCTTGATGCGGGCGCTCAGGCGGCTCTTGTGACGGGCAGCCTTGTTCTTGTGGATCAGGCCACGCGAGCTGAAACGGTCGAGGATCGGCTGGGCGATGGCGAAAGCGGCTTCGGCGCCGGCTGCGTCGTTGGCGTCCAGGGCCTTGATGACCTTCTTGACGGCGGTGCGCAGCATCGAACGCTGAGCCGTGTTGCGCGCGTTGCGCACGACGGTCTGCTTGGCGCGCTTCTTGGCGGACTTGATATTGGCCACGGTGGTGGTTTCCTGGAAAGCTGTGTGGTGGATAAAAACAAGCGGGAGAGTATGAAGCGTCCGAATATTCGCGTCAAGTCAATTGTCAAGAGGGCTGCCGCATGAGCCAGCCGCGCATGCTCCGCGGGCTGCTCTCCTTCAGCAGCATGACCATGGTCTCGCGCGTGCTGGGCCTGGTGCGCGACCAGGCCATCACCATTTCCTTCGGCGCCAACGCCACCACCGACGCGTTCTGGGTGGCGTTCCGCATTCCCAACTTCCTGCGCAGGCTGTTCGCCGAGGGCTCATTCGCCACCGCGTTCGTGCCGGTGTTCACCGAGGTGAAGGA
This sequence comes from Xanthomonas sp. LF06-19, assembly GCF_034105425.1. Taxonomy (NCBI): domain Bacteria; kingdom Pseudomonadati; phylum Pseudomonadota; class Gammaproteobacteria; order Lysobacterales; family Lysobacteraceae; genus Xanthomonas; species Xanthomonas sp. LF06-19. Next base: position 261,437 of record NZ_JAXGGH010000001.1, on the reverse strand, counting down.
AATCCGCCCGCACGCCGACCTGCGCGCGCTGATGTCGCGGGTGTCCGGCACCCTGGGCGGGGTGCTGCTGCTGGTCACCGCGCTGGGGCTGATCTTCACCCCGCAGGTGGCGATGCTGTTCAATCCTGGCGCTACCGACGACCCGGCCAAGTTCGGGTTGATCGTCGATCTGCTGCGGTTGACCTTCCCGTTCCTGCTGTTCGTGTCGCTGACCGCGCTGGCCGGCGGTGCGCTCAATAGCTTCCACCGCTTCGGCCTGCCGGCGCTGACCCCGGTGATCCTCAACCTGTGCATGATCGCCGGCGCACTGTGGCTGGCGCCGCGGCTGCAGGTGCCGATCCTGGCGATGGGCTGGGCGGTGCTGGTGGCCGGCGTGCTGCAGTTGCTGTTCCAGTTGCCGGCCTTGCGCGGCATCGACCTGCTGACCCTGCCGCGCTGGGGCTGGCGGCATCCGGACGTGCGCCGGGTGCTGACCCTGATGGTGCCGACCCTGTTCGGCTCCTCGATCGCGCAGATCAACCTGCTGCTGGACACGGTGATCGCCTCGTTCCTGTACGCCGGCTCGCAGAGCTGGCTGTCGCAGGCCGACCGCTTCCTGGAGCTGCCGCTGGGCGTATTCGGCGTGGCCCTGGGCACGGTGATCCTGCCGGCGCTGTCGCGGCACCACGTCAAGACCGATCGCGCGGGCTTTTCCAGCGCGCTGGACTGGGGGCTGCGCACCACCTTGCTGATCGCGGTGCCGGCGATGCTGGGGTTGATGCTGCTGAGCCAGCCGCTGGTGGCGACCTTGTTCCAGTACGGCAAGTTCACCGCCTTCGACACGCGCATGGCGGCGATGTCGGTGTTCGGGCTGAGCTTCGGCCTGCCGGCGTTCGCCCTGCTCAAGGTGCTGCTGCCGGCGTTCTATTCGCGCCAGGACACGCGCACGCCGGTGCGTGCCGGCGTCGCCGCGCTGGTCGCCAACATGGCGCTGAACCTGTTGTTCCTGGCGATCCTGTACCAGTTGTGGGTGCCGGCGGAGCTGCGTGCGCAGGGCGTGCGCGCGGCGCTGGAGGCGGTGCCGGGCCTGCACCTGGCGCTGGGCCTGGCCAGTGCGGTGGCCAGCTACCTCAACCTGTCGCTGCTGTGGCGCTGGCTGCGCCGCGACCAGGTCTACCAGCCCAAGCCGGGCTGGGGCGGTTACCTGCTGCGGCTGGGCGTGGCCTGCGCGGCGATGGCTGCGGTGCTGGCGCTGGGCCTGCACTGGCTGCCGGCATTTACCACCATGGACAAGTGGCACCGGATCGGCAGCCTGTTGCTGCTGGTCGGCGGCGGCGGCGCGGTGTATCTGCTGGCGTTGCTGGCGCTGGGGTTCCGGCCGCGGGATCTGCGCGAGCATTGAAGCCGGGACCCGGGACCCGGGACCCGGGAGTTTCCGCGAGTGCCAAGCGCTTGCGATTGCACTGTGGGAGGGGCTTCAGCCCCGACGGGCCTTCCCGGGAAAGCCCGTCGGGACTGAAGTCCCTCCCACAGAAAGTGATCACTTTGTTTTTGCCGGATCGCCTGGCGGCGGTCTGGCTCCGCACGCCGATGCTGCCGTCCCGAGCCCCGAGCCCCGAGCCCCGAGCCAAGCCCCCACCCGCTATACTCGACGGTTACGCATCATCGACCGGCGCTTCCTGCGCCGGCGCTTCGGACCGAGGAATGAGCAGGCTGTTTAGAGACGTCGAGGGCGGGACCCTGTTCCCGCAGGGAAGCGTGGTCTGCATCGGCGCCTTCGATGGCCTGCACCTGGGCCACCGCGCGCTGGTGCGGCAGGCGATCGCGCGCGCGCGCGAAGCGGGCGTGCCGGCGGTGGCGCTGAGCTTCGAGCCGCTGCCGCGCGAGTTCTTCGCCCCGGCCGCGCCGCCGCCGCGGTTGACCCTGGCCCGGGCCAAGGTGCAGGGCCTGCTCCAACTCGGCATCGACAGCGTCGGCCTGCTGCGCTTCGACCGGCGCATGGCCTCGATGAGCGCGGAGGATTTCGTGCAGCGCGTGCTGGTCGAGCGCCTGCGCGCGCGCGAGGTCTGGATCGGCCCGGCGTTCCGCTTCGGCCACAAGCGCGGCGGCGACATCGCGCTGCTGCGTGCGCTGGGCGCCCAGCATGGCTTCGCCGCCGACGAGATCGCGCCGGTGCACCTGCGCGAGGAGCGCATTTCCAGCACCCGCATCCGCGAGCTGCTGGTGGCCGGCGAGTTCGCCCATGCCGCCGAACTGCTCGGCCGCCCGTATGCGATCGGCGGCCGCGTGGTGCGCGGCAAGCAGCTCGGGCGCACGCTCGGCTATCCCACCGCCAACCTGCGGTTCGCCCGCACCCCGGCGCTGTCCGGCATCTACGCCACCTGGGTGCACGGGGTGGCGGCGCAGCCGTGGCCGTCGGTGTCCAGTTTCGGCACCCGCCCGACCGTGCAGGGCGTGGAGCCGCTGCTGGAAGCGCACCTGTTCGATTTCCAGGGCGACCTGTACGGTCGCCACATCGAGGTGGAGTTCGTCGCCAAGCTGCGCGACGAGGAAACCTTTGCCGATCTGCCGGCGTTGACCGCGCAGATGCACCGCGACGCCGCGCTGGCGCGGCAACTGCTCGCTGCGCCTGCCGGCGCGGGCCTGCCGCCCGTGTCCGCCGCCCCGCGCGCGGACCTCCCCCTGAAGACCACCGACCGGTAACTGCCCGTGACCCAGGACTACAAAGCCACCCTCCATCTGCCGGCGACCGAGTTCCCGATGCGCGGCGACCTGCCCAAGCGCGAGCCGGACATCCTGGCGCGCTGGGAGAGCGAGGGCCTGTACACGCGGCTGCGCGACAACGCCCAAGGCCGGCCGCTGTTCGTGCTGCACGACGGCCCGCCGTACGCCAATGGCGCGATCCACCTCGGCCATGCGGTCAACAAGATCCTCAAGGACATCATCGTCAAGTCCAAGTACCTGTCCGGCTACGACGCGCCGTACATCCCGGGCTGGGACTGCCATGGCCTGCCGATCGAGATCGCGATCGAGAAGAAGTTCGGCAAGGTCGGGGTCAAGCTGGATGCGGTGGAGTTCCGGCAGAAGTGCCGCGAATACGCCAACGCGCAGATCGACATCCAGCGCCGTGACTTCAAGCGCCTGGGCGTGATCGGCGACTGGGACAACCCGTACCGTACGCTGGACTTCCATTTCGAGGCCAACGAGATCCGTGCGCTGGCGCGGATCGTCGAGAACGGCCACCTGACCCGCGGCGTGAAGCCGGTGCACTGGTGCTTCGACTGCGGTTCGGCGCTGGCCGAGGCCGAGATCGAGTACGCCGACAAGCAGTCGCCGACGGTGGACGTGGCCTACACGGCCCGCGACGGCGCGGCGCTGGCCGCCGCGTTCGGCGCGACCCTGCCGGACGGTGCCGAAGTGGCCGTGCCGATCTGGACCACCACGCCGTGGACGCTGCCGGCCTCGCTGGCGGTGTCGCTGGGGCCGGAGCTGATCTATGCGCTGGTCGAAGGCCCGGCCCGCGACGGCCGCCGCCGCTGGCTGGTGCTGGCCGATGCGCTGGCCGAGCGCGCGCTGCAACGCTACGGCGTCGATGAGGTGGTGGTGCACGGCCGCGTCGCCGGCGCGGCGCTGGAGCACCAGGTGCTGGCGCACCCCTTCTACGACGAACGCGACGTGCCGGTGATCCTCGGCACCCACGTGTCCGACACCGACGGTACCGGCGCGGTGCACACCGCCCCCGGCCACGGCCAGGAGGACTACGTGGCGGTCAAGCCGTACGGGCTGCTGGAGCGCTACAGCGCGGCGCAGATCAACCCGGTCGATGCGCGCGGCGTGTACCTGCCGTCGACCCCGGCGGTCGATGGCACGGAACTGGCCGGGCTGCACATCTGGAAGGCCAACGACGTCATCGCCGACCTGCTGGCCGCGCGCGGGCTGCTGCTGGCGCGCGCCAGCATGGTCCACAGCTACCCGCATTGCTGGCGCCACAAGACCCCGATCGCGTTCCGCGCCACGCCGCAGTGGTTCATCTCGATGGAGCAGGCCAACCTGCGCGCCGAGGCGCTGCAGGCCATCGAGGGCGTGCACTGGTACCCGGCCTGGGGCCAGGCGCGCATCGCCGGCATGGTCGCCGGGCGCCCGGACTGGACGATCTCGCGCCAGCGCACCTGGGGCGTGCCGATCGCGCTGTTCGTGCACCGCGAGACGGGCGAGCCGCACCCGCGCAGCACCGAACTGATGCGCCAGGTCGCCGACCGCGTCGAGGAGGGCGGGGTGGACGTGTGGTACGCGCTCGACGCCGCCGAGTTGCTCGGCGACGAAGCCGGCGACTACGAGAAGATCACCGACATCCTCGACGTCTGGTTCGATTCCGGCGTCACCCACGAGGCGGTGCTGACCGAACGCGGCCTGCCCAAGCCGGCTGACCTGTACCTGGAAGGCTCCGACCAGCACCGCGGCTGGTTCCAGTCCTCGCTGCTGACCGGCGTGGCGCTGGACCACGCCGCGCCGTACCGGCAGTGCCTGACCCACGGCTTCACCGTGGACGAGCACGGCCGCAAGATGTCCAAGTCGCTGGGCAACGGCATCGAGCCGCAGGACATCATGAAGACCCTGGGCGCGGACATCCTGCGCCTGTGGATCGCCTCGGCCGACTACAGCAACGAGATGTCGCTGTCGCAGGAGATCCTCAAGCGCAATGCCGACGCCTACCGGCGCCTGCGCAACACCGCGCGCTTCCTGCTCGGCAACCTGCACGGCTTCAACCCGGCCGTGCACCTGCGGCCGCTGCCGGAGCTGGTGGCGCTGGACCGCTGGATCGTGCACCGCGCCTACGAGGTGCAGGAGCAGATCAAGGCCGCCTACGCGCGCTACGACTTCGCCGCCATCGTGCAGGCGCTGCTGAACTTCTGCAGCGTGGACCTGGGGTCGCTGTACCTGGACGTGACCAAGGACCGGCTGTACACGATGGCCGAGGACTCGCTCGGCCGGCGCTCGGCGCAGACCGCGATGTTCCATGTCGCCGAGGCCTTCGTGCGCTGGATCGCGCCGATCCTGAGCTTCACCGCCGACGAGCTGTGGGGCTACCTGCCGGGCGCGCACCTGGGCAACGTGCTGTTCGCCACCTGGTACGAAGGCCTGGCGCCGTTGCCGGACGACGCGGCGCTGAGCGCGGCCGACTTCGAGCAGTTGCTGGCGCTGCGCGAGCAGGTGGCCAAGGTGCTGGAGCCGATGCGCGGCAACGGCGTGATCGGCGCGGCGCTCGAGGCGGAGATCACCGTCGCCGCCGACGCCGCCACCGCGGCGAAGTTGCAGCCGCTGCAGGAAGAGCTGCGCTTCCTGTTCATCAGCGGCGACGTGGTGGTGCGCGAGGCCAGCACCGACGAGATCTTCGTCAGCGCCCAGGCCACCGAGAAGCCCAAGTGCGTGCGTTGCTGGCACTACCGCGCCGACGTCGGCGCCGATCCGGCGCACCCGGAACTGTGCGGCCGCTGCGTCAGCAACATCGAAGGACCGGGCGAGGAGCGCCGCTGGTTCTGAGTGCCGTCCCCGGCCACGCGGCTTGCGCGTCGCCGGGGCCGACGGCGGCGCCGTGGCTGCGGCGCCGGCCATCCTTCCTTTCCTTCTTCGCCCAAGGCGGACTTCCCGCATGACCGCACGACCCAACCCCTCCGCCCTGATCTGGCTGCTGCTGTCGGCCGCGGTGATCGGCCTGGACCAGTGGAGCAAGGCCTGGGTGCTGTCCAGCCTGCCCGAGTTCGCCGCGGTGCCGGTGATCCCCGGCTTCTGGAACTGGTACCGGACCTACAACACCGGCGCCGCGTTCAGTTTCCTGAGCCAGGCCGGCGGCTGGCAGCTCTGGTTCTTCACCGCGCTGGCGGTGGGCATCAGCGCCCTGCTGGCCTGGTGGCTGGCGCGCACCCCGCGCGGCGAGTGGCGCAGCGCGCTGCCGTACGCGCTGGTGATCGGCGGGGCGATCGGCAACGTGATCGACCGGCTGATGCACGGCCACGTGGTCGATTTCATCCAGTGGTACGTGGGCGAGCACTACTGGCCCTCGTTCAACATCGCCGACTCGGCGATCGTCGCCGGCGCCATCGGCATCGCCCTGTTCGGCGTGTTCGACGGCAAGGCGAAGCGAAAAGCGGGATAATCGGTGCCACTCTCCCTGTCGAAGCGCCTGGCCCCCTGCGGCCGGCGGATCTAGCTAATGGATGTCCTGCTCGCCAACCCCCGCGGCTTCTGCGCCGGCGTCGATCGCGCCATCGAGATCGTCAAGCGCGCCATCGAAACCCTGGGCGCGCCGATCTACGTGCGCCACGAGGTGGTGCACAACCGCTTCGTGGTCGACGACCTCAAGCAGCGCGGCGCGATCTTCGTCGAGGAACTGGACGAGGTGCCCGACGGCAACACGGTGATCTTCAGCGCCCACGGCGTGGCCCAGGCGGTGCGCCAGGAAGCCGAGCGGCGCGGGCTGAAGGTGTTCGATGCGACCTGCCCGCTGGTCACCAAGGTGCATTTCGAGGTGGCCCGGCACTGCCGCGCCGGCCGCGACGTGGTGCTGATCGGCCACGCCGGCCACCCCGAGGTGGAAGGCACGATGGGGCAGTGGGACCGCGAGTGCGGCACCGGCCGCATCTACCTGGTCGAGGACATCGAGCAGGTCGCCACGCTGGACGTGCAGCAGCCGGAGAACCTGGCCTACACCACCCAGACCACGCTGTCGGTGGACGACACCCGCGGCATCATCGAGGCGCTGCGCGCGCGCTACCCGGCGATGCAGGGGCCCAAGAACGACGATATCTGCTACGCCACCCAGAACCGCCAGGACGCCGTGCGCGACCTGGCCAGGGAGTGCGACCTGGTGCTGGTGGTCGGTTCGCCGAACAGTTCCAATTCCAACCGGCTCAGCGAGCTGGCGCGGCGCGACGGGGTGGAGTCCTACCTGATCGACGGCGCCGACGAGATCGATCCCGCCTGGATCGCCGGCAAGCGCCGCATCGGCCTGACCGCCGGCGCCTCGGCGCCGCAGGTGCTGGTGGACGGGGTCATCGCGCGGCTGCGCGAACTCGGCGCCGATGGCGTGTCGGAACTGGCGGGCGAACCGGAGTCGATGGTGTTCGCCCTGCCGAAGGAATTGCGGTTGCGGCTGGTCGACTGACGGTCGCGTTCGGTCGCGTGTTCGTACGCTGGATGGGCGTATCTGTCGCGGCGCGCGTAGGAGCGGCTGTCAGCCGCGACGGGTGTTCTTGGTGAAGCCGGCGCGGCTGATCCCCGAAAAGGGGACAAGAGCCGCTCCTGCGAGATGACGTGATGGGGTGCTGTCGCGTGGCAAGCGCCACGGCTTACTGGTGCTGCATGCCGCGCGGCCGTCCCTGTGCATCGAACTCGATGCCCACGCTGACGCGATCGCCTTGCACGCCGTCCGGCATCCAGCGCAGGCGGCCGCGCCGGCCCACCAGCACGTACACGTGATCCACCTTCTCCGGCTCGGCCTGCAGCGCCTCGCCCTGTTCCTGCAGGGTCGTGGCCACCCGGTAGGCGCCCTCGAAATCGATGTCCTGCAGCGCGGCGGTGTCGGTGGCTGGCTTGAGGAACGGCCCGAACATGCGCGGATTCACTGGCGCATCCTTGTGCCAGGCCTCGTCGTGGAAGCTGTATTCGTCCACGTGGTCCGGCTGTGCGGGGTCCAGCAGTTCGAGCCCGATCCGGTTGTCGTAGAAATGCACGGCATGGAACACGCGCAGGTCGTGGCCCTGCAGGGCGGGCAGGGCCGCCAGCGCCTGCCGGGCCGCGCGCAGCCGCTGCGGGTCGAACAGCAGGTTGCCGCGTGGTGCCGGCGTCGGTTCCGGCGCGGTGTCGGCAGCACGGGCAGTCGGGGTCGGCGCCGCCAGCGATTGCGGCCTGGAGGGGGCCTGCAGGCCAGTCCCTGGGCCCGCCGCCTGCAGGGTGGCGCGGATGGTGTCCCAGGCGCCGCCGGCGAAGGCCAGGCCGCCGAGCAGCAGCACCACGCCGGCAAAGACCAGTGGGGTGGGCGGCGTCTTCATGGCAGCTCCAGGTCGGCGCGGGTGGGGTGTTGTGGGTCGTACAGCACCGACACCGTGTCGCGCGGCAGTTGTCCGACGTCGAGCAGCGACACGAACCGCCGCATCGTCGCCTCGTGCGGGTTGCCTGACGCGTCCTCGAACGCCACGCGGAACTCCACCTGCGGCTGCTCGTTGAGGGTGGTGCCGGTCTGGCGCACGTCCAGCACCCGCGCACGTGCGCGCAGGCCGCGGTACTTCAGGGTCTCGTCGGTGGCGTTGCGGCGGATCACGCGCAGGATCACGCGCAGCGCCAGCACGTAGCCGTTGAGTACCAGCGCACTCATCAGCAGCGGATGGTTGAAGGACAGGAAGGTCCAGCCCATGCCGCGGTTCTGCAGGCGCCAGGCCACGACGTAGGCCGCACCGACCAGGACCACCAGCAGCACGGCGCCGGCCGCGCGTCGCCACAGGCTGGCGCGGTCCAGCGCCGGCTCGGCGTCCTCCAGCACCAGGTTCGGCGCGGCGCCCGGCGTGGTGCTCAGCCGCAGCGGCACGGTGCGTCCGCTCTCGAAGCGGCGTTGCGCCGGCTTGCGGTCCACGATCACCACGGTGTCTTGGATGGGGATGCCGGACAGGTTGTCGAAGGCCAGGGTCAGCGACAGCTGCGGCCAGCCCTTGACCTCGACGCCGGTGGGGGCGGCGCGTTCGATCACCGCCTCGCGGCGCACGCCGTGGGCGAGGAGGTGGCGCACGCGGTGCAGGGCGCGCCCGGGCATCAGCAGCAAGGTGTCCAGGTAGGCGTAGAGCAGGTGCAGCCACAGGCCCAGCGACAGCGCCAGCAGGGTCAGCGCCCATGCGGGCGTGCTGGGCTGGGCCAGCACGCGTGGCCAGTCGTTGGCGAAATACAGGATGCAGGGGAAGGGGATGGCGAAGAACAGCAGAAACGCGAGCCAGAACCAGGCGAACAACTTCACGATGAGCGGGGGAGGGGGACGACGGGGGCGGGAGGGTAACCCACCGATTGCGGCGCGCGCGCGAAGGCCCGGGCAGCGATTGACCCCGGCCCGGGCCGACGCCTAGAATTGCAAGTTCCGCCGGAATAGCTCAGTCGGTAGAGCGGCGCATTCGTAATGCGTAGGTCGCAGGTTCGACTCCTGTTTCCGGCACCAGTCGTACCCAGAAGGCAGCCGCGAGGCTGCCTTCCTGGTGTCTGCGCTCCCGTTTTTCTGCGACGCAGGTCCGTGCGCGCAGCGGCCTGCGACGCCGTGTCGCAGGCGGGTGCGGCAATGTGTCGCACATAAAAACGCGGCCTGGCGCCCGCCCGGGCTTGTCAATGACTTCCGGAGTTGCCGTACGGCAGCATAAAATGCGTCGTTGATCGCGCATGCCGGCCCGGATGCCGCGGCGGACGCGGAACAGCCCCCTCTACGGCGCTCCGCCTCCCGCTCCCGCGCGGTTCGCATCCCCTACGCAATTGGATCGTTCGATGATTCCGTTGAAACAACTCCGGCGCTCGCTGCGCTCCGGTCTGTTGCTGCTGGCCGCACTGCTGTTGGCCGGCTGCAACTCGGCCATCCTCAACCCCAAGGGTCAGATCGGCCACGACGAGAAGACGCTGCTGATCACCTCGGTGGTGCTGATGCTGCTGGTGGTGATCCCGGTCATCGTGATGACCCTGGCCTTCGCCTGGCGCTACCGCGCGTCCAACACCAAGGCCCGCTACGAGCCGAACTGGTCGCACTCCACTGCGATCGAGGTGGTGGTGTGGTCGATCCCGTGCATGATCATCCTGGTCCTGGCGGTGCTGACCTGGCGCTCCTCGCATGCGCTGGATCCGTACAAGCCGCTGGACTCCAAGGTCAAGCCGATCACCATCGAGGCGGTGGCGCTGGACTGGAAGTGGATGTTCATCTACCCGGAGCAGGGCATCGCCACGGTCAACGAGATCGCGTTCCCGGTCGACACGCCGCTGAACTTCAAGATCACCTCCGACACGGTGATGAACTCGTTCTTCATCCCGCACCTGGGCACGCAGATCTACGCGATGGCCGGCATGGAGACCAAGCTGCACCTGATCGCCAACGAGCCGGGCGAGATGTTCGGCCTGTCGGCCAACTACAGCGGCCACGGCTTCTCGAAGATGGGCTTCGCCGCGCATGCCACCGACCGCGCCGGTTTCGACGCATGGGTGGCCAAGGTCAAGGCCTCGCAGAAGACCCTGGACCAGGCCGAGTTCCAGGTGCTGGCGGCCAACCGCAACGACAAGGCCGCCTACCCGGTGACGTACTACGCCTCGGTGCAGGACGGCCTGTTCAAGTCGTTGATCGACAAATACATGATGGGCAAGGGCCACAAGATGGAAGGCCACGACGCTCATCCGGCATCGGCTGCTGAGCCGGTCGCCATGTGCACTTCTGGAGACAAGTGATGCTAGGCAAACTCACGCTCGAGGCGGTTCCGTACCACGAGCCGATCATCATGGCGGCCCTCGGCGGCGCCGGCCTGCTCGGCCTGCTGGTGGTGGCCGCGGTCACCAAGTACAAGCTGTGGGGCTACCTCTGGAAGGAGTGGTTCACCTCGGTCGACCACAAGCGCATCGGCGTCATGTACATCGTGGTGGCGCTGATCATGCTGCTGCGCGGCTTCGCCGACGCGGCGATGATGCGCACCCAGCAGGCGATCGCGCACGGCGGCAACGAAGGCATCTTCCCGCCGCACCACTACGATCAGATCTTCACCGCGCACGGCGTGATCATGATCTTCTTCATGGCCATGCCGTTCATGACCGGCCTGCTGAACCTGATCGTGCCGCTGCAGATCGGCGCGCGCGACGTGGCGTTCCCGTTCCTGAACTCGCTGAGCTTCTGGCTGTTCGTGGCCGGCGCGGCGCTGGTCAACATCTCCCTGGGCGTGGGCGAGTTCGCGCAGACCGGCTGGCTGGCCTACCCGCCGCTGTCCGGGCTGGAATACAGTCCAGGCGTCGGTGTTGACTACTACATCTGGGCGTTGCAGATCTCGGGCCTGGGCACATTGCTCACCGGCATCAACTTCTTCGTGACGATCATGCGCATGCGCGCGCCGGGCATGACCCTGATGCGCATGCCGATCTTCACCTGGACCGCGCTGATCACCAACATCCTGATCATCGCCGCGTTCCCGATCCTGACCGTGGCGCTGGCGCTGCTGGGTGCGGACCGCTACCTGGGCACGCACTTCTTCACCAACGACGGTGGCGGCAACGCCATGATGTACGTCAACCTGATCTGGATCTGGGGCCACCCGGAGGTCTACATCCTGATCCTGCCGGCGTTCGGCATCTTCTCCGAGCTGATCGCCACCTTCAGCCGCAAGCGCCTGTTCGGCTACACCTCGATGGTGTACGCGACCTCGTGCATCGGCGTGCTGTCGTTCATCGTGTGGCTGCACCACTTCTTCACCATGGGCTCGGGCGCCAACGTCAATGCCTTCTTCGGCATCACGACGATGATCATCTCGATCCCCACCGGCGTGAAGATCTTCAACTGGCTGTTCACCATGTTCCGCGGCCGCGTGCACATGACCGCACCGGTGCTGTGGACCATCGGCTTCATCATCACCTTCGTCATCGGCGGCATGACCGGCGTGATGCTGGCGATCCCGGCGGTGGACTTCGTGCTGCACAACAGCCTGTTCCTGATCGCGCACTTCCATAACGTGATCATCGGCGGCGTGGTGTTCGGCTACCTGGCGGGCCTGACCTACTGGTTCCCGAAGGCGTTCGGCTTCAAGCTCAACGAGAAGCTGGGCAAGGCCTCGTTCTGGTGCTGGATCATCGGCTTCTTCATCGCCTTCATGCCGCTGTACGTGCTCGGCTTCATGGGCATGACCCGGCGCATGAACAGCTACAACCACCCCGAGTGGGCGCCGTGGCTGATGGTGGCCGCGGTGGGTGCGGCGATCATCGGCACCGGCATCTTCCTGAACCTGGTGCAGATCGGCTACAGCATCTGGAAGCGCAAGGAGAACATGGACCTGACCGGCGACCCATGGGATGGCCGCACCCTGGAGTGGGCGACCTCCTCGCCGCCGCCGTTCTACAACTTCGCGGTGCTGCCGCACATCGACGACCGCGACCAGTTCTGGGAAGACAAGCTCAAGGGCAAGGGCTGGCCGCGTCCGGCCAAGTACGAACCGATCCACATGCCGCGCAACACGGCGGCGGGCTTCTGGATCGGCGCCTTCAGCATCGTCATGGGCTTCGGTCTGACCTGGCACATCTGGTGGATGGCGGTGATCGGCCTGGTCGGCATGATCGGCAGCTTCATCGCGCGCACCTTCGATGACGACATCGATTACTGGGTCCCGGCGGAGGAAGTGGAGCGCATCGAGAACGCGCGCTTCGCCCTGCTGGAACAGCAACACGCGGCCAACGCCGCAAAGGCGGTCTGAACCATGGCTTCCACGACGCTCGATCCCCACGCCGCCCACGCGGGCGGCCACGACCACGACCACGAACACCACGACGCGGGCGGCAACACCGTCTTCGGGTTCTGGGTCTACCTGATGAGCGACTGCCTCATCTTCGCCGGCCTGTTCGCCACCTACGCGGTGCTGGCCGGCGCGACGGTGGACGGCCCGACCGCCAAGGAACTGTTCGATCTGAAGTTCGTGCTGGTGGAAACCTTCCTGCTGCTGTTCAGCAGCCTGGGCTTCGGCCTGGCGATGATCTCGGCGAACAAGCGCAGCATGGGCGGCCTGTACGGCTGGCTGGCAGTCACCGCGGCGCTGGGCCTGGGCTTCCTGGGCATGGAGCTCTACGAGTTCCACCACCTGATCGAAGAAGGCGCCGGCCCCGGCCGCAGCGCGTTCCTGTCGGCCTTCTTCACCCTGGTCGGCACCCATGGTCTGCACGTGGCCTCGGGCCTGCTGTGGATGACCGTGCTGGTGATCCAGATCGCGAAGAACGGCCTGACCCCGCGCAACATGACCCGCCTGGCGTGCCTGAGCCTGTTCTGGCACTTCCTGGACGTGATCTGGATCGGCGTGTTCACCATCGTCTACCTGCTGGGAGCGCTGTAATGGCCAACCATCATTCCTCCGACACGCACGCCGAGCACGGCCATGGCGGCGGCCTGAAGTCCTACCTGGTCGGCTTCGTGCTGGCGGTGATCCTGACCGTGATCCCGTTCGGCATGGTGATGAGCGGGGCGTTCCCGCGCGGCGTCACCGTCATCGTCATCGCGGTGCTGGCCGCGGTGCAGATGCTGGTGCACCTGATCTACTTCCTGCACATGGACCGGTCGGCCGAACAGCGCTCCAACGTGCACGTGGGCCTGTTCTCGCTGCTGATCATCGGCATCGTGGTGGTCGGTTCGCTGTGGGTCATGCACAACCTCAACGTCAACATGATGCACTGAGCGGGCACTCCTGCCGCGCAACGCAACGGGCCGCCAGGCGACTGGCGGCCCGTTGCGTTTGGGGCGTGCAATCGCGCTGGCGATGTCCGCAGGAATGCGCCGGGATCACGCCAGGCAGGGCGGCTCGGCGAGTTCGCACAACGGTAGCCAGGTCAATACGCCGTCGCCGTTGCGGATCAGCAGCCCCAGCTGCCCGTGTTGCTGCAGCGGCTGGGCATAGACCGGCGCGGCGCTGGGCGCGGCGTGCGCGGAGGCCGACCAGGCGCTGGCCAGCAGGGTCTGCGGCCGCGCCGCACGCAACGTGGCGACCAGTCCGGCCGGATCGCCGTGCCGCAGGGCGTGGCGGCACAGCGCCAGCAGGCAGGCGTCGTCGTCGTGCGGGTGCGCGCGCGTCGGTGCAGTGGCGTCCTCGATCGCTGTACGCGCGCGCTGCAGCAGGCGCCGCAGGTACTGGCGCGAGGCGCTTTCGCTGCGCGCTGACAATGCCGCCAGGTCGGCATGGCTGAAGTCGAAGGCCTCGGCGAGCAGCAGCATCGCCACGTCGCCGGCCGGCAGCGTGCGCACCAGCGCCGCCAGCGCGTGCGCCACTGCCGCGCTGTGGAGGGCGTGGCGTTCCGGCCCGTCCGGATCGTCGGTGACGGACAGTGCGTGTTCCTGTGCGATGCGCTCCAGCAGGACCCGGTAGCGGCCGCGGCGGCGCAGGCGGTCGATGCACAGATGGCGCAGCACGGTGGTCAGCCAGGCGTCGCGGCCGCTGGCCGGCAGCGGTCCCTGTGCGGCGCGCAAATAGGCCTCCTGCACGAGATCCTCGGCGTCCTGGCCCTGGCCAAGCCAGCGATGCGCCAGGGCCAGCAACTGGCGGCGCAGCGCCTCGCCGTCGGCCGGCGTGGGCGTGTCGGTCGGAGATGTCACGTCGTGGCCCCGTCGTTCGTTGGGAGGGACACCCACCATACATGGAGACAGGCCGATGCTGCGTTCCGACGAAACGTCCCCCGCCGCGCCCTCCGCGCAGTCGCCGTCCGCCGCCTTCCTCGAGGAAAAGGCGTTCCGCGCGCGGACCCTGCTGCTGTTTGGCACCATCACCGACGCCAGCGCCTACCAGACGGTACGCCATCTGCTGGCGCTGGATGCCGAGTCCGATGCGCCGATCGCGATGATCGTGTCCTCGCCGGGCGGGCATCTCGAATCCGGCGACGCCATCCACGATGCGCTGCGCTTCATTTCCGCACCGGTCGACATGATCGGCTCGGGTTGGGTCGGCAGCGCGGCCACGCACGTGTTCCTGGGCGTGCCGCGCGAGCGCCGGGTGTGCCTGCCGCAGACCCGGTTCCTGATCCATCAGCCCAGCGGCGGCGCCGGCGGCCCGGCCAGCGACATCGCCATCCAGGCCAGCGAGATCCTCAAGGCGCGCGCCCGCATCGCCAAGGTCATTGCCCGCGAGACCGGCCAGCCGCTGGAGCGCGTGGAGACCGACATCGAGCGCGACTGCTGGATGTCGGCGCAGGAGGCGATGGACTACGGCCTGGTCTCGCGCATCGTCGAGCGGCGCAGCCAACTGGCCGGGCGCTGAGGGCTCCGGCCAATGCGGCAGGCGCCGTGCGCGGCGATCGCCGCGGGCATGACCTATGGCATGGCACGCGGCGGCGGCGCAGGCATAGCATGGGAGTTTGCCTGTCCGCTGTCGTTCGCCCCCCTGGAGATCCCATGAACAAGTCCACCGCCTGGATGGCGCCGTTGCTGCTGGCCGCCACTGTCGCGTTCCAGGCCTCGGCGCAGACCGCCCCGCCGCGCGACGTGCCCTTCGCCGGTACGTTGAAGATCGATGTCGATGCCACCGATCTGGCGCACCGTATCTTCCGCGTGCGCAGCACCATCCCGGCCACGCCGGGGCCGATGACCCTGCTGTATCCGCAGTGGATCCCCGGCAACCATTCGCCGACCGGTCCGATCGACAAGCTCGCCGGGCTGGTGATCAAGGCCAACGGCAAGGTGTTGCCGTGGACGCGCGACCAGTTCGACGTCTATGCGTTCAAGATCGACGTGCCCGCCGGCGTCAGCGAGATCGTCGCCGAGTACCAGTTCCTGTCCTCGCAGGGCGACGGCCAGGGCCGGGTGATGATGACCCCGGAGATGCTCAACCTGCAGTGGAACACCACCGCGCTGTATCCAGCCGGGGTGTACGCGCGCAACATCAAGGCGCAGGCCAGCGTGACCCTGCCGGCCGGCTGGAGCTACGCCACCGCGCTGGAAACCGCCACGCGCAGCGGCGATACGGTGACGTTCAAGCCGATCGATTTCGACGACCTGGTCGATTCGCCGATGTTCGCCGGCAAGTACTACAAGCGCATCATGCTGGACGACAAGGGCAAGGCGCCGGTGGCGCTGAACGTGTTCGCCGACAAGCCCAAGTCGCTGGAGGCCAAGCCCGACCAGATCAAGGCGCACGTGGCCCTGGTGCAGCAGATGGACAAGCTGTACGGCGCGCGTCACTTCGACCACTACGAGTTCCTGCTGGCGTTGACCGACAAGCTCGGTGGCATCGGCCTGGAGCATCATCGCTCCAGCGAGAACAGTGGCCCGCTCGACTACTTCACCGAGTGGGACAAGAGCTGGGAGATGCGCGACCTGCTCGCGCACGAGTTCAACCACTCCTGGAACGGCAAGTACCGGCGCGGCGCCGACCTGGCCACGCCCAACTTCAACGTGCCGATGGGCGACAGTCTGCTGTGGCTGTACGAGGGCCAGACCCAGTTCTGGGGCGAGGTGATCGCCGCGCGCGCAGGGCTGTGGACCCAGGACCAGGCCCGCGACATGCTGGCCAACGTCGCCGCGGTCTACCAGCGCGGCCGTCCCGGTCTGGCCTGGCGCGCGCTGCAGGACACCACCAACGACCCGACCATGTCGATGCGCCGGCCGCGCGCCTACCGCAGCTACCAGCTGAGCGAGGACTATTATTCCGGCGGGCAGATGGTCTGGCTGGAGGTCAACGCCAAGCTGCGCGAGCTCAGCGGCGGCAAGCGCTCGCTGGACGATTTCGCCAAGGCGTTCTTCGGCATGCACGACGGCGCCTGGGACGTGAACACCTACACCTTCGACGACATCGTCGCCACGCTCGATGGGATCGCCAAGTACGACTGGGCGAGCCTGCTGCGCAGCCGTCTCGATGCGCACGGGTCGCTGGTCGGCGGGATCGAGGCCAGCGGCTGGAAGCTGGTCTATACCGATCAGCCGAACGCGGCCAGCAAGACCTCCGAGGCGCGCAACAAGAACCTGGACCTGAGCTACTCGCTGGGCCTGAGCCTGGACGAGCAGGGCCGGGTGCAATCCGTGCTGTGGGACAGCCCGACGTTCAATGCCGGCCTCATCGCCGGCAACCGCGTGGTCGCAGTCGGCGGCCGCGAGTACAGCGCCGAGGCGCTCAAGGACGCGGTCACCGCGGCCAAGGGCGGCAGCACGCCGATCGAGCTGCTGGTCAAGCGCGGCGACCGCTACGACACCGTGCGCATCGCCTACTACGGCGGCCTGCAGTATCCGCACCTGGAGCGCATCGCCGGCACGCCGGATCGCCTGAGCGAGTTGTACAAGGCGCGTTGAGGGCGGCGAGCGCGATCGCCGCCCGGCGCTTCGTTGTGCCGGCGCCTCGGTGCGCGGTGCGGCGACGGCGTCGTCGTGCTGGCGCGTGTCGCTTGCGGCGGTTGCGCGCGCGATGCTCATTGTTTGGTCGCCACCGATGGCGCAGTCCATGTGAAGCCGTTCCTGCAGCGAGCGCAGCACCGTGCGGGAGCGGCCGAGGTGGCCGATCTTCTTTGCGAGGACGGGGTCAGGCGGTGAAAATCAATGTGGTCGGCACCAGCGCAAGCGGGAAAAGCACACTCGCCAGGCTGATCGCCAAGGAACTTGCGATTCCCTATGTCGAAATGGACAGACTCTACTGGCGCCCGGACTGGCAGGGGACCCCGGACGATGTGTTCCTGAAAGAACTGGAGCGTGCGTTAGCCGCCTCTGCGGACTGGGTGCTGGATGGCAACTACAACCGGACGCGCCCCGTGAAATGGCGCGACGTGGACCTGGTGGTGTGGGTGGACTATGGATTTTTGCGCACGCTGTTCCAAGCTGTCGCCAGAGCGTTCAAACGGGCCTGGCACAAACATGAGCTGTGGCCCGGTACGGGAAATCGCGAGAGTTTTCGCCGCGCGTTCTTTAGCCGGGAGTCCATCATCATCTGGATGCTCAAGACCTGGGGCAGCAACCGCGCGCGCTACCAGGCCGATCTGCACAACCCGCAGTACGCGCATATTCGCTTCGTGCGCATTAGGCGACGGGAGCAGGCGGAACACCTGCTTGCTGCCTTGAAGGCGCGCTGACGGCCTCCCTGCCGCGACAAGCGAAGAGGACATCGTCCCGGGCAGAATCGGTCTGACCCGACGTCGGCGCCACATGCTGCCTCCTGCTGCCGCCTGGCGGCCGTGCGCGGGCGACTTGGGTCACCAGTCGCGGGGAAACGCAGCAGCGCCGCCGTACATCGTCGTCGCTGCCGAGTGCGCGACGTCTTCCCGGCGCCGCGTTACACGCTGGGGAAGCGAATGCGATGCGGTGCCTGGCGCCGCGTCGCGGACCTTGAGACCGCCAGCCACTATGCTGGTGCATTGTCTGAGCGGACCAGAAGCAGATGGCGAAAGCGAAAACGGCCTATGTCTGCGGCGAGTGCGGCGCCGAGTACAACAAGTGGCAGGGCCAGTGCACCGAATGTGGCGCCTGGAACACGCTGAGCGAGATCGTGCTGGAGAGCGCGGCCACGGCCAAGGCGCCGGCCGCGGCGCGGCGCAGCGGCTGGGCCGGCAAGGCCGAGACGCCGAAGATCACCGCGCTCAAGGACGTGGAGCACCGCGACCAGGCGCGCGTGTCCACCGGCATCGGCGAGTTCGACCGGGTGCTCGGCGGCGGCCTGGTCGAGGGCGCGGTGGTGCTGATCGGCGGCGACCCCGGCATCGGCAAATCGACCCTGCTGCTGCAGGCGCTGGCGAAGATGGCCGGCACGCTGCCGGTGCTGTACGTGACCGGCGAGGAATCGCTGGGCCAGGTCGCCGGGCGCGCGGTGCGCCTGGACCTGCCGCTGGACGGCCTCAACGCGCTGGCCGAGACCGGCATCGAGCACATCCTGCAGCACGCCAGCGCGGCGCGGCCCAAGCTGATCGTCGCCGACTCGGTGCAGACCCTGTGGACCGAGGCGCTGACCGCCGCGCCGGGGTCGGTCAGCCAGGTGCGCGAGAGCGCGGCGCGCCTGGTGCGCTACGCCAAGGAGACCGGCACGGCGGTGTTCCTGGTCGGCCACGTCACCAAGGAGGGCGGCATCGCCGGCCCGCGCGTGCTCGAGCACATGGTCGATGCGGTGCTGTACTTCGAGGGCGAGAGCGGCAGCCGCTTCCGCCTGCTGCGCGCGTTCAAGAACCGCTTCGGCGCGGTCAACGAACTGGGCGTGTTCGCGATGGGCGAGAAGGGGCTGAAGGAAGTCTCCAATCCGTCGGCGATCTTCCTGTCCGGCGGCAGCGCGCACCAGCCCGGCAGTTGCGTGATGGTCACCCGCGAGGGTACGCGGCCGCTGATGGTGGAAGTGCAGGCCCTGGTCGATGCCTCGCCGCTGTCCAATCCGCGGCGCGTGGCGGTGGGCCTGGAACAGAACCGGCTGGCGATGCTGCTGGCGGTGCTGCACCGCCATGGCGGCATCGTGGTCGGCGACCAGGACGTGTTCGTCAACGTGGTCGGCGGCATCCGCGTGCAGGAGACCGCGGCCGACCTGCCGGTGCTGCTGGCGGTGCTGTCGTCGCTGCGCGACCGGCCGCTGGCGGAAAAGACCATCGCCTTCGGCGAGGTCGGCCTGTCCGGCGAGATCCGCCCGGTGCCCAACGGCGAGGACCGGCTGCGCGAGGCGGCCACGCACGGCTTCAAGCGCGCCATCGTGCCCAAGGCCAATGCGCCCAAGACCGGCACGGTCAAGGGCATGGAAGTGATCGCGGTGGAGCGTTTGTCGCAGGCGTTGGAGGCGGCGAGCGAATAGGCTGCGGCGTCGGCGGGCAGCGGCGCGTCGTCCCCGTGTACTGCGTCGCTTCGAATCGCGATGCGGTGGTGTGTGCGCGAGTGCGGCCCACGTAGACGCGTGGCCGCATCGCGCGGCCTGGTGTGGAGATTGCCGATCCGCATCGTCAGCGGCAATGCATCCGCTCGCTGCACG
The DNA here is from genome assembly GCF_034105425.1 of Xanthomonas sp. LF06-19. Taxonomy (NCBI): domain Bacteria; kingdom Pseudomonadati; phylum Pseudomonadota; class Gammaproteobacteria; order Lysobacterales; family Lysobacteraceae; genus Xanthomonas; species Xanthomonas sp. LF06-19. Next base: position 241,806 of record NZ_JAXGGH010000001.1, on the reverse strand, counting down.
TCGATGCGCGCGACCGGCCGCAGGTCGCAGCCGGCGCCTTTTCTTCGGTAAGGCGAACGGCGCGCGTCGCCACGCGCGCCGTTGCCCTTGCGGTGCCGCAGGCGCGATGGCGCCCGCGGGTCCGTCAATCCTTGCGGTACACCACGCCGAGCTTGTCGATCTCGTCGCCGTCGCGGCCGGTGAAGCCGGCGATGTGCCAGCCGCTGGGCGCGGTGAGCGTGTAAGTCTCGGCGGTCGGCGTGCCGGCGCTGAGGCTGCGGCCCTGGTTGGTGCGCAGGCTCAGCGAGAACAGCCGGGTGTGGCCGTTGTACTGGCCCACGCTCAGCGTGGCCGAGGTCAGCCGCTCGTTGCTGCCCAGGCGCAGCGTGACCGGGTCGCCGCCGCTGCCGCCGTGGGCCAGGGTGCTGCCGTTGTCCAGGCCCAGCGCGATGCCGTCCAGGCGCGAGGCGCCGCGCAGGGTCACGCTGGCGATGGTGCGCTGCTCGGCGCCCTTGGCGATGTCGTTGAACGGGGTGCCGTGCGGGCCGCCGAACTGGTCGCTGGTGCGCACGGTGCTCCCGACCGCCCAGCCGAACTGCGCGGCCAGCGGGTAGTGGTCGGACAGCGGCTTGCCGGCGCTGTCGTAGAAGTTGCCGTCGTCGAGCTTGTAGCGGTTGGCGACCAGCGTCAGCTGCGGCGCGTCGCGGTACAGGATCTTGTCCACCACTTCGCAGTCGTTGGTCGGCGGGGTGCCGCACAGCAGCGGCGCGGCGCCGGCCGCCGGGGCGCTGCCCTTGACCAGTTCCACCCAGGCATCGGTCAGGCCGTTGGCGGAAATCAACGCACGGATGTTGTCGTCGGCGCGGGTGTAGCGGGTGTTGGAGTCCATCATCACCAGCACCGCGTTGCCGGCCGACCAGGTCTGGATGAATTGCGAGAGCTGGCTGATGTTGGCGCGCCGCGCGGCCAGGTCGGCGCTCTCGGTGCCGGCGTTGGGGTGCGCGTTGTACACGTCCAGCAGCACGCCGTCGTCCAGCCGCACGCGCATGTAGCTGAAGCCCTTGGGGGTGAGGCAGTCGGTGCCGTTGCACTTGTCCCACTTGATGCGGGTGAAGTCGTCGAAGCGGTAGTTGCTCAGCGTGTTGAGGCCGTCGCCGATCGCCGCGCCGCCGCTGGTGGGCGTGCGGTAGGGGTGCTTGTCGCCCGCGTACAAGGTGGCGTGATAGTTGAAGTCTTCCTGCACGTTGATCAGACCGTAGGGCGCCAGCTTCGGTGCGATCTGGGCGGTGTTGGCGGCCGGGTTGCTGCTGGAGATGCCCTGCGGCAGGCCGGCGACGTTGTAGGTGAGCACGTCGAGCACGCCGACGTCCGATTGCGCGTGGACCACGCCGGCGCAGGCCAGGCTCAATCCGATGCCGTAGCTCACGAGGGTGCGTAGATGCTGGATCATGAATCGCCTCTTGCGGGTTGGGAGGAACAGCGGGTGGCGCGAGCGCCAGGGGCGGTGCCGGAAGGCACCGATGCCGCCGCGCGACCGGCCGGAGCCGGCGCACGTGGCGTCATGGGGTCAGGAACTGCGGATCGAGCGCGGCTTCGACCGCGGCGGCGAAGGCGGGTAGCGGGCAGTCGTAGGCGGCGTCGGCGCGGCTGCACTGCGGGATGAACACGGGCGACTCCAGCGGCGGCGCCTGCACGGTCAGCGCGCGGCGTTCGCGCAGTTGCGCCAGGCTCTGCGCGGTGTAGCGCAGGCGGATCACCCGTTCGCCGTCGGCGCGGCGCCAGCGCTCGAACACCAGCGCGCCGCCGGGCACGGTCTGGTCGGGCTGGTAGCCAGGCAGTTGCCAGTGCAGGTCGAGCATGCCGGCCAGCAGGGTCAAGGTGCCGTCGTGGCCGGACAGCACCAACAGCCGCGCCGCGCCGCCGATCGGTTCGGCCCGCGTGGCCTGGCCGCTGCCGTCCAGCAGCGTCGCCAGCAGCCGTGTCGCCAGCGGCGAGGCGGCCATGCGCGCCACCGCCGGCGCGCGCAGGCGCAGCGCGAACTCGGCCTGGTGCGGGGCGAAGGCGCGCAGCAGGCTGGCCTCGTCGACCCCGCGCCAGCCGAGCGCGGCGAAGTCCTGACCGTCGGCCCAGGCCATCAGCAGGCTTTCGCTGAGGCCGGAGGCAGTCGAGGCCGGGCCTTCGATGCCGGGGATCGCGTCCTCGGCATCGCCCAACCGCGCCGGCACCGCATCCAGGCGCAGCTTGCCGCTGCCGGCGTCGGCCGGGCAGGGCCGTTGCGCGCACTGCAGCAGCAGTTGTTGCAGGCTGTCGATGGCATCCGCCTGGGCCGCGTTCCAGGCCTGCGCGTCGCCGCCGATGCGGCCGGCGATGGCCGCACGCATCTGCGCCACCGCGGCGGGAGTGCGCAGGGCGGGCGCGCCGTCGAACAGCGGATCGGAGGCATCGTCGGCGACGCTGTGCACCGGATTGGCGCAGCCCGGGGTCAGCGTGCTGGCCAGCGCCTGCGCCGAGGCGAGGGTGCGTTGGGTGCGGTTGGCCCAGTAGTACGCGGCCGCGCAGCCGTCGCCGGCGAACAGCCCCAGCGGCGCATAGCGGGCGCGGTAGTAGGCGCCGAACAAGCGTTCCAGCGCCGCGCCGTTCGCGGTGAGATACCCGGCGGGCACCGCGAAGCGCGGCCAGGGGCGCGCCGAGTAACGCTCCAGTTGCTCCGCGCTGGACATCGCCGCGCGCACGCCGTGGCGCTTGAGGATGACGACTTTTTCCAGCGTGTCTGTCGCGGCCGCTTGTGCGCGTGCCGCGGCGCAGGCCAGTGGCATCAGGGCGAACAGGACGAGGGTGGCGAGGCGCGGCAGCGATGGCATCGGCAAGCTCCAGGCAGAGGCGGTGCGCCGCGCGCGGCGGTGGGCGGCGCACGGTGCGATGGCCGGCGCCCGCGGCGATGCAGGCCGCGGGGCGGGCTGGCTGCCGCGCTTGGGCGGCAGCGCGGCGGATCAGAAACGTGCGCGCAAGCCCACCGACCAGGTGCGGCCGTAGTCGGTGTAGCCGCCGAACAGGCGGTCGCCGACGTACTGGCGCTGCACCGCACCGGTGAGATTGATCGCGTTGACGAACACCGACAGGGTGTCGTTGACCTTCCAGGCCACGTTCGCGTCGAGGCTGCCGAACTTGTCGCTGTTGAGCGTGGCGACGTTGGCGGTACCGACCGCGTTGACGATGTCGTCGCTCCAGCCATAGCTCACCCGCGCCATCAGCGGTCCCTTCTCGTAGAACAGCACCGCGTTGTAGGTGTTCTTGGCCACGCCTTCGAGGCTGTCGGTGAAGGTGCGGCCGCCGTCGCGATAGGTGGCCTCGCTGTCGGTCCAGGTGTAGTTGAGCTGCATGCCCAGCCCGTCCAGCGGCGCCGGCAGGCCGGCGAAGACCTGCTGGTAGGCCACTTCCACGCCCTTGACGCTGGCCTGGCTGCCGTTGGTCTTGGACGAGAGCAGGTAGGTCTGGCCCTGGTACTGCAGGTTCGACATCTGGGTCTGGATGAAGCGCGAGATGTCCTTGTAGAACACGCCGCCGGTCAGCGCCGAGGTGCCGTCGATGTACCACTCGAAGGTCAGGTCGTACTGCCAGGCCTCGAACGGACGCAGCGACGGATTGCCGCCGCTGGCGGTGAGGATCTCGCCGCTGGAATTGAAGGTGAGCTTGGACGACAGGTCGGTGAGGTCGGGACGGGTGATGACCTTGGCCGCGGAGCTGCGCAGCACCATGTCCTCGCGCACGTCCCAGGCCGCGTTGAACGAGGGCAGCGCGTTGCTGTAGCTGCGTGCGAAGTGCACCGGTTGCGCGCTGCCGTTGACGTCGGCATGGCCGTCGGTGGTCTGCTCGGTGCGCACCAGGCGCACGCCGAGGTTGCCACGCAGTTCGCGGCCGGCCAGTTCGCTGCCGAAGTCGGCCATCGCATAGGCCGAGCCGATCTTCTCCTTGACCTCGTAGGAGTTCTGCAGGTCGGCGCTGTTCGGCGTGTTGACCAGGTCCGCGGCGGTCGGCCAGGTACCGAAGAAGCGCGATTCGATCGGCGCCAGCCACTGCCGCGGCAGGTTGCCGTTGGCGTCGGTCAGCATGTCGTCCACCGGCAGCGCGGTGAAGTTGCCGGCCGGGAAGCGCACCCCGGCGATGCTGGTCAGCAGCAGGTCGGCGCGATCGTAGGTGCGCGAGCGCTGCCGGTACTTGGCGCCGAACTTGAGTTCGTGGAAGAAGCCGTCGCCGAGCGCGCGCTTGGCGTCGAGCTGCAGCGCGTCCTCCTTGTCGCGCGCATCGATCTCGCGCCACTCCAGGCGGCGCCCGGCCACGCTGGCCGGGTTGGTCGGGTCGAAGCCGTTGGTGAAGCGCCAGTCGGGCACGTCGTCGCCATCGGCCTGCGGCATGTCCACGCGCATCGACAGGGTGGTGCCGCTGCGCAGGCGCGTGCGCCGGATCGGATCGGAGTCGTAGCTGTGCGCCTGCGAGTGGAACGCCACCGCGCCCAGCGTCCACGCATCGCCGCTCCAGGTGCTGGACAGGCGCGCGCTGCGGTTGTCGTCGGTGATCCCGGAGGTCTCGCGCGAGATCTGCACCTGGCCGTTGCGGTAGTCGAAGCCGGCGACGCCGCCATGCGCCACGCGCAGGTTGCTGAGCTTGGCCAGGCTGTCGAAGCCCACGCCCAGGCTGTATTCGTCGTAGTGCACGGTCTGCTTGGCGTAGAGCAGGTCCAGGTTGGTTTCCCAGGCCGCGCTCGGTTTCCACTGCAGCGAGGCGGCGATGCCGGTGCGTTCGCGCTGCTCCAGTTCCAACGTCGGGCGCAGGCCGGTGGGGACGTAGTTGGCGCCAGGCACGCCCGGCACGCCGTTGCGGTAGTAGTCCCAGCTCACTTCGTTGACCCGGTCCTGGCGCAGGCTGCGCTGCGCGTAGGCGCCGGACAGCAGCAGGCCGAAGGTGCCGTCGGCGTTGACCCAGTTGAACAGGCCGGACACGCGCGGGTCGTTGGCGTGGGTGCGCTGCGCCTGGCTCGACTCCAGCGACACGTTGGTAAGCGTTTTCCCCAGTTCAAGCGGGCGGAACGTGCGCACGTTGACGATGCCGCCGATCGCGCCTTCGTCCAGGTCGGCGGTGGGGCTCTTGATCACTTCCAGGCCGGCGACCAGTTCCGCCGGCAGGGTGTCGTAGCGGAACTGGCGGCCGGTCTGGCCGGAGGTGCGCACGTTCTCGTTGACCGCCATGGTCTGGCCGTTGAGCGTGGTCACCTGGAAGTTGGGCCCCAGGCCGCGCACGCGCACGTACACGCCTTCGCCGCGGTCGCGCACGATCGACACGCCGGGCACGCGCTGCAGCGCTTCGGCCACGTTCTGCGCCGGCAGCTTGCCGATGTCCTCGGCGGCGATCACGTCGACCACGCTGTCGGCGTAGCGCTTCTCGCGCAGCGCGGCGCTGAGGCTGCCGGCGTAGCTGCCGAGCACCTGGATGCCGTCCAGTTGCTTGACCGGCGCGTCCGCGGGCGTGGCCTGCGGCGGTGCCGCCGTCATCGCCGCCGGCGCGGTGGCGGCGGTCTCGGCCGGCGCGCTCGCGGCCTCGATCGTCACCGTGGTCGGGGTCAGGAAGCGGTAGCGCAGGCCGGTGCCGTCGAGCAGTTGCTGCAGCGCCTGTTCCGGCGGCGCACCGGCGCGGCTGCCGTGGGTCTGCGGGTTGCCGGTGCTGCCGGCGGCATAGACGAACTGCAGCCCGGTCTGCCGCGACAGGGCATTGAGCGCACGCGCCAGCGGCTGCGCTGGAATCGCATCGACCGCGACGGGCGCGGTCTGCGCGCCAGCGGCGCCGGCATGCAGGGCGAGGGCGATGGAAAGGAACAGAGTGCGGCGCATCGTCGGGTCCAGTGAGAGCGGGGGTGGTGGTGCGCGCGGCATCGCGATCGGGCGATTGCCTGCGCTGTCCCCGGACTACGAGGCGCGACGGCGAAGATCGGGCACCGTTTTTCGATGAATTTTCTGTGACACGTGCAGGCGATGCTGGCCTCGCGTGCGCACACGAAGGCGCGCGTGCACGCCGCGTGTGACGCGCCGATGGCACGCAAGTGCGCGTCGACCCGTCGGTCTGGAAGAAGGGTGCGTCGCGCATCGCGCGCGACACAGCTGCCGCGCTACTGCAGGCGTGCCTGCGTCGGCGCGCGGCTGCGCACGTGGATGCCGTCGGCGCCGGTGCGCACCTGCAGTGTCGGTTGCGCCTCGAGGAAGGCGCGTAGTGCGGCGACATCGTCGCCACGCAGGTTGCCGGTCAGCCGCATCGCCCCGGCGTCGGCGTCGTCGATCAGCAGGCGGTGCCGGTTGAGCCGGTTGAAATCCTCGGCGACATTGGCCAGCGGTTCGTCGCGGAACACGATGCGGTGTTGCCACCACGCGTGCATCGCCGCGACGTCCTCGTTGCCCAGTTCGACCCGGCCATCGGCGGTGTCGATGCGCGCGCTCTGGCCGGCGCCGAGATCGGCCAGCATGGGCTGTTGCGGCCGGTCCTGGCGCCACACGTGCACGCGCCCGGCCGAGACCTCGATGCGCGCCTGGTCGGGGTGCAGGGCGATGTCGAAGGTGGTGCCGATATCTTCCACGCGCAGGCCCCCGGCCTGCACCTGCAGCGGGCGCCGGTCGGCGGCGACCACGAAACTGGCCTGGCCCTGCAGCAACTGCAGTTTTCGGCTCCAGGGCGTCAGCGTGGCGCGTAAGCGGGTCTGCGCATTGAGCCGCACCGTGCTGCCGTCGGCCAGTTGCACGCTGCGTTGTTCGCCGAGCGCGGTGCGGTAGGTCTGGCTGCGCGGCCAGGCCCAGCCGACCAGCACCGCCACCGCGCACACCGCGGCGGCCGCGGCCAGACGCCAGCGCGGCGCGGCGTGGGCGCGCGCCGCACGCGTTGGCGCTGCCGCTGTCGCGCGCCGCGGCACGGGCAGGGCGATGACGTTGCCGCTCGCCGCGCCATCGGCGGTGTCGTCGCTGGCGAGCAAGGCGTCCACGTCCAGGTCCATGCCGCGCAGCGCCTCGCCGAGTTCGCCGGCCACGCGCTGCATGGCCAGATACTCGCGCAGATGCTGCGGCGAGGCGGTCAGCCAGTCCAGCAACTGCTGTTCCTGTTTCGCGTCCAGCGGCTGCATGCGTTGCACCGCATGCCAGTGCGCGGCATCGGCGATGGCACTGCGCGAAGAGAACGTACTGTCGTTCACCAGCGGTCTCCGCTCTCGGCCAGCGCGCGGCGGCAGGCCGACAATCCGCGCACCACGTGCTTCTTGACCATGTGCGGCGACACGCCCATGCGTTCGGCGATCTGCTTGTAGCTCAGCCCGTCGCGGTACTGCATCACCAGCACCGCGCGGGTGCGCGCGGGCAGCTCGGCGAGCAGGGCCTGCAGGTGCTGCTGGCGCTGCCGCCGGTGTGCGCTGTCTTCCACGTCGTCTCCCGCCGCCAGCAATTGCGAGAACTGCTCCATCTCGTCGATGCGCAGCGGCGCCTGGCGGCGACGCGCGGCCTGTTCGCGCGCCAGGTTCTGCGCGACGGTGTACAGATAGGCTTCGGGATTGGCGATGGCCTCGCCCTGCTGCCGATGCGCGCGCAGCAGCCGCAGATAGGTTTCCTGCACCATGTCCTCGGCGTCTTCGCGTGCGCCACGGCGCACGAAGAAGCCGCGCAGCACCGGGCCGTGTTCCGCGAACATGCGCGCCCATGCGCGTTTGGGGTGAGCCGCCACCGAGCCTGCCTTGTCCCTGGGGTGCGGGGCAGGCTAGAAGCTGCAGATGACGGTTCGGTGACGTGGGGGCGGTGCGTGCGGAGCAAGGCGGTGTTCGCCACTTCCTGCGGGAGTCGCCTGTCATGCAGCTGCGACGCGCGACGTGGTCTGCGTTTCGATGGCGCAATGCGTCGGGACTGAAGTCCCTCCCACAGTGCGCACGGCGGGCTCGCCGCCGCTCCTGCGAAGGCAAGGTGGATGCATCCCGCCGCGACCGCTAATGCGAATCGCGCGCCACCGCGTCGCCGCTGCCGCCCACCAGGAAATCCAGGTCGGCGCCCAGGTGCGCCTGTTGCACGTGCTCCACGTAGAGCTTGCTCCAGCCGCGCGGCGGCGCCGGCGGCGGGGTCCATTCGCTGCGCCGGCGCAGTAGTTCCTCGTCGCTGACTTCCAGGTGCAACGCGCGGCCGGGGACGTCGAGTTCGATGATGTCGCCGTCGCGCACCAGTGCCAGGGTGCCGCCGGCGGCGGCCTCCGGCGAGGCGTGCAGCACAACGGTGCCGTAGGCGGTGCCGCTCATGCGCGCATCGGAGATGCGCACCATGTCGGTGATGCCGGCGCGCAGCAGCTTCGGCGGCAACGGCATGTTGCCGACCTCGGCCATGCCCGGGTAGCCGCGCGGGCCGCAGTGCTTGAGCACCATGATGCAGTCGGCGTCGATGTCCAGCGCCTCGTCGTCGATGCGCGCCTTGAAGTCCTCGATGCTCTCGAACACCACCGCGCGCCCGCGGTGCCGCAATAGGTGCGGCGAGGCGGCCGACGGCTTGATCACCGCGCCGTCCGGCGCCAGGTTGCCGCGCAGCACGGCGATGCCGGCCTCCGCGCGCACCGGCGCGTCCAGCGGATGGATCACCTCGCGGTTCCAGCACGGCGCCTGCGCCACGTTCTCGCCCAGGGTGCGGCCGTTGACGGTGCGCGCGTCCAGCGCCAGTTCGCTGCCGAGTTCGCGCATCACCGCCGGCAGCCCGCCGGCATAGTAGAAGTCTTCCATCAGGTACTGGCCGGACGGTTTGAGGTTCACCAGGCACGGCAGCCGCGAACCCAGCCGGTCCCAGTCGTCCAACTGCAGCGGCACGCCCACGCGGCCGGCCAGGGCGAGCAGGTGCAGCACCGCGTTGGTGGAGCCGCCGATCGCCGCATTGACCTTGATCGCATTGGCGAAGGCGTCGGCGGTGAGGATCTGCGACATGCGCAGATCCTCTTCCACCATCTGCACGATGCGCCGCCCGCTGAGCCGCGCCAGCCGCGCGCGGCGCGCATCCACCGCCGGGATCGCCGCGTTCTCCGGCAGCGACATGCCCAGCGCCTCGACCATGCTGGCCATGGTCGAGGCGGTGCCCATGGTCATGCAGCTGCCCTTGGAGCGCTGCATGCAGGCCTCGGCCTCGACGAAGTCGTCCTGGCTCAGGGTGCCGGCGCGGACCATCTCCGACATCTCGATCACGCCGGTGCCCGAGCCCAGCGGCTGCCCGCGCCAGTTGCCCGACAGCGACGGCCCGCCGGATACGCCGATGGTCGGCAGGTCCACGCTGGCCGCGCCCATCAGCAAGGACGGGGTGGTCTTGTCGCAGCCCATCAGCAGCACCACGCCGTCCAGCGGATTGGCGCGGATCGATTCCTCCACGTCCATGCTGGCGAGGTTGCGGAACAGCATCGCGGTGGGGCGCATCTGCGTCTCGCCCAGCGACATCACCGGGAACTCCAGCGGGAACCCGCCGGCCTCGTACACGCCCTTTTTGACGTGTTCGGCCAGTTCGCGCAGGTGGCCGTTGCACGGGGTCAGTTCCGACCAGGTGTTGCAGATGCCGATCACCGGGCGGCCATCGAACATGTCGTGCGGATGGCCGGCGCTCTTGAGCCAGCTGCGGTAGTAGAAGCCCTGCTTGCCTTCGCGCCCGAACCACGCCTGGCTGCGGCGCGGCGGTTTGCTGGGTGAGCCCATGTCGGCGGATTCCTCGAGTCCAGGACGCCGGGATCCGCCTTGTGCGCAAGCCGCCCCCGGATGCTTTACGCCGGGGATGCTAGCGGGCATATTGATACGTGAAAAATAGCAAATATCTACAAATGGATATTTGTTTTCATATATCGAAATCCTATCCACCTAGAGCGAAACGGCATGGACAACTCGGCAAGCGCAGCGCCTTCCTCCCTCGGCAACGCAACCTACGGCAGCCTGCACGGGCGCCGCGTCTTCATCACCGGCGGCGGCTCCGGCATCGGTGCCGCGCTGGTCGAGGCCTTCGCCGCGCAGGGCGCGCAGGTGGCCTTCGTCGACGTCGCGGCCGAGGCCAGCGCCGCGCTGGCCGAGCGGCTGGCCGCGGCCGGCCTGACCGCGCCGTGGTGGCGCCGCTGCGACGTCACCGACGTGGCCGCGCTGCAGGCGGCGATCGGCGAGGCGGCGACCGAGCTGGGCGACTTCCACGTGCTGCTCAACAACGTCGGCAGCGACGACCGCCACGCGCTCGACGCGGTGACCCCGGAGTACTGGGAGCGCTGCGTGTCGATCAACCAGCGGGCGGCGTTCTTCGCCATCCAGGCGGTGGTGCCGGGCATGCAGCGGCTGGGCGGCGGTTCCATCGTCAACCTCGGCTCCACCGGCTGGCAGAGCAAGACCGGCGGCTACCCGGTGTACGCCACCGCCAAGTCCTCGGTGAACGGCCTGACCCGCGGCCTGGCCCGCGACCTGGGCGCGGCGCGGATCCGCATCAACGTGCTGACCCCGGGCTGGGTGATGACCGAACGCCAGGTCACCCTGTGGCTGGACGAGGCCGGCGAGCGCGAACTGGCACGCAATCAGTGCCTGCCGGACAAGGTGATGCCGGAGGACATCGCGCGCATGGCGCTGTTCCTGGCCTCGGACGAGGCGCGCGCGATCACCGCGCAGGAGTTCGTGGTGGACGGCGGCTGGACCTGAGTGGCGCTGGATTCGGGCTCAGCGCGTCGCGGCTGAAGCCGCTCCCACAAAAGCCGCACGCCGGGACCAGCGGCGGCGTTGTGGGAGGACTTCAGTCCGACGCGATCAGCCGTCCGCAGGCAGCGACGGCGTGGCCGCCGTCACGGCGACACCGTACACCGTGGCCGCCGCCTCCTGCAGCGCCTGCAGCACGATTCGCGCGCCCGGCGACAGCAGCCAGTCGCGGCGGGTGATCAGGCCGAAGGCGTCCATGCGGCAGGACAGCGCCACCGGCACGATCGCCACGCTGCCGTGGTCGGCGAAATGCCGGGCCACGTCCTCCGGTACCACCGCCAGCGCGTCGCCATGCCGCAGCAACTGCGGCAGCACCACCAGCGCCGAGGTCTCGATCACCCGCTTGGGCGCCTCCAGCCCGGCGTTCTGGAACATCAGTTCGAAGCGGTGGCGCAACACGCTGCCGTCCGGCGGCACGATCCAAGGTGCCTCGGCCAGCACCGCCAGCGTCGGCGCCGGCGCCGCCAGCAGCGGATGGCCGGGGCGGGCGATGGCGCAGACCTTTTCCTCGGCCAGTGCCTGGTAGTGCAGGTGGCGCTTGTCGTGCCGCGCGAACAGACGCGCCACCACGATGTCCAGTTTGTTCTGTGCCAGTTGCTCCAGCAGCACGTCGCTGCCGTCCACGCGCAGGCTCACCCGCAGCAGCGGATGCTGCGCGCCGACCTGGGCCAGCGCCGACGGCAGCAGGCTCATCGCCGGCCCGGCGATCGCGCCGACGGCCACGCTGCCGGCATAGCCGGCCTTCAGCGCCTCGATCTCGGCGCCGGCCTCGCCCAGGCTGGCCAGGGCGATGCGCGCGTGGCGGATCATCGCCTCGCCGTACCAGGTGGCGCGCATGCCGCGCGGCAGGCGCTCGAACAGCGGCACCGCCAGCATGTCCTCCAGGTCCTTGAGCAGCTTGGAGGCGGCCGGCTGCGACATGTTCAAGGTCTCGGCAGCGCGGTGGATGTTGCCTTCCTCCTCGATCGCCAGCAGCAGCATCAATTGCCGGGTCTTCAGGCGGGCGCGGACGAACCAGGGCGGGGCGGCAGGCATGGCGCTCACAGCGATACGAATGTTCGTATACGTTAAGCCAAAACCGATATTTGTTGCATATAGGTCGTCCGGCCAGAATAGGTCGGGCGCATCGCGCCGCGCGTGTCCCGCGCCGCCCGCTGCGCGTCCGCATTCCGACAGGCGACCGATGCATGCGATTGATCCAGTTGCTCGATGACGCCGGCACGCCCGGCGTCGGTGTGGTGGAAGACGATGGCCGCCAGGTGCGGCTGCTGCGCGAGGTGGCGTCCACCTATGCGCTGGCCAACGCGGCGCTGGCCGCCGGCAACAGCCTGGAGGCGCAGGCGCAGCAGCTGCGCGGCGAGCGCGTGCTCGACTACGCCGCGCTGCTGGCCGCCGGCCGGGTGCTGTCGCCGCTGACCCATCCGGACCCGGCGCATTGCCGCGTCACCGGCACCGGCCTGACCCACCTGGGCAGCGCCGCCACCCGCGATGCCATGCACCAGAACCTGCAGCAGCAGGCGGCACAGGGCACGCTCACCGATTCGATGAAGATCTTCCAGCTCGGCGTGGACGGCGGCATCCCGCGCGACGGCCAGCCCGGCGCGCAGCCGGAATGGTTCTACAAGGGCGACGGCAGCAGCCTGGTCGCGCCGGGCGCGCCGCTGCCGTCGCCGGACTTCGCCCTGGATGGCGGCGAGGAGCCGGAACTGGTCGGGCTTTACGTCATCGGCGCCGACGGTGTGCCGTACCGGCTCGGCTTCGCGCTGGGCAACGAGTTCTCCGACCACGTCACCGAGCGCCAGAACTACCTGTACCTGGCCCATTCCAAGCTGCGTGCCTGCGCGGTCGGCCCGGAGCTGCGCTGCGGCGCGTTGCCGCGCGACCTGCGCGGCCACAGTCGCATCCGTCGCGGCGATGCGGTGATCTGGGAGAAACCCTTCGTCACCGGCGAGGCCAACATGTGCCATTCGCTGGCCAATCTCGAATACCACCATTTCAAGTACGCCGCGCACCGCGTGCCCGGCGACGTGCACCTGCATTTCTTCGGTACCGCCACGCTGAGTTTTGCCGATGGCGTGCAGGCGCAGGCCGGCGACCGCTTCGAGATCGAACTGGCCGAGTTCGGCGCGGCGCTGGTCAATCCCTTGCAGCGCGTCGACAGCGGATTCGCCCTGGGCGGCGTGCGCGCGCTGTAGAACCGCACGGAGGTAGGCATGACCCGACGTTTCCAGAGCTACATCGACGGCCGCTGGGTGGCCGGCGACGACCTCGCCCCCGACGAGAATCCGTCCGACCTGTCGGCACCGGTCGGCGAAGCCGGCAGCCTCGACGCGGCCACGGTGCGCGAGGCGATCGCCGCGGCCAACGCGGCGCAGTCGGCGTGGGCCGCGAGCACCCCGCAGCAGCGCGCCGACGCGCTGGACGCGGTCGGCAGCGAGATCCTGGCGCGCAAGCAGGAACTGGGCGCGCTGCTGGCCTCGGAAGAGGGCAAGACCTTGCCGGAGAGCATCGGCGAGGCGGCGCGCGCAGGGCAGATCTTCAAGTTCTTCGCCGGCGAGGCCCTGCGCATTCCCGGCGAAACGCTGGCCTCCACCCGGCCCGGGGTCAACGTCGAGATCACCCGCGAGCCGGTCGGCACGGTCGGCATCATCGCGCCGTGGAATTTCCCGCTGGCGATCCCGGCGTGGAAGATCGCGCCGGCGCTGGCCTACGGCAACACCGTGGTGTTCAAGCCGGCGGAGATCGTGCCCGGCTGTGCCTGGGCGCTGGCCGAGATCCTCAGCCGCGCCGGCCTGCCCGACGGCGCGTTCAACCTGGTGCTCGGCAGCGGCAGCACGGTCGGCCAGGCGCTGGTCGGCGAGCGCGGCATCGATGCGCTGAGCTTCACCGGCTCGGTGCCCACCGGCAACCGGCTGCTCAAGCAGGCCGCCGAGCGCGGGCTGAAGATCCAGTTGGAGATGGGCGGCAAGAATCCGCTGGTGGTGCTGGCCGATGCCGACCTGGACCTGGCGGCGGAGATCGCGGTCAACGGCGCCTACTTCTCCACCGGCCAGCGCTGCACTGCGTCGAGCCGGCTGATCGTCGAACGCGCGGTGCACGACGACTTCGTCGCGCGCGTGCGCACGCGCCTGGCCGCACTGAAGATCGGCCATGCGCTGGAGCCGGGCGTGGACATCGGGCCGGTCGCCAGCGCCAGCCAGTTCGAACAGGACCGCGACTACCTGCGCATCGCCCGCGAGGAAGGCGCCGAACTGCTCTACGGCGGCGAGGCGCTGGAGTGCGCGCACCGCGGCTACTACCTGCGCCCGGCGCTGGTGGCCGCGCAGCCGCAGCACCGCATCGCCCGCGAGGAGGTGTTCGGCCCGGTCGCCGCGGTGCTGGTGGCCGACGACTACGAGCACGCGCTGGCCTTGGCCAACGACACCGAGTTCGGCCTGTGCGCCGGCATCGCCACGCGCTCGCTGAAGCACGCCACGCATTTCAAGCGGCATGCGCAGGCGGGCATGGTGATGGTCAACCTGCCCACCGCCGGCGTCGACCCGCACGTGCCGTTCGGCGGACGCAAGGCCTCCAGCTACGGCCCGCGCGAGCAGGGCCGCTATGCGGTCGAGTTCTACACCACGGTCAAAACCGCTTATACATCCGCGCCATGAACTGATCGATCCAGCGCACGCCGGCCTGGGAGGGTGGGCGGCGCGCCGCGGCCGCAGGGCCGCGTCCGCCGCCAGCGTGTCATCAACGAGGAGGGGCTATGCAACTGCAGAACTTGGGAACACGCATGTGCGTGCGGGGTATGGCGGCGTTGCTGGGCATGGCGCTGGTCGCCTGTTCCGGCGGTGGCAAGGACGCGGCCAAGGCGCCGGGGCAGCTGACCGTCGGTTTCAGCCAGGTCGGTGCCGAAAGCGAGTGGCGCACCGCCAACACCGCGTCGATCAAGCAGGCCGTCGCCGACGCCGGCATGAAACTGAAGTTCTCCGATGCGCAGCAGAAGCAGGAGAACCAGATCAAGGCGCTGCGCTCGTTCATCGCCCAGCGCGTGGATGTGATCGCGTTCTCGCCGGTGGTGGAGTCGGGTTGGGAGACGGTGCTGCGCGAAGCCAAGGCCGCGCAGATTCCGGTGGTGCTGACCGACCGCGCGGTGAAGGTGTCCGACGACAGCCTGTACGTGACCTTGATCGGTTCGGATTTTGTCGAGGAAGGGCGCAAGGCGGCGCGCTGGCTGGTCGAGCGCTCGCCGTTGAAGGACGGCGACAAACCGGTGCGCATCGTCGAACTGCAGGGCACCGTCGGCTCGGCGCCGGCGATCGATCGCATGAAGGGCTTCAAGGAGATCCTGGCCTCGCATCCGCGCTTCCAGATCGTGCGCTCGCAAAGCGGCGATTTCACCCGCGCCAAGGGCAAGGAAGTGATGGAGGCGTTCCTGAAGTCGGAGGGACGCAACATCGACGTGCTCTACGCGCATAACGACGACATGGCGATCGGCGCGATCCAGGCGATCGAGGAAGCCGGGCTGAAGCCGGGCAAGGACATCCTGGTGATCTCGGTGGACGGAGTGAAGGGCGCGTTCGAGGCGATGCAGGCCGGCAAGCTCAACGTCACCGTCGAATGCAATCCGCTGCTGGGCCCGCAACTGGTGCAGGCCATCCGCGACCTCAAGGCCGGCAAGCCGCTGCCCAAGCGCATCGTGGTGGAGGAGTCGGTGTACACCCAGGACCAGGCCGCGGCCGAACTGCCCAAGCGCAAGTACTGAGGCCGCGCGCATGCATCCGCTGGTGCTGGAGGCGCAGGGACTGAGCAAGGCCTATGCCGGCGTGGCCGCGCTGGAGGACGTGGCGCTGCGTTTGCGCGGCGGCGAGATCCACGCGTTGATGGGCCAGAACGGCGCCGGCAAGTCGACCCTGATCAAGCTGCTCACCGGTGTGACCGCCGCCGACGCCGGGCGCATCGTGCTGGATGGCGCGGTGGTGGCGCCGGCGTCGCCGCAGCAGGCGCAACGGCTCGGCATCAGCACCGTGTACCAGGAAGTGAACCTGTGCCCGAACCTGTCGGTGGCCGAGAACCTGTTCGCCGGCCGCTACCCGCTGCGCGGCTGGCTGCGGCGCATCGACTGGCGCCGGATCGAGCGCGAGGCCGAGGCCGGCCTGCAGCGTTTGGGCATCGCCATCGACGTGCGGCGCGCGCTGGGCAGCTATCCGGTGGCGGTGCAGCAGATGGTGGCGATCGCGCGCGCGGTCGGCGTGTCGGCGCGGGTGCTGATCCTCGACGAACCCACCTCCAGCCTCGACGAAGGCGAGGTGGCCGAACTGTTCCGGGTGATGCGCGCGCTGCGCAATGGCGGCATGGCGATCCTGTTCGTCACCCACTTCCTGGACCAGGTGTACGCGGTGGCCGACCGCATCAGCGTGCTGCGCAACGGCCGCCTGGTCGGCGAATACACGCCGGCGGAATTGCCGGCGCCGCAACTGGTCGCGGCGATGGTCGGGCGCGCGCTCGACCCGGCCAGCGCCGCGGCCGCCGCGGTGCGCGCGGCCGCGCCCGAGGACGCTGCGCCGCTGCTGCAGGCGCAGGGTCTGGGCCGGCGCGGCCAGTTGCAGCCGGTCGACCTGCAACTGCGCCAAGGCCAGGTGCTGGGCCTGGCCGGCCTGCTCGGCGCCGGCCGCACCGAACTGGCGCGGCTGCTATTCGGGCTGGACCGTGCCGATCGCGGCCGCGTGGCGATCGACGGCCGCGACGTGGCGCTGCGCGGCCCGCCCGATGCGATCGCCCACGGCCTGGCGCTGTGCCCGGAAGAACGCAAGACCGAGGGCATCGTCGCCGAACTGTCGGTGCGCGAGAACATCGTGCTGGCCTTGCAGGCGCGCATGGGCCTGCGCCGGTTCCTGGCGCCGGCCGAGCAGCTACGCATCGCGCAGGGCTACGTGGACGTGCTGGGCATCAAGACCGCCAGCCTGGAGACGCCGGTGGGGCTGCTGTCCGGCGGCAACCAGCAGAAGGTGGTGCTGGCGCGCTGGCTGGCGACGCGGCCGCGGCTGCTGATCCTGGACGAACCCACCCGCGGCATCGACATCGCCGCCAAGCAGGAGATCATGACCCGGATCCTGGCCCTGGCCCGCGAGGGCATGGCGGTGCTGTTCATCTCCGCCGAGGTCGCCGAGATCGCGCGCATCGCCGACCGCATCGCGGTGCTGCGCGAACGCCGCCTGGTCGGCGAACTGCCCGGCGGCTGCGGCGAGCGCGCGATCTTCGAGCTGATCGCTGGGAGCGCGGCATGAGCGCCACCGCCACGCCCGACACCACCGCATCGCGCTGGTCGGCGCGGCTGCGCGCGCATCCGTTGTTCTGGCCGCTGGCGACGCTGGCGGTGCTGCTGCTCGGCAACGGCCTGTTCGACCCCGGCTTCCTGAGCCTGCAATGGCGCGACGGTCACCTGTACGGCAACCTGGTCGACATCGGCAACCGTGCCGCGCCGCTGGCGCTGGTGGCGATGGGCATGACCCTGGTGATCGCGGTGCGCGGCCTGGACATCTCGGTCGGCGCGGTAGTGGCGATCGCCGCGACGGTGGCGGCGTGGATGATCGGCGGCGGCGAACACAGCCGCTTCCCGCTGTGGGCGGTGCTGCTGGCGCCGCTGCTGGTGGCGGCGCTGTGCGGGCTGTGGAACGGGCTGCTGGTGGTCAAGGTCGGCATGCAGCCGATTATCGCCACGCTGATCCTGATGGTGGCCGGGCGCGGCATCGCGCAGCTGATCGGCGACGGGCAGATCCTCACCATCTACTACCCGCCTTATTTCTATCTCGGCAACGGCTTCCTGCTCGGCCTGCCGTTCGCCTTGTTCGTGGTCGCGGCGGTGTTCGCGGCCTTGCAACTGCTGCTGGGGCACACCGCGCTGGGGCTGTTCGTGCGCGCGATCGGCCACAACCCGCGCGCGGCGCGTGTGGCGGGCGTGCGTGCGCGGCTGATCGCGGTGCTGCTGTACGTGTTCTGCGCGTTCAGCGCCGGCCTGGCCGGGTTGCTGATCAGTTCCAACGTCAAGAGCGCCGACGCCAACAACGCCGGGCAACTGATGGAACTGGACGCGATCCTCGCGGTCACGCTCGGCGGCACGCTGCTCGATGGTGGCCGCTTCAGCCTGGCCGGCAGCGTGATCGGCGCGTTGATCATCCAGACTCTGACCGCGACCATCTACGCCTTCGGCGTGCCGGCGCAGGTCACCATGCTGATCAAGGCGCTGCTGGTGTTCGCGGTGATGCTGCTGCAATCGCCGCGCTTCCGCGCCAACCTGCGCGGCTGGATCCGGCGGCCGCCGCCGCAGGTGCGGCCATGAGCGCGGCGGCTCCACGCCTGGTTGGGTCCGGCCTGCGCAAGGCGGCGGGCATGCTGCAGGGCGCGCGCCTGCCGCTGGCGATCACCGTGGCGCTGTTCGTGGCCATGCTCGCGGCTGGCGGGGTGCTCTACGACGGCTTCCTGGCGCCGCAAGTGCTGGCCAATCTGCTGATCGACAACGCCTTCCTGTGCATTGCCGCGGTGGGCATGAGCCTGGTGATCCTCAGCGGCGGCATCGACCTGTCGGTGGGCGCGGTGCTGGCCTTCAGCACGGTGCTGTCGGCGTCGCTGGTCGAGCGCCACGGCTGGTCGCCGCTGGCGGCGATCCCGCTGGTGCTGCTGCTCGGCAGCGTGTTCGGCGCCGGCATGGGCCTGCTGATCCAGCGCTACCGTCTGCAGCCGTTCGTGGTGACCCTGGCCGGCATGTTCCTGGCGCGCGGCGCCAGCACGCTGATCAGCGTCGACTCGATCCCGATCACCGACCCGCTGTACACCGCGATCGCGCAGGCGCGGCTGCCGCTGGGCGGCGACGCGTCGCTGTCGGTCGGTGCGTTGATCGCGCTGGCGATGGTGGCGCTGGGCATGTGGCTGACCCAGTGCACCCGCTTCGGCCGCTGCGTGTACGCGCTCGGCGGCAGCGAGGCCTCCGCGCGGCTGATGGGGCTGCCGGTGGAGGCGACGCAGGTGCGCGTCTACGCCTTCAGCGGTTTCTGCTCGGCGCTGGCCGGGGTGGTGTGCACGTTCTACATGCTGTCCGGTTACAGCCTGCATGCGCAGGGTCTGGAGCTGGACGCCATCGCCGCGGTGGTGATCGGCGGCACCTTGCTCGCCGGCGGCAGCGGCTACGTGATCGGCACCCTGTTCGGCGTGCTGATCCTGGGCGCGATCCAGACCCTGATCGTGTTCGACGGCACGCTCAGCTCGTGGTGGACGCGCATCGTGATCGGTGGCCTGTTGCTGCTGTTCTGCCTGTTGCAGCGACTGCTGACCCGGCGCCTGCCGCAGGGTGCGGCGAGCGAGTGAGCGGCACGGCGGCGTAGAATTCGGCAACCGCAACCGGAGCGCCGACATGCTGACCATCTGGGGCCGCCACAATTCGAGCAACGTGCGCAAGGTGCTGTGGTGCGCGGAGGAGATCGGCCTGGCCTACACCTCCATCGAGGTCGGCGGCGCGTTCGGCGGCAACGATCAGCCGGCCTATCGCGCGCTCAATCCCAATGGCCTGGTGCCGGCGATCGAGGACGATGGCCTGGCGCTGTGGGAATCCAATGCCATCGTCCGCTACCTGGCCGCGCGCTACGCCCCGGACACGCTGTACCCGCAGGATCCGGTGCTGCGCGCGCAGGGCGACAAGTGGATGGACTGGACCACCTCGCGCTTCGCCGGCGCCTTCCGCGATCTGTTCTGGGGCGTGTTGCGCACCGCGCCGGAACAGCGCGATGCAGCCAGGATCGCCGCCGCGCTGGAACAATCGGCCGAGCTGTTGCACACCGCCGACGCCGCACTGTCACAACAGCCCTGGCTGTCGGGCGAGCACTTCGCCATGGGCGACATCCCGTTGGGCAGCTTCGCCTATGCCTGGTTCGAGATGCCGATCGAACGCCCGGCACTGCCGCACCTGCACGCCTGGTACCAACGTCTGCAGCAGCGCCCGGCCTATCGCAAGGGCGTGATGACGGCGCTGACCTGAGTGCGGCGTTTCCGGCGGGGGACGGTGCCGTCGCGGCGGTGGCCATGCCCGTCAACCGCTCGCTCCCACCTGACGGCAAGGAGCCGCCACCCGTGATCGAACCTCCCAAGATCGTGCTCTGCATTCCCGGCCCATGGCCGGATCGCGCGGACCTGCTCGCGCGCATCGTCCAGGACAGCGGCGGCTACCTGTTCGCCGGGCACGTGCTGATGCACATGGACAGCGGCCAGGCATGCGAACTGCAGTACGAACCGCACGATGCGCGCATGGCCGCCGCGTTCGCCGCCGCCGGCCCGCACTGGCGCGGCTCGGCCGACATGGCGCGTATCGGGACGCATGCGTCCGTCGTCTACCTGATCGGTGCCGGCGGCTCGCGGGTGCGTGCGGAGACGATGATGCGCGCAGCCGCGGCGTTGCTGGACGCCGGCGGCCTGGGGGTGAAGGTGGAAAGCAGCGGCGTCGCCCACAGCCCCGCCGACTGGCGGCAACTGTGCGCGGACCTGGCGCTAGGCAGCGCCCACCGCGCCTATGTGTTGAACATCACCGGCGAGCAGGTCCACTCCTGCGGCATGCACCAGTTCGGCATGAAGGACGCGATCGTCGCGGCGCAGGCGGCATCCGACCCGGTCGGCCTGCTGCACACCTTCACCTGCTACCTGTTCAACGAAGCGCCCGACGTGCGCGCCGGCCATACCTTCTCGGTCGCGGCGGATGCGCCGCGCTACCGGATCCAGGCCGAAGCCAGCAGCCAGTTCCAGCCCGGCGACCTGTTCGCCAATCCCTATGGACTGTGGCGGCTGACGCCGCTCTGACGCCGCGTTGCTTCCTGCATCCGTGTGCGGTGTCGGCGACGCGCCGCCGAACGCGTGCGCGCCTCAGGGTCTCCCGCCCGCCACCGCCGGCAGCGCGTCGCCGCCCGCGCGGCGCATCACCCAGTTGAACAGCGGGGTGGCCATCAGCGTGGAGGTGATGGCCATCAGCACCAGGATCGAGAACAGGCCCTGTTCGATCACCCCGGCCTGCAGGCCGATGTTGATGATGATCAGCTCCATCAGGCCGCGCGCGTTCATCAGTGCGCCGATCGCCATCGCATTGCGGTTGGTCTCGCCGCTGATCCGCGCCGCGGCCCAGCAGGCGATGCCCTTGCCCAGGAACGAAGCCAGCAGCACCGCGCCGGCGGCCAGCAGGATCTGCGGGTCCAGCAGCACGCTCAGCTCGGTCTTGAGCCCGGAGAAGGTGAAGAACATCGGCAGCAGGAACACCACCACGAACGGCTGCAATTGCTCGCGCAGCTTTTCGGTCAGTGCGCCCTTGGGCAGGCAGGCGCCGAGCAGGAAACCGCCGAACACCGCGTGGATGCCGATCGCGTCCATCGCCCAGGCGCTGACGCAGAACAGCATCAGCACCACGGCCAGCACCCCGGCGCTCAGCGGCTGCTCGGGGCGCACGTGGTCGGCCAGGCGGCGCAGCCAGTGGCGGCCGACCAGCAGCATGAACAGCGCGTAGCCCACGCCGCCGCCGATCGCCAGATAGGCGCTGCCCCAGCTGCCGCCGAAGCTGGCCAGCACCAGCGCGAGGATGCACCAGGCCGCGGCGTCGTCGACCGCGCCGGCGGTCAACGCCAGAGTGCCCAGCGGGCTGCCGGTGAGGCCGCGCTCGTGGATGATCCGCGCCAGCATCGGGAACGCGGTGATGGCGATGGCCGCGCCCAGGAACAGCGACGCCTCCAGCAGCTTGGCCTTGGCCGAGAACAGCCCGGGCACGTGCAGCAGCCATGGCGCCAGCACGAAGGCGAGCACGAACGGCACGGCGATGCCGGCCAGCGACACGCCCATCGCGCTGCGGTAGCGCGTGCGGAAGTGCTCGCCACGGAAATCGGTGCCGACCAGGAACATGTACAGGCCCACGCCGAACTGCGCGGCCACGTACAGCATGTCCAGGGTCGGCTTGGGGAACAGCGCCTGCTGCAGGTCCGGCAGCAGCGCGCCGAACAGCGACGGCCCCAGCGCCACGCCGGCGATCATCTCGCCGACCACCTGCGGCTGGCCCAGGCGCCTGGCCAGCAGGCCGACCAGCCGGCACACCAGCAGGATCACCGCCGCCTGCAGGAAGAAATACACCGACATCTGCGGGGTGGTCATGGGCGGCCGTCCTGGAAGTGTCGGCGGATGATAGGAGGCCGTGGCGATGAAATCCACGCGGCCGCGCCGCACATGGTGGGGCGGGGCGCGTTTGCGGTATGGTGCCTGGCGCGCGCGCATGGCGCAGGCCGTACACGCATGCGGGCCGACACCGCAGGACGCACCGGGGAGCGAAGCGATGAGCAAGGGATGGACGCGGCGGCAATGCCTGGGCGCCGCTGCCGCGGGCGCAGTGGCCGGCGTGCTGCCCGGGGCCGCCATCGCGGGCGCCGCCGCTGCCGGTGCGGACGATGCCGACGCGCTGTACCGGCGTGCGTTGGTGCTCGACGCCAACGCCCTGGCCTCGATCGGGCAGGTATTCGATGGCCCGGATGCACCGCAGCTGTTGCAGCAATTGCGCGACTCCGGCGTGTCGGCGCTGAAGACCACGCTGGGCGGTGCGGCCGGCGACTTCGAGACCGCCGTGCAGGACATCGCCGCCGCGCAGGCGCTGGTCGAGCGCTATCCGCAGCATTTCCTCAAGGTGCTGCAGCCGGCCGACCTGCGCCGCGCCAAGCGCGAGGGGCGCGTCGCGCTGATCTTCTCCTTCGAATCGGCAGCGATGCTGGAGGACAAGCCCGCGCGCATCGACCTGTTCCGCCAGCTCGGGGTGCGGGTCATGCAACTGACCTACAACCGCACCACGCCGTTCGGCGTGGGCTGCCTGGACGGCGACACGGGCGGCGTCACCGCGCTCGGCCGCGACGCCATCGCGCGCATGAACCGACTCGGGGTGGCACTGGATCTCAGCCATTGCAACCTGCAGACCACCCGCGACGGCATCGCCCTGTCGCAGCGCCCGCCGGTCATCACCCATGCCGGCTGCGCCGCGGTGTTCGTGCATCCGCGCAACAAGCAGGACGCCGAACTGCGCGCGCTGGCCGACAAGGGCGGGGTGATGGGCGTGTACATGCTGCCGTTCCTGACCGAGGACAGCCGCCAACCGCAGCTGGCCGACTACATGCGCCACCTGCTGCACGCACTGGACGTGTGCGGCGAGGACCATGTCGGCATCGGCACCGACTCGCTGTTCTTCCCGATCACCGAGCAGGACCGGCGCGCCTTCGAGGAAGACCTGGTGCAGCGCCGTCGCGACGGCATCGGCGCCCCGGGCGAGAACCGTCTGCCCTATCTGCCCGACGCCAATACCCCGCGCAAGCTCGAACGCGTCGCCGACGCG
The DNA here is from genome assembly GCF_034105425.1 of Xanthomonas sp. LF06-19. Classification (NCBI taxonomy): domain Bacteria; kingdom Pseudomonadati; phylum Pseudomonadota; class Gammaproteobacteria; order Lysobacterales; family Lysobacteraceae; genus Xanthomonas; species Xanthomonas sp. LF06-19. The sequence continues at coordinate 218,701 of NZ_JAXGGH010000001.1, read as the reverse complement.
CTGCTGCGCCAGGGCTACAGTGCCCGGGTCGCCGAGAAGGTGCTGGGAGCGAATTTCGAACGGGTGTTCGGCGAGATCTGGAGTGTGTGACGCTGTGCTGTGCGCAAAGGACCTGCGTGACGCCCCGGTAGGTGGTGCGTTGCACGCGGCGTCGTTCACCGTTCCAGCGGCGCCGCGCCGCCCGCATTGACCGGGCCCTCGCACAGGTTCAGACTTGCGGCCACATTTCCACCCGAACGTCCACGCCGCCATGGCCCACGCACCGCTGCTGATATTGCCCAACGCCCTGCGCGTCAGCGCAGGCCGGGTGCGCCTGCCTGAAGGAGTGGTCGACGCCGTGCGCTAACGCCGGCCATCGCCGATCCGCCGCAGACAAGCACCCGATGGGTGCTTTTTTATTGCCTGTTTTTCGCTGTTCCACCGTTCCGACACGCCAAGGAGAACGTGCCATGCACTACGCCGCCGAACCCGAAACCTAGCCGCATGCCCGCCTCGCCAACCGGGGCATGCGGCGTCCCCCGTGTTGGCAATGCGGAGTCTTTCTCATGAACACGAACACCCTTTCCAGCTGGCGCAATCTCGGCATCATCGCCCACATCGACGCCGGCAAGACCACACTCACCGAACGCCTGTTGTGGGCCGCCGGTGCGATCCATCGTGTGGGCGAAGTCCACGACGGTGCCGCCACCACCGATTTCTCGGACATCGAACGTGCGCGCGGCATCAGCATCGGTGCGGCTGCGGTGCAGGTGCAGTGGGCGCCGGCCGGGCAGCCGGCGCATCGCCTGACCCTGATCGATACCCCCGGACATATCGATTTCGCGATCGAGGTGGAACGCTCGCTGCGCGTACTCGACGGCGCGGTCGCGGTGTTCTCCGCGGTCGACGGCGTGCAGCCGCAATCCGAAACCGTGTGGCGGCAAGCACGCCGCCACGGCGTGCCGATGCTCGCGTTCGTCAACAAGATGGACCGTGCCGGTGCCTCGTTCGACGGCGTGCTGGCGCAGTTGCGCAGCAAGCTCGACGCGACGGTCTGGGCGGTCGGCGTACCGGTGTCGGGCGACTCCGGCTTCGACGGCTGGAGTGACCTGGTCGACGGCCGCCTGCTGAGCTGGGACGACGAGGGGCACCTGCATGCGCGCGCCTGGCAGGCCGAAGAGGCGGCCGCGTTCGCGGACGCACGCGAGCAGTTGATCGCCGCGGTGGCCGAGCACGACGAGGCGCTGGCGCAGGCCTATCTCGAGGAACGCGCGATCGACGCCGAGCTGCTGCGCGCCGCCTTGCGCCGGGCCACCCTGGCCGGCGCCGGCGTGCCGGTGCTGGCCGGCTCGGCGTTCAAGCGCAAGGGCATCGAGCCGTTGCTGGACGCGATCGTCGACTGGCTGCCGTCGCCGCTGGACCGCCCGCCGGTCGTCGCCCGCGCCGATGCGGACACCGATGCCGGTGCCGAAGACGGGCACGAGACCTTGCTGGCGCCGGATCCGTCCGGTCCGCTGGCGGCGCTGGTGTTCAAGTTCGCGCATACCGCGCAGGGGCCGCTGGCCTTCGTGCGCGTGTATTCGGGCACCTTGCGCGTCGGCGACACGGTATGGACGTCGCATGCGCGGCGTCCGCGCCGGGTCGGGCGGCTGGCGGTGGTGCAGGCGCAGCGCACCCACGACGTGGCGCAGGCGCAGGCCGGCGAGATCGTCGCCGTGCTCGGCTGGAAGGACGCGGTCAGCGGCGAGACGCTCAGCGGCGTGCAGGCGCGGTGGGTGCTGGAACGCATCCGCACGCAACCGCCGGTGCTGGCGTGGCGGCTCGGCGCGGCCAACGCGGCCGACCTGGTGCGGCTGGGACAGGGCCTGGCGCGGTTGGCGCAGGAGGATCCGTCCTTCCGCGTCGACAGCGATCCGGAGACCGGTGAAGCGGTGATCTGGGGCATGGGCGAGCTGCACCTGGAGGTGATGGTCGAGCGCTTGCGCAGCGAGTGGCACGTGGACGTGCGCACCGGCGCGCCGCGCGTGGCCTACCAGGAAACGCCGCGCGCGGCCGCGCTGGGCGTGGCGGCACGGCTGTCCAAGCAGAACGGCGGCCAGGGCCAGTTCGCGCAGGTGGTGCTGGATGTGCTGCCGCGTGCGGACGGCGCAGTGACCTTCGTCGACCGCAGCCGTGGCGGGGTGGTGCCGAAGGCCTTCGTCGCCGCCACCGAGAAGGGGGCGCGTGCGGCGCTGGCGCAAGGCCCGCTCGGCCATCCGGTGGTCGGCGTGGAGGTGGTGCTGGTCGATGGCCAGGCGCATGCGGTGGATTCGTCGGACCTGGCGTTCCAGCGCGCGGCTTCGGACGCGGTGAAGGCGGCGCTGGCGCAGGCCGGCACGCTGCTGCTGGAGCCGGTGATGGCGGTGGCGATCGATGCGCCTGCGCACAGCGTCGGCGACGTGCTCGGCGATCTGCAGCGGCGCGAGGGACGCGTCGTGGCGATCGAAGAGCGCGGCTCCCGTGCCGAGGTGGTCGCGCAGGCGCCACTGGCGCAACTGCAGGCCTATGCCACGGCGTTGCGTTCGCTGACCCAGGGACGGGCATCGGCGAGCATGACCTTCGACGGCTATGCGCCGGTCAAGGCCGCGTGAGCCGCATTGCCATCTGGCAATGCGGCAGGAGGACGAGGAGCCGGTTCGCCGGCTCCTCTTTTTTTGCGTACGGATTTTCTAGCGGCGGCGACACTGCGGCGCACTCGCCGATGGGGCGGCGGCGATGGTGTTCTGGATCCGCATGGGCACGCGTCCATGGCGTTTCCTCTGTGTCGCCCGAACTTGCCTGACGACGGCCCGCGACGGTGCCAGCGTCATGCCGATGCCCGGTGCTTGCGTCGACGCCGCGATCCAGGCTTCATAGCCGGCCCCGATCGCCGGAGCCGCCCATGCATCGCCGTCTTGCCCTGCTGACCTTGTTCGCCCTGTCGCCGGTACTCGCCGCGGCGCAGCCGCCGGGATGCCAGACGCCGTTGCAGGTGGCCGAGGGTCTGTTCCGGGCGCGCGATGTCGATTGGCAGCCGCAGAACCTGGAGAAGCTGCTGACGCCGCCCTTCGCCCAGGCGCTCCAGGCCGACCGGCGCTGCGCCAGGCGCGATGGCAGGTGTCGGCTGGACTTCGCCCCGTGGACAGATGCCCAGGACGGGCAACTGCAGGGCGCGCCGAGATTCACTCTGGTCTCCGGTGGTGCGCAGGCCACGGTGGTGGAGGTGCGGATGGATTACCGGCGCACGCTCGGCGGCGCCGGCTCGGTCAAGATCGAACTGCAGCGCCGCGGCAACGGCTGCTGGGCGGTCAGCGACCTGATCGCGCCGGATGGACAATCGCTGTTCGCGCTGCTGACCGACGCGCAGGACTAGTCGCGCAGCGCGGCACGCCGCATAGGAATTCAGATCCCTTTTTGGAATTGGCGAGGATTGGCTGCTGCGCGGGCCGACCCTCACCCCAACCCCTCTCCCGGGGGGAGAGGGGCTAGGAGCGCGGCAAGGGCCTGGGGCTACTTTAGCTTCAGCATCACGATCGCCTTGGCCGGCAGCGCCACCTGCAACGTGTCGCCTTGCACGCGCGCGCCGGCGAAGGCGGCCGGGCGCACCGCCTGCGGCTGGGCGAAGGTGTTGAGCGCGTCGATGGTCGGTGCGGTCAGGATCTGCCCATCGACGCCGCGCGTCTGCACGCCGTCGACCTGCACCGTAACGTCGGCGCTGCGGTTCGGGTCCAGATTGGTCAGCGCCACGTACACGTGCCCGTCCTTGGCCCGCACCGCCGAGCCGTGCACCGCCGGCACCGTATAGCCGGCATGCCGGTAGTCGGGCGTGCTGATCTGCAGCGGCAGCGCGGTCGCGTCCTGGTACGGCTTGTACAGCATGAAGACGTGGTAGGTCGGCGTCAGCAGCATCCTGTCGCCGTCGGTGAGGATCATCGCCTGCAGCACGTTGACCATCTGCGCGATGTTGGCCATGCGCACGCGGTCGGCATGCTGGGCGAAGATGTCCAGGTTGAGCGACGCCACCAGCGCATCGCGCAAGGTGTTCTGCTGGTGCAGGAAGCCCGGGTTCACGTCGGGCAGGCCCTTGTACCAGGTGCCCCATTCGTCGACCACCAGGGCGACCTTCCTGTCCGGGTCGTACTTGTCCATGATCGCGCTGTGCTTGCTGATCAGCTCGTCCATCCGCAGCGTGCGCGACAGCGTTTCGATCCACGCCGCCTCGTCGAAGCTGGTGGAGGAGGCGCGCGGCGGCCAGCCGCCGGGCACGGTGTAGTAGTGCAGGCTCAGGCCATCCATGAACTTGCTGGCCTCGCGCATCATCACCTCGGTCCAGTGGTAGTCGTCTTCGTTCGGGCCGGGCGCGATCTTGAGGATCTTCTGGTCGGCCGGCGCCTTGACGAAGGTCTGGTAGCGGCGGAACACGTCGGCGGCGTACTCGGCGCGCATGTTGCCGCCGCAGCCCCACAGTTCGTTGCCGACGCCGAAGAACGGCACCTTCCACGGGGCCTGGCGGCCGTTGCGGCGGCGCTGTTCGGCCAGGGTCGAGCGCGTGGGCGCGGTCATGTACTCCACCCACTGCGCCATCTCGTCCGGCGCCGCGTCGCCGACGTTGCCGGCCACGTACGCCTGCGTGCCGAGCAGTTCGGTGAGGTCCATGAACTCGTGGGTGCCGAAGCTGTTGGGTTCCTCCACGCCGCCCCAGTGGGTGTTGACGCTGGTCGGGCGCTGGTTGCGCGGACCGATGCCGTCGCGCCAGTGGTATTCGTCGGCGAAGCAGCCGCCGGGCCAGCGGATGTCGGGGACATCCAGCGCCTTCAGCGCGGCGACCACGTCGTTGCGGTAGCCGCGGGTGTTGGGGATCTTCGAGTCCGGGCCGACCCAGACGCCGCCGTAGATGCCGTTGCCCAGATGCTCGGCGAACTGTCCGAACAGGTGGCGCGACACCGCGGCGCCAGGGCGGTCGGCACGCAGCGTGCCGCGCACCTCGACGTTGGCGGCCTGGGCCAGCGTGGCGGCCAGTGCCAGGCCGAGCGTCGCAGCGATCAGCGGCAGCCGCCGCCAGTGTGCCGCACGCTGCTGCAGGAAACGGGGCGAACGCATCGGGAGCTCCTTGTCGGGTAGGGCGGCGCCGTCGCCAGCGTCGCGTGGGAGTGACGGCCGGCGCGCGGCCTTGGCCATGACGCCCAGGCGCTGCCGTATTCGGGCGCACACCCCCCGGCACGATCGCTTCCGTGCCTGTCCCCGGTGTGCCCCGCTCCCGAGCATAGAAGACACGTGGAGGGCGAACCAATGCCCAAATGCGACGTCGCCATACCGGAATTGCAATGCGCGGTACGGCGCCGCATGCGGTGTGTTCTCAGAACGTGCGCGGGATCGCACAGCGCGCTGTCGGCGCTCGCGCGGCGATGGCCGTGTCGCGCCATCGCTGGTTATGCTGCGGACCCCGCGCATGCGCACCGACTTCCAAGGCTCCTGCATGTCCTCGCTTTTCGGTCATCTTCCCGACGGTACAGCCATCCAGCGCATGATCCTGGACAGCGGCGACGGCCTGCGCGCCGAACTGCTGACCTATGGCGGCCTGCTGCGCAGCCTGCGCCTGCACGGCGCGCATGGCGAGAGCGAGCTGGTGCTGGGGCTGCCGACGCTGCAGGACTACCTGCACGACCCGGCCTATCTGGGCGTGCTGGTGGGCCGCTTCGGCAACCGCATCGCCGGGTCGGCCTTCACCGTCGATGGCCTGCACTACGCGGTCACCGCCAACGAGGGCGCCAACCATCTGCACGGCGGCGCGCTGGGCTTCGGCCGCCGGGTGTGGACGGTGTCGGCGCAGACCGAGCGCATGCTGCAGTTGCGCTACGACTCGCCGGCCGGCGAGGAAGGTTACCCGGGCAACCTGTCGGTGGAGGCGAGCTACCGCGTCGAAGGCCGCTGCCTGAGCGTCGAGTTCGTCGCGCAGACCGATGCGCCGACGCCGCTCAATCTGACCCATCACCCCTATTTCAACCTGGCCGGCGATGCCGCGGTGCCGGCCGCGGCGCAGTGGCTGCGGGTGCCGGCCGATCGCTACCTGCCGGTGCGCGACGCGGCGCTGCTGCCGCGCGGCGAAATCGCCACGGTGGCCGCTACGCCGTTCGATTTCCGTCAGGCGCGTGCCATCGCCGACAAGGACATCGCCGCCGATCCGCAGCTCTCGCTCAGCGCCGGCTACGACCACTGCCTGGTGCTGGCCGACGGCCACGATTGCACCGCGCTGCTGTATTCGCCGCACAGCGGCGTGGCCATGCGCATCGTCAGTCCGATGCCGGCGGTGCAACTCTATGAAGGCCAGGGCCTGGACCGGCAGCATCCGGCGCTGGGCCGCGGTATCTGCCTGGAGCCGCAGGGCTATCCGGACGCGCCGAACCAGCCGGGCTTTCCCGATTGCATCCTGCGTCCCGGCCAGGTCTATCGGCACCGCATCGACTATCGCTTCGCCGAGGTCGGCCGCGGCGCCGACTGGGCGGCGGTGGAGGCGGCGCTGGCGGAGCAGGGCGGCGGTTGAGGCGTGGGACGTCGCAGGCGTATCTGAAGCCGCGACCGGGCCTTTCCCAGTGTCACCCGTCGCGGCTGAAGCCGCTTCTACGGGAAGACCGGGCCGCTACTGCGCGTGCCCCAGCACCAGTTCGATCACAAACTTGCTGCCGAAGAACGACAGCAGCAGGAGCACCATTGCCGCCAGGGTCCAGTGCACCGCCTTGACCCCGCGCCAGCCGTAGCGCCAGCGGCCGAACAGCAGCGCGCCGAACACGATCCACGACAGCACGCTGAGCACGGTCTTGTGCACCAGCCGCTGCGCCAGGAAATCCTGCACGAACAGCACCCCAGTCAGCAGGGTCAGGGTCAGCAGGATGAAGCCGACCACGATGGTGCGGAACAGCAGCGTTTCCAGCGCGGTCAGCGGCGGCAACGCGCGCAGCCAAGGATGGAAGTCGCGGCGTCGCAGCGCGCGTTCCTGCAGCCACAGCATCACCGCCAGCAGCGCGGCGATGCCCAGCGTGGCGTAGGCCAGCAGCGCCAGCCAGGCGTGCAACTGCAGCCGCCAGTCCAGCACCGGCGCGGGCTCGTGGCCGTATCCGTGGTAGGCCAGCAGCAGCGCCGCCGACAGCGGGAACACCACCACGCCCAGCGCGGCCATGCGCCCGCTGGCGCCGACCAGGGCGGTCATCAAGGCCATGCCCAGGCTGACCAGCGACAGCGCGGCGAAGAAGTGCATGTCCGGGCCACCGGCGGTGTGCAGGGCCACCTGCACGTGATAGCCCGCATGCAGCGCCACCGCTGGCAGCGCCGGCCAAAGCCAGGCGCGGCTGCGGTCCACCCGGTCGCGCACCACCGCGGCGATCAGCAGGCCGGTGGCGGCCAGGTACAGCAGGGCGGCAAGGACGGTGATGAGCATCGCGCCAGTTTCGCATATCGGGCCCGCCGCCGTGACGGCGCCGCCGGGGATCGCCGGCGCGCCCGGCTATAATCGACGGCCGTTTCCCGTCCGCGACCCGCCCGCATGTTCGAATCCCTCACCCAACGCCTCTCCGGCACCATGCAGCGCCTGCGCGGCCGCGGTCGCCTGACCGAGGAGAACATCCGCGAAGCCACCCGCGAAGTGCGCATCGCGCTGCTCGAGGCCGACGTCGCCCTGCCGGTGGTGCAGGCGCTGATCGAGCGCATCAAGGTGCGCGCGGTCGGCCAGGAAGTGCTCAAGAGCCTGACCCCGGGCCAGGCGCTGATCAAGGTCGTGCGCGACGAGCTGACCGCGGTGATGGGCTCGGCCGCCAGCGACCTCAACCTCAACGTGCCGGCGCCGGCGATCGTGCTGATGGCCGGCCTGCAGGGCGCGGGCAAGACCACCACGGTCGGCAAGCTGGCCAAGCACCTGAAGGAAAAGCGCAAGAAGAAGGTGATGGTGGTGTCGGCCGATGTGTACCGCCCGGCCGCGATCGAGCAGCTCAAGACCCTGGCCGAGCAGGTCGGGGTGCTGTTCTTCCCGTCCGAGGCCTCGCAGAAGCCCGTGGACATCGTCCGCGCCGCCATCGCCGACGCGCGCAAGTCCTTCGTCGACGTGCTGCTGGTGGATACCGCCGGCCGCCTGGCCATCGACGCGGCGATGATGGAGGAGATCAAGGCGCTGCACGCGGCGATCACCCCGGTCGAGACCCTGTTCGTGGTCGACGCGATGACCGGCCAGGACGCGGCCAACACCGCCAAGGCGTTCAGCGAGGCGCTGCCGCTGACCGGCGTGGTGCTGACCAAGACCGATGGCGACGCCCGCGGCGGCGCGGCGCTGAGCGTGCGCTACATCACCGGCAAGCCGATCAAGTTCATCGGCGTCGGCGAGAAGCCGGACGGCCTGGACGTGTTCCATCCCGACCGCCTGGCCAGCCGCATCCTCGACATGGGCGACGTGCTGTCGCTGGTCGAGCAGGTCGAGCACCAGGTCGACAAGGACAAGGCGCAGAAGCTGGCCGAGAAGGTCGCCAAGGGCAAGAAGTTCGACCTCAACGACATGCGCGACCAGCTTGAGCAGATGCAGAACATGGGCGGCCTGTCCGGGCTGATGGACAAGCTGCCGGGCATGGGCCAGATCCCCGACCATCTGAAGCAGCAGGTCGCCGGCAACAAGGACGTGCCGCGGATGATCGCCATCATCGGCTCGATGACCAAGAAGGAGCGGCGCAACCCGGGCCTGCTCAACGGCTCGCGCCGCGCGCGCATCGCCCGCGGCTCCGGCACCCAGCCGGCCGACGTCAACAAGCTGATGAAGCAGTATCAGCAGATGGAAAAGATGATGAGCAAGATGGCCGGCGGCGGCATGAAGGGCCTGATGCGCGGCATGAAGGGCATGCTCGGCGGCATGGGCGGCCGCGGCGGCCTGCCGTTCCGCTGAATCTGGCCGTGCACGGTTTTCCTCCTTGCTGCGGTCGCCGTCCGTTCTTTTTTGAGTTTTCGTTCATTCGCTTGGGAAGGGTATGGACCGGCAGATCAAGCACCGCACGTTCGTCTTCGAACGTTCATGCAAGGCTGGCAGTGCGCGCGTCTTCGCCGCCTTTTCCGATTCCACGCAGCGTGCGACCTGGAGCGCTCCATCCGAGAGTGCGGCCGTCATCTACGATGTGACCGATTTCCGTGAAGGCGGGCGGGATGTTTTCCGATGTGGGGACAAGGACGATCCGCAATACACGGGCATCGCTACCTATGTTTCCATCGTGCCGAACTCTCGGATCGTATGGAGCGAAATCGTGGAATCCGGCAGCCAGACCCTGGCGGCGCTTCTGAATACGGTGTTGCTTGAAGCGCATGTCGATGAAACCAGGGTTTGTATGACCGTTCAGGCGACCTCTTTCTGCGGCGATGAGATGTTCGAAGGAATCGAAGCCGGAAACAACGCGGCGCTCGACAACTTGGTTGCGTTCGTAGCCCGATGACTTCTCTGGGCGGATCGGCTGCAGGTGCATGCTGCGTGGCGTTGTGGCGAATCGTCGCTAAAGCGTCAGCCTCGGGCTAGGGGATCGGATTTTTGCGTTGTTTGAAGGGGGTTCCTTGCGACGATCTTCACTGCAGGTGAGCGCAGCAGTGTCCGCTGCACCGTGGCCTGGATGCGGTGCGGCTACCATGGCCGTTCCCGGAGTCGCGGAGCACGCATGATGCAGCGCCTGGCGCGCGTGGACGCCTTTCGGCAGCGCTTCGGCCTGCGCCTGCCGATCTTGCTCAGCCCGATGGCCGGTGCCTGCCCGGTGCCGCTGTCGGCCGCGGTCGCCACGGCCGGCGGCATGGGGGCGATGGGCGCGGTGCTGTCGGCGCCGCAGGACATCGTGGCGTGGATGGACGCGTTCCGCGCCGCCGGCGGCGGGCCGGCGCAGGTCAACCTGTGGGTGCCGGATCCATCGCCCGCGCGCGATGCTGCCGCCGAGGCCGAGGTGCGTGCCTTTCTCGCGGCCTGGGGACCGCCGGTCGACGCCGCCGCCGGCGATGCGGCGCCCGCCGATTTCGATGCCCAGTTCGAGGCCCTGCTCGCGGCGCGGCCGGCAGTGGCCTCGTCGATCATGGGCCTGTTCCGGCCGGACCAGGTGCAGCGCCTGCAGCAGGCCGGGATCGCCTGGTTCGCCTGCGCCACCACCTTGGACGAGGCTCTGGCCGCGCAGGCCGCCGGTGCCGATGCGGTGGTCGCGCAGGGGGCGGAGGCCGGCGGCCATCGCGGCGCCTTCGAGGCCGGCAGCGCCGAGCGGCAGTTGACCGGGCTGTTCGCGCTGCTGCCGCGGCTGGTCGACCAGTTGCAGATCCCGGTGATCGCCGCCGGTGGCATCGGCGACGGCCGCGGCATCGCCGCCGCGCTGACCCTGGGCGCGAGCGCGGTGCAGATCGGCACCGCCCTGCTGCGTACCCCGGAGGCTGCGCTGGCACCGGCCTGGGCGGATGCGCTGGCCCAGGCCGAACCCGAGCAGACCACGTTGACCCGCGCCTTTTCCGGCCGCCTGGGCCGCGCGGTGGCCACCGACTACGTGCGCGCCGCCGCTGCCGCGGAGGCGCCGCCGCCGCGGCCGTACCCGGTGCAGCGTGGCCTGACTGCACCGATGCGCCAGGCCGCACAGCGCGCCGGCCGCCTGGCGGCGATGCAGGCCTGGGCCGGGCAGTCGGCGTGGATGGCACCGGCCGAGCCCGCCGCGACGTTGGTTGAACGCTGGTGGTCGCAGGCGCAGGCCCTGCTGTGACATCGCAGGTCTTCCACCACGGGCAGCCGGCGGATGCCGACCTGCTGGCCGCCGCCGCGCTGGTGAATTACGGGCATTTCAGCACCATGCAGGTCCGCGACGGTGCCGTGCGCGGGTTCGACCTGCATCTGCAGCGCTTGCAGCAGGCCAACGCGGCGCTGTTCGGGAGTGTCTTGCCGCATGAGCGCGTGCGCGCCGAGCTACGCGCGGCGCTGGCCGCCTTCGGCACTGGCGACGCCTCGCTCCGCGTCACCGTGTTCTCGCCGGCATTCACGTTGCGCCGGGCCGATGCCGATTGCGCTGTGGAGCTGCTGGTGTCACTGGCGCTACCGGCACAGGCCGAGGCGGCGCCGCTGCGGCTGCGCAGTGGCGTATTTGCCCGGGAGACGCCCCACATTAAGCACGTCGGCACCTTCGGCGCCTTCCACCAGCGCCGCCTTGCGCTGCAGGCCGGCAGCGACGATGCGCTGTTCGTCGACGCGCAGGGGCAGGTGGCCGAAGGGCCGACCTGGAACCTGGGACTGTGGGACGGCGCCTGTCTGCACTGGCCGCAGGCATCAGCGCTGCGCGGCACCCAGGAACGGTTGCTGCAGGCCGGGCTCGCCGCGCTGGGCGTGGCGCAGGAGGTGCGGCCGCTGTCGCTCCACGAACTCGGGCCGGACGTGGCCGCCTTCACCTGCAACGCCCGCGGCCAGCAGGCGGTGGCGGCGGTGGACGGGCGCGCGCTGCGCCCGGCCGCGGATCTATTGGCCATGCTGGAGGCGGCGTTGCACACCCAGCCCTGGCAGGCGATCTGAGCACTCCGTGGACGGCCATCGTGGCATGGCTGCCGCTCCTGGCGAATCCCCAATCTCGAATCCCCAATCCCGCGGCCGCAGGCCACGGCCCAGACTTGGCAGAGCCGGGGCCGGCCGCTATAATCGTCGGTTCACCGCGCCATCCTGGCGACTGGGCAACACCGGAAACTCACCATGGTCAAGATCCGCCTTACCCGTGGCGGCGCCAAGAAGCGCCCCTTCTACCACATCATCGTCACCGACGTGCGCAGCGCGCGCGACGGCCGCAACATCGAACGCGTCGGTTACTACAACCCGGTCGCCCAGGGCGCCGAGCCGCGCGTGGTGCTGGACCTGGCCCGCGTCGACCATTGGGTGTCCAATGGCGCGCAGCTGACCGACAAGGTGCGCAACCTGTACAAGGAAGCCACCAAGAACCAGGCCGCCGCGGCCTGATTCCGCGGGCCGCGCCCAGCGCGCGGCCCTCGCGTTTGCCCCCAATGAAAGACAGCCAGCGCCGCATCCTGCTCGGTCGGGTCCTCGGCGCGTTCGGCATCCGTGGCGAGGCCAAGCTCGAGTCCTGGACCGAGCCGCGCCTCGCCATTTTCCGTTATCAGCCCTGGATCGTGCGCAAGCCCGACGGCAGCGAGAGCAGCCTCAGCGGCGTGCGCGGCCGCGAGTCCGGCAAGTACCTGATCGCCACGCTGCCCGAGGTCACCGACCGCGACGCGGTCGAGGCCCTGCGCGGCACCGAGATCTACGTGGCGCGCAGCAGCCTGCCGCCGCCGCGCCCGGACGAGTACTACTGGGTGGACCTGGAAGGCCTGGACGTGCGCACCGTCGACGGCGTGGCGCTGGGGCAGGTGTCGCACCTGTTCTCCACCGGCGCCAACGACGTGCTGGTGGTACGCGGCGACCGCGAACGGCTGGTGCCGTTCGTGCAGCCGGACTACATCAAGTCGGTGGATTTCGAAGCCAACCTGGTCGTGGTCGACTGGGACCCCGAGTTCTGAGCGAAGCGGCCATGCGGCCGATTTGGCGTTGCCTTTCCCATTCCCCATTCCCGGCTCCCCATTCCCAGCCTCATGCGCATCGACGTCATCAGTCTGTTCCCCGAGTTCGTCGCCCAGTGCGCCGGGTTCGGCGTGGTCGGGCGGGCGCAGGAGCGCGCGCTGCTGGACCTGCACGGTTGGAACCCGCGCGACTACGCCAGCGGCGGCTACCGCAAGGTCGACGACCGGCCGTTCGGCGGCGGCCCGGGCATGGTGATGATGATCGAGCCGCTGCAGGCCTGCCTGCAGGCGGTGCGCGCGGCCGATCCGCAGCCGGCGCCGCTGATCTACCTGAGCCCGCAAGGCCGGCCGCTGACCCAGGCCAAGGCCCGCGAACTGGCCGCGCTGCCGCGGCTGCTGCTGCTGTGCGGGCGCTACGAGGGCGTGGACGAGCGTTTTGTCGCCGCCGCGGTGGACGAGGAAATCTCGATCGGCGACTACGTGCTGTCCGGCGGCGAACTGGCCGCGGCGGTGCTGGTGGATGCGGTCACCCGGCTGCAGGGGGGGGCGCTGAACGACGCCGAATCCGCGGCCCAGGACAGTTTCGAGGGCCCGGACGGCCTGCTCGACTGCCCGCACTACACCCATCCGCGCGAACACGCATTGGGCGAGGTGCCGGCGGTGCTGCGTTCCGGCAACCACGCCGCGATCGCGCGCTGGCGGCGCATGCAGGCGCTGGGGCGGACCTGGCTGCGGCGTCCGGAACTGCTGGACGAGACGGCGCTGAGCGCGGCCGACCGGCGCCTGCTGCAGGAATTCCGCCAGGAGCGGGAGGCGGCGCAGGCCGCCGAACAGGAAAATCCATCCAAGCCCTAGCCATTGCCGCCGGGCTGGGTTAAAATGCCCGGCTTTCCGGCCAGTGCGCTCCGTGCTTGGCCCATCCGATATCGCGCAATCGCCGTGCGGCGACTGCCGGACCACCTCACCAGACACAAGCGGTGCCCACCATGAGCAAGCTCAACAAGACCATCCTGGCCGACTTCGAAGCCGCCCAGATCCAGCGCAAGCTGCCGGAGTTCAACCAGGGCGACACCGTCGTCGTCAACGTCAAGGTGAAGGAAGGCAACCGCGAGCGCGTGCAGGCCTACGAAGGCGTGGTGATCGGCACCAAGAACGCCGGCCTGAACTCCTCGTTCACCGTGCGCAAGATCTCGCACGGCTACGGCGTCGAGCGCGTGTTCCAGACCCACAGCGCCACCATCGACTCGGTCGAAGTGAAGCGCCGCGGCAAGGTCCGCGCCGGCAAGCTGTACTACCTGCGTGGCCTGGAAGGCAAGGCCGCCCGCATCAAGGAAGATCTGGCCGCCGCTGCGCAGGCCAAGGTCGCGCGCCAGGCCGCTGCTGCCGCCGCCAAGGCCGAGTAATCATCCGGCGACCCTCGGTCGCTGCCGCAACGGCCGCCTTCGGGCGGCCGTTTGCGTTTGTGGCAGCGTGTGTTGCACCTCGTGGAGGCGGCGCCATCAGGCCCGCGTTGTGGGGTCTGGCCGTTGTAGGGATAGCGTCAGTCGCTTCCCCACAAGGGCAGGGCTGGCGCCCTTGTGGGAGGGACTTCAGTCCCGACGCGTGACGGTGTCGGACGGCTTTGGCTTAGTTCGCTGCGGCTGCATGACAGTCGACTCCCGCACAGACAATGGCGCCTGTGGATCGCGACGCGAGCGCAGCGCTCAGCGCGCCGGATCCTGCGCCACCGCCACGTCGGCGACCGGTGCCGGCGGCTGCACCGGCACTTCCGCCGGATGCGCCACGGTCTCCGGCCGCGACGGCGCCAGCATCCGCGCGGTGCGCCAGTTGCCCCAGCGGTAATACGCCAGCGACAGCAGCATCGCGCAGGTGGCGCTGGTCGGGAAGCTCCACCACACCGCATCCACGCCCAGCTGCGGCTGCAGCAACTGCGCGAACGGCACGCGGATGCCCCAGAGCGACAGCGCCAGGATCAGCAGTGGCGGCACCACCGCACCGGTGGCGCGGACCACGCCGGAGATGACGAAGGTGACGCCGAAGAACAGGAACGACCACACCGCGATGTGGTTGAGGTGGCGCGCGATCTCCAGCGCCGCGCTGTGCGGCGGCAGGAACAGCGCCAGGGTCCAGCGGTCGAACAGGATCAGCGGCGCGATCAGCGCGCCGGTCAGCAGGAAGTTGAACAGCACGCCCTTGCGCGCGGTCGCCGCGACCCGGTCCCAGCGCTGCGCGCCGACGTTCTGCGCGGCCATCGACGAGCAGGCCGCGCCGATCGCCATCGCCGGCATCTGCAGGTAGGCCCACAGCTGCAGCGCCGCGCCGTAGGCCGCGGAGGTGGCGGTGCCATAGCCGTTGACCAGCGAGATCATCACGATCATCGCCAGCGAGATCAGCACCATCTGCAGGCCCATCGGCACGCCCTTGACGATCAGCGCGCGCAGGATCGGCAGGTCGAGCCGGAACAGCCGCGCGTCGCGGCGGCCCAGCCACAGCACGTGGCGTTTTTGCCGCAGGTACAGCAGCAACCCGGTCAGCGACACCGCCTGCGCGATCAGCGTGGCCCAGGCCGCCCCGGCGATGCCCAGCTTGGGGAACGGCCCCAGCCCGAACAGCAGCAGCGGATTGAAGCCGATGTCCAACGCCACCGACAGCAGCAGGAAGCGGAACGGCGTGCGCGAATCGCCGGTGCCGCGCAGCGCCGCCGACAGGAACGCGAAGGTGTACAGCAGCGGCATCGCCAGGAAGATCACCCGCAGATAGGCCTCGGCCAGCGGCAGCGACGCCGCCGGCGTGCCCATCGCCGCCAGCAGGTGCCGCGCCAGCCACCAGCCGCCGGCGGCGATCAATACCGAGATGCCGATGAAGAAGGTGGCGCTGGTGCCCATCACCCGCCGCGCCTGGGCCACGTCACTGCGGCCCATCGCCTGGCCGATCAGGATGGTGGCGGCCATGCCGATGCCGAACACCGAGCCGATCAGGAAGAACATGATGCTGTTGGCGTTGGCCGCGGCGGTGAGCGCCGCTTCGCCGAGATAGCGGCCGATCCACACGGCATTGACCGAGCCGTTGAGCGACTGCGCGATGTTGCCGGCCAGGATCGGCAGCGAGAACAGCAGCAACTGGCGGCCGATCGGGCCTTCGGTGAGCGCAGCGGGCTTGGTCATCGCGGGTCGGGAGCGAGCGTGAGCCGGCCACACTAGCACCGACGGATGTCGGCGGGGCGATGGGCGGATCTGGGTCTGCAGCGTTCGTGCCGCAGGCAGGCAGGGGACGGGCCTGCGCCGCCCCACGGCGGGTGGCGTGGGCCGTCGCGCTCGGCGGCCGGTCCTGTCCGAGTCGCGGTGGTGCGCTGCGGCGAGGGTGGAACTGCGTTCGGCACGGCTCGGGTCATTGCTTGGTGCCGGGTAGGGGGCGACGCCAGCAACGGCATGGGACCTGCCTCGAGGTCGCTCGCTCTCTGCCAACCCATTCATCCCGGAAAGGTGAGCCCCGGCATGGGACCTGCCTCGAGGTCGCTCGCTCTCTGCCAACCCATTCATCCCGGAAAGGTGAGCCCCTGCGGCGCGGTGCTTGCATTGGTGCGATCGCATCGCCATCTGTGCGGAGAGACGTGTGCGCCGCGCATGCCCTCAGCGGCGCGATGGTCTCCGCTCCGGCGCCGCCTTTTGACTGCCTGCAATCCCCAACGCGAGTGGATGTCGAGCAACGCAATGAATGAATCTGTCGTACAAGCTGCCGCGGTGCGCCTGGATGTCTGGCTGTGGGCCGCGCGCTTCTTCAAGACCCGCAGCCTGGCCAAGCAGGCAGTGGAGACCGGCAAGGTGGACGTGGCCGGGCAGCGGCCGAAATCCTCGCGCGCGGTGCGCGTGGGCGAGCAGGTGCGCGTGCAGCGCGGCGACGAGGTGTTCGAGATCCAGGTGCTGGGATTGAGCGATACCCGCGGCCCGGCCAGCGTGGCGCAGACCCTGTACCTGGAGAGCGAGGCCTCGCGCGAGCGCCGTGCGCAGTTGCGCGCGCAGCGCAGCGCCGAGCGCAACGGCTACCAGGCGCCGGAGGGCAAACCGGACAAGCGTGCGCGGCGGCTGATCCGCGCGCTGGGGGATCTGGACGCGCTGTAGCCGAGTCCGCTGCGCCTGGCCGAGGATCGGTGCGGTTGACCGAGTTGCAGCGACGACCGAATGGTGCCGTGACGTTGCCGAAGGTGGGTGGTGCGCTGGTCGCGTGTTTCGCTCGATGTCCAGTCGCTGCAAGCAACACCATGTTTCCTCGACTGCATGCAGTCGGGACTGAAGTCCCTCCCACGACCGGCTTGCGTTCTGGCGAGCGTCGGCGTGCTCATGGCGGTTGACACACCGTGGGAGCGACTTCAGCCGCGACGCAGGGCGGTCATTCCTCGTCATCCCCATTCGTGCGTTGCCCTCTGCGACAGAGCGTGTGGAGCCGTTGCACTCGCGACAACGCCCCGGCGAGCGGGGCGTTGTCGTCATGCAAGCAGGACACGCGAGGCGCCGTTGCGGCGCCCCGTCTGCCGTCGTCAGGCGGCCAGGTCGAAGCGATCCAGCTGCATCACCTTGGTCCAGGCGGCGACGAAGTCGCGTACGAACTTCGCCTGCGCGTCGGCGCTGGCGTAGACCTCGGCCACCGCGCGCAGCACCGAGTTGGAGCCGAACACCAGGTCGGCGCGGGTGCCGGTCCACTTCAACGCGCCGCTCTTGCGGTCGCGGCCTTCGTAGACGTCCTTCATCTCCGAGGTCGCCTTCCACTCGGTGCCCATGTCCAGCAGGTTGGCGAAGAAGTCGTTGCTGAGCACGCCCGGGCGATCGGTGAACACGCCGTGCGCGGACTGGCCGCTGTTGGCGCCGAGTACGCGCAGGCCGCCGACCAGCACAGTCATCTCCGGGGCGGTCAGGGTCAGCAACTGCGCCTTGTCGATCAGCAGGGCTTCGGCCGACAGTGCGTAACGGCGCCTGGCGTAGTTGCGGAAACCATCGGCGATCGGTTCCAGTACCGCGAACGATTCCACGTCGGTCTGTTCCTGCGAGGCATCCATGCGGCCCGGCACGAACGGCACCTCGACGATCTGTCCGGCCAGCTTGGCTGCCTGTTCCACCGCGGCGGCACCGCCGAGCACGATCAGGTCGGCCAGCGAGATCTTCTTGCCGCCGCTCTGCGCGCCGTTGAACTGCGCCTGGATGTCCTCCAGCGTGGCCAGCACCTGTGCCAGCTGCGCCGGCTGGTTGACTTCCCAATCCTTCTGCGGGGCCAGGCGAATGCGCGCACCGTTGGCGCCGCCGCGCATGTCCGAGCCACGGAAGGTGGAGGCCGCGGCCCAGGCGGTGGACACCAGTTGCGCCACGCTCAGCCCGGAGTCGAGCAGGGTCTTCTTCAGTGCGGCGATATCCTGCGCGTCGACCAGCGGGTGGTTCACGGCCGGGATCGGGTCCTGCCACAGCAGTTCTTCGGCCGGCACGTCCGGGCCGAGGTAGCGCGCACGCGGGCCCATGTCGCGGTGGGTCAGCTTGAACCAGGCGCGGGCGAAGGCATCGGCGAACTGTTGCGGATTCTCCAGGAAGCGGCGCGAGATCTTCTCGTAGGCCGGGTCGAAGCGCAGCGCCAGGTCGGTGGTGAGCATGGTCGGCAGGTGCTTCTTCGACGCATCGTGCGCGTCCGGAATCACCGCCTCGGCGTTCTTGGCCACCCACTGGTGGGCGCCGGCCGGGCTCTTGCTCAGTTCCCAGTCGAACTTGAACAGGTGCTCGAAGAACTCGTTGGTCCACTGCGCCGGCCTGGTGGTCCAGGTGACTTCCAGGCCGCTGGTGATGGTGTCGCCGCCCTTGCCGCTGCCGAAGCTGTTGGACCAGCCCAGGCCCTGGCTTTCCAGGTCGGACGCTTCCGGCTCGGCGCCGACGTGGTCGGCCGGGCCGGCGCCGTGGGTCTTGCCGAAGGTGTGGCCGCCGGCGATCAGTGCCACGGTCTCTTCGTCGTTCATGGCCATGCGGCCGAAGGTGTCGCGGATGTCCTTGGCCGCCAGCAGCGGGTCGGGATTGCCGTCCGGGCCTTCCGGATTGACGTAGATCAGGCCCATCTGCACCGCGGCCAGCGGGTTCTCCAGGTCGCGGGTATGGCGCACTTCGCTGTCGTCGTCCTTCACCAGCACGCCGTGCGCCTCGTCCACGCCCGGCGAGCCGTGTGCGTAGCGCTCGTCGCCGCCCAGCCACTTGGTCTCGCGGCCCCAATACACGTCCTGGTCCGGCTCCCAGGTGTCGGCGCGGCCGCCGGCGAAGCCGAAGGTCTTGAAGCCCATCGATTCCAGCGCGACGTTGCCGGTGAGGATCAGCAGGTCGGCCCAGGAGATGGCCTGGCCGTACTTCTGCTTGATCGGCCATAGCAGGCGCCGCGCCTTGTCCAGGCTGACGTTGTCCGGCCAGCTGTTGAGCGGAGCGAAACGCTGCTGGCCGCGGCCACCGCCGCCACGGCCGTCGCCGGTGCGGTAGGTGCCGGCGCTATGCCAGGCCATGCGCACGAACAGCGGGCCGTAGTGACCGAAGTCGGCCGGCCACCAGTCCTGCGAATCGGTCATCAGTGCGTGCAGGTCGCGCTTGAGCGCTTCCAGATCGAGCTGCTTGAACGCCGTGGCGTAATCGAACTGCGGGTCCAGCGGGTTGGAACGGGCCGAATGCTGGTTGAGCAGGTCCACGCGCAACTGCTTGGGCCACCAGTCGCGATTGCTGGTGCCGCTGCCGCTGGCAGCCTGGTGGAACGGGCATTTCGATTCGCTGGTCATGGGAGGCTGCCTTGGCTCTTGGTGGACGAGATGGGGTGGCTCGGCGCCGCGATCATACGGCGGCGACACGGTGAAACTGGAGACACGATAGGCGGAAGCCGCGATTTAGAGAATTCGAATTCTTCTAATCAATCGATAGCGTGCAGCTATCGCATCGATGGCGGTGTGCGGTGTGGCCGCGCATCGCTCGCCTGCCCAGCGCTCCCTGCAGTGGCCGCATGCCGCGTGCGTCCGTGACAGGACTCAGTCGATCGGCATCACGTCGAAATCGCCGCCCAGCACGCGTTCCAGGCGTCCGCTGCGCCAGCCGCGGACGCTGTCGCGCACCAGCGGCGAAGGCGCGATCCGATAGCGTCGGCACACCCGCAGTTCGTCCTCGCCGATGGGCGCGCGCCGTGCCTGCCCGGGCAGGTCCGGGGCGACCCGCACCTGCACCGCGAGCCGGCGCAGGGTCGGTTCGTCGACCTCCTGCTCCTGCACATGCAGGCCGGCTTCCGCGTCCAGCAACGCCAGTGCCCCGAAACCGGCGATGGCCAGCCAGGCGCGGCCTTGCTGCGGATCCTGTGCCAGCACGTCCACCCGCATGTTGCGCTGCTCGGCCCAGGCCAGATACATCTGCAGCAGACGTTGCCACCACTGCCGTGCTTCGGCCGGATGCCGGTGCAGCTCGCTGGCGCCGATGCGCAGGTCCAGCAGCGCATCCTGCGGGCGTTGCTCCTGCAGCGCGGTGCTGGCCAGGTGCAGCAGCCACAGCAACTGGGTCAGGCGCGCCACGAACTCGCCGTCGCGCTGAGCGCCGCCGTCCAGCCGCGCGCGCAGGCGCACGGCGGTGGCCAGCGCGCTTTCGATGCGGTCGCGGCGCTCGATCCGGTCCAGCACCTGGAAGCGGCCGGATTGCGACCAGAAATCGCGCTCGCCCATGGCGGCGAAATCGGCCTCGCGCGCCTGCCGCCAGGCCGGCGCGGCGTGCGATTCCTGCAGGCGATGCAAGGCCGCATCCAGGCGCGGCAGGACCGCGCTGTCTGCATTGGGCGCGTACACCAGGTCGCGCAGATCCGTGGGCGTGGCGGGGTCGACCGCCGCGGGCAGGGGTTCCGGCGTCGGCGGCGCGTCCGCTGCGATGAAGCGCACGTCGAGGCGGTCGCCGGCGCCGCGCACGAACAGGAACTGGTCGCCTTCGGGGGCGCGTTGCTCGACGATGCTGCGTGCCAGGGGCGCCAGCAGATGCTGTTCGATCGCGCGGCGCAGTGGCCGCGCGCCCAGGTCCGGAGTGAAGCCGCGGTCGAGCAGGAACTCGATCGCCGACGGCTCCCATTCCACCGCCCAGGCGCGATTGCGCAGGCCGCGCCGGGTCAGCGTGCGATCCAGTTCCTTGTGCAGGATCTCGCGCATCAGCGCCCGATCCAGCGGGTTGAACAGCACCACTTTGTCGAGCCGGTTGACGAACTCGCGGCGGAAGGTCTCGTACACCGCCTTTTCCACCGCGTTGCGCGAGTAGCCACCGGCGACGGTGGCGAAGCCGGGGCCGGCGCCGCGGGCCAGCGTGGCGCCGACGTTGCTGGTGAGAATGATGATGCTGTGGCGGAAGTCGGCGGTGTTGCCGTTGCGGTCGCTCAGGCGGGCGTCGTCGAACACCTGCAGGAACAGGTCCCAGACCTTGGGGTGGGCCTTCTCGAACTCGTCCAGCAGCACCACCGAGAACGGCTGCTCGCGGATGCGTGCGATCAGCGTGCGCTGCCCGGCGCTGTCGTCGCCGGTGAGCCGGTACAGCGCGTCCTCGCCCTGGAACTCGCTCATGTCCAGGCGCAGTAGGCGCTCGGGAGTGCCGAACAGCAGTTCGCCCAGTGCCTTGGCCAATTCGGTCTTGCCGGTGCCGGTCGGGCCGGCGAACAGGAACACGCCGATCGGGCGGCGGCTGTCGATCAGCCCGGCCTTGAGCATGGCGATGCGATCGAGCAGGGTCTCCACCGCCTCGTCCTGGCCCAGCACGCGCTTGCGGAAGAAACGGCGCAGCGTCTCCAGTTCCAGCCGTTGGCGATCATCGATCACCTCCAGCGGCAGCCCGCTGCGCCTGGCCACCGCCTGCAGCAAGGCATCGTCGTCCAGCGGCAGGCGTGCGTCGTCGCCGTCCTTCGCGGCCTGCAGGGTCTCGTCGAGCAGTTGCAGCAGGCGGCCGGGTTCGTGCTGATCGGGGAAGTACTGCGCGGCGAGGCGTTCGGCTTCGGCCAGGGCGCGCGCGTCGATCACCTCGGTCTGCAGTGCCTGCGCCTGGGCCTGCGCCCACTGTGCGCCGATCTGCGCCAGCGCGGTGGACGCGGCCGGTGCCAGCGTCACCACTTCGAAGCGCGAACGCGTGGTCGGCCGCGCCACCTGCAGCTGCGCCAGTTGCCGCGGCGTGATCTCGCCGATCAGGCGCAGCTCACCGCGCTCCAGCGCCGGCAGCACCAGATCGAGGATGCCGCGCGGATCGCGCGAATGCGCGCCCTTGTGCAGCAGGTCGTAGAAGTCCGGCGCGCGCCACAGGGCGCGCTCGCGGTGCAGGACCGCCAGCATCTCGCGGATGCGTCCCTCCAGTTCGCCGATGTAGCTCTGCCCCGCCAGGATCTCCGCGGCGGAGGCCTCGAACACACGCCAGCCCTCGCCGAGCAGGCGTTCGCTGAGCAGGTCGATCAGCACGCTCTTGCCCACGCCGTGCTCGCCGACCAGCAGGACCGGCTGCGGAGGCGTGGTCACCACGTGCTCATAGGCGCGCTGCAAGGCCGCGTCCAGCCCCGGGTGGCGCAGGCGCAGGCGCGCCGGCACCGCGGCGACGACACGGCCGAAGCCGCCGAGCACGCGCTGCTCGCGACGCTGCTTGCGTGCGTCGTGCAGGCGCTGCAGGAACGGCTCCAGCACGGGTTCCTTGAACTGCGCCAGGGTGTCGCCGAGTGCGGTCAGCGCTGCATCGTCGAGTTCGTCGAAATCCACCGGGCGGTCCGCCGGGGCCTTGCTTGCGGCCCACTGCAGATAGGCGCGCAGGCGTTGCCGGAACGGGACGACGTTCCACCACCAGTCGCGTGCGTGGCGCAGCAGCGCGTGCAGATGGTCGGCATCCGGCAGGCGCTGCAGGTAGTCGAACAGGAAGCTCAGCGGATACGAACCCAGGTGCGGGAGCACGTCCAGGACCGCGTCCGCATCCTGGGGGCGGCGTTGCGCCAAGGCCTGCGCTGCCATGCACGGCAGCACGTAGCCTGGGCTGCCCAGCGCCTCGACCAGTTCCTGATGGGAGAACTCCGCGCCTGCCAGCAGCGCCACGCCGTGCTGGAACTGCGGAATCTGTGCCAGATCGGCAGGGCTGTGGATCTGCTCGTCCTGTGCTTCCACCTGCTGGCGCAGCCGCTGCAGATGCTGCGCCGGGGTCTCCTGCGTTGCCTCGGGCGCGGCGTGGTGGTTGTCGCCGGCGTCGGTCGCCGGTGCAGGCCGCTGCGCGGAGGCGCTGCGCCCGAGAGGGCGCGCCAGATGCAACAGCACCGCACCGACGACCACGCCGATGGCGAAAAGGGCAAATTCCATCATCGTCGCCTCAGTCCCGGATGCCGCGACGGCCGCTGCGCGGATGTGGCGCCCGCATGGCACCTGCGATGGTGCAGCGGACCGGGGGGCGTGACGACGTTCGCGAGCGTGGCTGCATGCGTTCCCTCGTTGGATGTAGCCGTCGCGGACGCGTGCGGCCTGTGCTGGTGTGCGCGGCCCCGTTTGCGACGGAGCGGGGCGGCGCGTTCGCCGTCGAGTATAGAAGTCCGTGTTTCCTCCAGGCGACAGCGTCGCTGCGCAGTGCGACACCGATCGGACTGCAGCGACAAGCGGGCGATGCCTGACGCAACAGTGCCTCCCGTTGGCGGCGCCTGCCTACTATCCTGTCGCGATGACCCAACGCGCCACCCGTCTGCTGCGCCTGCTCGACGCCCTGCGCGGGCGACGCCGGCCCGTGGCCGGGGCGCAGCTCGCTGCCGATCTGGGAGTGAGCCTGCGCACGCTGTACCGCGACATCGCCAGCCTGCGCGGGCAGGGCGCCGACATCCTCGGCGACCCGGGCGTGGGCTACGTGCTGCGTCCGGGCTTCCTGCTGCCGGAGTTGAACTTCAGCGAGGACGAACTGGAAGCGCTGACCCTGGGCGCGCGCTGGGTGGCGAGCCAGGCCGATCCGGAGCTGGCGCAGGCCGCGCAGCGCGCCATCACCCGGATCGGGGCGTCGCTGCCGGCACCGTTGCGGCTGGCGCTGGAGACCAGCGGGTTGCTGGTGCCCGCGGCGACGCCCGCGCAGCCGGCGGCACCGTGGCTGCCGGTGCTGCGTCGTGGCATCCGCCTGGAACACGTGCTGCACATGGACTACGCCGATGCCGGCGGCGTCGCCTCGCAACGGCGCATCTGGCCGTTCGCGATGGCCTTCCTGGGCGGTTTCGGCATGATCGCGGCGTGGTGCGAACTGCGCGGCGATTTCCGCCATTTCCGTGCCGACCGGGTGTTGGCGCTGCGCGACGACAGCGAACGCTACCCGACGCGGCGGCATCTGCTGATCCGGCGCTGGCGCGCCGCCACCGGACACGGCGTCGGCTCCTGACAGCAGGTGTCAGCAGGGCACGCGCAGACTGCGTGGCGTCCACCACGGAGTCCGACCATGACCCACGATCTTGTGCTCTACACCCACCCCATGTCGCGCGGCCGCATCGCGCGCTGGATGCTCGAAGAAACCGGCCTGCCGTACCGCGCGCAGATCCTCGACTACGGCACCGGCATGAAGACGCCGGCGTATCTGGCGATCAACCCGATGGGCAAGGTGCCGGCGCTGGTCCACGGCACCACCAGCGTCACCGAGAACGCGGCGATCTGCGCCTACCTGGCCGACCTGGTGCCGGAGCGGCAACTGGCGCCGCCGCTTGGATCGCCGGCGCGTGGCGATT
This sequence comes from Xanthomonas sp. LF06-19, assembly GCF_034105425.1. Taxonomy (NCBI): domain Bacteria; kingdom Pseudomonadati; phylum Pseudomonadota; class Gammaproteobacteria; order Lysobacterales; family Lysobacteraceae; genus Xanthomonas; species Xanthomonas sp. LF06-19. Next base: position 194,452 of record NZ_JAXGGH010000001.1, on the reverse strand, counting down.
ACTACCGCTGGCTGTTCCTGCTGGCCGGTCCGGCCGAGGCGTTCCTGACCGCCAGGCAGCACGGCACGCTGGCCCCGGCGCACAGCGCGGGCTACGGCCATGGCGAGGATCTGCTGGACATGCTGGAGCAGGGCGTCGCCGGTCGCGAGCACCTGGCCGGCGATCGCTTCAGCGCAGCCGACCTGTATGCCGCCGCGTTCCTCGGCTTCTACACGCGCATCGGTGTGCTGCAGGCACGGCCGGCGTTTGTCGCCTTCGTGCAGCGGCACATGGCGCGCCTGGCGGCGCAGCGTGCCGCGGCCATCGACGATGCGTTGCTAGCGGCGCATCCCAACCCGTTCATGCCGCGCCCGAGCGCCGTGCCGGCGAGCGCCTAGCGGGATGTGGGATGACTTGCGGTTGGGTGTGCCGTGCGGGCGGACCCTCACCCCAACCCCTCTCCCGACGGGAGAGGGGCTTGCAGCCTTTCCTTCTCCCACTGGGAGAAGGTGCCCCGAAGGGGCGGATGAGGGTGCGGGCGCAGCCTCGTGCGTCCTGACACTGCGAGACGCTTCGCGCCGGACCCTCACCCCAACCCCTCTCCCGATGGGAGGGGGGCTTTGGCGCTTCCCTGCTCCCTCCGGGACCATGGCCCCCTTTTTGGGAGAAGGTGCCCCGAAGGGGCGGATGAGGGTGCGGGCGCAGCCTCGTGTGTCCTGGCGCTGCGAGACGCTTCGCGCCGAACCCTCACCCCAACCCCTCTCCCGGTGGGAGAGGGGCTTTGGCGCTTCCCTTCTCCCAGTGGGAGAAGGTGCCCCGAAGGGCGGATGAGGGTGCGGGCGCAGCCTCGTGCACCTGACACTGCGAGACGCTTCGCGCCGGACCCTCACCCCAATCCCTCTTCCGGTGGGAGAGGGGCTGAATCGCAGGCCGCCTACAGCAGCGACTTGAGCCGGTACAGCGCTTCCAGCGCCTGCTTGGGCGTGAGTTCGTCCGGATCCAGCGCAGCCAATGCTTCCTGCGCGGCGGAGGGCGTGGCCGCGAACAGGCCGAACTGCTGCGGCGCGTCCAGCGCCTGCGGCGCCATCTGCGAGGCATGGCTTTCGCCGCCGCGTTGCTCCAGTTCCGCCAGGCGTCGCCGCGCCTGCGCCACCGTGGCCTTGGGCAGGCCGGCCAGCGCCGCCACCTGCAGGCCGAAGCTGCGGTTGGCCGGGCCGTCCTTGACCGCGTGCATGAACACCAGGCGGTCGCCGTGCTCGACCGCGTCCAGGTGCACGTTGGCGATGCCGCTGGCGCCGCCTTCGACCGATTCGTCGGCCAATGCGGTCAGCTCGAAATAGTGCGTGGCGAACAGCGTGTAGCAGCGATTGTGGTGCGCGAGATGGCGCGCCACCGCGTCGGCCAGGGCCAGACCATCGTAGGTGGAGGTGCCGCGGCCGATCTCGTCCATCAGCACCAGCGACTGCGCGGTGGCGTGATGCAGGATGTAGCTGGTTTCGGCCATTTCGACCATGAAGGTGGACTGGCCGCGGGCCAGGTCGTCGCCGGCGCCGATGCGGGTGAGGATGCGGTCGATCGGGCCGATCACCGCGCGCCGCGCCGGCACGTAGCTGCCGATGTGCGCGAGCAGCACGATCAGCGCGTTCTGGCGCATGTAGGTCGATTTACCGCCCATGTTCGGGCCGGTGATCACCAGCATGCGGCGGTCGGGGTGCAGGTTCAGGTCGTTCGGCTCGAACGGCTGCTCGCGCACTGCTTCCACCACCGGGTGGCGGCCGCGTTCGATGCGCAGGCACGCACCGGTCTCCAGTTCCGGCTGGGTCCAGTCCAGCGCCTGCGCGCGTTCGGCGAAGCCGGCCAGCACGTCCAGTTCGCTGAGCGCGGCGGCGGCGCGCTTGAGCGGCTCCAGGCGCTCGCCCAGCGTGTCCAGCAGGCCTTCGTAGAGCAGCTTCTCGCGCGACAACGCGCGCTCGCGCGCCGACAGCACCTTGTCCTCGAAGTTCTTCAGTTCCTCGGTGATGTAGCGTTCGGCGTTGGTCAGGGTCTGGCGCCGGCTGTAGTGTACCGGCGCCTTGTCGGCCTGGCCCTTGCTGATCTCGATGTAGTAACCGTGCACGCGGTTGTAGCCGACCTTCAGCGTGGCGATGCCGCTATTGGCGCGTTCGCGCGCTTCCAGGTCGATCAGGAACTGGTCGGCGTTGGTGCTGAGCCGGCGCAGCTCGTCCAGTTCGGCGTCGTAGTCGGCGGCGATGACGCCGCCGTCGCTTAGCTTGAGCGGCGGCTGCTCGGCGATCGCCGAGGCGAGCAGGTGCGCGATCTCGTCGTGCTGGCCCAGCTCCGCCGCCAGCGCGGCCAGCCGCGGCGAATCCAGCGGTGCCAGGACCGCGCGCACCTTCGGCAGCAGGCCCAGGCCGTCGCGCAGGGTGGAGAAGTCGCGCGGGCGCGCCGAACGCAGCGCGACACGGGTGAGGATGCGTTCGACGTCGCCGAGCGCGCGGAACGCCTCGCGCAGGTCGGCGTCGACGCCGCGGTCGATCAGCGTGCCGACGGCATGGTGGCGCTGCACCAACACCTCGCGCAGGCGCAGCGGGCGGTGCAGCCAGCGCCGCAGCAGGCGCCCGCCCATCGGCGTGACCGTGCTGTCGAGCACGCCGAGCAGGGTGTTGCGGGTGTCCCCGTCCACACGCGTGTCCAGTTCCAGGTGACGTCGCGTGGCCGCGTTCATCGCGATCGCCTCGCCGGCGGTCTCCATCGCGATCGCGGTCAGGTGCGGCAGGCGCTGTTTCTGGGTTTCCTCCACGTAGCCGAGCAGGGCGCCGGCGGCGGCGGTGGCGCGCCGGCCTTTGCCGGTGATGTCGTCGTCGAGGCCGAAGCCGCTCAGATCGTGCAACTGGAAGAACGCCAGCAACTGGCGGCGGCCGCTGTCGGCGTCGAACAGCCACGGCGGCCGGCGGCGCACGCCGCGGCGCTCGCGCAGGAACTCCGGCCACTGGTCCTCGTCGGGCACCAGCAGTTCGGCAGGCTCCAGTCGCGCCAGTTCCGCCTCCAGCGCGTCCTCGTTGTCCACCTCGTTGACCAGGAAACGGCCGCCGGCCAGGTCGGCCCAGGCCAGGCCGTAGCCCTGTTTGGTGCGCGCGATCGCCATCAGCAAGGTGTCGCGGCGCTCGTCCAGCAAGGCCTCGTCGGTCACCGTGCCGGGAGTGACGATGCGCACCACCTTGCGCTCGACCAGGCCCTTGGCCAGCGCCGGATCGCCGATCTGCTCGCAGATCGCCACCGACTCGCCCAGCGCCACCAGCCGTGCCAGATAGCCCTCGTAGGCATGCACCGGCACCCCGGCCATCGGAATCGGCGCACCGCCGGAACTGCCGCGCTGGGTCAGGGTGATGTCCAGCAGCCGCGCGGCCTTGCGCGCGTCGTCGTAGAACAGTTCGTAGAAATCGCCCATGCGGAAGAACAGCAGCAGGTCCGGGTATTCGGACTTGGCGGCGAAGAACTGCTTCATCAGCGGGGTGTGCTCCGCTGCGCTTCCAGGAGCTTGGGTTTTTTCTCGATTCTGCATCTGATTCAGTGACTTAAGGAATTTCGGGGTGACTGTCCGTGGACAAGTATGGACGGGTGCCGGCAGCAAATGACAGCGTGGCGCGGCGCCAGCCCGGTGCGTGGTTCGATGCGCCACCTGCCGATCCACGGTGCAACGTCGGGGGCGCACCGTTTCCACGGACAAAGGCAGGAAGGTCAATCGCGAGACAGCGAATGTCCGGTGCGCACGCAGCATGTGCAATGCCGAGTCCGCAGCAACTGCGTGCGAGTCGTCTCGGCGCCAGCTGCCATTGTCCGTAAAAAAGCGGATTGGCGACAGCGCGCAGTGCAATTTCCGAGCATGCGGCGGAGGATCGGCCACACGGTGACGTTGTGTCCTTCGAATGCCCGTGTGTCGTTTCGGGCAGGACTGTTTCGCCGTTGGAAAAGCTAAGATCCGGGCTTGTGTAGAGCCGGAGGCGTCCATGATCGATCGTCGTACCTTTCTTGCCACGGGTGTCGTGGCCGTCGCCGCGGGCTTCAGCGCATCCGCCGCCCGGATCGTGGCCGCACCGCGTCCGAAAGAGCCGGCACCGTGGGGCGCCGTACCAAGCGCGCGGCAACTGCGGTGGCACCGGTGGGAGCAATACGCCTTCGTGCATTTTGCGATGAACACCTTCACCGACAAGGAATGGGGTTACGGTGACGAAGATCCGCGCAGATTCGATCCCAGCGATTTCTCCGCCGATCAAATCGTCGCCGCGGCCAAGGCCGGCAACCTCAAAGGGATCATCTTTACCGCCAAGCACCACGATGGCTTCTGCCTGTGGCCGACGCGCCTGACCGAGCATTGCATTCGCAATTCGCCCTACAAGAACGGCAAGGGCGACATCGTCGGCGAAATGGCCGCGGCGTGCCGGCGTGCCGGCCTGGCCTTCGGCATCTATCTCTCTCCCTGGGATCGCAACCACGCCGAGTATGGCCGTCCCGGCTACCTCGACTATTTCCGCAAGCAGATCGTCGAGCTGTGCACGGGTTATGGCGACCTGTTCGAGTTCTGGTTCGACGGCGCCAATGGTGGCGACGGTTACTACGGCGGAGCGCGCGAAACCCGCAAGATCGATGCCCCCGCCTACTACAACTGGCCGCGGATGATCGAGCTGGTGCACCAACACCAGCCGATGGCCTGCACCTTCGATCCGCTGGGCGCAGATATCCGTTGGGTCGGCAACGAGGAGGGCGTGGCCGGCGATCCGTGCTGGCCGACCATGCCCAATGCGCCTTACACGCAGGAAAACGGCAATGCCGGCGTGCGGGGCGGGGCGCTGTGGTGGCCTGCGGAAACCAACACCTCTATCCGCCCGGGCTGGTTCTACCATGCCGACGAAGACGGCAAGGTGCGCAGCCCGGAGAATCTGGTGCGCTACTTCGATACCTCGGTCGCGCGCGGCACCAACATGAACCTCAATCTTCCGCCGGACCGGCGCGGCCGCATCGCCGACCATGACGTCGCGGTGTTGAAGAGCTTCGGCGATGCGATCCGCGCCAGCTTCGCCATCGATCTGGCCAAGGGCGCCAAGGCCAGCGCCAGCGCGGCGCGCGGTCCGGGGTTCGAGCCGGAGCGTGTGCTCGACCGCCAGCCGGACAGCTACTGGTCCACGCCGGACGACGTCACCACGCCGACGCTGACGTTGGAACTGTCGGCGGCGCAGAGCTTCGACCTGATCCGGCTGCGCGAATACCTGCCGCTGGGCGTGCGCGTCACCCGCTTCGCGATCGACGCCGAGGTGGACGGGCAATGGCAGCGCTTGGCCGAAGCGCAATGCATCGGCGCGCAGCGGATCCTGCGGCTCGATCGTCCGATTGCCGCGCGCCGTGTGCGCTTGCGTGTGCTCGAGGCGCCGGTCTGTCCGGCGATCAGCGAATTCGCGCTGTTTCGCGCGGTGGCGCCCGTTGCGGTTGCGCGGCCCACGACGAACGCGCCGGACGTGCTGTCCACCGCGGGTTGGCGCATCGTCGCCGCCAGCGCGCCGGGAGCGGAGAAGTTGCTCGACGACGATGCGGGCACGATCTGGGTCGTGCCCGCTCCCACGCCGGGCCATCCCGCGCAGGTGACCATCGACCTCGGTGCGCTGCGCCAGGTCGCCGGCTTCAGCCTCACCCCCTCGCGCACGGTGATGAACGGTGCGGCGCCGCCGAAGGGCTATCGCGCCGAAAGCAGCGAGGATGGCCAGCACTGGCAGCCGGCCGGTGGCGGCGAGTTGTCCAATATCGCCTACGCGCTCTCGACCCAGCGGCTGAATTTCCCCGAGGTGCGGCAGATCCGTTACCTGCGGCTGTCGTTCGCCGAAACGGCGCTGCCCGCCGAGCGGCTGGCGATCGCCGGGATCGGTGCCTTCTCGCGCTTGCGGTGAGGGCTGGCGCTCCCTCGCCGCGATGCGCGGTGGGGGAGCGCGCATCGCCGGGGCGATGCAGCGTCGTGGCTGCGGCGATGCTGGCGAGGCGTCGTAGATCGGCTTCGGAATGACGCGTCGTAGGAGCACCGAGTCGGTAGCGCATGACGATGGCGCCGCGCAGCGCCTCGAAAGCGCGCGGCCGCCTCAGGCGACGAACGGCCGCGGCTTGGTACGCACACTCTTCAGCGCCAGCCGCGCAGGCGCCAATCCGGGCGCGGTCGCTTCCAGTGTCAGCGTGCCGGCATCGCGCGTGGTCTGCAGCAAGGCCATGCACAGACCGTTGAAGGCGCGGCGCTGGTCGGCCTTGTCGGGTTCGTGGCTGGACGGGTCGCCGTTGCCCACGCCGATCAGGCGGCCGGGGCCGCGGACGGCGAAGCGCACGGCGTCGCTGGCGGTGGGCACGACGCGGCCCTTGGCGTCGACGATCTCCACCGCGACCACGGCCACGTCCTCGGCGTCGGCCAGCAGATTCGCCCGTTCGCAGCGCAGGCGCACCGCGGCCGGGGCGCCCACGGTCTCGCGGAGCTGCGTCAGCACCTGTTTGCCGCCGCGGTAGCCGCGCGCTTCGATGCGGCCGGGTGCGTAGCGCACGCGCCACTCGACATGGCCGTAGGCCGGCACCTGCTGCAGGCCCTGGCTGACGCCGTTGACCAGCAGTTCCACCGCGTCCAGGTTGCTGTGGCACCAGACGTCGACCATGCCGTTGTCGCGCTCGTCCAGCAGGCCGTCCCAGTTCCAGTGCGGGAACAGGTGCAGCACCGGCGCGGTGGTCCATTGCGCGCGGTAGTACCAGTAGTTGTCCTTGGGGAAGCCGCAGCTGTCGAGGAGGCCGAACTGCGAGGCCACGTTCGGCCAGCGGTTGTACGGGGTCGGCTCGCCGCGGTAGTCGAAGCCGGTCCAGACGAAGCCGCCGGCGATGTACGGGCGCTGCGCGACATAGCTCCACCAGGCTTCGGCGCTGCTGGCCCACCAGGGGTAGTCGAGGTCGTAGGCGCGGGCATAGCCGCGCACGTCGTCGGTGCGGTAGTTGCCGCGCACGCCGACGGTGCTGCCGGTCTCGCTGCCGTAGACCGGGATCTGCGGATGGCGCGCATGGAAGGCGTCCATCTGCGTGGTACGGTAGTTGAAGCCGACCACGTCCACGACCTGGCCGACGCCGTCGTCGAAGCCCTTGTCCATGGCGAAGGTGGTGGGGCGGCTCGGATCCAGGCGCCGCACCAGGCGCTGCATGCGCGCGACGATGCGCGCGCCGCGCGCGGTGACCATCTGCGGCTCTTCGTTGCCCAGCGACCACAGCATCACGCAGGGATGGTTGCGGCCGCGACGCACCATCGACGTCAGTTCGGCCATGGCCTCGTCGTCGGAGGACATGCGCCGGGTCTCGTCGATCAGCAGCAGGCCCAGCCGGTCGCACAGCTCCAGCACCGCCGGCGAGGCCGGGTTGTGCGCGCTGCGGTAGGCGTTGCAGCCCATCGACTTGAGCTGGCGCAGGCGCCATTCGTGCAGGCGGTCGGGAATGGCGGTGCCGACGCCGGCATGGTCCTGGTGGTTGTTGGTGCCGTGCAGCTTGTAGGCCGCGCCATTGAGCAGCAGGCCGCGCTGCGGATCGAACTGCAGGCGGCGCACGCCGAAGTGGGTGGTGGTCGCGTCGCAGGTATGGCCGTCGCCGAGCAGGCGCGTGGACAGCGTGTAGCGTTGCGGGTGTTCCGGCGACCACGGCGCGGGCGTGCCCAGGTCCAGGGTCTGCTGCACGCGCTGCACCACGCCGGGCTCGACCGTGATCGGCGCGGAACTGGCCTGGGCGACGATGCGCCCGTCCGGCGCGCGGATCACCGAGACCACGCTGCACTGCCGCGGCGTCGCGCCGTGGTTGCCGAGTTCGGTCTCCACCAGCGCCTGCGCGGCGCCGCCGTCCCAGGCGCTGCGCACGTACACGCCGTCCATCGGCACGTGCAGCGCGTCGGTGGTGCGCAGCCAGACGTGGCGGTAGATGCCGGCGCCCTCGTAGAACCAGCCTTCGCCGAGGGTTGCGTCCACGCGTACGGCGATGATGTTTTCGGCGCCGTAGTCGAGCACGTCGCTGAGGTCGACTTCGAAGCCGCAGTAGCCGCTGCCGTTGCGGCCGACGATGTGGCCGTTGCAGAACACGATGCAGTCGCGGAACACGCCGTCGAATTCCAGGCTGATCCGCTTGCCCAGGTCCTCGGCCGGAATCTCCAGCACGCGCCGGTACCAGCCGATGCTGGTCTGCGGATCGGTGCGCCCCAGCGGCGTGTAGCCGTGCGCGGCGGCCGGGTCTTCGCCGTTGACCAGGGTGGAGGTCGGGTCCTGGCGCGGCGGCAGCGCCACCGCCCAGTCGTGCGGCAGGTCGATGCGCTCCCAAGCGCTGTCGTCGAATCCGAGCAGGGCCGCATCGGCGGTGTCCTTGCCGGCCTTGGCGTAGGTGCGCTGGAAGGTGCCGAAATTGAAGTCGCGCGCCGGGTCGTCGGCGTGGCCGAGATGGAAGCGCCAGCCGCCATCGCACAGCAGGCGCTGGCGCGGCGCATCGTCGTCCAGATCCAGCGAGAGCGGCGCACTGGCATCGTTGCCGGTGGGCGTGGCGGCCAGCGCGGCCGGCGCCAGCGCCGAGGCGGCACCGGGCACCGCCGCCTGCACGCCGCCGGCGACCAGCGAGCGCAGCAGGTCGCGGCGGCTCAGTTCGATCATGGCTGCGCGTCCTGTGCGGGCGCGGCGGTGGTTCCTGCGGCCGCCGCCGGGGCCGGTCGGTAGGCGTGCTGCATGAAGCCGATGCCGGGCAGCAGTTCGTTGCCGTGGCGGAAATCGAAGAAGCTGGCGTTCTCCCACGAGGAGCCGACGCCCCAGCGGGTCTTGCAGGTGTTGCTGGTCCAGGCCGGCTCCCAGTACACGACGCCGCTGCCGCCGTTGTCGACCACCAGTTGGGTGAGGTCGACCAGGTAGTTCAGCTGGCCCTGCGGGGTGGCCGGGTAGCTCTTGATCAGCGAGTCGGCGCCGAGCAGGTTGGGCGAGGGGTCGCCGCTTTCCAGCGTCCACGGATAGGCGGTCTCCACCACCATCACTTCGGCCGGATAGCGCTGGCGCAGGCGCTTGATGGTGGCGCCGAGCTGGTCCATGGTCTCGCGCGACCACTTGCGGTAGTAGCTGATGCCGATGAAATCGAAGTCGCGCACGCCGGCCTTGGCCGCGGCGGCGAACCACGGCTCCACGTTCTCCGGCTGGGCGATGTGCAGCATCACCCTGGGCTTGATCGTCGAGCGCGCGCCGGCGTCGCGTACTGCCTGGATGCCGGCGTTGAACAGCTTGGCGTTGCGGGTCCAGTCGATCGGCCGGCGCTTGTCCCAGGGCTGGCTGTCCATCAGGTCGGAATTGCTCTCGTTGCCGATCTGTACCAGTTCCGGCATCAGCCCAGCGCGGTCCAGCGCGCTGAGCGTGTCGTAGGTGAAGCCGTACAGCGTGCGCGCCAGTTCGTCCTGGTCGGTGATGTTGGCCCAGGCCTTGGGGATCAGTTGCTTCTCGCCGTCGGCCCAGTCGTCGGAGTAGTGGAAGTCCAGCAGCACCTGCATGCCCTGCGCGCGCGCGCGGCGGATGGTCTTCTTGACGTCGCTCAGATCGCTGTAGCGCGTCCAGCGCGCATCGTTCCACAGGCGCACGCGCACCAGGTTGGCGCCGTGCGCATGGAACAGCGCGAACGGGTCGCGCAGCGCGCCGTGGTCGCGGTACTGCACGCCGCAATCCTCCATCTCGTTGACGTAGGACAGGTCGGCGCCGAGGTACAGCGTGCCGGCGCCGGCCATGGGCGCGGCGAGGGCGGTGGCGAGAGCCAGCGCGAGCGCCGGCAGCCAGGTGCGTCTGGATCGCATGCGGGTCTCCACCGGCTCAGAACGTGTAGGTCGCTTCCAGGGCGAAGCGGCGGCCGAACAGCTGGTAGCCGCCATCGTCCTGGTTGGCGAGCCGGTTGCGCTTGTTGTCGCTGTAGGCGCGCAGCGGTTCGTTGGTCAGGTTGCCGACCTGGAACTTGAAGCCCAGGTGCTCGCTGTAGCGCCACGCCAGGCTCAGGTCCACCGTGCCTTCGCTCTCCAGTCGCGCCAGCCGCGCCGCGTTCCAGCCGTACACCACGGTGTAGGGGCTGTGGTACTTGTAGCCGATCCGCGCTTCGAACTTGTTGTTGTTGTACCAGAGGTCCAGCGTGCCGGTGTTGCGCGCCAGGCCGCTGAGCGGCAGCGGATTGTCCGCCGGCGAGAACTCGTGCAGGTTGGATTCCACGTACGAGTAGTTCGAGTAGATGCCGAAGTTCTCCATGTGCGGGATGAAGAAGAACGGGGTCTGGAAGGTCAGCTCGGCACCGTTGATGTAGCCGCCGCCGCCGTTGAACGGGCCGCTGATCAGGTAGTCGCGGCCGTCGATGGTCTCGTGCTGGGTCTTGTAGCCGATGCTCGAATCCACCCACTTGCGGTACAGCGCCAGCGCCGCCAGCGCCTCCTTGTGGAAGTACCACTCGTAGGACAGGTCCAACTGGGTGGCGCGGAACGGGTTGAGCTGCGGGTTGCCGCCGCTGCCGGTGAGCTGGCCGACGGTGGTGTTGGGGTCGTCGAGCGCGCGCCCGGTGCGCAGTTCGTCCAGCGGCGGCCGCGCCATCACCTTGGCCACCGACAGACGCAGGATGCGCTCGGGATCGATCAGGAAATTGACCGTGGCGCTGGGCAGCACGTCGGTGTAGGTCTTGCCGGCGCTGCTCGGCTGCACCACGCCGCCGACGGTGTCGTAGCCATGGCTGTCGGTGTCGGTGTGGACCACGCGGACGCCGGCGTTGCCGGTGACGTCGACGCCGAACCACTGCGAACTGAACACCGCCTTGGCGAAGGCCTCGCGCACGTTCTCCTCGACATTCCAGTGATCCAGGCGCTGCTCGGTGGCCAGGCTCGGATCGAAACCGCCGAAGCCGAGCTTGGCGATCGCGTCCAGGTCGCCGCCGGTCAGGGTCGGCACGTTCAGGTCCGGCATCGTCACCGGGTAGATCAGGTCCTGGTAGGCCGAGATCGGCTGGCTGTAGCCGGACTGGAAGCTGGTGAAGTGGCGGTTCTGCTTCTCGCGGCGTGAGGCGCGCGCGCCGAATTCCAGCGCGGTGACCGGCGAATCCTCGATCGCGCGGCTGGCGCTCAGCGCCAGAGCAGCGATGCGGTCGCGCAGCGCCTGCGGTTCGGTCTGGCCACTGATGCCCCATTCCGGCGCGTCGGAACTGGTGCTGATGGTGGGGGTGACGCCATGGCGGAAGTCGAACGATACCGTGTCCGGGTTGCTGCCGAAGCGCACCGCGCGCCAGTCGTTGTCGCGCTTGGCCTGCGAGAACGACAGGTCGCTGCCCAGCGTCCACACGTCGCCGCGCCACTTGGCGTTGAGGCCGCCGGCCGCCAGCGTCTTGACCTCGTCGTAGCGGGCCACGACGTGGTCCACCTGCAGCTTGGAATTGGCCAGGGTACCGGCGACCACGTCGCCGTCGACGATGGTGTAGGACGAGCCAGGCGTGGTGTACGGATTGCTGGCCGAGTAGATGCTGTAGCCGAGGTTGTTGAACCAGTTCTGGCGCTGGTCCTCGTCGATGCGGATGCGCGAGTACAGGCCGTCGAGCTTGAGTTCCAGGTTGCCCGAGCGCCACTGCACGGTGCCCATGGCGCCGGTGCGGGTCTGCTCGGTGAGCTTGAGCTGGTCGGCCGCGCCCCAGGGGGTGTAGTCGACCTTGCCGTCGCCATCCACATCGCGTGCGTTGCTGGCGTCGGTGTAGCCCCAGCTGCCGATCGAGACGCCGGCGTTCTTCTGCTTCTGGTAGGTGGCGCCGAGCGCGACCGCCAGGTTGTCGTTGATGCGGTGGATCCAGCTCGCGCCCAGGCGCTGGCCCCACGGCGAGTAGTCGCGCGCGTCCTTGGCCTCGTCGTAGTAGACCGGGCCGCCGGTGGCGACGAAGGTCGGGCCGGTGTGGTCGAGCGGGTTGATGGTGGAGATGTCCACGGTGGCGGCGATGCCGCCGGCGATCAGGTCCGCCGACGGGGTCTTGTAGACCTTGACGGTGGAGACGATCTCGGTGGGGAAGACTTCCCAGCGCACCGCGCGGTTGGGTTCGGAGGAGGCGATCTCGCGGCCGTTGACCGTGCCCATGGTCATGCGCGGGCCGAGGCCGCGCACGGTGGCCAGGCTTTCGTTGCCGCGGTCGCGGGTGCCGTTGACGCCGGGCAGGCGCACCAGCGCCTCGGCCACGGTGACGTTGGGCATCTGCCCCATGTTGTCGGCGGAGATGACTTCCACCACGTGGTCGTCGAGCTGCTTGGCCTGCACGGCCTGTTCCAGGCTGGCGCGCTGGCCGACCACCATCACGTTGTCCAGGGTGACCGGCTGCTGGCCGGTCTTGGCGTCGGTCGTGGCATCGGGCTTGGCGGGTGGCGTGGCTGCCGGATCGGCGCTGGCGCTCTGCGCCTGCGCGGCGAAGCTGCCGGACAGGGCCAGGACGATGGCCGCGCCCAGCAGGGTGCGGGCGGCAGGGCGGTGCGCGCGCCGGCCGACCGGGCGACGGGACTGTTCCAAAGGCATTTTTGTTCCCTCCCAGGACAAAAAGTGACCGATCAAATTGGCGTGGACCGGAAAACCCGGTCCTGGAGGCATCGGCAGGGCGTCATGCAGGGCTGCAGGCTGTCCCGGTCGCTGTCCTCGATGGCGTGTCTGTCGACGTGGCGGGGCGTACGTGGCGTGTCTGCTGGCGGCGCCGCGGACATTCCCCGTCCGCTGCCTTGGCGCGCGAGAGACCGGAAACGAGGATAGAAGCGACAGGCATTCCATTCCAATGAAGCATTTGCCGAGGGCTATCTCGTTTTGGAATGGATATCGCGCGCCGCGTTTACCGTCGCCCACGCCAGGCTCAGGCCGCGGTGGATGGGGCCTGCAAGTCGAGCAGGGCGGCGGCCGCCGCACCCAGCCCGCGTTCGCGGTGGCGCAGGGCATGGAAGGTGCGTTCGCCCAGGGCCACGGCGAGGGGCTGCAGGCGGCCGCTCTCCAGCCACGGCGCCGCGGCCAGCTGCGAGATCGCCGCCAGGCTGGGCCCGGCCTGCACCGCCGACAGCACCGCTTCGTTGGAGGGCAGAGACAGGGCCACGCGCAGGCGTTCCGGGCCGATGCCGGCATCGCGCAGCGCCGCCTCGAACGCCGAGCGCGTGCCCGAGCCGGGTTCGCGCATGATCCAGGTGCTGTCGGCGACCAATCGTGCCAGCCCGACGCGGCGACGCCCCGCCAACGGATGGTCCGGCGCGGCGACCACGCGCAGCCGGTCGTGGTCCAGCGCCGAACTCAGCAGTTCGGGGGCCTGCACGCGGCCCTCGACGAAGCCCATTTCGGCGCGGCCCTCGCGCACCGCGCGCGCCACGCTGTCGGTGTTGCCCACGCTCAGGCGGATCTCGATCTGCGGATAGCGCGCATGGAACGCCATCAGCCGGGTCGGCAGCCAATAGCTGGCCACGGTCTGGCTGGCGTGCAGGTCGAGGGTGCCGCGCAGCACGCCGCGCCACTCGCTCAGCGCCAGTTCGGCCGCACGGCTGCGCGCCAGGATCGCCTTGGCGTCCTCACAGAACGCCGCACCGGCCGCGGTCAGCACCAGGCCGCGGCCGACCCGGTCGAACAGGGCCACACCGTACTGCTGCTCCAACGCCTTGATCGCGGCACTGGCGGCCGAGGGCGTGCGGTGCGCGGCCTGCGCACCCTGAGTCAGGTGCTGGCGCTCGGCCACCGCCACGAACAGCGTGAGTTGTTCCAGGGTCATGCGAAGACCGTTCGGAAAGATCGAATGAAATCTGCACCATTATGCGATGGATCGAAACGGTCTGCGGGCGCAACCTGGGGCCACTCGATCCGGATCGCTGCCATGCGCACCCAACTGCACAGACCTTCCGCCTTGCTGCCCGGCCTGGCCCTGGCCATCGCGGTGGCGGCGCTGGCCTGGCTGGCCGAGCGCGCGCAACTGCAGTGGCTGGGCCGGCGCTGGATCGACGCGCTGGTGTTCGCGATCGTGCTCGGCACCTTGCTGCGCACGGCGTGGCGCCTGCCGCCGTCCACGCACGCCGGCATCGCCTTCGCCGCCAAGCTGCCGCTGGAACTGGCCATCGTGCTGCTCGGCGCCTCGGTCGGCATCGGCGCCATCGGCGCGGCCGGCGGTCTGTTGCTGGGCGCCATCGCCGCGGTGGTGCTGCTGGCGATCGCCATCGGCTACGGCATCGGTCGCGCGCTGGGTCTGCCGTCGCGGCTGGCCACGCTGGTCGCGTGCGGCAATGCGATCTGCGGCAATTCGGCGATCGTGGCGGCGGCGCCGGTGATCGACGCCGACTCCGAGGATGTCGCTGCAGCGATCGCCTTCACCGCGGCGCTGGGCGTGCTGGTGGTGTTGCTGTTGCCGCTGGCGGTGCCCGTGCTGGGCCTGGACCAGCGCCACTACGGCATCCTCGCCGGCCTGACCGTGTACGCGGTGCCGCAGGTGCTGGCGGCGACCGTGCCGGTCGGTGCGCTGAGCGCGCAGGTCGGTGCGCTGGTCAAGCTGATGCGGGTGCTGATGCTCGGGCCGGTGATGTTGCTGCTGGGGCTGGTCCGTGATGGATCGCCGACGCAGCGGCGCCCGGCGCACGCGCTGGTGCCGTGGTTCGTGTTCGGCTTCGTCGGCATGATGGGCCTGCGCGCGCTGGGCGTGCTGCCGGCGCCGGCGATCGAAGCGGCGCAGTCGCTGTCGCTGCTGTTTACCCTGGTGGCGATGGCCGCGTTGGGCCTGTCGGTGAATCTGCGCACGGTGCTCGCGTCCGGCGGCCGCGTCTTGGCGGCCGGCACGCTCTCGTTGCTGGCACTGGCCAGCCTCAGCGTGTTGCTGCTGCGCTGCTTGCCGTCGGCGTAGGCGCCGCAGTCCACGTGCATCTGCAGCATTTCGCATCGCCTGCACCCACGTTCAACCAGGCGCTCACGAAAGGCCGCGGAGCATGGCGATACCTGCCATGCAAAGGAGATTGTCATGCGTCATTCCCGTTCCGCGTTCTCTCTGGCGCTCATGTCGGTTCTCGGCGTCGGCCTTGCGCATGCGCAGACCGATACGTCCGGCGAGGTTGGCAGTGCCGATCCCGGCGCGATGCAGCAGCAAACGCCGTCGACGTCCGCCGCGCAGACGTCGACCGGCATGCAGGGCGCGCAAGGCGCGCGCGCGTCCGCGCTCAACGAAAAGCAGGCGCTCGGCGTGTTGTCGGCGATCAACACCAGCGAGGTCAACGCTGGCAACCTGGCCTTGCAGAAGCAGGTCAAGGGCCCGGTGCGCGATTACGCCATGCAGATGGTCAAGGAGCACGCCGACAACAACGCCAAGATCGCGCCGTGGGGTCCTGATGCGAAGGCGGCACCGGCGCAGCAGCAGATGCAGCAGGCCAAGGCGGAGGCCGGCAAGCTGCAGGCCCTGGACGGCGGTCGCTTCGAGCAGGCCTATGTCATGGCGATGGTCAAGGATCACCAGGCCGCCCTGCAGATGCTCGACAGCACCCTCATCCCCGCCGCGAAGACCCCGGAAGTGGTCGCGCATCTGCGCACCACGCGCACGCACGTGGCCGAGCACCTGGCCAAGGCGCAGCAGTTGCAGAGCGCTGGCGCGCCATCGGCGGCGCCGGCCCGTTGAGCGTCGTGCGGGTCTCGGCCGCCATGCCGAGATCCGCGCTTTCATGAGTCGCGCCTCTTCCTTGGCCAGCGTGTGGCAGGTCGGGCCGCGATCAGACTTCCTGAGCCCGGTATCTGGCGTGCCTGGTTGCCGTGTCTGCTTGCGGTCCATCGGCTGCACAACAGCATCAAGAGCGCGTGCCGCTGTCGAACGGTGTAATAGTCTCCGCGCGGGCGGCGGCCTAAGGTAGCGGCCATCTTCCTCCGCATCGCCGCCCGGTCGCCCCATGGGACACGATCACAGCCACGCCCCCACCGAAATCCGCCACGAGCAGCCCCTGTGGTGGGCGCTCGGTCTCACCGCGCTGTTCCTGGTGGTGGAAGTGGCCGGCGCTTTCCTCACCAACAGCCTGGCGCTGCTGTCCGACGCTGCGCACATGGCCACCGACACGCTGGCGCTGATGATCGCGCTGATCGCGGTGCGGCTGAGCCGGCGCCCGCCCGATGCCAAGCGCAGCTATGGCTACGCACGGCTGGAGGCGCTGGGCGCGCTGGTCAACGGCGCGCTGCTGTTCGTGGTGGCCGGCTACATCCTGTGGGAGGCGGTGCAGCGCTTCCGCCAGCCGCAGGAGATCGCCACCGTCGGCATGCTCGGCATCGCCGCATTCGGCCTGCTGATCAACCTGATCTCGATGCGCCTGCTCAAGGCCGGCAGCGGCGAGAGCCTCAACATGAAGGGCGCGTACCTGGAAGTGTGGAGCGACATGCTCGGCTCGGTCGCGGTGATCGTCGGCGCGCTGGCGATCCGCGTCACCGGGTGGAAACTGATCGATCCGATCCTGGCGGTGCTGATCGGTCTGTGGGTGTTGCCGCGGACCTGGGTGCTGCTGCGCGAGGCGATCAACGTGCTGCTGGAAGGCGTGCCCAAGGGCGTGGACCTGGGCGCGGTGCGCGGCTATCTGCAGGCCGCGCCCGGCGTGGCCAGCGTGCACGACCTGCACGTGTGGGCGCTGGCCTCCAGCACGCCGGCGCTGACCGCGCATGTGGTGGTCGCCGACGGCGGTGACGCCGATGCCGTGCGCGCCGCGCTGTGCGATGGCCTGCATGCGCAGTTCGGCATCGATCACATCACCCTGCAGATGGAAGCCGGCCATTGCGGCGCTACCCCGTGCGGCACGCCGGCGGCGGGCGAGGGTGGTGGTCACGATCATCACGGGCATGGTCACGAGGACCACGATCACGATCATGCCCATCCCCATCCCGCACATGGGCACGGCCACATGCAGGGGCATTCGCACTAGCAGCACGGCTGCGTAACGGCATTCGTGCAGGTGCGGCTTTGTTCTGGTTTGGGATTTGTCGTCCGCGCGCACCTGGAATGCCGAGTGCGACTGAAGGGCGCCTGCAGCGACCTGCTTTCCCCACAATCAAGCTACGGGCAGCTTGCTTTGTGGGAATCACCTGTCATGCAGCAGCGCCTGGCGAAGCGGCCATGCTTTCCGATGGCGTAATGCGTCGGGACTGAAGTCCCTCCCACAGTACGCCCGGCGAATTCGCCGCAAGATCGCGTGGGAGCGGCTTCAGCCGCGACGGGTCTTGCCGGGAAACGCCCGCCGCGGCTGAAGCCGCTACCAAAGGGGCGCGACCCGTCGTTATGGGAGGTGCCCTGACGCACGCTTACAGAAGGCGTGCGCGCGCCTCACACCACCGGTTCGCGCAACGCCGGCGACTCCCAACCCGGTCGCGGGGCGAAACGCTCGCCGTAGCGCGTGTGCAGGGCGCGCAGGCGCGCCAGCAGCACGTCGGCGCCGGCGGCGCGGATGTGCTGGATCGGGCCGCCGCGGAACGGGGCGAAGCCGGTACCGAAGATCACGCCGGCATCGAGCAGGTCGGCGTCGGCGACCACGCCCTCGTGCAGGCAGGCCACCGCTTCGTTGAGCAGCGGCAGGATCAGGCGGTCTTCCAGGTCGTCCGGCGCGCGGTAGTCCTTCGGCAGTTCGGGCTTCTTGGCGCGGCCGTTCTCCCAGGCGTACAGGCCCTGGCCGTCCTTCTTGCCGCGCTTGCCCGGCTCCACCGTCTGCAGCGCCGCCGGGATCGGCAGGCCCAGGAACGGTGCCAGTTCGGCGCCCACGCCCGCGGCCACGTCCAGGCCCACGGTGTCGATCAGTTCGATCGGGCCCATCGGCATGCCGAACTTGACCGCAGCCTTGTCGATCGCCGGGCCGGGAATGCCTTCGGCATAGGCGGTGGCCGCTTCCAGCATGTACGGGAACAGCACGCGGTTGACCAGGAATCCGGGGGTGCCGGCGACCGGCACCGGCAGCTTGTCGATGGCCTTGCAGAAGGCGGCCAGCCGCTTCTGGTTCTCCGGCGCCAGGCCGTCGTGGCAGACGATCTCCACCAGCGGCATCTGCGCCACCGGATTGAAGTAGTGCAGGCCGCCGAACTGCGCCGGGCGCTGGATGTGCTCGCGCAGTTCGGTCAGCGGGATCGAGGAGGTGTTGGTGCTGAGCAGCGCAGTCGGCTGCATGCGCGGCTCCAGCGCCTGGTACAGCTCGCGCTTGGCCTGCGGGTTCTCGATGATCGCCTCGATCACCAGATCGGCGCTCGGCACGCCCTCGCCGGCCAGATCGCCCTTCAGGCGCGCCGCCACCGCCGGGCGCTTGCTGTCGTCCTTGACCCGCTTGGCGAACAGCTCGCCGGCGCGGCTCAGCGCGCCGTCGATGAAGCGCTGCTCGCGGTCCTGCAGGGTCACCTCGAAGCCCTTGTAGGCCGACCAGGCGGCGATGTCGCCGCCCATCACCCCGGCACCGACCACGTGCACGTGGCGGATGCCGTGCTCCTTGCCGCCCAGCGCCTTGAGCCGCTCGGTGAGGAAGAAGATGCGGATCAGGTTGCGCGCGGTCGGGGTGCTGGCCAGCTTGACCACCGCCTTGCGCTCGGCGTCCAGGCGCGCCTGGATGCCGCTGCCGCCGCTGCGTTCCCACACCCCGATCAGCGCGTACGGCGCCGGGTAGTGCTCCTTGCGCGCCTTGCGCGCCACCTGCTTGCGCATCTGCGGCGCCAGCAGCTTGCGCGCCGGCCAGGTGTTGGTGGCCCAGGCGGTGGCGCGCTGCTTGAAGGGGCGGGCGCTGCCGGACAGCGCCAGCGCCACCGCGGTATCGGTGAGCACGGCCGGCGCGGCGACCTTGTCGACCAGGCCCATCGCCCGCGCCGCCGAGGCCGACACGGTGCGCCCGGTGAGCATGAGGTCCATCGCCGCCGGCGCGCCGATCAGCCGTGGCAGGCGCGCGCTGCCGCCCCAGCCGGGGAAGATGCCGAGCTTGGTCTCGGGCAGGCCGATGCGGGTGGCCGCATCGCTGGAGGCGACGCGGTAGCGGCAAGCCAGGGCGATCTCGGTGCCGCCGCCCATGCAGAAGCCGTGGATCGCCGCGACCGTGGGGCAGGGCAGTTCGGCCAGTTTCTGGAAGGTGGCCTGGCCGCGGCGGATGGCGTCGTTGACGGTGCCGCGGCGGTCGAATTCCTGGAATTCCTTGAGGTCGGCGCCGGCGATGAAGCCGTTGTCCTTGGCCGAGCGGATCACCACGCCCTTGGGCGGATCGATGGCGATGCGCTCGAGCAGATTGCCCAGCTCCAGCAACACGTCCTGCGACAGCGCATTGACGGGCGCGTCCTGGCGGTCGAGGCTGAGCACGACGATGCCGTCGCCGCGGATGTCCGCTTGCCAGTGACTGAATCGGAGCCCGTCGAAGCCTGAAAGCATGGGGAGGACCATCCGCTTGTGTATGGAGAAGATCGTTATCATCCAGAGGTTGTTTCCGTCGCGTCAAATCCCAATGCAGGGGAATTGAGGCGCGTCCCGCGACCGCTGGCCTTGCGCCAGCCTAACGGAACGCCGGTTAACGTCGTGGGGCGGCGATCCGCTGAGGGGCGCTGAACTTTTTTCCGAATTGGCGGTCAGAGGGTCCGACGTAGGTTGGGCTGACAGGAGTGCGGCCCGCTATGGCCGATGTCGAAACACCCCAGGAGCTGGACCTTGAACTGGTCCGGCGTGTGCAGCGCGGCGAAAGCGCGGCGTTCGATGTGCTGGTGCGCAAGTACCAGCATCGGATCGTCGGCCTGATCGGGCGCTACATCGCCGACTGGAGCGAATGTCAGGACGTGGCCCAGGACACTTTCATCCGCGCCTACCGCGCGATCGGGAGTTTCCGCGGCGACGCCCAGTTCTCCACATGGTTGCACCGGATCGCCGTGAACACCGCCAAGAACTACCTGGTCGCGCACAACCGCAGGCCGCCCACCGACGACGTCGATGTGCTCGATGCCGAGCAGTTCGACAGCGGCACCCGCCTGCGCGACACCGACACGCCCGAACGCGAGTTGATGCGCCAGGAGCTGGAGCGCACGGTGATGAAGGCGGTCGACGCCTTGCCGGAAGAGTTGCGCACCGCCATCACCCTGCGCGAGGTGGAGGGCATGAGCTACGAGGACATCGCGCAGAAGATGGGCTGCCCGATCGGCACCGTGCGTTCGCGGATCTTCCGCGCCCGCGAGGCCATCGACGCCGAACTCCGTCCCCTGCTGGATACCGACAGCGCCACCCGTGAGCGACACCGCGTATGACCGATAGCACGCCCTTTCCCAAGCCTGTGCCGGCGCCCGACAGCGCCGCGCCGGACAAGTTCGAGCTGCACTACCGGCAGCAACTGTCCGCCCTGATCGACGGCGAACTGCCGGCCGACGAAGCACGCTTCGTGCTGCGCCGGCTGCAGCACGACGAGGAATTGTCCGGCTGCCATGAGCGCTGGCAGCTGTGCGGCGACATCCTGCGCGGCCGTGTCAGCGTGCCGGCGCCCAGCGATTTCAGTGCGCGCGTGCGCCAGGCGGTGGCCGCCGAAGCGCAGCAGGCCGCGCGTGCCGATGCAGCCAGCGCCGCCGGCAAGCGTCGCACCTGGCGCTGGGGCGGCAGTGCCACCCTGGCCGCTTCGGTCGCGCTGCTCGCGCTGTTCGTGACCCAGCGCCTGCCGCAGACGCCCGAGGCGTTGGCGCCGGCGCAGGTCGCCGATGCCACCGCGCCGAGCCCGGCACCGGCCGCCACCACGCCGCAGGTCCCGACACCCGCGCCGGCACCGGCCGATCCGCAGGGCGATCTCGCCGCAGCCGTCGCTGCCGCGCCGGCAATGGCGATCGCCGCCAATCGTCGCCAGGAGGCGGCCGCGGCGGCGCGACGCGAGGCCACCCGTAGCGCACAGGCCGCGCGCACCCGCAGCGTCCCGGCCGAGCCCGCCTATGCCGCAGCGGCGCCTACCAAACCGCAGGCCAAGGCGCCGGTGCAGACGCCGTTCGTTGCGCCGGTCGCGCCGCCGACGATGGTCGCGCAACGCGCCAGCGATCCGTTCGGGCATCCGGCGACGCCGCTGCAGGCCCGGCCGTGGCCGCGCTCGACGCTGCCATCCGCCGATGCCGGGAGCGAATTCACCGCCAGCTTCCCGCACAGCGGCGCGGACCCGGCGGCGTTCTATCCGTTCGAACCCCGATTGCCTGCCGACGCCGTGGCCAACCCGCCGCTGCATCCGCAGCCCTGACCCCGCGCGCCGGCAGGCGTCCGTGCCTCATTCCGGCGCGTGGTCCCCGTTGCTTCGTCCCCTCGTTGTTCCCCTTCCCGAACCGGAGGCTTGCGTCCGATGACTCACCGTATCCGCCACCATCTGTTGGGCCTGCTGGCGCTGACCGTGCCGCTGGCCGCCTGCGCGCAGCAGCCCAGTCCCAGCGCCGCCAGCGCCCCGCCGCCGGCCGCGCAGGCCGCGCCGGCGCCGCAGCTGGTCGGCAACCTTCCCGACTTCACCCGCCTGGTCGAGCAGGTCGGCCCGGGCGTGGTCAATGTCGAGACCACCATCAGCCGCCGCGCCGCGGCCGCACGCTCCGGCGGCGGCATGCCCGACGACGACCAGATGCCCGAGTTCTTCCGGCGCTTCTTCGGCCCGGACGGCATGCCGGGCATGCCCGGGCAGCCGCGCGGCGGCCGCGGCGCGCCGGACGACGACGATGGCGCGCCCGCCGGCCGTTCGATGGGCTCGGGCTTCATCATTTCGCCCGACGGCTACGTGCTGACCAACCACCACGTGGTCGACGGCGCCAGCGAGGTCAAGGTCAAGCTCACCGACCGCCGCGAGTTCACCGCCAAGGTGGTCGGCAGCGACCAGCAGTACGACGTGGCGCTGCTGAAGATCGACGGCAAGAACCTGCCGACGGTGCGCATCGGCGACTCCAACCTGCTCAAGCCCGGCCAGTGGGTGGTGGCGATCGGTTCGCCGTTCGGCCTGGACCACTCGGTCACCGCCGGCATCGTCAGCGCCACCGGCCGCAGCAACCCCTACGCCGACCAGCGCTACGTGCCGTTCATCCAGACCGACGTGGCGATCAACCAGGGCAACTCCGGCGGCCCGCTGCTCAACACCCGCGGTGAGGTGGTCGGCATCAACTCGCAGATCTTCTCCGCATCCGGCGGCTACATGGGCATCAGCTTCGCGATCCCGATCGACCTGGCGATGAGCGCGGTCGAGCAGATCAAGAAGACCGGCAAGGTCAGTCGCGGAATGCTGGGCGTGACCATGCAACCGAACATCAGTGACGTCGAGGCTAAGGGGCTGGGGCTGCCGGACACGCGCGGTGCTCTGGTCAATGGTGTCCAGCCGGGCACTGGTGCGGCCAAGGCCGGTATCGAACCCGGCGACTTCATCGTTGCCTTCAATGGTCAGAGGATCAACACGCGCGAGGATTTGCCTCCGTTGGTGGGCATGTTGCCGCCTGGAAGCAAGGCGCGCGTTACGATCGTTCGCGATGGCAAGGAGCGGGACGTCATGGTGACCTTGAGCGAGCTGATTGCCGACGATGGAATGTTGGGTCAGCAACTGCCTGGTCGCGCCGGGGCGGCGCCTGCGCCACAGGCGGCTGAGGGCACCGCGCTGGGCATCAGCGTCCAGGAGATCCCTGCGCAAATGCGCCAGAAGCTTGGATTGGAGCCCGACCAAGGCGTGCAAGTGGCGCAGGTCAGCAGTGCGCTTGCGAGAAAGTCGCAATTGCGACCTGGCATGATCGTGCTGCAGGTCGGGCGGGTTCCGGTTTCCAGTCCGGCTCAATTCCACAAGCTCACGTCCGACGCTAAGAAGGGCGACGTGGTGATGTTGTTGGTGCGTGCGCCAGGTAGTCCGGCGAGTCAGTTCGTGGCCATCAGCGTGGAATGATCTCGCTGTCGTAATGCATTGCCTCTTTGGATGAAGAAAAACGCAGGGCTGGCACTCCAGCCCTGCGTTGGTTCTGGTGAGGCACGGTTCGTGATTGCGGCATCGACGCTATTGATCGCTGCGTGAGTCGATGCTTCTAGTCGAGTGTGCGCCTCGCCAAGGTCATGTCGCTGGTGTTTCTCATCAAGCGCATGTGCAGTCCACACGGCAGTACTTAACCCCATTCTCGACCCAGCAACAATAGTGGTCGCACCAATCCATCAATTTGTTGGGGGACGCAATGTACTTCTGAGATTTTCCGCTGTCGTTCTTTACCGGGCAAATTTTGAAGCTTTGCTTGGGCATGCCGCTGTTGCTGAAAGCCGAAGTCGGCCGGTGAGCGTCGTCGCTATTGTCCGATGGCGCTGCTGCCGCTGTGGCCAATACGGACCAAAGCGCTGCGATGCAAGCGATCGTGACGTTCTTGAAGAAAATTGACCTTTTCATTTCATGTTCCTTTCGAAGAGAAAAGTGTCGACTGCCCAGTGCGATACCGGGCTGCGGTTTGGTACTTGAATTTTTCTGAAAAGTCAAGGTGTTAGCCTGTTTCGGCTATCCTGCCCGCCAATGCAGATGAGCGGTACTTGCGCGATGTGGTACATGGCGACATAGTTGATGTCTTTGCCGCTGGTTTTGTTGGCCGCCCACCTCATGTCCTCTGATTCGATGCGGAACATCCGCAATTTCTCCATCATCGCCCACGTCGACCACGGCAAATCGACCCTGGCCGATCGCATCATCCAGCTCTGCGGCGGCCTGCAGGCGCGCGAGATGGAAGCGCAGGTGCTCGATTCCAACCCGATCGAGCGCGAACGCGGCATCACCATCAAGGCCCAGTCCGTGTCGCTGCCGTACACCGCGCAGGACGGGCAGGTCTACCACCTGAACTTCATCGACACCCCCGGCCACGTCGACTTCTCCTACGAGGTCAGCCGCTCGCTGGCCGCCTGCGAGGGCGCGCTGCTGGTGGTCGACGCGGCGCAGGGCGTGGAAGCGCAGTCGGTGGCCAACTGCTACACCGCGGTGGAGCAGGGCCTGGAAGTGGTGCCGGTTCTGAACAAGATCGACCTGCCCACCGCCGACATCGACCGCGCCAAGGCCGAGATCGAGGCGGTGATCGGCATCGACGCCACCGACGCCGTGCCGGTCAGCGCCAAGACCGGGCTGAACGTGCGCGACGTGCTGGAGGCGATCGTTCACCGCATCCCGCCGCCGGTGCCGCGCGACACCGACAAGCTGCAGGCGCTGATCATCGACTCCTGGTTCGACAACTACCTGGGTGTGGTCTCGCTGGTGCGGGTGATGCAGGGCGAGATCAAGGCTGGCGACAAGCTGCTGGTGATGTCCACCGGCCGCACCCACCAGGTCGACAACGTCGGCGTGTTCACGCCCAAGCGCAAGGTGCTGCCGGCGCTGCGCGCGGGCGAGGTGGGCTGGGTCACCGCCAGCATCAAGGACGTGCACGGCGCGCCGGTCGGCGACACCCTGACCCTGGCCGGCGACCCGGCGAGCAAGCCGCTGCCGGGCTTCCAGGAAATGCAGCCGCGCGTGTTCGCCGGCCTGTTCCCGGTCGATGCCGAGGACTACACCAACCTGCGCGAGGCGCTGGACAAGCTGCGCCTGAACGACGCGGCGCTGCGCTTCGAGCCGGAAAGCTCCGAGGCGATGGGCTTCGGTTTCCGCTGCGGCTTCCTTGGCATGCTGCACATGGAGATCGTGCAGGAGCGCCTGGAGCGCGAGTACAACCTGGACCTGATCAGCACCGCGCCGACCGTGGTCTACGAGGTGCTGAAGACCGACGGCTCGATCATCAGCATGGACAACCCGGCCAAGCTGCCGCCGGTGAACATGGTCGAGGAGATCCGCGAGCCGATCATCCGCGCCAACATCCTCACCCCCGAGGAATACATCGGCAACATCATCAAGCTGTGCGAGGAAAAGCGCGGCAGCCAGATCGGCATCAACTACCTGGGCAGCCAGGTGCAGATCAGCTACGAGCTGCCGATGGCCGAGGTGGTGCTGGACTTCTTCGACAAGCTCAAGTCGGTCAGCCGCGGCTACGCCTCGCTGGACTACCACTTCGTGCGTTTCGACACCGGCCCGTTCGTGCGCGTGGACGTGCTGATCAACGGCGACAAGGTCGATGCGCTGTCGCTGATCGCCCACCGCAGCCACGCCGACCGCCGCGGCCGCGAACTGTGCGAGAAGATGAAGGACCTGATCCCGCGGCAGATGTTCGACGTGGCGATCCAGGCCGCGATCGGCTCGCAGATCATCGCCCGCACCACGGTCAAGGCGATGCGCAAGAACGTGCTGGCCAAGTGCTATGGTGGCGACGTCTCGCGCAAGAAGAAGCTGTTGGAAAAGCAGAAGGAAGGCAAGAAGCGCATGAAGCAGGTCGGCCGCGTGGAAATCCCGCAGGAAGCCTTCCTGGCTGTGCTGCAGATGGACAAGTAGCTGGGAGTCGTGAATAGGGAATGGGGAATCGAAAGAGCGCATGCTCTTGCCTTCCCGATTCCCCGTTCTCCATTCCCGATTCCCATTCCGAAGGAATACGAATGAAATGGTTTGAAATCGCGCTGGTGGTCCTGACCTTCGCCACCGGCATCATCACCCTGCTGGACAAGCTGTTCTTCGCCAAGCGCCGCGCCGCGCGGGCCGGGTTGCTCGACAGCGAGCCGGTGATCGTCGACTACTCGCGGGCGTTCTTCCCGGTGCTGGCGGTGGTGCTGATCCTGCGCAGCTTCATCGCCGAGCCGTACAAGATCCCGTCCAGCTCGATGATGCCGAATCTGCTGGTCGGCGATTTCATCCTGGTCAACAAGTTCTCCTATGGCTTCCGCCTGCCGATCACCAACCAGAAGATCATTCCGGTCGGCGAGCCCAAGCGCGGCGACGTGGTGGTGTTCAAGCCGCCGCACAAGCCGGACGAAAACTGGATCAAGCGCGTGATCGGCCTGCCGGGCGACCGCATCGGCTTCCACGGCGACACCCTGTACATCAACGGCACGCCGATGAAGTACAAGGTCATGGGCGAGTACGTCGGCAAGGGCAAGGGCGCGGAAATGACCGGTGCCACGCTGCTCACCGAGTACCTGCCGGGCCGCACCCACACCGAGCTGGAGTGGATCGACCGCAACAATCCGGCCGGCCAGGGCGACTGGGTGGTCCCGCCGGGCAAGTACTTCGTGATGGGCGATAATCGCGACAACAGCGAGGACAGCCGGTTCTGGACCCAGACCCATTTCCTGCCCGAGGAGAACCTGCGCGGCAAGGCGTTCCTGATCTGGCTCAATTGCGAAGGCTGGTTTTGCAGCGGCAGTTTCGATCCGTCGCGGATCGGGACGACCATTCAGTGACTTGCGTGAGGGGAAGCGCGATGAAGCACAAGCAAAGTGGCATGACCTTGACCTCGTTCGTGATCGTGCTGGCGGTGGTCGGCTTCTTCGTCTACATCGGCATGAAGCTGTTCCCGATGTACATGGAGTTCTATGCGGTGCGCTCGGCGATGAAGGGTCTGGCGACCGAAGCCGGCAGCGCCGAGATGGACCCGTCGCAGGCCAAGGCCTCGTTGTTCCGGCGCCTGGACATCAACAACTCGGACAACGTGAAGCCGGGCGACGTCACCTTCGAGCGCACCGACACCGGCGTGAAGATGCACGTGGCCTACGAAGTGCGCCGCCCGCTGATCGCCAATCTGGACGTGGTCGGCAAGTTCGACGCCACCCAGGACCTGACGACGCGTGGTGGCCAGTAAGACCATCCTGCGCGGTGACCGCATCGGTCACCGCTTCGCTGAGCCGCAGTTGCTGGCACAGGCGCTGACCCATCGCAGTGCCGGCGCACCGCACAACGAACGCCTGGAATTCCTCGGCGATGGCATCGTCAACCTGCTGATCGCCGAGGCGCTGTACCAGCGCTGGCCCAAGGCCGACGAGGGCGCGCTGACCCGCGCCCGCGCCGAGCTGGTGCGCGAGGCCTCGCTGGCCGCGATCGGCCGGCAACTGGAGCTGGGCGAACGCCTGACCCTGGGGCCGGGCGAGATGAAGTCCGGCGGCCATCGCCGCGACTCGATCCTGGCCGATGCGGTGGAGGCCGTGGTCGCGGCGATCTACCTGGACGCCGGCTTCGAGACCTGCCGCGCCACCATCCTGCCCTGGTTCGAGGCCGCGCTGGCGGCGTTGCCGGTCGGCAAGGTGGAGAAGGACGCCAAGACCCGCCTGCAGGAATGGCTGCAGGCCCGGCAGCGGACCTTGCCGGCCTACGAACTGATCAGCGAGACCGGCGACGACCACGCCAAGCTATTCCGGGTACGCTGCGTACTCGCCGAGCCCGCCCTGGTGACCGAGGGCGAGGGCACCTCGCGGCGCCTGGCCGAGCAGCAGGCCGCCGCCGCCGCCATCGAGCAACTGGATTCGAGCAAGTGAACGAACAAGCCACTCCCCCTTACCGCAGCGGCAGCGTGGCCGTGATCGGCCGCCCCAACGTGGGCAAGTCCACCCTGACCAACGCCCTGGTGGGCGCCAAGGTCAGTATCGTCTCCAATCGGCCGCAGACCACCCGGCACCGGCTGCTGGGTATCGCCAGCTTCCCGGCCGGCCAGTTGCTGCTGGTCGATACCCCCGGCCTGCACCGCGAGCAGAAGCGCGCCATGAACCGGGTGATGAACCGCGCCGCGCGCGGCTCCCTGGAAGGCGTGGACGCCGGCCTGCTGGTCATCGAGGCCGGGCGCTGGGACGAGGAGGACACGCTGGCGTTCAACGTGCTCAGCGACGCCGGCATCCCGGTGGTGCTGGTGGTCAACAAGGTCGACCGGCTCAAGGACAAGACCGCGCTGCTGCCGTTCCTGCAGCAGGTCAGCGAAGGCCGCAGCTTCGCCGCGGTGCATCCGATCTCCGCACTCAAGCGCAAGGGCCTGGAGGCGCTGGTGCGCGACCTGCTGGCGCTGGTGCCGGAAGCGCCGCCGATGTTCGGCGAGGACGAGATCACCGACCGCAGCCAGCGCTTCCTGGCCGGCGAACTGGTGCGCGAGCAGTTGATGCGCCAGCTCGGCGAGGAACTGCCGTACGCCACCACCGTGGAGATCGAACGCTTCGCCGAGGACGGCGCGCTGCTGCGCATCGGCGCGGTGATCTGGGTCGAGCGCGAAGGCCAGAAGGCGATCGTGATCGGCAAGGGCGGCACACGCCTGAAGGACATCGGCGCCAAGGCCCGCCAGCAGATGGAACGCCTGTTCGGCGCCAAGGTGTTCCTGGAGACCTGGGTCCGCGTGCGCGAGGGCTGGTCCGACGACGAAGCCGCGCTGAAGGCGTTCGGGTACGGGGAATAAGCCGGGAATGGTGAATCGGGAATCGGGAATCGGATTTCCGCGCCTCCCGGACAATCATGGCGTGCGTAGGGGCGGCTTCAGCCACGTGCGCTCCCCCGGTAACCCCCGCCGCGGCTGAAGCCGCTTCTACACGACGCTGGCTCCTTCCGTTCGTTGGACGATGATGCGGCCAGGGACGGCATGCTGTTCCATTCCCTATTCCCCACTCCCCATTCCCAGCCCCTGCAGCCTTGATCGAGCACGAACCCGGTTTCGTCCTGCACGCCCGGCCCTGGCGCGAGACCAGCCTGCTGGTGGAGGTGCTGAGCGTGCATCACGGCCGGCTCGGCGTGCTGGCGCGCGGCGTGCACGGGCCGAAGAAGCAGGCCTTGCGCGCGGCACTGCAGCCGCTGCAGTCGATCCGCTTCAGCGCGCAGCGCCGCGGCGAACTGGCGCAACTGCGCGAGGCCGAGGCGATGGATGCGGCGCCGCGGCTGAGCGGCGAGGCGATGCTGGCCGGCTTCTACATCAACGAACTGACGCTGCGTCTGGCGCCGCGCGACGATCCGGCGCCGGACCTGTATCTGGCGTACGCGCGGGTGCGCGCGCGGCTGGCCGCCGAAGCGCCGCTGGCCTGGTCGCTGCGCTGCTTCGAGCGCGACCTGCTGGAGGCGCTGGGCGTGGGATTCGACCTGCGTCACGACGGCGACGGCGACCCGATCGACCCGGCCGCGCGCTACGTGCTCGACGCCGAGCACGGGCCACGCCGGCTGCTGAGCGACCGTGGCCACGATCAGCGCAGCGGCATGGCGACCGGGCGCGCCCTGCTGGCGCTGGCCGACGATACCGAACCGGCTGCCGAGGATCTGCCGGGCCTGCGCCGCGGCATGCGCGTGGTGCTGCTGCACCACCTCGGCGGGCGCGGCCTGAAATCCTGGGAAATGGTCGAGGACCTGGCGCGGCAGCGTAGTGCCAGCGCCGCGGGCATCGCGCCGGCGGTCGCCGATCCCGAACCGCCGCAGGACGATCCGCCGCCATCGGATGCACCCGGCGTCGCCGCAATGCCGGCGTCGGCAGCGCCCGCGGCGACGCCGGAGCCGGACGCCGAGCTGGATGCGCAGCGCGATCCGATGTCGACATCCACACCCGAAGCGCCGCCGCGGTCGCCGCCTTCCGCGGCGTCGTGAGTGCGGCGGATCGACGGCGCGAGCGCTGCCGCCACGCGGACACCCGAGTGAGCTGCGTTCGTCACACGCCCAACCGGATGCGGCTTGCTCCGTAGAAGCGGTTCTTGTCCGTTCTTGCGGGCTCAGCGGCGACGGGTTTTCCTGGTAACGCCTTCGCAGCTCAAGCCGCGCCTGCGGTCGCTTCCGTCACGACCACAGACCTCCGCGCCGCCGCCCGTCGCCGCCGTCGCCGTCGCCACGCGGGGCCACGGCAGCGGCAGGCGCACTCAGCGCCAATCGATCCGCAGGCTCAGCGCCGCATTGCGTGCCTCGCCCAGCGTGTGCTGGTTCCAGTAGGTGCGATCGAACAGGTTGTTGATGTTGCCGGTCAGCAATGCGTCGTAGCCGCCCAGCGTGGTGGCGTACTGGAAGCCGGCCGCGGCGACGGTATGCCCGGGGATGAGCACGCGATTCTGATCCTCGTAGTAGGCATCGCCGGAGTAGCGCACGTTGCCGTGCAGGCTCAGGCCGCGCACGCCCGGCACGCGCCAGGTGGCATTGGCCAGCAGTTGCCGGCGTGCGGCGCCGGCCGGGCGGTTGCCGCGCAGGGCCGCGTTGTCCGGCGACAGATCCTCCAGCCGCGGGTCCATCCACAGTCCGCCGACGCCCACTTCCAGATCCTCGGTCACGCCGACGCTACCGATCACTTCCAGCCCGCGATACAGGGTCAGGCCGTCCTGGGTCAGGTAGCGCAGGCCGTCGCGGTAGGCGTCGATCTGCGCGCCGCGCTCGATGCGGAACGCGGCGGTGGTCAGCGCGAAGCGCCCGCTCTGCAGCTTGGCGCCCAGTTCGTACTGCTTGCTCACCGTCGGCGCCAGCACGCTGCCGGCGTTGGCATAGGCGGGCAGCGCATCGGTGCCGACGCGGCTGCCGGGCTCCAGCGCCTCCACGTAGCTGGCGTAGAGCGACACGTCGTCGACGGGCTTGTAGATCAGCGCCACGGTCGGGGTCGTCACCGAGGTGCGGTAGCCGCTGTCCACCGACGCGTCGCCATCCAGATCGCGTTGCTGGTAATCCACGTGGCGCGCGCCGAGGATGGCGCGCCAGTGGTCGCCGAACTGCAGGGTGTCGCTGACGAACACCGCCTTCTGGCGCAGGTCCGCGCTGACCGGCGCCAGGCTGTAGTCCGGTCGGCGGGTGGGGTGGAAGGACTGCGGGCGATACAGGTTGCCGTCGAAGTCGTTGCTCCAGTAGAACGCCTTGCTCCACTGGTCCCAACTGCGCTGCACCGAGGCACCGAACACCAACGCGTGCGTCACCGGACCGGTGTCGACGCGGCCGTTGACCAGCAACTGCACCACGCTGTTGCGCAGCACCGCACCGAAGTCGTAGGCGAAACCGGCGTAGTCGCCCGCTTCGTTCAGCAGATTGGCGAACATCTTGTGCGACGTGTGCCGGCGGCGGCTGCCGCCCAGGCTCAGTGCCGCACTCCAGCGCTCGTCGATGCGCCAGTTCAGGCCGGTGGTCGCGTGCAGCAGGGCGGTCTCGTAGTAGGCCCCGTCGACGCGGATCTTGTCGTAGTCGCTGGTGGGGCGGGGCAGGCGGGTGCCCTGGTAGGCGTCCCAATAGAAATACAGCGGCTCGTGCTCGAGCGTGTTGCGCTCGTGCACCAGTTCGGCATGCCAGGTCAGGCCCTCGACGATCGGTTGCTCGACCGCAAGAGCGATCGTCTTGCGGTCGATGCCCGCGCCGTTGTACGCGTCGCCGCGTTCGATGCCGGCGTTGAGGCGGTAGCCGAAAGAGTCGGCGCCGTTGGCACGGCCGCCCGCATCCACCTGCGCCGAGAACACGTTGTCGTTGCGGTAGCCAACCGTGGTGGCCAGCAGTGGCGTGTCGGTGGGGCGCTTGGTCTGGTAGCTGACGATGCCGCCCGGTGCGCCGAAGCCGTACATGAAGCCGCCCAGGCCCTTCAGCGCCTGCACCGATTGCACCGCTTCCAGCGGGAACTCGCCGCCCCATTCCATCAGCATGGGCACGCCGTCCACGTAGAAATTGCGCACGCCGATGCCGCGGATCTGCGTGCCCCACCAATTGGTGGTGGCCGGCGGCTCGGCCGCGAACACCGATGGATCGTTGATGAAGATCTGCCCCAGCGTGGTGGCCTGGCGCCGCGCGATCTCGGGTTCTTCGATCAGGCTCACCGAGAACGGCGTATCCAGCAGGCGCGACGTGCCCAGCGCGCCGACCGCCGCATCCTGCTGCAGGTCCAGGCTGAGCCGCTGGCCTTTGACCATGACCGTGTCCAGTTGCGTGGCCTCGGCCGATGACCCGGCATCGCGGGTGCCGTCACTGGCGGTGTCCTGGGCGCTGGCCGAGGTGGACGCGGCGGCCACGAGAGCGGCCAGCAGCGCGCGGGCGAGCACGCCCATGGCCGGCGCTGGCCGGTGGAATGATGTCTGAAACATGAGAAGGCCCCTGTTGCGTGTAGTGAACGGACGGGGCGATGGCTGGTCCGCAGATGTCGTCGGGGCGTTAATTTATTCGAGAACGAATCTTATTTGCAAGTTTCGCTGTGTCGCGAGCGCCATGCGGACACCGTCGTTGTGGTCACCGTCGCGAGACCGGATCGTGACCACACGGGGAAGGGCGGCGACCAGCCGGGACCGCCAGGGCAACGCTCGAGAAGCACGGGTTGCGGCAGTTGGCGCCCCACGCCGACGCGTGGAAAGTGACGGGGAGCCACCCCCAATCTCCAATCCCCAATCCCCAATCCCGGCCTTCAGTGCAACAACGCCGCCACCGCCTCGCTGAACTGGTGGCGGGCCTGCGAAGAGGCCGGGTCGCCATGCAGCTGGCGCACGGCCCGCGCCAGGCGGGCGGCGCCGACGAAGCCGCAGCTGGCCTGCAGCCGGTGCAGGTGGCTGCGCACGGCCTGGTCGTCGCTGAGTTGCAGGGCCGAGGCCACCGCATCGCGGGTGCCGGGCAGCTCGGCCAGGAACAGTTCGCGCAATGCGATCAGGTGCGCGCGCTCGCCGTTGAGCGCGGCCAGCGCGGTGGTCTCGTCCCAGTCCAGGGTCGGTTCGGCGGTCCCGGCGGTCCCGGCGAGGCGGCCGCGCGCGAGCAGCCGGCGCACCGATTGCAGCAGCCGTTCGGTGCTGAGCGGTTTCAGCAGCACGTCGGCGAACCCGGCGTCGAGCAACTGCGCGCGGACCGTGGCGCTGGTGTCGGCGGTATGCGCCAGCCCCAGGGTGCCGGGGCGTTGCCGCTGCAACTGGCGCAGCAAATCGCTGCCGCTGCCGTCGGGCAGGTTGGCGTCGATCAGCCACAGGTCGTGCGCCTGCGTCTGCGCGCGGGCGAGGGCGCTGGCGACGGAGTCGGCCAGGTCCACCCGGGCCGGCAGCGCCTGCAGCGTCGCGTCGAAGAAAGCGCGGCTGATCGGGTCGTCTTCGACGAGCAGCAGTCGCGTTACCGGGTCCTGGTTCGATGCCATGCTGATGCCTCCATGCGGCGTGGTCGCATCCCGCGCGGCGGCGCGCGTGCGTGCGTGCGTGCGCCACTTTGCCTCGCCGGCGCGGCAATCGCAAGCCGGTCCCGGCCCGGCCCATCTGCGACAATAGCCGCCCTTTTCCGCCCGCAGCCTGTTGCCACGTGGCCCGATCCAGAAACCGTCTCGACCGCACGCCCTTCCAGACCGACATCGCCGACCTCAGCCACGATGGCCGCGGCGTGGCCCGCCGCGAGGGCGACAAGGTCGCCTTCGTCGCCGGCGCGCTGCCCGGCGAGACCGTCCTGGCCGAACCGACCGCGCGCAACCGCCACTTCGACGAGGCGCGCACCGTGCAGGTGCTGCAGGCCTCGCCGCAGCGGGTGACGCCGCGCTGCCCGCATTTCGGGGTCTGCGCCGGCTGCGTGCTGCAGCACCTGGCCGAGGACCAGCAGATCGTCGCCAAGCAGCGGGTGCTGACCGAGAACCTGGAGCGCATCGGCCACGTGACCCCGCAGGCGGTGCTGCCGGCGCTGACCGGCGCGCCCTGGGGCTACCGGCGCAAGGGCCGCTTCTCGGTTAGGCGGGTGGAAAAGAAGGACAAGACCCTGGTCGGGTTCCGCGAGCAGGATCCGCGCTTCGTCGCCGACCTGTCGGTCTGCCACACGGTGATCCCGCAGATCGGTTTCAAGGTGACCGCGCTGGCCGAACTGGTGGAAAGCCTGGACGGCAAACGCGACATCCCGCAGATCGAGTTCATCGCCGGCGACGCCGCGGTGGCGTTGACCTTCCGCCACATGCAGCCGCTGAGCGCGCGCGACCAGGATGCGCTGATCGCCTTCGCCCAGGAGCACGACTTCGCCATCTTCCTGCAGCCCGGTGGTGTGGACAGCGTGCACCCGCTGTATCCACAAGAGGTACCGCTGTCGTTCCGGCTGCCGCAATGGGACGTGGAACTGGCGTTCCGGCCGCTGGACTTCATCCAGGTCAACGCCGCGCTCAACGAGAAGATGATCGCGCACGCGCTGGCGCTGCTCGACGCGCAACCCGACGACCGCGTGCTGGACCTGTTCTGCGGCCTGGGCAACTTCACCCTGCCGCTGGCGCGCACCGTGCGCGAGGTGGTCGGCGTGGAAGGCGACGCCGGGCTGGTGGCGCGCGCGCGGGACAACGCGCAGCGCAACGGCCTGGACAATGCCCAGTTCTTCGCCGCCGATCTGACCCAGGACCAGCGCCAGGCGCCGTGGATGCGCCAGGGCTTCGACAAGCTGCTGCTGGACCCGCCGCGCTCCGGCGCGCTGGAGGTGCTGCAGCAACTGCCGCTGAAACAGTTCCAGCGCATCGTCTACGTCAGCTGCCATCCCGGCTCGCTGGCGCGCGACGCCGGCTACTTGGTCAACGAACAGGGCTTCGTGCTCAAGGCCGCCGGCGCGATGGACATGTTCCCGCACACCGCGCATGTGGAGAGCATTGCGGTGTTCGAAAAGCCGGGAATGGGGAATCGGGATTAGGGATTAGGGATTCGTCACAGCGGCTGCGCGCGCGGTTTAAGCTTTTTCCATTCTCCTTTCCCCATTCCCGATTCCCATGGCCATCGAAATCGAACGCAAATTCCTCGTCATCGGCGACGGCTGGCGCGCGGCGGCGCACGCGGTGATTCCGATGGCGCAGGGCTATCTCAACGACCAGGCGGCGCTGGCCAGCGGGGCGCAGAAGGCGTCGGTGCGGGTGCGGGTGCAGGGCGAGGCCGCGTTCCTCAACCTCAAGTCGCGCGAGCTCGGGCATACCCGCCAGGAGTTCGAGTATCCGATCCCGCCGGACGATGCGCGCGCGCTGCTGGCGCTGTGCGTGGGCGGGCTGATCGACAAGCGCCGGCATCTCGTGCAGTACCAGGGCCATCTCTGGGAAGTGGACGAGTTCCTCGGCGACAACGCCGGGCTGGTGGTCGCCGAGATCGAGCTGGACAGCGCCGACGAGGCGTTCGCCACGCCGGACTGGCTCGGCGCCGAAGTCACCGACGACCCGCGGTACTACAACGTGGCGCTGGCGACGTGTCCATTCTGCGAATGGACGGGATTGGGGAGTGGGGATTCGGGATTGGCAAAAGCGTAAAGCCAAACGCCGCACGCGGCCCGCTTTTGCGAATCCCCAATCCCGAATCCCGAATCCCCGCTTCTCGCGGCAATCGGGCTTATGCTTTTGCCAATCCCGAATCCCCAATCCCGAATCCCCGCTGATGCGCATCGATATCTGGTCCGACGTGGTCTGTCCCTGGTGCTGGATCGGCAAGCGCCGGTTGCAGCAAGGTCTTGCGTCGCTCGGCGCGGATGCGCCGGCGCTGGAGATCCACTGGCATCCGTATCAGCTGGATCCGGACGCCGGCACCGAGCCGGTGCCGTTGCGCGAGGCCTATGCGGCCAAGTTCGGCGGTGCGGCGCGCACCGAGCAGATCCTGGCGCAGACCCAGGCCACCGCGCGCGCCGAAGGCCTGCCGTTCGACTTCGGTCGCGGCCAGGTGCGGGTGACCACGCTGCCCGCACACCGGCTGCTGTGGCTGGCCGCGCGCGAGGGCGACGTGGACGCGGTCGCCGAGGCGCTGTTCCATGCGCACTTCGCCGAGGGCCGCAACCTGGCCGATCCGCAGACGCTGTGCGATGCCGGCGCCGCAGGTGGGTTGTCGGCGCCGCGGGTGCAGGCGCTGCTGGCCGGCGGCGAGGGACTGGACGAGATCGAGGCGGAACTGCAGCAGGCGCAGGCCATGGGCATCCGCGCGGTACCCACCTACGTCATCGATGGCCGCCAGGCGCTGCAGGGCGCGCAGCCGCCGGAGGTGTTCGCCGCCACCGTGCGCGGTTTGCTGGCCGACGCCCAGGCGGGCCGCGATTG
Source organism: Xanthomonas sp. LF06-19 (assembly GCF_034105425.1). NCBI lineage: Bacteria > Pseudomonadati > Pseudomonadota > Gammaproteobacteria > Lysobacterales > Lysobacteraceae > Xanthomonas > Xanthomonas sp. LF06-19. The sequence continues at coordinate 158,696 of NZ_JAXGGH010000001.1, read as the reverse complement.
CGGTCCGGAGGGGTGCGCGGTCTAGAACGTCGCGCGCTGTACGTTGGGTGCCCCGCGCCGCGGGCGGCGCGCCAGACAGCGTCGCAGGAGGCGAGGGGCGGCCCGCGGTGGTGCGCAGGCATCCTGCTGATGCCCATGCCGGTTCGCCGCGGACCTCTCCCGCATCGCGCGCGTGCCAGCCAGGCGGCCAGGCAACGGGCCGCAAGGCCGCCTTGCGCGCGCGGACCGGGCGGACTGCTGCGCTGCGCGTCGCCGCGCGCGCCTCAACTCGGACGCGTTCATTACCGAGACGTGTCAGCTGGCAGCGGCGCGACCTGCCGCCGACGCCGGCATCTGCGACAATGCCGACCCACAGGCGCCTGAACCGCGCCGGCAGGAGGAATCCCCCGCATGCTCGCGATCGGCGTTGCCGGTACCGAACTCACCGCGCAGGAGCGCGACTGGCTGCAGCACGATGCGGTGGCCGGCGTGGTCCTGTTCAAACGCAATTTCGCCTCGCGCGCGCAGGTGACCGAGTTGAGCGCGGCGATCCGCGCCGCCACGCCGCGGCCGCTGCTGCTCTGCGTGGACCAGGAAGGCGGGCGCGTGCAGCGCTTCCGCGAGGGCTACAGCGCATTGCCGCCGCTGCAGGATTTCGGCGCGCTGTACGCGCGCGATCCGGCCGCGGCGCTGGAGATGGCCGAGCAGCACGCCTGGCTGATGGCCAGCGAAGTGCGCGCCAGCGGTGTCGACCTCAGCTTCGCCCCGGTGCTGGACCTGGCCCGCGGCAACCGCGCCATCGGCGACCGCGCCTTCAGCGACGATCCGCAGGTGGTCGCGGCCTTCGCCGCGGCCTATGTGCGCGGCATGCACAGCGTCGGCATGGGCGCCACCCTCAAGCATTTCCCCGGCCATGGCACCGTGCTCGAGGACACCCACGTCGATAACGCCGAGGACCCGCGTTCGCTGGACACCCTGCACCAGGAAGACCTGGTGCCGTTCGCCGCCGGCATCGCCGCCGGCGCCGATGCGGTGATGATGGCGCACGTGGTCTACCCGCAGGTGGCGCCGGAACCGGCCGGCTACTCGCCGCGCTGGATCCAGCAGATTCTGCGCCAGGAGCTGGGCTTCCGTGGCGTGGTGTTCTCCGACGACATCGACATGGCCGCCTCGTTCGCCGCTGGCGGCGTCGCCGCGCGGGTCACTGCGCACCTGGACGCCGGCTGCGACGTGGTCCTGGTCTGCCACCCGGAACTGGTCGAAGACTCGCTGCAGGCCGTGCGCGATCGCCCGCTCAACACCGCCGCGCTGCTCGGCCTGATCGGCCGCGGCGGCCTTGGCTGGGACGGCCTGCTGGCCGACGCCCGCTATGGCCACACCCAATCCCATCTGCTCTCCACCTTCGGAAAAACCGCCTGATGTCCACTCTCACCATCGCCCAGGCCCTGGCCCAGGCCGACCTGCTGGTCGATCGCACCCGCATCGACCAGGCCATCGCCCAAATGGCCGACGCCATCGCCGCCGACTACCGCGGCGAAACCCCGGTCTACCTGACCATCATGCACGGCGCGCTGCCGTTCGCCGGCCAGCTGGCGCTGGAACTGGGCAGCCGCGGCCAGGACCTGCAGCTGGACTACCTGCACGCCACCCGCTACCGCGGCGAGACCGTCGGCGGCGAACTGGTGTGGAAGCACCGCCCGGCCACCGCGCTGTACGGTCGCCGCGTGCTGTTGCTCGACGACATCCTCGACGAAGGCCTGACCCTGAAGGCGGTGCGCGAGTGGTGCCTGGAGCAGGGCGCCACCGACGTGCGCATCGCCGCGCTGACGGTCAAGCGCCACGACCGCTGCGTGCCCGGGGTCAGCGCCGACTACGTCGGCGTCGAAGTGCCGGACCGCTACGTGTTCGGCTTCGGCATGGACGTCAACGAGGCCCTGCGCAACCTGCCGGCGATCTACGCGATGAAGGAGTAGCGGGGCAGGCGAGCCAGCCTCGCCTCCGTCGCTGAAGTTTCCCGCTGCCGGCGCGCGTCGCCGGCGCAGGCGTTCCCTTTCGTTCGAGGATCCGCATGGACAACATCGCACTGGCCGTCATCGGCGGCACCGGCGTCTACAAGCTCGCACAACTGGACGATGTGCGGACCCACGAGGTCGAGACGCGCTACGGCGCGCCTTCCGGCCCGGTGCGGGTCGGCACGCTGCTCGGCCACCGCGTCGCCTTCCTGGCCCGCCACGGCGAAGGCCATTCGCTGCCGCCGCACAAGATCAACTACCGCGCCAACCTTGCTGCACTGCAACAGATCGGCGCCACGCGCGTGCTCGCGTTGAACACGGTGGGCGGCATCACCGAGCGCTTCGGCCCGCGCGTGCTGGCCTGCCCGGACCAGTTGATCGACTACACCTGGGGGCGCATCTCCACCCTGTGCGAAGAGCCGGGCAGCGAGGTGTTGCACGTGGATTTCGGTCATCCGTATTCGCCGCTGCTGCGCAGCAAGATCCTCGCCGCCGCGCGCGTCACCGGCACCGCGCTTGTGGACGGTGGCTGCTACGCCGCCACGCAGGGGCCGCGCCTGGAAACCATCGCCGAGATCGCGCGGCTGCGCCGCGACGGTTGCGACCTGGTCGGCATGACCGGCATGCCCGAAGCCGGGTTGGCGCGCGAGCTGGGCCTGGACTACGCCTGCCTGGCGATCGTGGCGAACTGGGCGGCCGGCTGCGGCGACGCCGAGGAAATCACCCTGGCCGAGGTGCTGGCCAATGTCGAGGCGGCCTCGGTCGGGCTGCCGGAGCTGGTGGGGGAACTGGCGCGCGGGTGATTGTCTTCGTTGCGCAAGCTTTGCATACTCCGCCGGTGCGGCTGCCGCACAACCACCACCCATTCACTGCAAAAGGTCTCGCATCACCATGCCGAACGGTACCGTCAAGTGGTTCAACGACGCCAAGGGATTTGGTTTTATTTCTCCGGAAGACGGTAGCGCCGATGTGTTCGCGCACTTCTCCGCGATCAACTCCAAGGGCTTCCGCAGCCTGCAGGAAGGACAGCGTGTCAGCTACGACGTGACCCAGGGTCCGAAGGGCGCGCAAGCCTCGAATATCACGCCGGTCGAGTAAGCGCGCGCGTTGACTCGGTTGTGCCTTGAACCCCGCTTCGGCGGGGTTTTTTATGGGAGATGCCGTGGTGTCGGCGTCGGCAGGCGGTGCGGGCAATGACGCAAGGATTGCAGATCGGGATCGTGGGGTATGGCACCGCAGGCCAGGCACTGGCGCTGCTGCTGGCGCGCGACGGGCACCGCGTGCAGGTGTTCGAGCGCGCCGCCGAGCCCGGGCCGGTCGGCGCCGGTTTCCTGCTGCAGCCGACCGGCCTGCAGGTGCTGTGGCGGATCGGCCTGCTCGAGCAGGCCCTGGCCTACGGCGCGCCGGTGCACCGCCTGTACGGCGAGACCCCGTGCGGGCGCGCGGTGATGGACATGCGCTACCGCGACCTGGAGGCGCGCCTGTTCGGGCTGGGCATGCAGCGCGGCGCCTTGTTCGCCCTGCTGGCGCAGGCCTGGGACGGCTACGCCACGCTGCAGCGCGATACGCGCATCGTCGCCATCGACGACACGCTGCGCCGGGTGCAGGACCAGCACGGCCGCTGGCACGGGCCGTTCGACCTGGTGATCGCCTGCGACGGCTCGGCCTCGGCGCTGCGCGCGCAGGTGCAGGCGACGCGGCTGGACCGGATGTATCCGTGGGGCGCGCTGTGGTGCCTGCTGCCGCGCGGCGACTGGGCCTTCCCCGACGAACTGCGCCAGCGCTACGTGGCCGCGCGCAAGATGATCGGCCTGCTGCCGGTGGGCACCCGCCCAGGCGATGCCGAGCCCCGGGTGAGTTTCTTCTGGAGCCTGCCGACCGCCGAGTTCGATGCCTGGCAGGCGCGCGGTGTGCAGCCGTGGCTGGAGGAGATCGCGCAGTTGTGGCCGCAGGCGCGCGAACGCCTGGCGCAGATCGACGCACCTGCGCAACTGGCGCGGGCCAGCTACCGCGATGCGGTGCAGCGGCACTGGTACCGCGGCCGCCTGGTGCTGGCCGGCGACGCGGCGCATGCGATGAGCCCGCAACTGGGGCAGGGCGTCAACATGGCGCTGATGGATGCCTGGGCATTGAGTGAGAGCCTGCGCACCGCGCCGGACATCGACGCGGCATTGGCGCGCTACCAGGCGCAGCGCCAGGCGCACGTGGCGGTGTACCAGTTCTGGAGCCGCTGGCTGACCCCGCTGTTCCAGTCCGAGCGCGACGTGGTGGCGCGGCTGCGCGATGTGGGCATGTTGCCGGCCGGGCGCATGCCGGGGGGCCGCGGACACATGCTGCGCGTGCTCAGCGGCACCCAGCACGGCTGGTTTGGCAAGCTGCCGCTGGCGCCAGAGTTTCTCGAAGCGTTGCAGGACGCGGTGGCGCGACGCGTGGCGCTGCCGTAGGCGGCGAGATCGCGGACGCAGGTGGACGCGCGCTTGGGTGATTCGTCGCGGCGACGGCGCGTGCAGAGCGCAACGCGGCGAGCGCGGCCCGACGGCGATGTTCTGTCTTTGCACTTGCAACATTGTCGTGCCGCGATTCGCCAATCTTGTGTGGGATGGGCTTCAGCCCCCTGCACCCTTCAGTTGGTCGCGTCGGGACTGAAGTCCCTCCCACATTAGGGCAGTGCACTTGTTGCTTTGATCGCGGTCATGGGCTGCCCCGCGTTACGCCGACGCTTCCTCCGGCACGGTGCCAAGCACTCGCGCAATGCATTGCGACTGCATTGTGGGAGGGGCTTCAGCCCCGACGCCCTTCAGTTGTCGCGTCGGGACTGAAGTCCCTCCCACAGCATGGCATCGCACTCGCCACTTCGGTTGCAGTCACGACCAGTCGCCACCCCGCCCGATCTACGCCGTCGCCACTGGAAGGGCGAAGGCCGCGCCTTCGACGCAGGCGACCAGGCGCTCGCCCGGCGCCAGGACCGGGGCGACGCCGGCGGTGAAGTGCGAGAACGCCGGCAGCACGGTCATGCCGTCGCGCAGCCAGAACGCCGGCCAGCGCGGGCGAAGGCCCGGCAGTTTGGCCAGCGGGTGCAAATGTCCGCACAGCACATGGCGCTGCGCATCCGTCACCGGATCGTGACGCAACACGAACGGGCCGTCTTCCACCTGCGTGCCAAGCGGCGCGATATCCAGCCCAGCGCCGGCCAGGGCGCGGTCATGGTTGCCGGTGATCGCCGCCACGCGCAGTTGCGGATGCTGCGCGCGCCAGGCATGCCACTGGCGTTGCCAGTCGGCATCGGGTGCGGCGCCGTGCAGCACGTCGCCGAGGATCCACAGTTCCGCCGCGTCCTGCGCCTGCAGCAGGGCCGACAGCCGCGCCAGGTCGAGCGCGGTGCCGCCGCGCGGCAGGCCGATGCCGGCGCGGCGGAAGACGTCGGCCTTGCCCAGGTGCAGGTCGGCGATCAGCAGCCGTCGCCGCGCCGGCCAGTACAGCGCGCGGTCGCCGAGCAGGCGCATCGGTTCCCCGGCCAGCAGCCAGTCCAGTTCAGCGCGCATTGCGCTGCTCCAGTTGCGCCGCCGCGCGCATTACCCGTGCCTTCCAGTCCTCGGTGCTGAGCTGGCCGCGGATGCTCTCGGCCCACAGCGGGAACGCCAGCGGGGTAAGGCTGCGCGGGCTGTGCAGCGCCAGCTCGCGCGCGGCGCAATCGTCCAGGGTGGCGGCGAGCCTGGTCAGTTCCATCTCGCCCTGCAGCACCTCGCGCTCGGCCTGCGCCAGCAGCAAGTGCTCGGGATCGAAGCGGCTCAGCACGTCGTACAGCAGGCCGCTGGAGGCCTGCAGCTGGCGCAGGCTGCGCGGCAGGCGGCCGGGCAGGCTGGGCGGCAACAGGCCGGCGACGCGGGCGATCTCGCGGAACTGGCGGCGCGCCAGTTCGCCGAGGTTGAGGCTCTCGCGCAGATCCTCGAACAACTGCGCCGGACTCAGCAGTTCGCGCAGCAGCGCCGCATCGATCGGCGCGTCCTCCGCCGGCGACAGCACGAAGCCATAGTCGTTGGCGGCGAAGCTGAAGGTATTGCGCTGCCGTCGGCCCCAGCGCAGCGCCAGCAACGCGGCCAGGCCTTCGTGCACCTGGCGGCCGGCGAACGGATACACGAACAGGTGCTGGCCGTCGCGGGCGCGCACGCGCTCGGCCAGCAGCCGCTGCGGTGCCGGCAGAGCCGACAGCGCGCGCTGCAGGCCGAGCAGCGGCGCCAGCGCGCGCAGTTCGGCCTCGCCACGCGGATCGGCGAACACCGCTTCCACCTCGCGGCCCAGTTCCGAAGACAGCGGCATGCGCCCGCCCATCCACTTCGGCACGCTGCCGTCGCCGCCCTTGGCCAGACGCACGTAGGCGGTCATGTCCTCCAGTCGCACCAGTTCCAGCAGGCGCCCGGCGAACTGGAAGCGATCGCCGCGGCGCAGACGGCCGACGAACTGCTCCTCCACCGCGCCGAGCCGGCCGCCGCGCAGGAAGCGCACCGCGACGCTGCCATCGCTGGTGATGGTGCCGATCGACAGGCGATGACGCAGGGCGATGCGGCGGTCGTGCACGCGGTACCGGCCGTCCGCGTCCAGCACCACCTTGCGGTAGTCCGGATACTGCGCCAGCGCGCGTCCGCCCTGCACGACGAACTCCAGCACCGCCTGCCAGGTCGGCGCATCCAGCATGGCGAAGGCGGCGGTGCCGCGCACTTCGGCGTACAGCGCGTCGGCAGCGAAGCCGCCGCCCAGTGCGCAGGTGATGCAGTGCTGCGCCAGCACGTCCAGCGACAGCCGCGGCGAGGGCCGCGATTCGATGCGGCCATGGGCGATGGCGCGGCGCGCCGCGGCGTACTCGACCAGTTCCAGCGCGTGCGAGGGCACGCACAACACGTGGCCGGCCTCGCCGGGGCGGTGCTTGGCGCGGCCGGCACGCTGCAGCAGCCGCGCCACGCCCTTGGGGCTGCCGATCTGCAGCACCTGATCGACGGCGGGGAAATCCACGCCCAGGTCCAGGCTGGAGGTCGCCACCACGCAGCGCAGGCTGCCGTCGCGCAGGCCCTGCTCGGCCGCGCTGCGCAGCGCTGGGTCCAGCGAGCCGTGGTGCAGCGCCAGGGTGTGCGCTTCTTCCGGCCACACCGAGGTCAGCGCCTGATGCCACAGCTCGGCCTGCGCGCGGGTGTTGGTGAACAGCAGGCTGGTGCGCACCGCGAAGAGTTTTTCCAGCACCCGTGGCAATTGCGCCAGGCCCAGGTGCCCGGCCCAGGGAAAGCGCTCGCCGACCGCGGGTGCCAGCGTCTCCAGGGTCAGGGTGCGCGGCTTGACCCCGGCCACGATCGGCGCCTGCGGCAGGTGCGGCAGCAGCACGTCGCGCGCTTCGTCCAGGTTGCCGAGCGTGGCCGACAGGCCCCAGGTGCGCAGCGTCGGCGCCCAGCCGCGCAGCCGCGCCAGGCACAGCTGCAGCAGCACACCGCGCTTGTTGCCGAGCAGCTCGTGCCACTCGTCGACGATCACGCAGCGCAGCGTCGCCAGTTGCGGCGCGGTGTCGGGATAGGACAGCAGCAGTGCCAGCGATTCGGGCGTGGTCACCAGCACGTCGAGCTTGCCGCTGCGCGCCAGGCGCTTGTCGCGGGCGCTGGTGTCGCCGGTGCGCAGGCCGATCTGCCAGTCCAGGCCCAGCGCCTGCGCCGGTTCGCGCAGCGCGCGTACCGTGTCGGCGGCGAGCGCGCGCAACGGGGTGATCCACAGCACCTTGAGGTCGCGCTGCGCCTGCCGGCGCGTGCGCGGCGGCGCGACGGTCTTGGCAGTCGCGCTGGCGCCGTTGCCACGGGCGGGCTTCTGTTTGGCGGCGGCCGCCTGCGCCGCGGCCTGCGCACGCAGACCCTCCAACAACGGGCCGCCGAACGCAGCCAGGGTCTTGCCGCTGCCGGTGGGCGTGTGCAGCAGCCCGGAGCCGCCGTCCAGGTACTGCCGCCACAGCGCGCGCTGGAACGGCAGCGGTTGCCAGCCCTGCTGCGCGAACCAGGCGTGCAGCGGCGCATCGGCCGGGCGCCGCCGCGCCGCGGTTGCGCTCATCGCGCCAGCGCCTGCAGCGTGGTCAAGCGGTCGGCCTCGGCGAACGGCTTGTCGTGGCGCCAGCGCAGGATGCGCGGGAAGCGCACGGCGATGCCGGACTTGTGCCGGCTGCTGCGATTCACCGCCTCGAAACCGAGCTCGAACACGTGATACGGCGTCACCGCGCGCACCGGGCCGAAGCGCTCGGTGGTGTGCGCGCGGATCCAGCGGTCCAGCGCCAGGATCTCGCTGTCGTCCAGGCCCGAGTAGGCCTTGGCCACCGGCACCAGTTGCTCGCCGTCCCACAGGCCGAAGGTGTAGTCGGTGTACAGCGTGCTGCGCCGGCCGTGACCAGCCTGCGCGTACAGCAGTACCGCGTCGATGGTCAGTGGCGCCACCTTCCACTTCCACCAGTCGCCACGGCGGCGGCCGGACTGGTAGGGCGACGTCGCACGCTTGAGCATCAGCCCTTCCACGCCTTGCACGCGCGAATCCTCGCGCAGCGCCGCCGCCTGCTCCCACGTCGCGGCCTGCACCTGCGGCGACAGCGTGAGGCGCGGATCGGCGTGCGCCTCCAGCAACGTTTGCAACTGCGCGCGGCGCTGCTGCAGCGGCTGCTCGCGCAGGTCCTGGCCGTCCAGTTCCAGCAGGTCATAGGCGAGCACCCGCGCCGGCGTATCGGCCAGGGTCTTGGCACCAGGCTTGCGTCGCTGGATGCGGGTCTGCAGTGCGGTGAACGGCAGCGGCGCGGGCTCGCCTTCGCGCCAGACCAGCAGCTCGCCATCGATCACCGCATCGCGCGGCAGCGTCGCCGCGGCCGCCTCGATCTCCGGGAAGCGCCCGTCCAGGCGTTCCTCGCCACGCGACCACAGCGCCACTTCGCCGTCGCGGCGGATCAGCTGCAGGCGGATGCCGTCCCATTTCCACTCCAGCAGCCAATCGTCGAGAGCGCCGAGCGTGGCGACTTCGGCTTCCAGCGGCGAGGCGAGGAAGAACGGGTAGGGCTGCTGGCGGTCGCTGGGCAGCACCTCGTCGGACAGCAACTGCTCCAGCGCCTGCGGCGTCGGCGACCAGGCGCCGAGCATGCGCTGGGCGATGCGTGCGATGTCGATCCCGGACATCGCTGCCAAGGCTTGCTGCACCAGTCGCTGCGACACGCCCACGCGCAGCGCGCCGGTCAGCAGCTTGTTGAACAGCAGGCGCTCGTCGAAGGCCAGGCTGCGCCAGCCGGCCACCACCGCGGCGCGGCGTGCGGTGTCGTCCTGTGCGGCCACCGGCAGCAGGCGCTCCTCGATCCAGTCGCGCAGCGGTGCCGGGTCCGGGGTTTCCGCCGGATCGTCGAGCAGCAGGGTCAGGGTCTCGGCCAGATCGCCGACGTGGTCGTAGCTGTCGTCCACCAGCCAGCCGGGCAGGCCGCTTTCCTGTGCGATCCATTCGCGCAGTTCGCGGGTGTTGGCGATGCGCCGCAGTTTGCCGCCGCTGAGCAGCCAGATCGCCCAGGCCGCGTCGGCGGGCGGCGCCTGCTCGAAATACGCCACCAGTGCGGCGCGCTTGTCCAGCGTCGCGGTGCTCTGGTCCAGTTGCCGGTACAGCGCGGCGAAGCGCTTCATTCCTCGCCACCATAGTCGGTACGGAACGCCTCGGCGGCGACACCGCGTTCGTTGAGCGCGCGGATGATCGCGTCGGTGTTGCCGTGGGTCGCAATCACGCGCCGCGCGCCGGTCTCGTCGATGGTGCGCAGCAGATCGGGCCAGTCGGCATGGTCGGAGACCACGAAGCCGCGGTCGTAGTTGCGCCGGCGGCGGTTGCCGCGCAGCCGCATCCAGCCCGAGGCGAAGCCGAGTTGCGCATGGCGGAAGCGGCGCAGCCACGGGCTGCCGGCGGCCGACGGCGGCGCCAGCACCAACTGCCCGGCGTAGTCGGCGCGCTTGTCCAGTTCGGACACGGTGCGCGTGTCCAGCATCGCCACGCCGGCCTCGCGATACACCGCCACGCCGGCCGCCACCGCGCCGTGCAGCAGCGCCGGCTGGTCGTCCCACGGCTGCAATTCGGCGAGCACGCGCTGCGCCTTGCCCAATGCGTAGCAGAACAGCACCGCGGCCTCGCCGCGCGCGCCGCATTCGCGGCGCCAGGCGACGATCTCGCGCGCCACCGCGCTGGTGTCCGGCCAGCGGTACACCGGCAGGGCGAAGGTGGCCTCGGTGATGAAGGTGTCGCAACGCACCACCTCGAACGGCGCGCAGGTCGGATCCGGCTGGCGCTTGTAGTCGCCCGAGGCGACCCAGACCTCGCCATCCACTTCGATGCGTACCTGCGCCGAGCCGAGCACGTGCCCGGCCGGATGCAGCGACACCTGCGCGCGGCCGAGCGTGAAGCGGGTGCCGTAATCGTAGGCCCGATAGGCCTGCTCGCCCAGCCGCCAGCGCAGGATGGGCAGGCCGGCGGCGGCGCAGTGGTATTCGCCCATGCCCGAGCGCGCGTGGTCGCCGTGGCCGTGGGTGATGACCGCGCGCGGCACCGGCCGCCAGGGATCGATATGGAAATCGCCGGCGGGGCAGTACAGCCCTTCCGGGCGCAGCACCACCAGGTCCTGGGAAGCGGCATTCGGCATGGGCGCCACTGTGTCCAAGCCGGTGTGCAGGAGATGAGAATCCGCCCCGCGCGTTCGCGGCGACGCGACGGATCGGCCACAATGCGTGCAGCGCTTCTGGGAGGGAGATGCATGCACACGGACCTGCCGGCGTTCGCCACGCATACGGTCGAGAATCAGCCGCCGCCGTTCGAACCGCGCGATCTTTGGGCCGGCGACGCGGTGCTGCGTGAGGCCTGCGCACGCGAGGGCGCGGACGGCTTCGCGGCGACGCTGGCGCAGTACGGCGTGCTGGCCGGCGATGCGCTATATCGGCTCGGCTTCGACGCCAACCGCGACCGTCCGCGGCTGCGCACGCACGACCGCTACGGCCACCGCATCGACACGGTCGAGTTTCACCCGGCCTATCACCAGTTGCTGGACGCGGCCAAGCGCCATGGCGTGGCCGGGCTGTCCTGGCACAGCCCGCAGCCGGGCGCGCATGTGGCGCGTGCGGCGCTGAGCTACCTGCACCACCAGGCCGAAGCCGGCACCAGTTGCCCGCTGACCATGACCCATGCCGCGGTCGCGGTGTTGCGCCAGGACCCGGCCTTGCGTGAGTGGGCCGACAAGGCCGCCGCACCGCACTACGACCCGCGCGATGTGCCGATCGCCGACAAGGCCGGCATCACCCTGGGCATGGGCATGACCGAGAAGCAGGGCGGCTCGGACGTGCGCCGCAACGCCACCGTCGCCACGCCGCTGGACGGCGCCGGCGCGTACAGTCTGGTCGGGCACAAGTGGTTCTTCTCCGCACCGATGTCCGACGGCTTCCTGGTGCTGGCGCAGGCGCCGGGCGGCCTGACCTGCTTCCTGCTGCCACGGCGCCTGCCCGATGGGCAGCTCAACGCGCTGCGGCTGATGCGGCTGAAGGACAAGCTGGGCGACTGGTCCAACGCGTCCAGCGAAGTCGAGTTCGCCGGTGCCTGGGCGCAGCGCGTCGGCGAGGAAGGGCGTGGCGTGGCGCGGATCATCGGCATGGTGATGCTGACCCGGCTCGACTGCATGCTCGCCGCCGCCGCGCAGATGCGCATGGCGCTCGCCCAGGCGCTGCACCACGCGCGGCATCGCATCGCGTTCGGCAAGCGCCTGGTCGAGCAGCCGCTGATGCGCAACGTGCTGGCCGATCTGGCCCTGGAATCGGAAGCCGCCACCGCGTTCGCGCTGCGCGTGGCCCGCGCAGTGGACGCGGCCGACACCGATGCCGCCGAGGCCGCATTCGCGCGCATCGCCACCGCGCTGGGCAAGTATTGGCTGTGCAGGCGCGCGCCGGCCTTCGTTAACGAGGCGCAGGAATGCCTGGGCGGCGCCGGCTACGTCGAGGAGTCGATCCTGCCGCGGCTGTACCGGCAGGCGCCGCTGAATTCGATCTGGGAGGGGAGCGGCAACATCCAGTGCCTGGACGTGCTGCGTGCGCTGGCGCGCGAGCCGGCCAGCGCGGCCTCGGTCCTGGCGGAGCTGCAGACCGCGGCCGGCAGCGACCGGGCCTATGACGCGGCGCTGGACGCACTGCGCGCGTCGCTGTCCGGCAACGCCGAAGTGGACGAGTACAGCGCACGGCGCCTGGCCGAACGCGTCGCGCTGGCCTTGCAGGCCGCGCTCCTGCTGCGCAGCGGCAGTCCGGCCGCCACTGTGTTCGTGCAAAGCCGACTGGCCGGCGCGCATGGCCTGGCGTTCGGCACGCTGGAGCCGGGTGTGCCGGTCGAGGAACTGCTGATGCGTGCGTTGCCGTAGGCGTGTGGCATGCCGACGCACCGCGCCGTCGCCAAGTGGGAAATGAGTGGGCCGGCACTTCCTTCTCCCTCCGGGACCACGGCCCCCTTTTTGGGGGAAGGTGCCCCGAAGGGGCGGATGAGGGTACGGCTGCCAGCCTAGTCAGGCAGCAAGTGCAGCGATCACCGGCGTCGCGCGACCGTACCCTCACCCCAACCCCTCTCCCGACGGGAGAGGGGCTCAGCTTCTGCAATGCCATGAGCTGCGGTATGAAGGCCAGCGCGCCCTCGACATGTGGAAAAGCGGGCTAGCCGGGACTTCCTTCTCCCTTCGGGAGAAGGTGCCCCGAAGGGGCGGATGAGGGTACGGCGGCCAACGTAGCCACGCAGCAAGTGCGGTGATCAGAGGCGACGCGCAGTCGTACCCTCACCCCAACCCCTCTCCCGGTGGGAGAGGGGCTCAGCTTCCGCGATGCCTTGGGCTGCGCTATGGAGGCCAGCGCGCCCTCGGCATGTGGAAAATTGGGCTAGCCGGGACTTCCTTCTCCCTTCGGGAGAAGGTGCCCCGAAGAGGCGGATGAGGGTACGGCGGCCAGCGTCGCCAGACAGCAAGTGCAGCGATCACCGGCGTCGCGCGACCGTACCCTCACCCCAACCCCTCTCCCGACGGGAGAGGGGCTCAGCTTCTGCAATGCCATGAGCTGCGGTATGAAGGCCAGCGCGCCCTCGACATGTGGAAAAGCGGGCCGGCACTTCCTTCTCCCTTCGGGACCACGGCCCCCTTTTTGGGGGAAGGTGCCCCGCAGGGGCGGATGAGGGTACGGCTGCCAGCCTAGTCAGGCAGCAAGTGCAGTGATCACCGGCGTCGCGCGACCGTACCCTCACCCCAACCCCTCTCACGACGGGAGAGGGGCTCAGCTTCTGCAATGCCTTGGGCTGCGCTATGGAGGCCAGCGCGCCCTCGACATGTGGAAAAGTGGGCCAGCACTTCCTTCTCCCTCCGGGACCACGGCCCCCTTTTTGGGGGAAGGTGCCCCGAAGGGGCGGATGAGGGTACGGCGGCCAACGTAGCCACGCAGCAAGTGCGGTGATCAGAGGCGACGCGCAGCCGTACCCTCACCCCAACCCCTCTCCCGACGGGAGAGGGGCCAGGCTCCTACGAATCCCCAATCCCCAATCCCAGCGCCACAGACGCTAATGCTTTCCGCGCTTCCCACCCCGCACCGGCGTCGCCTCGACCGAGAGCGTGAAACTGCGCTCCTCGCCGTCGAGCATGGCGCCGACGCCGACCAACTGGCGCTTGATCTCCTCGCCGCGGCCGTTGCGGATGCTCACCAGCACGGTGTACTCCCAGGCGCTGCCGTCGGCCGGGTGGCGGATGCTGCCCTCCACCCGTAGCGGCACCAGCGCCGACGGCGCCGACTGCTGCAGCACCGCCGAATCGAAGCGCAGATGATGCTTGCACGCCGGGCAGACGCTGGCGCTTTCGAGAATGGTGGCCTTGCAGTGCGGGCAGGTCCGGGTCGCCCCCGGACTGCCGGGACGCGGGCTGCTCATGCGCCGGCGTCGGACTCCGCGGGCTTGCCGCCCTTGCGGGCATGTTTGTCGTCGTCCCAGCCGAAGTCGGCCTGGCCGCGCATGCGCGAGCCGGCGGCCACGGTCAGCGAGCCGGCCTTGACGTCGCCGATCAGCGCGCCGGACGCAAGCAGCTCCACCCGCGAGGCGGATTCGATGTTGCCCTCCAGCTCGCCGGCGATCACCACCTTGTCGGCGCGCACGCCGCCGCTGAGCTTGGCGCCGGTCTCGATGGTGAGGTCGCCCTGCACATTGACGTCGCCCTTGAACTTGCCGGCGATGCGGATGTGGCCGGTGCCCTCGATCTTGCCCTCGATACTGATGTCGGCGGCGATCAGCGATTCCTTCGCGGCGGGTGCCGGCGCAGCGGCGCGGGCGGCAGGGGCGGCGGCGGCGACCGCGGCGAGCGGTTCGCCTGGGGCGGCATCGCCCGCCGGGCGCGGCTCCGGCGGCAACGCGCCGTTGCCGGGAACGGGCGGCAGGCCATCCTTGCGCGCAGGACCCTGGTCTTTCCAGATGGACATGGGCTGTCGTCTCCAGTCGGGGGAAGCGCGACTATCGCCGCTCTATCGCGTCGGTTTTGTGACGCTTTCTTCAAAACGGCGGCCCGACTGCGACCGCCGCCGGTTCAGCCCATGCCGTCCAGCGTCGGGTCGTAGGCCTGCATCTGGTTGCGGCCGCAGCGCTTGGCCCGGTACAGCGCCGCATCGGCCTTGCGCAGCAGGGTGGTGGCGACCACGCCGTCGCGCGCATAGCTGGCCACGCCGATCGACATGGTCACCGCCGGCAGCGCCTTGCCGTCCACGGTCGCGCTCAATTGCTGGGCAGCGCTGCGGATCTGCTCGGCGATGGCCTGCGCCTGTTCCGGCCCGGTCTCCGGCAGGATCACCGTGAACTCCTCGCCGCCGTAGCGGCAGGCGATGTCCTCGCCGCGCAGCCGCGTCGACAGCATCTGCCCGACCGCGGCCAGCAGGGCGTCGCCGCCGCCGTGGCCGTGCAGGTCGTTGAACTGCTTGAAGTGGTCCACGTCCAGCATCAGCAGCGACAGCGGCATCTGCCGGCGCCCGCAGCGCGCCAGTTCGTGGTTGAGCGATTCTTCCAGGTAGCGCCGGTTGAACAGGCCGGTGAGCGGGTCGCGGATCGACTGCAGGCGCAGCGACTCGCGCAGGCGCAGGTTGCTCAGCGCCAGCGACAGCTGCTCGGCGGCGGCCTCGGCGATGGCGATGCGCGGCAGCGCGCCGGGGCCGCGCCCGGCCAGGAACACGAAGCCCAGTTGGGTGCCCTGTGCCGACAACGGAATGCAGGCGGTGCTGGCGCCGGCCGCGTAGGGATCCTCGCGCAGATGCGCGCAGACCGAGTCGTGGCCCTGCGCGTGCACGAAATGGCTCTTGTCGCGGCGCAAGGCCCAGCAGTCCTGCGGCGCCACCGCCGGCTCGCTGCCGACCGGCGGCTGGCCCCAGCTGACGATTTCCTCGGCACGGTCGCGCGAGGCGCGCAGCAGATAGACGCTGCCGCCGGCGTCGGGCATCAGCGCGGCGAGCAGGCGCGCGGTCACTGTCAGCGCCTCGGCCGGTTCGGCACAGCTCTGCAACAGGCCGGTATAGCGGCTGAGCGCGTTGAGGTCGGCACTGGTGCGCTCCAGCTCGTTGATGCTGGCTTCCATCCTCTCATTGGCGATCGAGGCGGCCTGTTCGGCGTTGCTGCGGTTACGCAACTCGCGGAACAGCAGCGCATAGACGACGCCGACGCTGCCCAGGCCGAACGGAATGCCGGCCAGGGCCAGGGCAAGCAACATGTCGGCGCTGCGCTGGTTGGACGTGTCGCGGCTCTGCAGCAGTTGCAGTTCCACGTCGGTCATCTGCTGCACCTGATCGCGGACCGCGCTGGAGCTCTGGTACACGCTGGGCGCCATCGCCCGCTGCAGCGCTTCCAGGCCGTCGCGCTGGTACACCGCCAGCATCTGCCGCATCTGCACCAGCCGCGTGTTCGCCAGTTGCTCCAGCATCTGCACATTGGCGATCTGCACGGGATTGTCGGCGACCAGCTTGCGCAGTTGCGCCAACTGCCGCGGCACGCGTTCGGCGCTGTCGTAGTAGAGGCTCAGATAGGCCTGGTTGTCGGTCAACTCGTAGCCGCGCAACGAGGATTCGGTCATCAGCAAGGTCGATTGCACCTCGTCGATGTTGCGCAGCACTTCGTGGGTGTGGGCGACGCGTGCGGCATCGGAGATGGCGCGCTGCGCGCCATAGAAAACGCCGACGCCGATCAGGACGAAGACCGCGGCGGAGAACAACAGGGCTAGACGGGTCCTGGCCCGCACACGTTGGAGAATCGGCATCGCAAAAGTCTACTGTGACGTCGCAAACGCCTTGGACCGGCGTCACAAAAGACGCCCTGCCGGCACAGCGCGCGGCACGCGCTGCGCGGCAGAGGCCGCCCCCGCATGCACGGGGACGGCCAATGACTCAATGCTGCTCGCGGTCGCCGTTGTGCGGATCTTCGTTGGCGTTCTCGCGTGCCTTGTCGGCGACTTTCTGCGCCGCATTCGCCGTGGCCTCGCTGGCATCGGCCGCCATCTCCTTGGCTGCGGCCGAGGCATCCTGGACGGCATCGGAGTTGGCCGCACGGTGCGCGGCATCGCGCGCGTCGGCGGCGACCTCGCGCCCGGCCTGCGCGACCTCGCCGGCGGCTTCCTTGGCCGCTTCGCCGGTCTGTTCGGCAGCGACCTTGGCGTCGCGTTGTGCCTGCTGCGATTCGGGACCCTGGCAGCCGGCCAGTGCGAGGGCGCCCAGCAGGGCCACGATCGGGGTCTTGTTCATGCGGCTTCTCCGTCCACGGGTGGGTGACGCGGCGCAGCCTAGGCGGACGCGCATGCAGCCTGCGTCAAGGCGAAGCGGTGGCGCGGGGCAGTGTTCAGGAAGGAGCTGTCGCTGGTGGGGGAGGCGCCGTGGGGTGGGAGCCAGGCACTGCGATGCGCGCGGCTGCCGTCGCATGCCGGCGATGCGGGCCATGCGGATGTGCGGCGTCGGCGCGTACGCGCCGCACGTGCATGGCGCGTGGCAGCGGTGCGCATCGCCCGCCGCGGGCGGCGATGCGGCGCGTCGTGCGGGTCATGCGTCGCGCTTGCATGCGCGCTACGCGTGGACGACGCAATGGCGCGGACAAATCCTGTGTGCGGGGACGCACGCTTGCGAGGCGACGTCAGTGACGTCAGCGACGGACGACGGCGCGGCATTCGCGCGAGGCGACATGCATGCGTCGTCACCTAGTCGCCCTCCGGCAACAGGCTGTGCCGGCACGCTGGTGGCGCCGTTGCCGTGCTGCCCGGCAAACGCCAGGCAAAGAAAAAGCCGCTGGCGGACCAGCGGCTCTTTCAGGACTGCAAAAAGCAAGAAGTGATTACTTCTTGGCTTCCTGAGCAGCGTCCTTCGCCTTGTCGGCGGTGTCTTCCGCAGCCTTGGCGGTGTCGGCAGCCTTGTCGGCAGCGGCATCGGTCGGGGCAGCGGCGGCAGCGGCCGAAGCGTCGGCAGCGGTGTTGGCGGCGGTCGCGGCGGTGTCGGCAGCGGCCTGAGCGGCGTCGGCGGTCGGGGCGCCGGCGGCAGCCGACTGGTCGGCAGCAGCCTGCGCGTCGGTGGCGGCTTCGTTAGCCGAAGCGGCGGCGTCCTGGGCCTGCTCCTGCTTCGAGCACGCGGCCAGGGCCAGGCCCAGGGCCATTGCGATCAGCAGCTTGTTGATGCTCATTGTGTCTATCCTCGTCGTTTAGTTAGGCAACGCGCGAATGCGCGCCCTCAACATGATGACAAGCCAAAGTCGGCTGTCAAGCGCACGCGCATTCATTTTTGTGTTTCAGGGGTTAATCCCAATCAAATCAATTCGATGGCGACCGCTGTCGCTTCGCCACCGCCGATGCATAGCGTCGCGATTCCGCGGCGGCCGCCACGGCTGCGCAACGCATTTAGCAATGTCACCAGCAGCCGCGCACCGGAGGCGCCGATCGGATGGCCGAGCGCGCAGGCGCCGCCATGAACGTTGACCTTGGCGTGGTCCAGGCCCAGTTCCTTGATCGGCACCATCGCCACCACGGCGAAGGCTTCGTTGATCTCGAACAGGTCGACGTCGTCCAGGCTCCAGCCGACCTGGTCAAGCAGCTTGCGGATCGCGCCCACCGGCGCGGTGGTGAACCATTCCGGCGCCTGCGAGAAGGTCGCATGGCCGACGATTCGCGCCAGCGGCGCGACGCCGCGGCGGGCGGCCTCGTCGGCGCCCAGCAGCACCAGCGCGGCGGCGCCGTCGGAGATGCTCGAGGAGCTGGCCGCGGTGACCGTGCCGTCCTTCTTGAACGCCGGCTTCAGCGCCGGGATCTTGGTCACGTCGGACTTGCCCGGCTGCTCGTCGCTGTCGACCCGTACCTCGCCCTTGCGGGTGGCCACGGCGACCGGGACGATCTCGTCGGCGAAGGCGCCATCGCGCTGCGCGGCCTGCGCGCGGTTCACCGATTCGATCGCGAACGCGTCCTGGTCCTGGCGGCTGAAGCCGAACTTCTCCGCGGTGGCCTCGCCGAACACGCCCATCGCCTGGCCGTCGTCGGGATTGGTCAGGCCGTCCCAGGCCATGTGGTCGACCGCCTGGAAGTTGCCGTAGCGGTTGCCGGTACGCGAGTTCGGCAGCAGGTGCGGCGCGTTGCTCATCGATTCCATGCCGCCGGCGACGACGATGCTGGCCGAACCGGCCTTGATCAGGTCGTGTCCGAGCATCACCGCCTTCATGCCCGAGCCGCAGACCTTGTTGATGGTGGTGGCGCCGGTGCCGTCGGGCACGCCGGCCGCGCGCGCGGCCTGACGTGCCGGGGCCTGGCCGAGGTTGGCCGGCAGCACGCAGCCCATGATGACTTCGGAAACGTCGGCGGCGGGGATGCCGGACTGCTCCAGCGCGGCGCGGATGGCCGCGGCGCCCAGCGTCGGCGTGGGCACGCCGTTGAACTGGCCCAGGAACGCGCCGATGGCGGTGCGCTTGGCCGCGGCGATGACGATCTCGGTCATGGCAAACCCTTACGAAAGTGGTGTGCCGATTATCGGCCGCGGCGCGGGTTCTGCCAATTGCGTCCACTGCCGGGCCAGTCCTATGGTTTGCATTCCCGTGTAGATTTGACGTAGTTCAGCGCCGTCGTAGGCGGCCGCTAACGTGGGCAACACCGGCCGTATGGCCGGCAGACGACATTTGAGGGGAAGAACATGCGGGCATTGATGGCACGGTCGCTGCTGGCGGCCGCGGTAGCGGTTGCGCTCACCTCGTGCGGTGGCGGCGGTGGCGGTGGCGGCAATCTGACCCATGGCAGCCCGCCACCGACCTCGCCGCCTCCGCCCCCACCACCGCCGCCTCCGCCGCCGCCGCCGACGTCGCCACCTCCGACCTCGCCGCCGCCGCCCCAGCCGGCGTTCGACGCGCACCTGACCCTGACCAATACGCTGGCCGCGCACAACGCCGGCTACGACGGCAGCGGTTACCGCATCGGCGTGGTCGACACCGGCGTCAACCGCAACCATCCGGCCCTGGCCGGGCGGGTGGTGTCGAACCTGATCTACGTCGATCCGAGCCAGAACAACACCAAGGTCGACGACGTCGACGGCCACGGCACCACCGTGGCGCAGCTGGCGGCAGGCAAGTCGGTCGGGCAGTGGCCGGGCGGCATCGCGCCGGGCGCGCAGATCGTGTCCGCGCGCATCATTTCCGATACGCCGCCCAAGGACGACGGCAGCGGCAGCGGCAACCAGGTCAGCGGCGGACTGGGCCTGACCCAGGTGCACCAGGACCTGATCAATGCCGGCGTCAAGGTGATGAACAACTCCTGGGGCGGCATCTACTGGACCGACCTGAACTCGACCAATGCCATCGCCGCCGAGTACCGCCCGTTCGTGCTCGGCAACGGTGGCCTGGTGGTGTTCGCGGCCGGCAACGAATCCAAGTCCACGCCCTCGGACATCGCTTCGCTGCCCAGCAAGGCGGGCCCCAACGGCACCCTGCCGGCGGCGGACCTGGAGCGCGGCTGGCTGGTGGTGGCGGCAACCGATTCGAGCACCGGCACGCAACTGGCCTCTTACTCCAACGCCTGCGGCGCGGCGATGCGCTACTGCCTGGTCGCGCCCGGCACCGAGGTGTTCGTCGATCCCAAGGCGACCACCTCTACCAGCAACCCCGACTACTACTACGGCAGCGGCACCTCGTTCGCGGCGCCGCTGGTGTCCGGCGCGGCGGCGCTGGTCTGGCAGGCCTTCCCGTACTTCACCAACGATCTGGTCCGGCAGACCCTGCTCGGCACCGCCACCGACCTGGGCACGCCCGGCGTGGACGCGACCTTCGGCTACGGCCTGCTCAACGTCGGCAAGGCGGTGCAGGGACCGGGCCGCTTCGACTGGGGTGACGTGACGGTGGGATTCACCGGCAATTCGACCTGGGCCAACAACATCGCCGGCAGCGGCGGGCTGATCAAGCAGGGCAGCGGCACGCTGAATCTCAGCGGCACCCAGAACACCTACAGCGGCGACACCCAGGTGCAGGGCGGCACGCTCAGCGCGGCCAGCCTGGGCAGCTCGAACGTGGCGATCAGCAATGGCGCCACCTTCGTCGGCGCCGGCGCGCTCGGCGGCAGCGTCGCCAATGCCGGCACCTTTCAGGTCGGTGCGGCCACGCTGAGCCTGAGCGGCAACTACGTGCAGAGCAGCAACGGCCGCCTGGCGCTGCTGGTCGGCGACAAGCTCTCGGTCGGCGGCAGCGCCACCCTGCAGGGCGGTTCGCTGTACGTGCTCGGCAAGCGCGACTACGTGGTCAACAACACCGCGTACACGGTGCTGCAGGCCAACGGCGGGCTCACCGGCACCTTCGCCTCGGTGACCACGCCGTCGAACGTGTTCCTGACCTCGTCGCTGTCCTACGACGCCACCAGCGCCTCGATCACCGTGCAGTCGCTGAGCGTCACCGCGGCCGCGGCCAGCTTCGGCAACATCACCGCCGCCACGCTGGCCTCGGCGACGCGCGTGGACGCGGCGTTCGCGCAGCTCAACACGCAGCTGAGCCACGACCCGGCCACGGTCGATGGCGCCCTGCTCAAGGCGGCCGGCGCGGTGCAGCAGTCGCCGAGCGTGGCGGCGGCGTCGGCAACCCTGCGCAGCCTGTCCGGCGAGGCGCATGCCGCGGCCACCGCGATGACCTTCGACACGATGGATCTGCAGCGGCGCGCGCTGTCCAGCCGCTTCGATACGCTGGTCGACCAGCCGCGCGCGGTCGGTGCCTGGAGTCAGCGCCTGGGCGAGACCGGGCAGGGCAGCTTCGCCGGCAGCCAGTTCCAGCTCGATGGCTGGCTGATGGGCCAGGACCTGCGTCTGGGCGAGCACGCGGTGGCCGGCTTCGCCTTCGGCGAGAGCCGCGCCAGCGACGCCGGCAGCCTGGACCGCAGCCGCAACCGCCAGGTGCAGGGCCAGGCCTATCTCGGCGCGATGGCGGGCAATGCGTACGCGCTGGCGCAACTGGGCAGCGGCCAGTACCAGCGCCAGCTCGACCGCAGCCTGCTGCTCGGCGACACCGTTGCCGACGCCTCCAGCCGTTATGCCGGTCGCTTCCTGTCCTCCAGCGTGGAGGTCGGCTATCGGCTCGGGCGCGGCCCGGCGTGGCTGACCCCGTATGCCGGCGCCGACTACAGCCGCATCGACAGCGATGGCTTCCGCGAACAGGGCGGCGATGGCTTCGGGCTGATGGCCGGTGCCGCCAGTTCCTCGCGCAGCCAGGCGTTGGCCGGCCTGCGCGGCGGATTCGGCGGGCGCGGCTGGTCGCTGCAGGGCTATGCCGAGTGGCAGCAGACGCTGGCCGCGCAGGGGCTGGACCGGCAGGCCAGCTTCGTCGGCGTGAACGCGTGGGCGCCGCTGGTGGACCTGCAGCCGGCGCGCTCCGGCGGCCTGTTCGGCGCCAGCCTGCAGACGCGCTGGAATGGGGCGTTGCTGGGGCTGGGTTACGACCAGCGCTTCGGCCCGCGCGGCGACGACCGCGCGGTGTCGCTGCGCTATCGCCTGGGCTTCTGAGTTCCGGTGCCCGAACCGGCGCGTGCTGCGCCGGTGCGGGGTCGATCAGTCAGTCAAGCAGGGCCGGGACGTCCCGGCCCTGCGATCTGCGGCCTCCCGCCTGCGGCGCAGGCGGCGGCGCGAGGCATCACTCGCCGCGCAGGTGGCCCATCGAGCGCGGTGCGGTACGGCCCAGCGGCAGCTTGAGCTTGCCGATCGCCTGCATGCGCGCCTCGGCGATGCGGTCGGCGGCCTGTTGCGGCGGAATGTTCTCGCGCTCGGACAGGTCGAAGATCTTGCCGAGGTTGTGGTACATGCTGCGGATCAGCCGCATCGCGCGTTCGCGGTTGTAGCCGTCGATCTCCAGCGACACGTTCATGACGCCGCCGGCGTTGACCGCGTAGTCGGGCGC
The DNA here is from genome assembly GCF_034105425.1 of Xanthomonas sp. LF06-19. NCBI lineage: Bacteria > Pseudomonadati > Pseudomonadota > Gammaproteobacteria > Lysobacterales > Lysobacteraceae > Xanthomonas > Xanthomonas sp. LF06-19. The sequence continues at coordinate 136,272 of NZ_JAXGGH010000001.1, read as the reverse complement.
GTAGAGGATGCCGCGGCGGTGCAGTTCCTCGCCGACCGCGGCATTGGCCAGTTGGTTGTTGGCGGTGCCGCAGACGATCTTGACCTTGAGCCGCGGCAGCTTGGCCTCGTCGAGCGCGCTCTCCATGGCGCACGGCGCCAGCACGTCGGCGGCGACGTCGTAGATATCGTCCGGGTCCACCGCTTCGGCGCCGTATTCGGCCACCGCGCGCGCGACCAGCGCCGGGTCCAGGTCGGTCACGAACAGCTTGGCGCCGCGTTCCTTGAGCAGCTTCACCAGCTCCATGCCGATGTGGCCCAGGCCCTGCACGGCGATGCTGGTCTTGCCGATCTCCTCGTGGCCGAACTTGCGTTGCAGCGAGGCCATCAGCGCCTGCAGCGCGCCGTAGGCGGTGAACGGGGCCGGGTCGCCGGAGCCGCCGTGCACCTGGTGCACGCCGGTGACGTACTCGGTCTCCAGGTAGATCTGCTCCATGTCGTTGACGTCGGTGCCGACGTCCTCGGCGGTGATGTAGCGGCCGCCCAGCGAATCGACGTAGCGGCCGAAGGCGCGGAACAGCGCTTCGGACTTGTCGCTCTTCGGGTCGCCGATGATCACCGCCTTGCCGCCACCGATGTTGAGCCCGGCCAGCGCGTTCTTGTAGGTCATGGTGCGGCTGAGCCGCAGCGCGTCCTGCAGGGCGGACTCGGTGTTGGCGTAGGGGCGCATGCGCACGCCGCCCAGCGCGGGGCCGAGCACGGTGTTGTGGATGGCGATGATCGCCTGCAGTCCCACGTCGCGGTTGTGGCAGAAGACGACCTGTTCGTGGCCGGTGTTGGCTAGCGTTTCGAAAAGCATGGGGGCTCCGCTGGCGTTGCAGGTGTCGGACACCATGATCCAGGAACGTGCCTGGTGGGTGGCGCAAAACAAAAACGCGACGGTTCCGGAACAGGCCCTGAGCGTCGCGATGCCGACATTTTAAAGCAATTGCCGGCCGCCGGTGCGATGGCGTGGTGGCCGGGCGGGGCGGGCATCTCGTGGCGCTGTGCGACGCCACAGGCGGTGTGTGCGCGTTCGCCGGGAGGCGCATGAGTCGCGGGAGAGGGCGGTTTTGGCGCCGGGCACATAGGGGCGGGCGGCGCGATGTGGCCTGGGTCGGTCCCGCGGTCGCGGTGACCGATGCTGGTGCGGCGGGAGGAGGCGCACGTTGGCGCCATGGGCGGCAGCGATTGTTGACGCCTTGCCGCGGCCAAGCACGCCGCGGCGGCGTTGCCCGCGATCGCCGCCGGCACGGCGATCGCGGGCCTGGTTCGGGGAGCTGGGATTAGTGGCGTGCCCAATAGCCGGCGTGGAAGCGATAGGCGGGGCCGTAGTGCTCCCAGCGCGGGCCGACGTAGACGTAGCCCGGCCGTTCCACCACGTAGCGGCCGGCGACCCAGACGTGGTGGCGTCCGTTCCATTGCCAGTAGCCGGGCATCCAGACATAGCCGGGCCGCACCACCACCCGTTCCACCCGAGGCGGCGGTGGCGCGGTGCGAACCGACAGTTCCACCACTTCGCGCGCCTGCGCGGGCGCGGCGGCCATGGCGCCGGCGAGCGCGCCGCCGAGCAGGGTGGCCAGCAACAAGGGACGAGCGAACATGCGATGTCTCCGAAGGCATCGGCGGGCTGCCGACGCGGGAGGAAACGCCGCGACCGGCACGGTTGTTGACGCGTTTCCGAGGGCGTATTCATGCAGCGGATAGCCAGGTGCGACGTCGCGTACGCGGTTTGCCGCCCACGTGCGCATGCTGCAGCGCAACCTGCCCGTGTCGCGCTGCGCGCCTAGAATCGCGGCATTCTCTTTTCGATGTCCGCACGATGAGCCTTCCCGCGTCCCGCGTTCCGTTGCCGCAGACCGACGCCAGTCCCCTGCGTTTCGTCACCGCCGCCAGCCTGTTCGACGGCCACGATGCGGCGATCAACATCATGCGCCGCCTGATCCAGGCGCAGGGCGCCGAGGTGATCCATCTCGGCCACAACCGCAGCGTCGAGGACGTGGTGCGCGCGGCGCTGCACGAGGACGCCGACGCGATCGCGCTGTCGTCCTACCAGGGTGGGCACGTGGAGTACTTCAAGTACATGGTCGACATGCTGCGCGAGCGCGGCGCCGGCCATGTGCGGGTGTTCGGTGGCGGTGGCGGCACCATCACGCCCGAGGAAATCGCCGAACTGCAGGCCTATGGCGTGGAGCGCATCTACCACCCCAACGACGGCATGAAGATGGGCCTGGTGGAGATGATCGAGGACGTGGTGGCGCGTGCCGGGCAAGGGCGCGAGACCGCGGCGGAGGCGCGTGGCGCGACGCCGGCCGGCTCCCCGCTGCCGGACATCGACGACGAGATCGGCATCGGCCGGATGCTGTCGGCGATCGAGGACGGCGCGTTCTCGGAGGCGGAACTGGCGCTGTTGCGCAAGCAGTGGCAGTCCGGCACGGCGTCCGCGGCGGAGTCGCGCAGTCGGCGCGCCGCGCCCGTGCTCGGCCTCACCGGCACCGGCGGTGCCGGCAAGTCCTCGGTCACCGACGAACTGCTCAACCGCTTCCTGGCCAGCTTCCCGCAGATGCGCATCGCGGTGGTCTCGGTCGACCCGAGCCGGCGCCGCACCGGCGGCGCGCTGCTCGGCGACCGCATCCGCATGAACGCGCTGCGCAGCCCGCGCGTGTACATGCGTTCGATGGCCACGCGGCGCCAGCACGCCGCCACCAACCGGGTGCTGAAGGACTGCATCGCGTTGTTGAAGGCGGTCGGCTACGACCTGGTGATCGTGGAGACCGCCGGCATCGGCCAGAGCGATTCGGAGATCGTCGATCTGGTGGATTTCCCGGTGTACGTGATGACCAGCGACTACGGCGCGCCGAGCCAGTTGGAGAAGATCGACATGCTCGACTTCGCCGAGTTGGTGGTGCTGAACAAGTACGACCGGCGCGGCGCCGAGGACGCGCTGCGCGACGTGCGCAAGCAGTGGCGGCGCAACCGCGCGGCGTTCCAGCTGGAGGACGAGGCGGTGCCGGTGTACCCGACCATCGCCAGCCAGTTCAACGACCCGGGCGTGAGTTGGATGTTCGTCAACCTGTGCCGCCTGCTGCGCGACAAGCTGGCCACGCCGGCCGATGCCGCCGCCGGCCCGCCGGCGCACTGCGATTTCCGCCCGCAGCTCGACACCACGCTGAAGGAGCCGCGCGCCACCGTGCTGATTCCCGGCGCACGCGTGCGCTACCTGGCCGAGATCGCCGAGCAGGGCCGGGCGATCAATGCCGGGGTGCTGCGCCAGGCCGAGGCCGCCGACCGCGCGCAGGCGTTCTGGCAGGCGCTGCACGAACTGCAGGATCCGCAACTGCCGGCGCAACTGGAACTGTATGCCGACGGCTATCTGCATGGCTCTGCAATAGCATATGCGCGCGATGCTGCGGCTCCTCCGAATACGTTTATCGGTCAGTCGAATATAGTTCGGAGTGGTAATCGTGTGGCGGCGACCACTTATGCAAATGCCGAGCCAAGTTATCCGTTGCAACAAGTCGATCAAACCCTATTGTTGCTGCGCCAGCGCTACAACGATGCGCTGCAGTCGCTGTCCAGCGAATCGCTGAAACTGCTGCGCGAGTGGCCGCAGCGGCTGAAGTCGATCACCGACCCGGTCACCGAATACGCGGTGCGCGGCAAGCCGATCCGGGTGGAGAACTACCGGGAGTCGCTGAGCCACCAGTCCATTCCGAAGATCGCCGCGCCGCGCTACAAGAGCTGGGGCGAACTGCTGACCTTCCTCGGCAAGGAGAACCTGCCCGGCAGCTATCCGTACACCGGCGGCGTGTATCCGTACCGGCGCACCGGCGAGGATCCGATCCGCATGTTCGCCGGCGAGGGCACGCCCGAGCGCACCAACCGGCGCTTCCACTACCTGAGCGTCGGCCAGCCGGCCGCACGCCTGTCCACGGCCTTCGACAGCGTCACCCTGTACGGCGAGGACCCGGCGCCGCGCCCGGACATCTACGGCAAGATCGGCAACTCCGGAGTCAACATCCCGACCCTGGACGACATGAAGAAGCTGTACTCCGGCTTCGACCTGTGCGCGCCGACCACCAGCGTGTCGATGACCATCAACGGTCCGGCGCCGATGATCCTGGCGATGTTCATGAACACCGCCATCGACCAGCAGGTGGAGAAGTATCTGAAGGCCGACGCGCAGCGCTGGGCCCAGGCCGAGCAGACGCTGGCCCGGTTGTTCGAAGGCCGCGAACGCCCGCGCTATCACGGCGAGTTGCCGCCGGGCAACGACGGCCTCGGCCTGGCCCTGCTCGGGGTCAGCGGCGACCAGTTGCTGGACGCGGAGACCTACGCGCAGATCAAGGCGCAGACCCTGTCCAGCGTGCGCGGCACGGTGCAGGCCGACATCCTCAAGGAGGACCAGGCGCAGAACACCTGCATCTTCAGCACCGAGTTCGCGCTGCGCATGATGGGCGACATTCAGCAGTATTTCGTCGAGCAGAAGGTGCGCAACTTCTACTCGGTGTCGATCTCCGGCTATCACATCGCCGAGGCCGGCGCGAACCCGATCAGCCAGCTCGCCTTCACCCTCAGCAACGGTTTCACCATCGTCGAGTACTACCTGGCGCGCGGCATGCACATCGACGATTTCGCGCCGAACCTGAGCTTCTTCTTCAGCAACGGCATGGACCCGGAGTACACGGTGATCGGCCGGGTGGCGCGGCGGATCTGGGCGCGGGCGATGCGCGAGCGCTACGGCGGCAACGAGCGCAGCCAGATGATGAAGTACCACATCCAGACCTCGGGCCGTTCGCTGCACGCGCAGGAGATCCAGTTCAACGACATCCGCACCACGCTGCAGGCGCTGTACGCGCTGTTCGACAACTGCAACAGCCTGCACACCAACGCCTACGACGAGGCGATCACCACGCCGACCGAGGAAAGCGTGCGCCGCGCGGTGGCGATCCAGATGATCATCAACAAGGAGCTGGGGCTGAACTTCTGCGAGAACCCCTGGCAGGGCAGCTTCATCGTCGAGCAGCTCACCGACCTGGTGGAAGAAGCGGTGTACAAGGAGTTCGAGGCGATCAGCGAGCGCGGCGGCGTGCTCGGCGCGATGGACACCATGTACCAGCGCGGCAAGATCCAGGAAGAGAGCCTGTACTACGAACACAAGAAGCACGACGGCAGTCTGCCGCTGGTCGGGGTCAACACCTTCCTGCCCAAGGAGCATGCCGGCGAGACCGCGACCGAGATCGAGCTGATCCGCTCCACCGAGCAGGAAAAGGATCAGCAGATCGGCAACGTGCGCGACTGGCAGCAGCGCCGCAACGCGCTGGCGCTGGCCGCCAGCGGCGCCGGCCTGGGCGCGCTGCAGCGCACCGCGCGCGAGCGCCGCAACGTGTTCGCGGCGCTGATGGAGGCGGTCAAGACTCACAGCCTGGGCCAGATCAGCCATGCGCTGTATGAGGTGGGCGGCGAGTATCGGCGCAACATGTAGGTGCCGGCGTCGGCCAGGGTGCCTGCCGCGTGCGCTTCTGCGGCGCCGCGCCAGCGCATGCGGCAATCTTGCGGCCGCGGCCCGGGCGGTCTCATAGTGTCCCATCGACTCACGCAGAGGGTGCAGATGAAAGTCTGGGGAGCGTTGGCAGTGTTGATGGCGTGCGCGGCGACGACCCGCGCGGCGGAACCGGCCGGGGATGGGGCGGCGGGGCCGCTGTTCGACACCGTCGCGGCGCTGGACCAGCGCCTGTTCGAGGCCTACAACCGCTGCGACCTGGCGGCGTTCGAGTCGTCGTTCGTGCCGGACGTGGAGTTCTACCACGACACCGGCGGCGTCACCTGGGACCGTGCGAGCGTCGTCGACAACACGCGCAAATGGATCTGCGGCAAGGTCCGCCGCGAGTTGCTGCCCGGTACGTTGCGGGTCTATCCGATCAAGGACTTCGGGGCGATCGAGGAAGGCGAGCACCGCTTCTGCGAGCTGGCCAGCGGCCGCTGCGAGGGCATCGCCAAGTTCGTGATGGTGTGGCGCCAGGACCCGGACGGTTGGAAGTTGACGCGGGTACTCAGCTACGGGCATCGCACCGCGCCCGCACCGGCGCCGCACTGAGCGTGCGGGTGGCCGTCGCCCCCATAGGGCGGCGTTCAAGCCGCATCGCCCCGACCAGATCCGCCACGTGCCGTCCGCAGGCGGCAGCGAGGAGCGGCGCCACAGGCTGATGGAGTGGTGAATGGCGCTGTCGGCACGCCGCTTGCTTGCTGCTGAGTGGCGCGATCGCGCGTTGTCCATGACCGCCTCACGGCGGTCGGCCACCGCATCACGTCGGCGTTGCGCAGAAACCCGCGCGGCGTGCTTGAATGACATGGCGTGCCGCGTGGGCGCGCACCGGTGGCCGGGCGCGGGGACCTGGCGATGTTTTGCGGATGACGACGATCGTGCCGATCATGTGGATTGCCATCAGTGCGGGTGCGCTGGTGCTGGGGGGCGGACTGTGGTGGTGGCTGCGGCGTGGCCCTGGCGATGCGGCCGAGGCGCCGCAGGCGCGCGCCCATGTCGAGGATGCCGACGTATCCGCGGCACCGGCAGTGTCTGCACCCACCGCGCCAGCCGCGCCTGTTGCCCCGGTGGACCCGGTGGACCCGGGCCTCGACCCTTTCGCCGACCCGGCCCTGCTCGATCTGGATCCGGTGCCGGACGCCGCGATCCTGGCGCGCCTGTGCGAGCTGGCATTCGCCGGCCGGCCGGTGAGCACGTCGGCCACGCCTGCGCCGGCGGTCATGGCTGAGGCCGCCGCGGTGCTGGCGCGCATCGACGCGCATCCGCGCTACACGCCGCGACGCCCGCACCTGCTGCCGCAGCTCACCCGCGCGATCAACGACCCGACCGCCGGCGCCCATTCCATCGCCACGATCCTGGGCCAGGACCCGGCGCTGGCCGGCAACCTGCTGCGCATCGCCAACAGCGTCGTCTACCGCCGCCATCCCGAGCCGATCGAGAATCTGGAACGGGCGGTGGCCCTGCTCGGCACCGAGGGCTTGCGCCAGATCGTGCTGGCGGCGCTGCTGCAACCGGTGATCGTCGACGACGGCAGCGTCTTCGGCCGCTGTGCGGCGGTCCTGTGGGAACACACCCTGCTGTCGGCGCACGCCGCCTCCCAAGTGCCCGACCGCGAGGATGCGAACGCCGCGCAGTTGCTGGCGCTGTTGTGCGGGTTGGGTGCGGTCTCGGTGGTGCAGGTGCTGCGCGATGTCCACGCACGCCACGCCGAGGCAGCGCCCACGCCGGCGGCGATGACCGAGATGCTGGAGGCCTGGTCGGCGCACTGCGCCAAGGCCATTTCCGCGGACTGGGGACTGTCGCCGCGCGTGCAACGCGCCCTGGAGGAGCAGTCGGGCGACGCCGACACGGCGACCATGAGTCCGCTTGGCCTGGCCCTGCGCCGGCATCGCGCTGCGGCGGCCGCGCAGCTGGCGGTGCGCTATCGCCGTTAGGTGGCGCCGTTGCGTGGTCCAGCCAGTGATTGGTCGAAACGTGCGGCAGAGCGGACGGGTGCCGAAGCGATGCTCGGCTACCGGGCGATGCGACGGGAGGTCGGCGCAGCCGACAGCGCGAGACAGCATGCGCTGACGCAGGCGCGGATCCCTGTCGTGTCCACGCTGGCGCCGAGGCTGATCTGCTTGCTGACGCCGTTGGCGACGATCGCCGTCCATGAAGGTGGCGCCCTGCTGGCGACGCATGCGCGTGCGTGCGCTGCGCGGTTCCGGCTTGGCGGGTGGCCGCTCGGTGCCGCGCGGAGCCGGCCATGAGTTCGGCCGGGACAACACGCGGCGCGTGGATGCCATCGCCTTGGCTCAATCGGCTCCTGACAGGCGTGCAGGGCGTGCTGTTGCTGATCGGCGTCTCGGCGATGGCGGTCGGCGCTATCGCCCTGGTCCAGGGCGTCTGGGCACCGGGCATGGTCGAGCTGCCGGTGATCCTGCTCAGTCTTCCGCTGGCGGGCATGGCGACGGTGGCGCTGCACGAGTGCGGCCACGTGCTGGCGGCGCGTGCCGCGGGCATGACCGTCTACCTGATCCATATCGGCCCGCTGCAACTGCATGCGCGCCGCCGTGGCTGGAGGATGCGTTGGCGGCGCGTGCGTCCGGGCCATCCGATCGGTTTCGTGCTGCCCGTGCCGGATCCCTCCCTGTCGCTGCGCCGGCAGTATCGATTGACGATCGTCGGCGGGCCGGCGGCCAATCTGCTGGTGGCGTCGATCGCATGGCTTGCCGCGCGATGCGCCGGGGTCGACAGCAATCTGGGCGCATTCTGCGTTGGCATCGGCGTCCTCAACTTCGCGGTCGCGCTGATCAATCTGTTGCCGGTGCAGGGACGGTCGGGAGCAACCGACGGCTTGCAATGGGCGAATGTGGCGCAGTGGCACGAAGCGGATGCCCCGGCGTACGTGCTTGCAGAACTCAATGGGTGGACATGCCAGGGCGTCACCGCGACAGGCTGTCGCCGTCCCGCCTGGACGTGCTCGCACGCAGCGACCTGGCCTTGTGCCACAGCTGGTTTGCGTTGAAGGCGGCGCAACAGCGTGGTCAGTGGCGGCAAGCGGCGGAACTGCAACCGCAGATGGAACAGCGCCTCGCCGAGGCGGGGCACGCTGCCGCGCAATGGGAGACGCTGGTCATGCTGCTGCGGTGCGAATTCGCATTTTCGCGTGCAATGGCAGGAAGCGCCGAGATGGAGATGCTGGATGCGGGACTGACGGCGGAGGCGGACTGGATCGCTCCTGCGTTGCGCCCGCGCTGCCGGGCATTGATGGCCGTGTGGCACGCCGACCCGGCGGGGGCGCAGGCGTGGTTGCGGCTGGCGGAGGCGGTGGCCGAAGACCAGGTCGATCGTGCCCTGCGAGCCACCGAAGCCGTGCTGCGCGATGCGATTCGTGGACTGCTGAAGGCCGAATGACCCGTTGCTTCGGCGCGGTCGACGCCATGCGCCGCTTGCATGAAGCGCGGCGCGTTTTCTCGACCTCATGCAGACGCGATGCGCCCGGCGGGCAGGAGGCGGCCGGCCGAGCGGATGCACCGGCTGCACGCATGCAGCCGGCGCTACGGCGGCGTGGCGAGCGCGTCTACCTCAGCGCAGCGGCACGTCGGCGACCTTGTCCTGGTAGTCGCGCTTGGGGTCGATGCCGAACAGCACCTTGATGCCGGCCATCAGGCTGGAACCGTTGAGCCAGATCTGCGCGTGATCCGGGTCCAGGCGCAGCAGCGCCAGCTTCGGATCGTCCTTGCCCTGTTCGTACCAGGCGTCGATGAAGCCGTTCCACAGGCGCTCGATCACCGCCTGGTCGTTATCGACGCTGAGCGTGCCGCTGATGCTGGCGAACAGGTCGTGGTTCTTGGCGCTGAACGCCGCGATCACCCGCTGGCTCTGCGTCAGCTTCTGCACCAGCGCGTTGTCCTTGGAGGTGAAGAACCAGATCGGGCCGCCGCGATCGCCCTCGAACTGCGCGGTCATCGGCCGGGCGTGGCCGTCCTCGACGCCGTCCAGGCCCAGCATCACGGTGCGGTCGGACTTCAATGCCTTCCAGAATTTCTCTTCCAGTTCCTGCGGGCTGGCCATGCGGATCTCCGAGCGGGCGACAGTGCCCGCCTGCACTGTGCCGGCAGGCGCGCGCGCAGTCCGTGACGGGAGGGTGCAGGCCACGTGCAGAGCCGGTGCGCGCTGACTCCTGTAGACAAGTGCGGCGATGCGCAGCGCGCTGCGATGCGCATCGAAGCATCGCGCCGATCCCCGGTGCTACTAAGCGACCACGCCACGCATGCAGCGTGGCGGACGGACCACGGTTCCGCAGGGAAGGCGTGTGCCGATTGCCCGCGGCACGCGCCGCTTTCCGACAGGACGTTTGCCGATGAGTGCGATTCCCGCGACGCAACCACTGTTGCCGCCGCAACTGACCCTGGCGATGGCCGCCGCCAGCATCGCCGCCTACGCGGCCTACGAAGGCAAGCCGGTCTCGGCGCCGTCCGACTACCGTCTGGTCGCCCGCTGGTCCGGCTGGGATGGCGACCCGCTGGGGGGCAGCGAGGAGCTGTTCGGTCTGCTGTTCCGTTCCACCGCCACCGCAGGGACCTATCTGTTCGCGTTCCGCGGCACCGATTCGGACCTGGACATCTACGAGGACCTGGACTTCTCCACCACCGCCTTCGTGCCCAGCGCCCATACCGTCACGCCGGTGCCGCAGGTGTCGGCCGGGTTCTACGGCATCTACAACGGCAGGGGCGGCGCCATGCGCGCCTCGATGCGCGCGCAGTTGTTCGCGCTGCTGGAGCACTTCGCGCCGACCCAGGTCTACGTCACCGGGCACAGCCTGGGCGGCGCGCTGAGCCAGTTGTTCTCGCTGGACCTGGCGCTGAGCCGGCCGGGGCTGCCCAGCCGCAACATCAACTTCTGCAGCCCGATGGTCGGCGACGCGAGCTGGGAACAGGCCTATGCCGCGCATATCGCTGCGGCCGACAGCACGCGCTGCTACAACTACTGGGACTACGCGCCGTCGCTGCCGCCGTCCACGTTCGGCTATGCGTCGGTGGGGCAGGCGTTCCGCACTGCTTACGACGTCAACGGCGCCTGGTTTCCGCATCTGCTGGCGCGGCACTCCATCGCCAACATGCAGATCGTGCTGCAGCACGCCCTGTGGCAGACGCCGCAGGCCTGGAGCGGGACCTTCGCCGACCAGACCGATCCGCAGCGGCTGATGCGCAGCCAGATCCCGCCCACCACGCCGCATCCGGCCTGGGCGGACATGGCGCTGACCGCGCGGGCGGCCGAGCAGGCGCTGGGCTTTCCGGAGGGGGCAGTGGCGTCGCCGGCGGCGGCCACGCCATGAGTGCGCGGCCTGGCGGCGCGCCCGTTGTGCCCGCGGTCACTGCATGGTGCCGCCGCGGGTGCCACGCTGACCGCCCATCGATCGCGAGGACGTCGCCATGGCATCGTTCGACCTGTATCTCCCACAGCTGCTGCGGTTCGAGGGCGGCTTCGTCGATGATCCGAACGATCCGGGCGGCGCCACCAACCACGGCATCACCCTGGCCACCTTCCAGCGCTGCGCGCAAGCGCTGCTGGGCCAAGCGCCGACGCTGCAGAACCTGCGCGCATTGACTGTGCAGCAGGCCGCGACGATCTACCAGCACGACTACTGGGACAGGATCGGCGCCGATCAGATCGCCTCGCAGACGGTGGCCGAGCTCGTGTTCGATTTCTACGTCAATGCCGGCGATGTCGCGATCTCGCTGCTGCAGCGCGTCCTGCAGCAACTGGGCGCGACCGGCTTGGCGGTCGATGGCGAGATGGGGCCGGCGACCCTGGCGGCGCTTGCCAGTGCGGACACGGCACAGGTGTACGCGCAGTACCGGCAGCAGCGCATCGTCTACTACCAGCGCCTGGTGGCGGAGCGTCCGGCCGATGCCGAGTTCCTGGCCGGCTGGCTGCGCCGCGCGGAATGGTTCCCGGCGAGCCTGCCGGCCGATGCGTCGGCGCCTGCGCAGACCGGCACCGCCTGATGCGACGCCGCGCCGTGCACGGCGCGTGCATCTGCGTTTCACCGCATGCGCATGCCGCGCTGTCTAGTCTCCCGAACCAGCGTCGGCCATCTGCCGACGCCAGCGCACGCGATGACGGCGTGCGCCTGTCCTCGTTTTCGGGAAGACCGCATCATGATCAAGTGGGCCATCATCATCGCCATCATCGGACTCATCGCCGGCGCGCTCGGCTTCAGCGGCGTGGCGGGCGCGGCGATCGGCGTCGCCAAGTTCCTGTTCTGGGCCGGCATCGCCATCGCCCTGGTGCTGTTCGTGCTGGGCACCATGCTGGCCAAGAAGGTCAGTTAGGCACCAGGCCGGGCATGTCGCGTCGATGCAGGTGCGTGGCGCGACAGGTCCGTAGAGCGAGGCCCTGTGGTGGTCGGCAGGCGCCTGCCGTGCCATTGAAGGCCTAGGCGTCGCTGGCGGTATCCGCTTCGTGCGTTGCAGCGTCGTCGTCGGAGGCGGGCTTGGCCGCTGCGGCACGCGCTTCGCGCTTGCGCGCTTCTTTTTCTTCCTGCTGTTTCTTCTTGGCCAGCTCGCGCTGCCGCTTTTCGAAGGAGTAGTTGGGCTTGGCCAATGCATGTCTGCCGTCAGGGGAATGCCCTGAGTGTAGCCGCTGCGCGGCTTCGGCGTGCGAAACGGACAGGCCGTCATCGGGACGGCCTGTCCTAGGCGCAGGTGCGGGAGTACGGCCCTCCCGGACCTTGGCTTACGGGCTCAGATACTGCTGGATCGACGAATACACGTCGGCGAAGCGCGAGTAGTAGTCGGGATCGCTCGGTGCGCTGCAGTACGAGGTGCCGCCATACAGGCCGCCGCGCAATTGGTAGGCGCCGCTGCTGTTGACGGTGAACAGGCCGGAGCCGGACGAGCCGCCTTCGGTGACGCCGGTGCTCCACTGCACGCGATACAGCGGCGACTTGCCGTCGATGGAGCTGGACAGCGCGGTGACCTTGCCCAGCGAGTACTTCTTGACGTCGCCGGCCGGGTGGTGGATGCCCTCGATCGCGGTGCCGGTCGAGCCGATCGCCGAACTGCTCCAGCCCGCGTAGAACGCGCCGCTCGGCGGAGCGCTCTTGAGCTCGAGCAGCGTGGTGTCGCGGGTGGTGTTGGTATAGCGCAGGTAGGCGCCGCCGCCGAGGGTGGTGTAGTTGGAATTGACCGTGGAGCCGCCGCAGGTGGTGGCGTCGTAGAACCAGTAGGTCTGCAACGTATTGGCCACGGTCTGGGTGCTGATGCAGTGCGCCGCGCTCCAGAACATCGCTTTCTTCGGCGAATTGCTGTTGTTGAGCAGGGTGCCGGTGCACAGGTAGGTGCTGCCGCCGCTGGTGAAGGTCATGCGCGCCACCGACTTGGCCGCCGAGGTGAAGCCGGAGGTCGGATTGGCGCGGCAGACGATGTCACGCTCGCACGAATCGCTCTCGCCGATCATCGGCCGCATCATCGTCTCGCTGGCCACCGGGCTGATGTCCAGGTGCGAGAGCTGCGGGATCTTCAGCGCGAAGCCTTGCGGGTACTGGCCGGCCGGCAGTTCGATCTCCACCACCATGCGCGCGCCGGCGATCACCGCCGACCAGCCGGGCTGGCTGCCGGCGAACTCGGCGCCGCTCTGCTGGAACACGCGGCCGTCGTCGCCGGCGAAGCGCAGCGTCGCCTTGCGCGGATCGCCGGGCTGGGCGCCGCTGCCGCTGAGCTGCAGCGCTGCGCGCAGCGCCTGCGCGTTGGTCGAGGCGATTTCGAAACTGGTGACCTGGGCGCCGTTGGGCAGCGTCTGCCAGCGCAGGCGACGCAGGTTGATGTCGGGCTTGGCGACGTCGCGGGAAAAGCCGATCTGCAGCGGCTGGCCGTGCTTGACCTGTTGCCCGCGTGCCTGCTTCATCGCCGCGGCCTTGCTGCTGTCGGGCGCGGCCAGTTCGATCAGGCGGGGGGCGTGCGCGCTGCCCGGGGGAAGGCTGCGCAGTTCCGCGCCACCGAGCGCGGCTGCATCCGGGCGGGCTTCGACCGGGGCGGAATCCATTTCGGCTGCTGGGGGAGTGGCAGCCATGGCGGCGGGGGACATGCCGGCAATGCCGGCGAGCAACGCCAGGTACAACGCATGCTTGCGATTCATCGATCTTCCTTCTGCGAAGAGGGACGAGACCATCCGGCAGGGGACCGGATGCCATTGCACCCGAGTTCGAGGTGCCTGCCGAGGCTACGGACGACGCCAGGGCGGTTGCGTGTCAGGCGTCACGCTCGGAGGGCCGGTTTCGTAGACAGCTGCTCACATTGCGTGTGATGGCGCGAAAGAAGCGCACGGCGCTGCGATGCCGCAGCGGTGCCGTTGCCTGCGCGCTGCAATGCGGATACGAGCCTGTCGATTGGGAAGGGCAGGATGGGTAGCGCTATCTGGAGCGGCCTGATCGACACGTCGACACGGACGTCGGCCAGTCCCCCCGCACACGCTCACCAGCGGCTCAGGCCGCCCCGCCGAACCGCATGAAGCAAGGCGCGGACGCTCCCGCCGAGCACGGTCCTGACCGGTTGCCACCTTTCTGCAATCTTTCCGACAAATTTCAGTAGATTCAATCACTTGAATCGGCATCTGGCGTGCTGCGACGCAGCTTGCATCGATTCAAATTCGGCCTATAACGCTGGCGTCGCATATATGAACTTTGCGTTCTTGTATGCACCGCCTTGCGGACGGCCCGCGCGAGGCCAGGGGGCTAGGGCGGGCTCGGCACATCTCCAACATCGATCGCTCCTGTGGGGGGAGACCAGTGAACAGAACCGCTTTCCGGCGTGGACTCATCGCCAGTTCCGTTGCGCTCGCCCTGTGGGCGCCCTCTGTCATGGCGCAATCCGCGCCCGATGACGCGGCCCCGCCCAATGGCGCCGGCAAGGCCGACAAGCCGGTCGAACTCAAGGCGGTGACGGTCACCGGATCGCTGATCCCGCGCGTGGAGGTCGAAGGCCCTGCGCCGGTGGTCACCATCACCGGCGAAGAGATCAAGAAGCAGGGCTACACCACGCTGTGGGAATTCCTCGACTCGCTGCCGCAGGTGGGCCAGCAGGTGTCCGACCCGGCCTCCTGGGGCTCCAGTTCGGTCAATGCGCGCTCGGTGAACCTGCGCGGGCTCGGCCCCGGGTTCAGCCTGCTGATGATCGACGGCCATCGCGTGGTCGACTACCCGCAGCCGCTCAACAAGCAGAGCAACTTCCAGAACTTCAACAACCTCCCCACCGGGATGATCGATCACGTCGAAGTGCTGGCCTCCGGCGCGTCGTCGATCTACGGCTCGGACGCGGTCGCCGGCGTGGTGAACGTGATCCTGAAGAAGAACTACCAGGGCAACCAGTTGCAGGTCACTGCGGGCGGCGCGACGCGTGGCGGCCGCCGATACGGCGACATCAACTACGTCGGTGGCCGCGCGGGCGACAACTGGCACGTGACCTACAATTTGGAGCACTCCAACCGCAGCGCGCTGTGGGGCATGGACAGGTCCTACCAGGATTCCGTGGCCGACGCGGGCTACGGCGCCTGGGGTCCGGCCTCGCGCATGTTCGGCTACCAGTACGATGCCGCCGGCGCGATCGCGCTGTCGGCCACCGACGCCAACGGCCGCTACATCACGCCGCCCGCCGGCACCTGCGACAAGTTCACCAACTCGCGCCTGACCCAGTCGCACTCGGTGACCACCAACGGCACCCAGGTCACCGGCGTCACCGACAACGGCTTCTACTGCGCGCAGCCGGCGCTGTTCCAGAACTGGGTGCTGACCCCGGGCAGCATCAGCAACAGCGGCTATCTGGCGGGCGAGTACGACTTCCAGAACGGTCTGCAGTTCTACGGCTCGGCCGCGCTGTACCAGACCGTGGGCATCTCCAACACGCAGCTCAACGTGTTCAGCGCCGGCCCGTTCTACGACCAGACCACCGGGCAGACGGTCAACCAGGTGATCCGCCAGCTGACTCAGAAAGAGATCGGCGTCAGCGCCAACACCTACGATCGCGAGCGCAACTGGAACCTGCAGGCCGGCCTGCGCGGCACCGTGTTCGACGGCCGTTTCAACTGGGACCTCAACCTCAACACGCAGAAGTACATCGTCCGCGAGGAGTTCACCGGCTACAACGCGCAGGCCACCAACAACTTCTTCCTCGGCCAGCAGCAGGGCACCACCGCCGACGGCCTGCCGATCTACGCCTTCAACTGGCAGCAGTTCTGGAACCCGATCACCCCGCAGCAGTACGACCAGTTCGCGGTGACCGGCGTGAACACCGCGTCGTCCTGGCTCGACCAGGCGCAACTGCGCGTCAACGGCGACCTGTTCAAGCTGCCCTGGGCCGACCGGTCGGTGGGCTGGGCCGCGGTGCTCGAAGCCGCACACAACGGCTTCAAGCTGTCGCCCGACCCGCGTGCGGCCGATCCGTCCACGTTCCAGAACCCGTTCGGCGCCTACCTCACCGGTGCCGGTACCCGGCAGCGTTTCTCGCTGGGCACGGAGTTCCGCGTGCCGGTGCTGGAGTCGGTGACCTGGACGCTGTCCGGCCGCCTGGACAAGTACAACGACGCCAGCCGTGCCGACATCGCTCGTACCTGGGGCTCGGGCCTGGAATGGCGCCCGTACGACGGTCTGCTGCTGCGCGGCAGCTACGGCACCAACTTCAAGGCGCCGGACATGCAGGCCATCTACCTGACCGGTTCGACCTCGCCAGTGGGCTTCTACGCCGACCCGCTGCAGTGCGTGAACGCGATCAAGGCCGGGCAGAACAACAACACCTGGTGCAACAGCGTGCAGCGTCCCGGGTCGCAGTACTACACGCTCTACACCAACGGCAGCCGCCTGCTGCTGCCGCAGACCGGCCACTCTTGGACCTACGGCTTCGTCTGGCAGGTGCCGGGCGTGCAGGGGCTGTCGGTGTCGGCGGACTACTGGAACATGGGCGTGGACAACGCCATCCAGTACCTCGGCCAGGACACCGTGCTGGCCGACGAAGCCGGCTGCCTGACCGGGCTGAAGCCGAACGGGACGTCGGGCCTGTCGCCGTACACGGCGCACGTGGCCGGATCGGAGTATTGCCAGATGGTCACCCAGATGGTGAAGCGCGACGCCAACGGCCAGATCGTCTCGGTGCAATCGGGCCCGATCAACGAAGCCTCGCTGTACGTGGCCGGCGTCGATGCGACGCTGGACTACAAGTTCCACACCGACGGCTACGGCGACTTCCGCGCCGGCATCAACTACACCAACAACCTGTCGTACAAGCAGCGCGTGCTGGCGTCGGATCCGTTGCAGAACACCCGCTATCAGAACGTGGCCAGCCGCATGACCTGGATCGCCGACTGGACCAAGGGCCGCTGGAACGTGTCGATCTCCGGCGTGCGCAACGGCCGCATGCGCGCCCCCAACTACGCCGGCTGCGACGTGCTGCCCAACGGCATCCAGCCCGGCATGGTCACGGTGTCCAATGGCGGCAACACGATCTCCACCGGCGTCTGCCAGGTCACCCAGGACGGCAACCAGGTCGCCGTGCCGGATACGACCTACCGGGGCCACGCGCCGGCCTGGATCACCTGGAACGGCTCGGTCGGCCTGCAGGTCACGCCGGACCTGCATGCGAAGCTCACCGTGTCGAACATCTTCGACAAAGTCGGTGCGATTCCGTATTACGCCGGCGGCTTCGAGTTCGTCACCACCGGGCAGACCGCGAGCGAGTACAACGGCCGGGAAATGTTCCTGACCCTGGACTACACGTTCAACTGAGCGGGCAGCTGATCGTCGGCGGGCTTCGCGGGAAGCGGAGCCCCCGGATCTTCATGGGCCTGGCGTTGCCTCGTGTCAGCTCTCGTCGCAGCGCGCGCTGTCCAAGCGTACGTGCGCCACGTGATCTCACCTGGCGCCTTGCGCTTCGCGATGCGATGCGCTCGATCGTCGTGCAACAGCCTCTCCCGCTTGCGCAGGAGAGGCATTCGCAGGAGAGGCATTACAACCGAAGAGGCGGTCCTGAGCTGCGCTCAGCGGCGCCGGTTCGACGGCACGAACTTGTACAGCTTGTTGACGCCGGTGCCGAAGTTGAAGCGGCTGTAGCCCGCACCCCAGTACACCGCACCATCGACGATCGCCGGTGCGCTGGACACCGAGCCGCCGGCATCGAAGCTCCACAGCGTGGCGCCGGTCTTGGCATCGAGCACGGTCATCGCGCCGGACATCGAGCCCGCGTAGACCAGGCCCGGCGACGACGCCAGCGGGCCGCGGCCGCCGGCGCCGAACGCGGTCTGCACCGGATCGGTACCCGGCACCTTGACCTGCCAGAGGATCTTGCCGCTGGCCGCATCCAGCGCGGCCCACGAGCCGGCGTTCCAGGTCTCGGTGTTGCCAGGCGCCAGCGTGTACGGCGTGTGCTCGTTGTTGTTGATGGCCACGTACACGCGACCGGAGAACGGATCCACCGACGAGCCCCACTCGATGCCGCCGGCGGTGCCGCCCGGGCCGACCTGGGTCGACCACACGGTCTGCCCGGTGTCGGCGTCGAAGGCCCAGTACACGCCGCTCTTCTGGCCGGCACCGACCAGCGCCTGCGGCTTGCCGTTGCGGATCGCCGTGAACAGGTTGGCGCCGCCGCCGCTGAAATCGTAGTCCGGTCCCTGCGGGTCCTGGCACAGGCCATTGGTCGGCGCGACCAGGCACGACAGCGACCAGGCGTCGGCACCCTGCAGGCGGCGCGTCCACACCGGCTTGCCGCTGCGCATGTCCAGCGCCAGCACCGAGTCGACGTAGTTGTCCGGCGCCATGCACGCCAGTTGCGCGGTCTTGTCGCCGTTGGCGTTCTTGACGCAGCTGGCCACCTCGGTCGGCACCGAGTAGTTGTTGCCGGTGGTGGCGTAGACGCGCTGGCGCAGCGGATCGATCGCCAGCGTGCCCCACACCGAGGCACCGGTGTAGCCCTCCGGCGTGGTGCGGAAGCTCCACAGCAACTTGCCGGTCTTCAGGTCCAGCGCGGCGACGCTGCCGCGGAAGGAATACTTGTAGCCGGCGCTCAGGCCGCCCCAGTCGCCGGAGGACACGCCGACGTAGACGCGGTCGCCGTAGATCACCGGCGAGGCGGTGATGCGCGCCTGCGGGTTGGATTCGACCAGGGTCTTCCACAGCAGCTTGCCGGTGGCCTTGTCGATCGCCAGCACCGTGCCGCTGGCCTGGTCGCCGACCAGCACGCTGTCGCGCGCGATCGCCGGGCTGTTGCGCGACAGCGAACCGGCGATGCCGGTGTAGTCGGCCAGCTTCACCTGCCACACCGCCTTGCCCAGGTCGGTGTCGATGCGATACAGCTGGCCGCCCCAGTCCGGCACGTACAGCGCCGTGCCCTGCACGGTCGGCGTGGCCGAGACGTCGCCCTGGGTGGTGAAGGTCCACGCGGTCTTCAGGCGCGCGGCGTTGAACGGAGTGATCTGCCATTCGCCGGGCGCGAAGCGGGTGTTGAGGAAGCCGCCGCCGGCGCTGTCCCAGAGGCTGTGCGTGGCGAACGGCGTGCCGCCGGAGAACGTGCTGCGCCATTGTGCGCTGGCGGCGCTGGTGTTGGTCGTCGCCGCTGCGGTGCCTGCGGACTGCGCCATCGCCATTGCGCTGAACATCAAGCCGGGAATCAACGCCAGCCGCAGGCGGGAGTGGTTCTGGTGTGCATCACGCGTTTTCATGGATGTCCTTCGGGCTTGGGAGTGAGGATCCCCCCGTCACGTCCGCGGCCATCCTAGAAGTGAAAATCCTTGCGTGTCATGTACTTACGAAAAAGTTAGGGCCTTTGCAAAAGGTTGCTGCGATAGCGAAAAACGATGGTGGCGGCATCGCGTTGTCATCGTGCCGGCACGCGCGTGACGCATGTCGTCGCAGGCTGCGATGGCCGTCGCGGCCGCGTGTTGTCGCGCATCGACACGGCGCGGCAGATTGCGTCCGCGTGGCGCGTGGCGATATGCGCCATCGATCCCGTGTGCCGGATTCGCCGCGTGAGCGCGGGCTGAATTGCGGTGCAGTCGGACGTGCCGCAGTGCGCTGCGGCGACGCCGCATGGGCGGTGCGAGCGGTTGGTTACACTGTGCGATCACCGTTGTCCGCACAAGGAATGCCTCGATGAAATGCCCCTCGCTGTTGTCCCTCGCCATCGCGCTGTGCGCCACGGCCGCAGGCGCCGTGCAGGCGGCAACGCCCGTGTCCACCGCGGCGCTGGAGGGCAAGGTCGATGCGCTGTACACGCGGGCGCCGGACACGCTCAAGCCCGACGAAGTGAAGGCGATGCAGCAGCGCCTGCTCGATTGGGCGCAACTGCAGCGCTATCGCGCCGACAATGCCGCGCTGCCGGCGCCGGCCGCGGACGCGCCGCGCGTGGTGTTCTACGGCGACTCCATCACCGACGCCTGGGGCCGTCGCGAAGGCACCACGTTCTTCCCCGGCAAGTCCGCCTACGTCAATCGCGGCATTTCCGGGCAGACCACCGCGCAGATGCTGGTGCGCTTCCGCCAGGACGTGATCGACCTGAAGCCGGCGGTGGTGGTGATCCTGGCCGGCACCAATGACCTGGCCGGCAACACCGGCCTGTCCACCCTGGAGATGATCGAGGACAACTTGCGCTCGATGACCGAACTGGCGCAGGCCCACCACATCAAGGTGGTGCTGGCCTCGGTGCTGCCGGTGACCGACTATCCGTGGCGCCCGGGCCTGCAGCCGGCGCAGAAGGTGCGTGCGCTCAATGCCTGGATGCAGCAGTACGCGCAGCAGCACGACGCGGTGTATCTGGACTACTACAGTAAGCTGAGCAACCGCGACGGCGGCATGGACAAGACCGTGGCCATCGACGGCGTGCACCCCAACAACGCCGGCTATGCGGTGATGGCGCCGCTGGCCGAGCGGGCCATCCAGCGCGCGCTGGCAAAGCCCTGAGCCACGCGCGCTCCTAGCCCCTCTCCCCCCGGGAGAGGGGTTGGGGTGAGGGTACGACCGCCGGAAACAATGATCATCGCCACAGCGCCCACCGCCCCTCAGAACCGCTCACCCTCCGGCAGATAGCGCCACTCGCCCGGCGCCAGCTTGCCCAGCGGAATGCGGCCGATGCGCAGGCGGCGCAGGCCGGTCACTTCCAGCCCGACCTGCGCGCACATGTCGTGCAACTGGCCCGGCTGCACGTGCTTGATCGCGAAGCGCAGGCGCTGTTCGCTCTGCCAGCTGACCTTGCACGGCGGCAGCGTGCGCTGGCCATGGCGCAGGCCGTGCGCGAGCCGATGCAGGCCGTAGGGCTGCAACGTGCCGCTCACCTCCACCACGAACTCCTGCTCCAGCGTGGCCGCGTCCTCGCTCAGCCGCCGCAGTACGCGGCGGTCCTGGCTCAGCACCAGCAATCCGCTGGCCTCGGTCTCCAATGGCAGCGGCAGACTCAGGCGCAGGAAATGGCGCTTGAGCACACGCATGTCGCTGGCATCCAGCGCGCTGCGGTTGCCGGGCGTCGCCAATGCCATCGCATCCTCGGCGCGCATCCCGGCCGGTTTGTGCAGCAGCAGCGTGACCGCCTGCGCCGGGCCGAGTTGCGCGTCGGGCGCCAGCGTCACCTGCTGGGTGGTGATCGGCGTCTGCGGTTCCTCGACCACCACCCCGTCCACGCTGACCCAGCCGCCCTCGATGTACTGCTGCGCCTCGCCGCGCGAACACGGCAGCAGGGCGGCGAGATGCTTGTCGAGACGGACGGGGCTGGGCATCGGCAGTACGCGATCGGTCGGGGGCGCAGTGTACGGGCGTCGCGGGGACGCTGCCACGCAGCTGCGCCTCAGTGCTCGCCCAGTTCCAACTGGGTCAGGTACAGACGCAGGTCGAACTCCAACTGATGGTAGTCCGGCGTCATGTGTGCGCACAGCTGGTAGAAGGCCTTGTTGTGCGCGCTTTCCTTCAGGTGCGCCAGTTCGTGGGCCACGATCATCGGCAGGAACGCCGCCGGCGCGTCGCGGAACACGCCAGCGATGCGGATCTCGCGGCTGGCCTTGAGCTTGCCGCCCTGCACCCGCGACACCGTGGTGTGGGTGCCCAGCGCATGCTTCACCGCCTGCAGGCGGTTGTCGTAGATCACCTTGTGCAGCGGCTCGGCGCTGCGCATGCAACGGTCCTTCAGCGCCTGCGTGTAGTCGTACAACTGGCGATCGGTGCGCACCGCGTTGGCCTCGGGGTAGCGGCGGCGCAGCCAGTCGCCCAGGCGCTGGCGCGCGATCAGTTCGCGCACCTGGTCCAGGACCTGGGGTGGGTAGCCGACGAGGTAGCGCAGGGTGTCCATCCCGCCACCTTAGCCTGCCGCGCGCGGCGGGGCATCCGCCGTGTGCGGCCTTCGCGGGCGGGCACCGGCGCTGCGGGTATCATGCGCCTCCCGAATCCGAGTCCGTGGACGCTTCCGATGCGCAATCCCCTGCAGGAGCAACTGCTCAAGGCCGGCCTGGTGAAGAAGAGCCAGGTGGCGCAGGTCGCGCGCGAGCAGGCCAAGGCGCGCCAGGGCAAGACCCCGCCGCCGCCCAGTGCCGAGCAGCTGGAGAGCGAGCGGTTGCGGCAGGAGCGGGTGGAGCGCGATCGTGCGCTGTCCGCCGAGCGCAATGCGCAGGCGCGTGCGCAGGAGCAGCGCGCGCAGGCGCGGCAACTGGTCGAGACCCATAAGTTCAAGGCCGACGGCGAGATCGACTACCACTTCACCGATGCCGGCAAGATCCAGCGGCTGCGGGTGGATGCGGCCTTGCGCGCGCAGCTGATCGCCGGCAGCGTGGCGATCGCGCGGCTGGATGCCGGCTATGTGCCGGTGCCGCGCGCCGTCGTGGAGAAGATCGTCGCGCGCGATCCGGCGACCATCGTGTTCGATGCGCTGGCGGCAACGCCGGCCAGCGGCGAGGACGATCCGTACTACAGCCAGTTCAAGGTGCCGGACGATCTGATCTGGTGAGGCGGGACGCCGGGCGGCGCTGCATGAACGTCTCGGCGAGGTGAAGCCGGCGTGCATTGCATTCGCCGGTGCCGGCCGCATCATCCAGGCAAGGCAACAGTGCGGAGACGACCATGGCCACTGGGTGGGCAGGCGACGGCGCGGTGCAGGACCAGATCGATGCGACCGTCGAGGATGCGATCAAGCGGGCGCGCAGCCAACTTCCGCAGGGGCCGGGGCTGAGCCACTGCGAGGACTGCGACGCGCCGATTCCGGAGGCGCGGCGCAAGGCCGTGCCGGGTGTGCGCCTGTGCGTGGCCTGCCAGGACGCGCAGGACCGCGCGCAGCACGAGCACAGCGGCTACAACCGCCGCGGCAGCAAGGATAGCCAGCTGCGTTGATGCTCAGCCGGCGCGGTCGGGTCAAGGCTTGGGCTGCGCGTGCAGCGCGATGTTGAGCTGATCGACCACGATCGCCCAGTCGGCGTCTTCCAGGCGCTCCTCGCGCAGCAGTTGCGCCTGCGCGGGTGTCCAGAACGGGGCTTCTTCCAGGCGCATGTCATCGGGCAGCGGCGCATGCTGGGCGATGAACTGGCGAATCTCGCCTTCGCTGTTGGGCAGGCCAAGTTGGGCGAAGAGGTCGGCGAACGGATGAATGACGGGTTCCATGCAGTACCTGGTCGGGAAAGGGGAGATCGCCGCGCTAGGCGGCTGGCATCGACCATAGCGGCTGCGTCATGTGCGTGGCGTCAGCGTCGGCGTCGGTGGCGTGCGGCGCTCAGCCCAGCCCGGATGGAACCGGATGGCCGCGCCAGCGGCGCGTGCTGCGCTGGAAGAACAGGCTGTTGGGGATCTGCAGCACGCTCTCGCCGTCGCCGTCGCGTTCCTCGCGTAGCGTGGTGTAGATCAGGTTGATGTCGATCACCTGGCCCTTCAGTCCCGGCTTTTCGCCGTTCTCCAGCAATTCGATGTGGTCGTGCAGGCGGAACGGGCGCGTGGTGAAGATCAACAGCGTGCAGAAGATGTTGGACAGCACGCTCCAGGCGGCGAAGAACGCCACCGCCGCGACCGCGGCGAAGCCGGTGAAGGCGGTCCACAGCACGGTGCCGGAGACGCCGAAGCGGTCCAGGATCAGCAGCAGCGCCGCCGCGTAGATCACGAAGCCGCTGCCGCGGCGCGCCATCATCACCAGTTCCGGCGGCAGTGCGTAGTGCTCGCCCAGGCGCCGGATCAACCGTCGCAGCAAGGTCCGCAGCAACCAGGCGCCGAGCACGATCAGCACGATCTGCGCGCCGGGCACGATCACGTCGAGCCAGCGGTGCGTCCACGGCGGCAGCAGGGTATGGAGCGAGGGCATTGCACTTCGGAACACGCAGGGGAGGCGCGATGGTCGCAAGCGTCGCCGCCGCGGGCAAGTCGTGCTGGCGTGCGCTGCGGCGGTGGGCGGTTCAGCCGGCGCGTTCCAGCGCCTCCCACTGCGCCTCGGTGACGTCCGGCAAGGCTTCCAGCGCCGGCTTGGCGAACAGATAGCCCTGGTAGAGGTCGATGCCCAGCGCACGCAGTGCGCGGTACTCGGCAGGCGTCTCCACGCCCTCGGCGAGGATGCGGCAGCCCAGCGGCGCGGCCATCGCGACGATGCCGCCGACGATGTGGCGGCGCGCGGCGCTGCCGTCGATGCCGCGGATCAGCGCCATGTCCAGCTTGATCAGGTGCGGCTGGAAATCGGCGAGCAGGTTGAGGCCGGAGTGGCCGGCGCCGAAGTCGTCGATCGCGGTCAGGAAGCCGCGCTGCGCGTAGTCGCGCAGGATGCGCACGACCTTGGGCAGGTCGGCGATGCGTTCGGACTCGCTCAACTCGAAGATCAGGTCGCCGGTGGGCACGCCGAAGTGCTCGGCCGCCCTCAGGGTCAGGCGGATGCAGGTCGCCGGCTCGTACACCGCATTGGGAATGAAGTTGATCGACAGGCGCGTGCGCAGGCCCAGCTGCGCGGCGGTGGCGATCGCCTGCACCCGGCAGGTCTGGTCGAAGCGGTACATCTGCTGCGGGCGCACCCGCGCCAGCACCGCCGCCGCGCCGCTGCCGTCCTCGCCGCGCACCAGCGCCTCGTAGGCGTAGATGGAGCGGGTGGCGGCATCGACGATCGGCTGGAACGCCATGCGCACGGCGAAATCCAGCGGCTCGCCATCGCGACAGTTGCCGCAGGCGGGCTGGCCGAGTTCGGCGGACAGGGAGCGCAGGAGCATGCCGAAACGAGACCGTGGAAGAGATCGCAGTATGCGCTTCTGGTGTGAAGACGGTGCCGTGCTTGCGCACCGGCGCCGGCACTCCGAGGGCGCCGTGTTGGCCTGGCCGTGTGGTCGTCGGCGCCAACCGGAGGCGCCGTCGTCGCGTCCCAGGCGCCGCGTCCTCGCGCGGCGTGGACCGGCGTCCATGTCCGGCCGTTTCCCGCCGCAGGTACGCGCGATGGCGGGGGATGCGCGGGCGCTAGCCCGCGTCGGCGACGTCGACCTTCTTCAGCACGCGGGTGGTGCCGAGCACCTCGACGCGGCCGCCGGCCTGGTGAAACGCTGCCAAGTCGGCCTCGATGCGCTCGCGGCTGAGGCCCTTTTGCGCCTTGTCCGCGGCGCTGGCGCCGCGTGTGTTCCTGGCGCTGGGCGAAGCGGTGGTGCTGGTCGGTCGTGCCATGCTGGAACTCCTGCAGTCAGTACATCGTCAGGGGAATGCCACGGGTCAGTTGCTCGTGGTGGGTACGGCGGATCTCGCGGCAGTACGGGCCGGCCATCGCGAACTTGCGGCAGACCGCCGGGCGCTGCGCGTAGATCGAGCAACACATGCGCGCGCCGTCCACCGCCACGCACCAGCCGTCCTCGTCGCGCGCCATCACGTGCAGACCCTCGCGGGTGTACTCGGTGAGATGCTCGGGGACGTGGTCGTCCGGCATCACCAGGACGGTCAGGCGGCAGCAGATCGCGTCGCAGCGGTCGCAGGCGATGTCAGCGTCGGTCGCGTCCCGCGCGCTCTCGCTCATGCGTCGCCGCCCCGATCCGGACCTGTCGGTCGGGCAGGTGGCTGAAGCGGCGACGCCAGGCGCTCGATCTGGAGCGTGGCAAGGGCGGGGGACATGGCGCTCCGAAGGATCCGGCCGGCAAAGGACGGAGGTTGGCGCGAGAAGGAAGCGAGTCGGGCGACAGGAACGGCCGGACGAGACGCGCGTAGCGACGTGACGCTGAAGCGTGCCGCCATGCTACGCCAGTCGTGCGCCCGCTGCATGAACAATGCGGGCCGCAGGCGGCGCGCCGGCCGCGAGCGGCCGGTCGGGGAGGGGCCGCCGACGCCTGTGCTGCGTCAGTCCTGCGCGGCGGCCAGCGCCAGGCCCTGTACCACGCCGAACGAGGGGTCGCCGTGGACCAGGCGCGCTTGCGGGAACGCGGCAGCGACCAGGCGCTGCAGGTAGCCGGCGCGCGACATGCCGCCGGTCAGGAACACCGCGGCCGGGTCGCCGCCGATGTCCTGGCGCACCTGCGCCAGCAACTCCTGCAGGGCCTCCAGATAGCTGCGTGCGGCCTGCACCAGTTCCTCGGCCTGCACCTGCACCTGCAAGCCGGCTTCGATGTAGTCCAGGGTCTCGGCATGGTGCTCGGCGTCGCTGAGGCGGATCTTGCTGCGCTCCACCGCACGGTACAGGCGCGCGGTGTTGCCCGGTTCCTGCAGCGCCTGCAGGCGCGTGTCGTAGGGGGCAGGCACGCCGTCGTAGCGATGCTGGCGGAAATCGCGCTGGCGGGTGGTGTCCTGCACCATCGCCGCCTCGACGTAGTGGTGCGAGGGCACGCGGGTGAGGCCGCGGCCGAACTGCGGCATGAACCCGGCCAGGCTCAGCGCCAGGTCGATGTCGGTGCCGCCGCGCGGGATGCCCCAGGCGCGGTGCACCTGCGGCGCGGCGTCGCCGCCGACGCTGGCGTGGGCGATGTCGGTGGTGCCGCCGCCGATGTCCACCACCACTGCGGCGTGGCGCTCGCGGCTGACCGCGTGGTAATGCATCGCCGCGGCGGCCGGTTCCTCCAGGAAGGCGACGTCGTCGAAGCCGGCGGTGATCGCGGCGCTGTGCAGGATCTCCAGCGCCTGCGCGTTGCCGGCCTCGCCGATCGAACTGCGGAACTGCACCGGGCGCCCGAGCAGGGCGCGGCGCACCTGCACGCCCAGTTGCTGCGAGGCGGTCAGGCGGATGTGTTCGAGAATGTGCGCGGCGATGCCGGTGATGGTCTGGCGCGCGCGCGGATGCAGGTTGTAGCCCAGCATCGACTTGGGGCTCTGCACCAGGTTGCCTTCGCCTTCGACGAAATACGCGTCCAGTGCATCATCGCCGTACACCGCGTTCTGCAGCAGCGCCGCGGAACTGCGCGGCTCGCGCATCTGCGTTTCCATCCACTGCCGGCGCACCACCCGGATCGCGTCGCGGCGCAACGCGTCGGGGCTGCGTTCGCGGCCGGCGGCGAGCGCGTCGCGGCGGCCGGATTCGATCAGCTCGTCCACCTGCCGTTCCAGCGCCGGGGTCAGGTCGAACTCGGCCGGGTCGCGCATCACCTCGGGGAAGTACACCGTGGTGCGGAACTGCTGCTGCGCGCCGAACTCGATCGGCACCACGCGGCCGTCGATCACCGCGGCGGCGGCGGAATTGCTGGTGCCGAAGTCGATACCGAGGCGCATGACGGTGCCGGGGGCGGGAGGGGCCGCGCACTGTGGGGCAAGCCGCCGCGCGACGCAAGCGCGGTCGCAAACGCACGAGGCCCGCATCGGCGGGCCTCGTCGGGGACGCGAAACCGGGTCGCTTACAGCGCGGCGCCGGCGTGGCCCTGGTTCTTTTCCTGCTCGGTGGCCTCGCGCACGCCGGCCACTTCCACGGCGAAGTGCAGCACCTGCCCGGCCAGCGGGTGGTTGCCGTCGATGGTCACCAGTTCTTCGCCGACCTCGGTGACCGTGACCAGCAGCGGGCCCTGGTCGGTCTGCGCCTGGAACTGCATGCCCGGCGCCAGCGACCCGGCATCCGGGAACGAACCGCGCGGCACCTGCTGCACCAGTTGCTCGTGGCGCGGGCCGTAGCCCTCGGCCGGGATCACGTCGGCGGTGACCGACTCGCCGGTGCGCTTGCCGGTCAGCGCCTTTTCCAGGCCCGGCACGATGTTGCCGGCGCCGTGCAGGTAGCTCAGCGGATTGTCCGGCGAGGACTGGTCGATCACTTCACCGGCGTCGTCGGTGAGGGTGTAGTGGATGGTGGCGACAAGCCCGTTGGCGATCTCCATGGGAAACCTCGTTCAGTGAGTAAGGGGGATACGCCGGCACAGTCACAGCGCGATGAGAGGGGTGCTACCCGGCTACCCTAACGAAAAGCGGCGCAGGGCCGCAAGTCGCGTCGGGGCGCCGCCATTCAGGCCGGCGGCGGCCGGCGCAGCGCGGTGCGCCGGGCCAGCCAGGTCTCCGGGGTCTGCGGCTTGACGAACAGCGCCTGCAGTTCCGGATGCTCGGCGCGCGCGGCGGCCTCGATGCGCTCGATGCACGCTTCGATCTGCGCGGTGCTGCGCTGGTCCTCGAACTCGGCGCTGAGCGCGGCCACCACCTGGTCCGGCCCCATCTGCACGCTGAGTACGCCGTTGACCGCGCGCACGTCCGGATCGGCCGCGGCGATGCGCCGCAGCGCGTCGCCGAGCGGGCGCGCCGCCGGCTCGCCGATCAGCAGGCCCTTGGTCTCGCGCGCCAGCACGAACGCCGAGCAGGCCAGCACCGCGGCGATGCCGACGGAGGCGACGCCGTCCAGTTCCGGCATGTCCAGCCATTGCGCGGCGAACAGCCCGGCCAGCGCGATCAACAGGCCGATCAACGCTGCGCTGTCTTCCACCAGCACGGTGAACAGGCTCGGGTCCTTGCTCTCGCGGAACGCCTGTACGTAGCTCAGGCGGCCCTTGCGCGCGCGGAACTCGCGCAGCGAGACCCACCACGAGCCGCCCTCGAACACCAGCGACAGCCCCAGCACGATGTAGTTGAGGGTGTGGTCGCTGGCCGGCTGCGGATCGCGGATATGGGCGATGCCCTCGTACAGCGACACCCCCGCGCCGAGCGCGAACACCAACAGGGCGACGATGAAGCTCCAGAAGTACAGTTCGCGCCCGTGGCCGAACGGATGGGTGGCATCGGCCGGGCGCGCGGCGCGGCGCAGGCCGTACAGCAGCAACAGCTCGTTGACCGTGTCCACCAGCGAATGCACGCCTTCGCTGAGCATCGCCGAACTGCCGGAGAGCCCGGCGGCGACGAACTTGGCGATGGCGATGGCCAGATTGCCGGCGAGCGCGGCGTAGATCGCGAGGCGGGACCCGGACGAAGCGGGCATGAGATTCCTGCGGCTGGCGCGGCCGCACGGCGGCACGGGGCGGGCGGCTACAATAGGCGGCTCGCCGTCGTCGCCGTATCAAGGATTCCCATGCCCGCCGCACCCGCCTGTCCGCAATGCACCCTGGAAAACACCTATGTCGACGGCGCCAACTGGGTGTGCGCGGACTGCGGCCACGAGTGGCCGGTCGCGGCCGACGCCGCCAACGACGCGGCGACGGTGGTACGCGACAGCAACGGCAACGTGCTGCAGGCCGGCGACACGGTGGTGGTGATCAAGGACCTGAAGGTCAAGGGCTCGTCGATCCCGCTGAAGCAGGGCACGGTGATCCGCGGCATCCGCCTGGTCGAAGACGATGCCGAACACATCGAAGGCAACTCGGACAAGATCAAGGGCCTGGTGCTGAAGACCTGCTTCCTGCGCAAGGCGTGAGCGGGCGAGCCCCACTGCATCGCCCGCTGCGGCGGCACCGATGCGGTGCCGCCGCAGGACGCGATCAAACCAGCGTCGGGTAGTCGGTGTAGCCCTTGGCACCGCCGCCGTACAGCGTGTCGGCGTCCACCTGGTTCAAGGGCGCGTCGCGGCGCAGCCGTTCCACCAGGTCCGGGTTGGCGATGAACGGGCGGCCGAACGCCACCGCATCGGCGCGGCCGGAGGCCACGGCTTCTTCGGCCAGTGCCTTGTCGTAGCCGTTGTTGACCAGCCACGGACCGTGGAACTTGGCGCGCAGCGCGGCGTAGTCGAAGGCGATGTTGTCGCGCGGGCCGCCGGTGGCACCTTCGATCACGTGCACGAAGGCCAGGCCCAGCGGATCCAGGCGTTCCACCGCGCGCTCGAACAGCGGCTGCGGGTCGCTGTCGCGCGCATCGTTGGCCGGGGTCACCGGCGACAGGCGCACGCCGGTACGGTCGGCGCCGATCTCCTGCGCCACCGCCTCCACCACTTCGAACAGCAGGCGGGTGCGGTTCTCGATGCTGCCGCCGTAGGCGTCGTCGCGGTGGTTGCTGCCGTCGCGCAGGAACTGGTCGATCAGGTAGCCGTTGGCGGCATGCACTTCCACGCCGTCGAAGCCGGCGGCGATGGCGTTGCGGGCGGCGCGGCGGAAGTCCTCGATCAGCGCGGGGATTTCGTCCACGCGCAGTGCGCGCGGGGCGGAGACGTCGGTGAAGCCCTCGGCGGTGAAGGTCTTGGCATCGGCGCGCAGCGCGCTGGGTGCCACCGGCGCGGCGCCGCCCGGCAGCAGGCTGACGTGCGAGATGCGGCCGACGTGCCACAGCTGCAGCACGATCTTGCCGCCACGGCGATGCACCTCGTCGGTGACTTTCTTCCAGGCCGCGACCTGCGCGTCGCTGTAGATCCCCGGGGTGTCCTTGTAGCCCTGGCCCATCGGGCTGATCTGGGTCGCCTCGGCGATGAGCAGGCCGGCGCTGGCGCGCTGGCCGTAGTACTCGGCGGCCAGCGGCGAGGGGATGCGGCCTTCGCCTTCGGCACGGTTGCGGGTCAGGGGCGCCATCACGATGCGGTTGGCCAGTGCGATCGCGCCCAAGCGCAGCGGCGTGAACAGCGGGGAAGCGGTGTCGGTCATCGGGGGGTCTCTTGGTGGTGGGGTGGGGCGGCCGACCCTACAGCGGGGCGCTGCAAGGCGGCGTGCGTGCAGGACATGGGGACGCGCGCGGCGGTTTCCCGGCGGTGCGGTGGGACAGTGCGTTGCTGCGGCGGCACCTTCGCGAGGGCATCGCCACCCCGGGCGCCACCAGCGGCACCGCGCAACGCGGCGTTGCGCAGGCGGGGCTGCAGGACTTGCTGCAATGCACAATAATGGGCGGCCCTTTCCTTCGGGACGTGCGCATGACCTCATCCGCCACGGTGCCGCTGTCGCAGCGCGGCTACGTGCTGATCCTGTTCGCGCTGGCGATGGGCGGTTTCGCGATCGGCACCAGCGAGTTCTCCACCATGGGGCTGATGCCGTACATCGGCCGTGGTCTGGTCATCGATGCGCCGCAGGTCGGGCATCTGATCAGTGCCTATGCGCTGGGCGTGGTGGTCGGTGCGCCGCTGCTGGCGATCCTCGGCGCGCGCTGGTCGCGCCGCGATCTGCTGCTGGCGCTGATGGGTTTCTATGCGTTCGGCAATCTGGCCAGCGCGGTGGCGCCGGACTATCACAGCATGCTGCTGGCGCGCTTCGTCGCCGGCCTGCCGCATGGCGCCTATTTCGGTGTGGCGACCCTGGTGGCCGCGTCGATCGGTCCGCCCGACCAGCGTGGCGCGGCGGTCAGCCGGGTGCTGCTCGGCCTCAACCTGGCGGTGCTGGTCGGCAACCCGCTGGCGACCTGGCTCGGCCAGGTGGCGGAATGGCGCTACGCCTACGCCCTGGTCGCGGCGATCGCGGTGCTGACGGTGGTGCTGGTGTGGCGACTGCTGCCGGCCGATCCGCAGGAGGCGCGGCCCTCGCCGTTGCGCGAACTGCGCGCCTTCAATCGCACGCAGGTGTGGCTGGCGCTGGGCATTGGCGCGATCGGCTTCGCCGGCATGTTCTGCGTCTTCAGCTATCTGGCACCGACCCTGATGGAGGTCACCGGCGTGTCCGAACACTGGATCCCGGTGGCGATGGGCGCATTCGGGCTGGGCGGCCTGCTCGGCAACCTGGCCGGCGGCTGGCTGTTCGACCGGATGCAGTTCCGCGCGGTGCCGCTGGTGCTGCTGTGGTCGCTGGCGGTGTTGCTGGTGTTCCCGCTGGCGGCCACTTCGCCGTGGGCGGTGCTGCCGGCGGTGGTCGCGGTCGGCAGCATGGGCGCTTTGGCGCCGGTGCTGCAGACCCGCCTGATGGACGTGGCCAGCGACGCGCAGACCCTGGCCGCGGCCTCCAACCATGCCGCGTTCAACCTGGCCAACGCGCTGGG
Organism: Xanthomonas sp. LF06-19; assembly: GCF_034105425.1. Classification (NCBI taxonomy): domain Bacteria; kingdom Pseudomonadati; phylum Pseudomonadota; class Gammaproteobacteria; order Lysobacterales; family Lysobacteraceae; genus Xanthomonas; species Xanthomonas sp. LF06-19. Next base: position 104,504 of record NZ_JAXGGH010000001.1, on the reverse strand, counting down.
GCCGTGGCTGGGCGGCATCGCGATCGGCGCCGGCCTGGGCTGGACCTCCACCGGCTATGTCGGCGCGGCGATGGCCGTGGGCGGCTTGCTGATCTACCTATGGGCGCGCCAGGCGGCACGGCGTGGCGCCTGCGCGCACGCGGCCGGCTAGGGTGCGCTAGCGCAGCGGCCGCGCGGTGGAAGACAGCCGCCGCAGCGCGTCCAGCTTGCCTTGGTAGCGCGGTTGCGTGGCCGGATCGGCGTGGGCCATGGCCTCGCGCAGCGCTGCGGTGGCGCGGCGGGTGTCGCCGCTGTGCAGGTAGGCGCGGGCCAGGGCGAAGTACAGCAGGTGGGCGCCGTCGTACAGGTGCAGCGCGTGACGGTAATAGGTAATGGCCGCGGCGTAGTCCTGGCGCCGTTCCGCCTCGTTGCCGAGCAGGTATTGCTGGAATGGGTCGTGTTGGCGCACCTGTTCCATCTGCCGCTGCAGGGCGGCCTCCCGCGTGCCGTCGCCCAGGCGTCGGGCGAGGCCCACGGCATTGGACAGCGCCGGCAGGTGTTCCGGATCGATCTCCAGCGCCTTGGCGTAGTCGCGTGCGGCGGCGGTGCTGTCGCCATCGCGCATCGCCAGCACGCCCTGGTTGTTCCAGGCCCCGGCGAAGCGTGGGTCCATCTGCAGGGCCATCGCCAGATGCGCGCGGGCGCCGTCGAGATCGCCGTCGACCATCAGCTCGGCGCCGCGGTTGTTGTAGTAGTGGGCGAGGGCGCGGCGGTCGGAGATGGGCTGCGGCCCGCGCCGGTCCATCAGCACGCTGCGGTCCAGGTCGATGCTGCCGCGGCCGCTGTCCACGCGCACGCCGGCGTTGACGTGGCCGACGTTGTACAGCGCATTGCCGTCCTCGTACCAGCTCAGCACGCGACGCACCTCCTGGACCTGTGCCTGCAGCCCGACGTCGCGCGCCATCGCCACGAACAGCAGGGTGAAGGACAGGCAGTTGACGTGGCGCGTGGCGTAGCTCTCGGCGACGCTGTGGGTGGCCTTGGGGTCGTATTGCAGGTCCAGGCCGTTGGCATCGAAGGCCAGCGCCACCAGTTGCTGCAGACGGTGTTCGGCATCGGCGCCGCGGTCGATGCGCTGCTGCAGCAGCGCATGCAGCGCCGGTGGAAGTTGCATGATCTGCTCAGGGATCGGAACGGCGGTTGCCGCGGTAGTCATCGCCGGAACCGGCGGTGTCGCCTCTCTCTGGACGGCCGCTGCCGTGTGCGATGAAGGTCGCGACGGTGTGGGCGGCGACGGGGCGGCCGTGGCGGCGGCGAGCAGGGCGAACGCGGTCCAGGCGAACATGACGCACCTCGCGGTGCCCTGCAGTGGCGAGGGCTCGCCTGCACTATAGGCCCTCGCTGGCGAGACAGGACGGTCATCGTGGCGGTGCCGACGAGCGGTCTCCGGCCGACGCGATCGATGGCGGCGGTCATCCACAACCGCTGTGGACGAACGTGGGGCAACCGTGTGGATAAGTCGCTGCCACCCAGGCGCCACAATGCACGCAGACAGGATGGTGAAAACTTCGCCACATGTCTGACTGCGCAGTGCGGCCATGAACGCGTGTTCACCACGGGCAATGCGGCGTGACGAGCGAGCGCCGATGGCTCACGTGCGCTTTATGCCGCTCTGCCCAGCATTGCCAACACCACGCAACGCGGCAATCCTCTCGACCGCGCCGTGCGATATCCAGGTTCACCCTCGTGTGCCCGTTGCGCGATATCGCTGGCCTCGCCACAGGAGTTTCCCATGAGCATCCAGAGCAAGACCACGCACAGCCTCAACGACCTCATCGCCATTTCCCGCGACGGCAAGGACTTCTACGAAGAAGCCGCCAAGAAGGTGGGCGACGCCGAGTTGTCCGCGCTGTTCCTGCGCATCGCCGGCGTCAAGTCGGACATCGTGAGCAGCCTGAGCGCAGTGGTGCAGTCGGTCGGCGGCAAGCCGGAAGAGCACGGCACCATGGTCGGCAGCATGCAGCAGATGTACGGCAAGGTCCGCGCCGCGCTGGGCGACACCAAGTACGGCTACGTCGCCGAGCTGGAAGAGTCAGAAGATCGCCTGCTGAAGGCCTTCAACGAGACCATCGCCGACGCCGACACCCCGGTGGCCGCGCGCGACGCCGCCACCCGCCTGCTGCCGGAAGTGCGCGCCTGCCACGACGTGATGCGCACCCGCAAGCACGCGATGAAGAACGCGGCATAAGCGCCGCCCGCCGCCGGCCCGGCGCGCCGCATCGCGGCGTTGTCCGGGTCGGCGTGCCGATGGTCTGCAGCGGGACGGTGCGCTTGCTACCATGCGTGCTCGACCGCTGCCCGACCTGATTGCGGCGTTTGCCGCTTCTGCCCATGTCTCCCGATGCTGCGCCTGCCGGCGCCCAGTTCTCGCTCGGTTTCGATGCGCCTGCCGCACGCGAAAGCCTGTTCTTTGCACTGCTACCCGACACGCGAACCGCGCAAGCGGTGCACAGCCTTGGCCAGCAACTGTGCCAGGCGCATGGTCTGCACGGGCGTGCGCTGCCGCCCGAGCGGCTGCACGTGACCTTGCACTATCTGGGCGAATACGCCGGGATTCCGCCACGCTTGCTGCAGCAGGCATGCGCCGCCGGGCAGGCGCTTGCGGCCTCGCCCTTTCAACTTGCATTCGACCAGGCGGTGACTTTCGACAGCCGCGCGCGTAGCCGACCGCTGGTACTGCGCGGTGATGCCGAGCCCGCGCCGTTGCTGGCGTTGCGTCAGGCGCTGCAGCAGCAGTTGGCCCGACACGGCGTGGCGCCGCGCGCCGACGGCGCCTATCTGCCGCACATGACCCTGGCCTATGTCGATCAGGCGTTGGCGTCGCAGCAGGTGCCGGCGCTGCATTGGCAGGCGACGTCGCTGAGCCTGATCCGCAGCGTACAGGGCCAGGGCCGTTACCTGCACGAAGCCAGCTGGCCGTTGCGCGCGGCCCCTGCGCAGCGCGACGCATGAACGCGGCGCCGCTGACCCTGCCCGAGGCGCAATGGGCGCAGCTGCGGGCGGCCTACGCCGAACCGCCGCGGGCGTATCACCATTTCGGCCACGTCGAGGCGGTGCTGGCGCACTACGCCGAGGTCGCCGCCGACACCGGCTGGCGGCAGCCACGCGAGGTCTACCTGGCCGTGCTCTATCACGATGCGGTCTATCGTGCCGGCCGCGGCGACAACGAAGCGCAGTCGGCGCGCCTGGCCGAGGCGGCGATCGCGCAATGGCTGCCGGACGCCGGGGTGGAGGCGACGCGGGTGGCTGCACTGATCGAACTCACCGCGCGCCACGGGCAACTGACCGTCGACTCGGTGGATGCGGACGCCGCGCTGTTCCTGGATTGCGACATGGCCATCCTCGGCGCCGCGCCGGAGGCCTTCGCCGCCTACGACCGCGCCATCGCCGAGGAGTACCGCGGCGTGGTGCCGGGCTGGTTGTACCGACGCAAGCGCCGCGCGTTCCTGCGCACCGTGCTGGCGCAGCCGCGCATCTTCCTCAGCGAGCGCTTCCATGCGCGCTACGACGCGGCCGCGCGCGCCAACCTGCGTCACGCCATCGGCTGAGGGGACGCGGACCGCGGCCTGCGCCGCCTTCTTCTACACTGCCGCGCCGGTCTGCCCCGGCCGCCGCCACGGAGCCCCATGTCCGACCCTGCCGCCAATGCCGATCCCCGCCCGCAGGCGCCGCTGCCGCCGGGCCCCAGCGACTGCTGCGACAGCGGCTGTCCGCTGTGCGTCTACGACCTCTACCACGAGGAGCTGGAGCGCTACCGGCAGGCGCTGGCCGCCTGGCGGCTGCGCCATCCCGGCGCCGACGCGGACGCCTGACAGGCCTGCCGGTGCAGGCGCTGGCGCAGGTCCGGCGTACCTGGCATGAACCAGGGAGCGCGCCGCGCTTCGCGCCGTCGCCGTTCGGGATTATCTTTACACGCCTTTTCAGGATTGCCGGATGATGCAGAAGCGTGGCGGTTGGATGTGGGGATGTGCATTGGGCGGACTGCTCGCGGCCGGCGTCGCCGGCGCAGCACCGGGCGCTGCGGCCACCGCCGCGCCGCATGCCGGCGCACCGGCTGCGGCGCCGGAAAAGCTCAGCCATGGCCGCTTCGAGCAGGTGCCGGTGCTGTTGCCCAAGGGCAACGCGCAGCGCGTGGTGCTGTGGTTCGCCGGCGGCAAGCATGCCGACGCCGAGCGCATGCGCCAGATCGAGGCGCTGCGCGACGACGGCGCGATGGTCGCGGTGATCGACAGTGCGCACCTGCAGGCGGTGCTGGCCAAGATCGACGGCACCTGCGGCTTCTCCGCCGGCGACGTGGAGAATTTCTCGCGCTACGTGCAGGCCTATTTCCACGTGCCGACCTACCACCTGCCGTTGCTGGTGGGCGATGGCGACGGCGCCGCGCTGGCCTATGCGGTCGCGGCGCAGGCGCCCAAGCATCTGCTGGCGGGCCTGCTGACCGAGGATTTCTGCCCGGTGCAGGTACTCGACGACCAGATCTGCGGCGCCGGCATCACCGCGCCGGCGCGTGCGTTGCAGGCGACTGCGCTGCCGGTGCCGTGGCTGGCCGCGCTCGATGCCAAGACCCGCCGCGACCGTTGCACCCAGCAGAGCGACGCGTTCCTGCAGAAGGTGGCGCAGGCGCGGCAGTTCCGCCGCAGCGCCAGCGGCGATGCGCTGCCGGGGCTGCGTGCGGCGGTGCGTTCGCTGGGCGACCGGCCCGGCGTCAGCCTGCCGCCGACCCCGGCCGACCTGGCCGGGCTGCCGGTGGTCGAAGTGCCTGCCGCCGCGGGCGCGGGCGATGCCGACAACGGCAACGTGTTCGCGATCTTCGTCTCCGGCGACGGCGGCTGGGCCGGGCTCGACCAGCAGGTTGCCGGCGCCCTGGCCAAGGCCGGCATCCCGGTGGTGGGCGTGGATTCGCTGCGCTACTTCTGGAGCGAGCGCACGCCGCAGGGCTTCGCCACCGACCTGGACCGCATCTACCGCCACTACAGCCACCTGTGGCAACGCGGGCGGGTGGTGCTGATCGGCTTCTCGCAGGGCGCCGACGTGCTGCCGGCGGCCTACAACCAGTTGCCGGAAGCGATGCGCGACCAGGTGCAGCTCACCGCCTTGCTGTCGGTCGGCAAGACTGCCGACTACGAGTTCCACGTGTCCAACTGGATCAGCTCCGGCGACGACGGCCTGCCGATCGCCCCGGAAGTGGCGAAGATGCCGCCGGCGCAGACCCTGTGCATCTACGGCGAGGACGACGACGACGCGCTGTGCCCGGACCTGCCCAAGGGCGCGGTGCAACTGGTCAAGCTGCCCGGCGACCATCATTTCCAGGGCGACTACGCCACGCTGGCCAAGCAGATTCTGCAGCGGATTCAGTAGACGCCGGGATTGGGGAGGCGGGATTGGGGATTGGGGGTTGGTCGCGGGTGCGGGCTTGTCCGTTCGCGCCGTCTTAGGAGCGGCTTCAGCCGCGACACTGATCGCTGAAACGCCAGTTCTGCGCGGGACAAGCGCCCGTTCGGTGTCGCCGGACTCCATGGCGGTCGTACCCTCACCCCAACCCCTCTCCCGGGGGGAGAGGGGCTTTGCTGTTCCTTCTCCCCTCGGGAGAAGGTGCCCCGAAGGGGCGGATGAGGGTACGGCGCGAAGCCTCGTAAAGCTCCTGCAAACGGGGTAGCCAGGCCAATCCCCAATCCCGACTCCCCAATCCCCGCCTCACTCCGGCTTGCGTGGATCCAGCGAGATCAGCCGGGTCACGTCCAGCAGGGCGGCCGGCAGGTGCATGCCGCCGGGGGCGGCGAGGTAGCGGGTGCGCCAGGCAGGGGCGAACTTGGACTTGAAGCGGCGCAGGCCGGTGAAGCCGTAGAAGCGTTCGCCGTGGCGCACGATCAGGTTGCCGAAGCGGTTCCAGCGGCCGGCCAGGCGGTGCTGGGCCAGGCCCGACAGCGGCGCCATGCCCAGCGAGAAGCGCTTGTAGCCCTGGTCGCGGCCCCACAGGAACAGCTCGATGAACAGGAAGTCCATCGTGCCCTTCGGCGCATCGGCGATGTGCCGCATCAGGTCCACCGACAGCTCGTGGCCGGCCGGGGCCTGCCACAGGTTGGCGAAGGCCACGACCTTGCCTTCGAACTCCACCACCGCGATCGGGAAGCGGCGCAGGTAGGCCGGGTCGAAGCTGCCCAGCGAGAAGCCCTTCTCGGCGCCGGCCTTGTCTTCCAGCCACTGCTGCGAGACCTCGGCCAGCACCGGCATCAGCGCGTCCACCGCGTCGGTCTCGACGATGCGGAAGCTCAGCCCGCTGCGCTTGCCGCGGTTCCAGGCCTGGCGCAGGTCGGCGCGGTCGCGGCCTTCCAGGTGGAAGCCCTCCAGCGACACCATCGCTTCCTCGCCGAGCTTGACCAGGGTCAGGCCCAGGTCCAGGTAGGTCTGCCAGTGCTGCTCGCCGACCTGGTAGAACACCGGGCGCAGGCCCATGCGGTCGGCTTCCTCGCGGAAGCGCCAGATCAGCGCGCGGGCCACTTCCGGCGCGCCGACCGGGTCGCCCATCGCCACCAGCGAGCCGCCGTAGCGCTGCATCATCACGAAGCCGGGGCCGTCCTCGGCCTGCAGCAGCGCCTTGTCGCCGGTCAGCACCAGGCAGGCCTGGGTGTCGGTGGCCTCGGCCAGCACCGGCGCCAGCGCGTCCAGCTGCGCGCCATCGGCCGGCGGCAACGGCGAGCGCGTGCTGTGCAGCAGCCGCGCCAGCCCGAATACCACCACCGCCACGCTGACCAGCAGCACCGCGCGCAGCGCGCGTGGGGCGTTGGCCGAGGTGGCGAATTCCCACCACAGCTCGTTCTGGTATTCGACGTGGCTGTAGACGAAGAACAGCAGCCAGATCGTGGCGATCAGCACCAGGCCGAGGTTGCGCAGCCACGGCCACGACCAGGCCTCGTCGAGCAGGGCGCCCTCGCGATAGAACTCGCGGCGCGCGCCCCACAGGCCGACCGCCACCACCAGCGAGGACAGCGCCACCGAGACGTGGCCGCCGCGCAGCCAGGCCGGCAGCGGCAGCAGCACGCAGATGCCGATCGCCAGCACCCAGGCGGCATGGCTGCGCCGCTGCAGGCCCTGGCCGATCAGCAGCAGCACCACGCCGCCGAGGCTGGCCAGCAGGTGCGAGGTTTCCATGATCGACAGCGGCGCCATGTCCTGGCGGCGCTTGGGCGTGGGCAGGGTGCCGTCGATGACCAGCGCCGCGCCGACCGCGAACACCGCCAGGGCGATGATCTGCGGCAGCCACGGGCGCAGCGTGCGCCAGGCCACGCGGACCCCGCCGGCACTGGCGGCCAGCGGCCGACGCAGGCCGGACAGCGACGCCATCAGCACCGACAGCAGCAGCGGCACCACGTAGTAGGTGATGCGGTAGATCAGCGCCGCCGCCAGCACCGCCGCCGGCGCCACGCCGGGCAGCAGCTTGAGCAGGCTCCACTCGAACACGCCCAGGCCGGCCGGCACGGTCGAGACCAGGCCCGCCACCACCGCGACCAGGTAAAGGCCGACGAAGCCGATGTACTCGATGCCCGATTCGTTGGGCAGCAGCACGTAGAACGCGGCACTGGCCAGGCCCAGTTCGACCACGCTCAGCGCGGTCACGCCCAGGGTGGTGCGCCGGTCCGGCAGCCACAGTTCGTGGCTGCGCCAGCGCAGGGTGCGGCCGTCGCGGCCGGCCAGCAGCAGCATCGTGGCGAAGCCGACCAGCAACGCGATGCCGATCGCGCGCACCGCAGTCGCGCCGACCGGCAGCGCCAGCGCCGCCGCGGCCGGTTCCAGGGTCAGGGCCAGCGCCAGCAGCAGCCACGCGCCGAACACGAAGCCGAGCGTGCTCATCAGCACCACCTGGCCGATCTCGGCCAGGCTCAGCCCGACCCGGCCGTAACCGCGCAGGCGCACCGCGCCGCCGGTCAATGCGGCGAAGCCCAGGGTCTGCCCGACCGCATGCGCCAGGAACGCGGTAATGCTGATCCGCATCGGGTGCAGCTTGCGCCCGCTGCGGCGCAGGCCGACGGCATCGAAGCCGATCAGGCAGGCATAGCTGCTCAGGCCCAGCAGCAGGGTCAGCACGATCTGGCTGAGGCTCAGCTGGTTGAAGGCGTGACGGATCGCACTGTAGCCGTGGGTGCTGAACTCCGTGGCCAGCGCGTGCAGCGCCAGGGCCAGGATCGCCAGGCTGGCCAGCACCGGCAGCGCACGGCGCCAGCCGGGCGTGGGGGCGGGAGTAGAGGGCGCGGCGTCGGTCATTGCGGACGGACGGCGGCGAGGCGCGACGGCGCACGTTGCGCGGTGCGCGACGCGGTCGGAGCGGAAGTGCGGGTGAAACGAAGACGGGCCATCGCGATACCGGTTGGATGAAAGCGTGTGACGAACATTGAGAGGGCTGCGGCCAAGTGGCTGCGTCGCGGTGGGTGGGGTGTCGGGGCAAGCCGGGTTGCACCGGCCTGCCGCGCATCACCCCGGTGGGATGCCACGCGTCAGGTCCCGACAGCGGTCGCGGTCAGCGGCGCGAAGGCGAGTGCGGTACCGGTGAGCTTGGCGCCCTCCCGGGCCGCACCCCGCAGCGCACACATCGCACCCCTGTCAGCCGTACCGCTCCTCTTGCCGTGCATCCCACGCTCCAGGCTATACCGGCCGTGCCGGCGACGCGCATGATAGTGGAATCGCACGTCGCCACGGCGTCTGGACCGCGGCAGGGGCCGTGGCCGGCGCATGTGGCGACGGTCTGTGTCGGTTCCGGAGCCTGTCGATGCCCTTGTCCGCATCTCCCTTTCCCTCGCCGCCGCGCTGGACGCGCCTGGCCGGCGCCGCGGCGCTGCTGCTGGCGCTGCTGTTCCTCGGCGTGGCCATGGCGTTGCAGGTCGTGCGTGCCGATCTGCACTGGCAGCAGGCCACGCTCAGCCAGTACCTGCATGGGCCCGGCGGCCTGCTGCTGCGCACCGTCTACGTCCTGCTGGCCGTCGGCGTGGTGGCGCTGGCGGCCGGGCTGTATGCGCAGGCGCCGCCACGCGCGCGCAGCGGTGCGCCTGTATTGCTGTTCGGCTGCGCCGCGCTCGGCCTGTGCGGCGTGGCGATCGGCGACAGCTACCTGCCGCAGCGCGCACCGCTGCTGGCGCCGCTGGTGCACGGACTCTCCGCGCAGACCGCGTTCCTGTGCGTGACCACGGCGATGCTGCTGCAGAGCGCGTGGCTGCGCGGGCAGGCGGCGTGGAAGGGCCGCGCCGGGCCGCTGTTGCTGCTGGCGGTGCTGGCGTTCGTGGCCCTGTGGGTGCATGTGCTGTGGCGCGCACCGCCGCGCGGGCTGACCCAGAAACTGCCGATCGTGTTGATCCTGGCCTGGCTGCTGCCGGTGGCGTATCGCGTGTGGCGGCCGGTGCCTGCAGCCGCGGCGCAATCGCGCGACAATGGCGCGGTCTTCCCACTACAGGACAGCGCATCATGATCCAGCGTTTCGATACCGGCCCGCGGATGTCGGAGATGACCGTGTACAACGGCGTGGCCTATCTGGCCGGGCAGATCGCGGACGATACCAGCGAAGACATCGCCGGCCAGACCCGCCAGGTGCTGGCCGCGATCGACCGGTTGCTGGCGCTCGCCGCCACCGACAAGAGCCGGATCCTGCGCGCGGAGATCTTCATGACCGACCTGGCCGAGTTCGCCGAAATGAACAAGGTCTGGGAAGAATGGGTCAGCCCGGGCAACACCCCGGCCCGCGCCACCGTGCAGGCCAAGCTGGCCGACCCGGCCTGGAAGATCGAGATCGTGATTACCGCTGCGGCGTGAAAGCCGGGAATGGGGAGTCGGGAATCGGGAATGGGAAAGCCGGCAGTGCGTCGCCTGAGCGACCGCGTGAAGCAGTGGCTTTAGCCGCGACAGGCGTCGCCGGTAAAGCCCGTCGCGGTTGACCGGAAGTTCCTTGGGTGCGCAGGTAACCCGGGCACTCGCGGGACACCCATTCCCGTTTCCCCATTCTCCATTCCCGGCACCCCAGCGCCTCAGCGCCTGACGAACCGGTAATGCGCCACGCCCCACTGCTGGCCCTGTTCGTAGCCGAACAGTTCCGCGCAGGCCATCCAGAACATGCGCCAGCGTTGCCACCAGATCTTGGCGTCGGCGCCGTAGGTGGCCTGCAGCACCGGCATCAGCGTGTCGCGGTGGCGGTCCTGGTTGTGCAGCCAGGCGTTGGCGGTCTTCTCGTAATGCTGGCCGGACAGCAGCCAGCGGCGTTCGATCGCCAGGTCGTCCTGGAACTGCAGCAGGGTGTCGGCCGCCGGCATCAGGCCGCCGGTGAAGAAGTGCCGGCCCATCCAGTTGTCCTCGCCCTGCACCTCGAACGGGTAGGCCAGGTCGCGATGGCAGAAGATGTGCACGAACAGCCGGCCGCCCGGCACCAGCCAGTGGCTGACCCGCTTGAGCAGTTCGCGGTAGTTGCGCATGTGCTCGAACATCTCGATCGAGACAACACGGTCGTAGCTCTCGGTCGGCAGGGTCAGGGTGTTGGCGTCGTGGGTGATCACCTTGACGTTGCCCAGTCCGCGCGCGCGGCATTGCGCTTCGATGTGCTCGCGCTGCGGCCGCGAGTTGGAGACCGCGGTGATGCGTGCGCCGGGGAACTGCTCGGCCATCCACAGCGTCAGCGAGCCCCAGCCGCAGCCCAGTTCGAGGATGCGCTGACGGTCGCGCAACTGTGCGCGTTCGGCGTACAGCTGCAGCATGCGTTCTTCGGCCGCGTCCAGGTCGGGCGTGGTCGCATCCCAATAGCAGCTGCTGTACTTCAGGCGCTTGCCCAGGCACAGCTCGAAGAAGCGCGGCGGCACTTCGTAGTGCTGGCGGTTGGCTGCGTCGGTCTCGATCGCGATGGCGCTCTCGCGCAACGATTCGATCAGCAGGCGCTGGCGTTCCCAGGCCGCGTCGGCGCCGCCGGCGCGCTCGTCGCGCAAGCGTTGCGCGCACAACCGGCGCATCGCCGCGCGCAGCATGGCGTCGGGCAGCAGGCCGGATTCGGCCAGGCGCGTGGCCAGCGGCTCGGCCGGCGCGGCAGGCGGGGAAGAGGTGGCGAAGGTACTGGACATGGCGGATCTCCTCGCGCGGCTCAGTGCCGCGGCGGCATGGGGAAGAAGGCGCTGGTGCTGCGCTGGTAGTCGGCGTAATCGCGGCCGCGCGAGCGCAGCGCTTGCTGTTCGGTATAGGGAATGCCGGTGACGCGATAGAGGAAGGCGAACATCAGCAACGGGCCCAGCGCGGCCACGCCGACCCACAGCGCGCCGCTGCCCACCGCCAGGAACACGTAGGCGAACCAGTGCACGAATTCGAAGAAGTAGTTCGGATGCCGCGAATAGCGCCACAGGCCTTGGCGGCAGGTCTTGCCCTTGTTCGCCGGGTCGGTGCGGAACGCGGCCAGTTGCCGGTCGGCCAGGCTTTCCCCGCCGACCGCGATCAGCCAGGTCGCGACCGCCAACGTGGTCCACACGCTCCACTGCGGCTGCGGATTGCGCGCGGCCACCGACAGCGGCACCGCGAACGCCAGCACCACCAGCGCCTGGCCGAGGAAGAACGCCAGGAACTTGCGCTGGTCGCCGTGCCAGTGCTCGCGCAGGGCACGATAGCGGCCGTCTTCGTGCGCATCGCCGAACACGCGTACGCCCAGATGCCAGGCCAGGCGCGCGCCCCACAGCCCGCCCAGCACCGCGGTCAGCACCCGCGGCAGCAGCGCGCCATCGGCGCGCCAGGCGCAGTACACCGCGGTCAGCGCCATGCAGGCCGACCACAGCACATCGACCACGCCGGCATTGCGGGTATGTCGCTGCCAGGCCCAGCCGGCGAGCATGACCAGCACGGTGAAGATGCCCACATGCAGGAGCGGCCAGGCGTTCATCGCACCGCTCCGGTGGCCGGCAGCGCCGGCGTGGCGACCATCAGGCGGCGCGTCGCCAGGCTCAGCAAGGTCAGCGCCGCGGCCCAGCCCACAGCCAGCGCCAGCAGCGCCTGCGGCGTGGGCGCCACCAGCGTCACCGCCTGCCAGCCGCGCGCGGCCAGCACATAGCCCAGCGGGCCGCCAATGGCGCCGAACAGCGCCGCGCGCCAGGGATGGCGCATCACCCAGGCCAGCGAGTGCTGGAAGGTCAGCGCGAAGCCGGCCCACAGCGCCAGGATCCACAGCGGCGGCCACGGTGCCGGCGGCGCGGCGGCGTAGCGCACCCAGTCGCCGGCGCGCATAGCCGCATCGACACCGGCACCCAGCGGCAACGCCAGGGCGATCAGCGCGGCGTCGCCATGCGCGCGGCGCCGCGCCTGCAACTGGTACAGCGCGAACAGCGCCAGCGCCGCCGGGCCGGCCCAGGCCAAGCCGTGCGCGGCGCCGACGACGGCGGCCAGCCACAGCCCCTGCAGGGCGAGGTAGTTGATCAGGTTGCTCATGCGTCGCCCGCCAGCGCCGGCGCGAACTGCGCCGGCCGTGCGCGCGGCTTGCTCAGCCACAGGTGCACGTCGCCGATCGAGCGCTCCAGGAAACCGCCTTCGCAGTAGGCCAGGTAGAACTCCCACATGCGGATGAAGCGTTCGTCGTAGCCGAGCGCGCGCACCTGCGGCAGCTTTGCCATGAAGCGCTCGCGCCAGGCGCGCAGGGTCAGCGCGTAGCTGGGGCCGATGTCTTCCAGGTTGAACAGACGCAGGTCGCTGGCGCGGCCGATCGCCCCGGTCATCGCCGCCACCGAGGGAATGAAGCTGCCCGGGAAGATGTGGCGCTTGATGAAGTCCACCGACTTGAGCGCCTGCGCGTAGCGGTGGTCCTCGATGGTGATGGCCTGGATCAGCGCCTGGCCGTCGTCCTTGAGCAGGCTGCCGACCTTGCCGAAGTAGGTATCCAGGTATTGATGGCCGATCGCCTCGATCATCTCGATCGAGACCAGGCGATCGTAGCGGCCGTCGAGATCGCGGTAGTCGCGCAGCAGCACCTCGACCCGGTCCGACAGCCCGGCGGCCGCGATGCGCTGCCGGGCCAGTTCGTACTGCTCGCGCGAGATGGTGGTGGTGGTGACGCGGCAGCCGTGGTGCTTGGCCGCGTGCAGCGCGAACCCGCCCCAGCCGGTGCCGATCTCGACCAGGTGGTGGTGCGGCTGCAGGTCGAGCTTGGCGCAGATGCGCTGCAGCTTGCGTTCGGCGGCGCGTTCCAGCGCGGCTTCGCCCAAGGCGGCGTCGGCGTCGCGGAAGATCGCCGAGGAGTACATCAGGTTGCGATCCAGGAACAGCTCGAACAACGGATTGCCCAGGTCGTAGTGCGCGGCGATGTTGCGGCGGCTGCCGGCGCGGGTATTGCGCGCGAACGCGTGCAGGCCGCGCATCGCCAGGCCGCCGAGCCGGGCCAGGCCGGTTTCCATCGCGTCCAGGCGGTCGCGGTTGCGCACCAGCAGGCGTACCAGTGCGACCAGGTCGTCGCAGTCCCACAGGCCGTCCATGTACGCCTCGCCGACGCCGACGCTGCCGTTGAGCGCGGCCTGGCGGTAGAAGCGCGGGTCGTGGATGCGCAGATGCGCCTGCAGTGTGTCGGCGCTGACGCTGGGATCGCCCAGCGTGGTCAGCGTGCCGGCTTCCTCGATGCGCAACTGGCCCTCGCGCAGGCCGTCCAGGGTGGCGAGCAGGCGCTGCCGCAGCAGGCGGTCGAGCCCGCGCAGCGGCGGTGCGGCAGGGGCCAGCGCGGCGGCGGAAGAGGGCGCGTGCGGAGCGTTCATCGGCGTTCTCGCGGAAGGGAGTGGTCGGGGTGGTCGTGCACCGGGTTGCCGCGCAGCCACAGCCGCAGCGCCTGCCAGTGGATCTTAGCCATGACCTGCAGGGTCATCGCCGGATAGCGCAGCAGCGCCTGCGCCAGGCTGGCGCCATCGAGGGCCCGGCGTTCGAGCACCAGGGTGGCGTCGAAGCGCCGCCGCGTCGCAGCCGGCGCGGGATCGAGCACGTCCATGTGCACGCGCAGTTGCGCGCCGGGTTCGCTGAAGCGCCAGGCGTAGGTGTGCGCCATCGCCATGAACGGCGAGACGTGGAAGCGCTTGGCGAAGCCCCAGGCGTGCGTGGTGCCGTGACTGCGCGCCTCGGCCATCGGCAGCACATAGGCGTGGCGCTGCCGCCACGGCGTGTTGGTGATCTCGGCGACGATGCTGTGCAGGCGCTGCTGCGCGTCGTGGCAGTAGTAGAACGTGACCGGATTGAAGCAGTGGCCGAAGTAGCGCAGGTGGGTGAGCATGCGCACCGGGCCCAGCGGACGCTCGCCGGTGTGCTGCTGCACGCGGTCGCGCACCGCCTCGTCCAGCGGCTGCGCGGGGTCGCCCAGGTAGTCGCTGCGGCGGAACTCGGCCAGGTTGCGCCGGTTCACCGACCACAGCCAGCGCCGCGCGAACACCTGCTCCAGTTCGTCCAGGTCCAGGTACAGCAGGAACAGCGGATAGCGGAACGCCAGCGCTTTCGGCGCGTAACGGCGATGCCGCACCCAGCCGGTGTATACCGCGCTGTGCAGGCCATGCAGGGTCGTGCCCGCCGCCGCCGACGTTGTCGAGACGGCGCCAGTCGGCGGGGCGGGCACGGCAGCACGGCGCATCAGCGTCATGACCAGGGTACCCCCAGCGCGGCGGCGACGTCGACCGCGCTGCGCAGGCCGTCCTCGTGGAAGCCGAAGCCCCAGCCGGCGCCGGCGAACCAGGTATTGCGCTGGCCCTGGATCTCGCCCTTGCGCGCCTGCGCCGCCACCGACGCCTGGGTCTGCAGCGGATGCCGGTAGCGCATGCGTCGCAGCACCTTGGCCGGATCGATCGCATCCGTGCGGTTGAGGCTGACGATGAACGGCTGCGGCGCCTGCAGCGACTGCAGCGCGTTCATCCAGTAGCTGACCGTGCACGGCGCGTCCGGATCCGCCGGCACGTGCGCGTTCCAGGCGGCCCAGGCGCGGCGGTCGCGCGGCAGCACGCGCGCATCGGTGTGCAGCACGGTCTCGTTGTCCTGGTAGCCGATCGCGCCGAGGATCGCGATTTCCGCGTCGCTGGGGTCGGTCAGCAGGCGCAGCGCGTCGTCGGCATGGCAGGCCAATACCGCGTGGTCGTATTGCTGGGTGTCGGCATCGCAGGCGATCGCGACGCTGCCGTGGGCCGTGCGCTGCAGCGCGCGCACCGGCGTGCCGAGCCGCTCGCGCACGCGCCAGCGGCTGCGCAGCGCGCGCACGTAGCTGTTGGAGCCGCCGCGCACCACCCGCCACTGCGGGCGGCCGCTGACCTGCAGCATGTGGTGATTGGCCATGAAGCCGATCAGCTGGCGCATCGGGAAATCGAGGATCTGCCGCGACGGCGAGGACCACAGCGCCGAGGCCATCGGCACCAGGTGCGCGTCGCGGAATACCTCGGAGTAGCGGTGGCGCTGCAGGAAGTCGCCGAGGGTGAGCTGCGCCAGCCTGGCGTCGTGCAGCACCTGCGGCGCCTCACGGTAGAACCGCCGCAGATCGCGCAGCATGCGCCAGAAGCGCGGCGACAGCAGGTTGCGGCGCTGGCAGAACAGCCCGTCGAGCGTGCCGGCGTTGTACTCCAGCCCGGTGCGTTCCTCGTGCACCGAAAAACTCATCGTGGTCGGCTGCGACTCGACTCCCAGCCGCGCGAACAACGCGCTCAGCAGCGGGTAATGCTCCGGATTGAACACGATGAAGCCGCTGTCCACCGCGTATTCCGCGCCGTCCAGTTCGATCGCGTGGGTATGGGTGTGGCCGCCGAGATAGTCGGCCGCCTCGTACAGCGTCACCTCGTGGCGCTGCGACAGCAGCCACGCCGCGCCGAGGCCGGCGATCCCCGAGCCTACCACCGCGATCCGGCTCATCGGGCACGCGCCTGCGCACGCACCAGCCCGGCCGGCACCGGCTTGAGCTCGCGGATCACGCGGGTCCACGACAGCGCCTTCAGGCCGTACCAGGTCAGGTCCAGTTCCCACCAGCGGAAGCCCTGGCGCGCGGCGCCGGGGAAGAAATGGTGGTTGTTGTGCCAGCCTTCGCCGAAGGTCAGCAGCGCCAGCCACAGGTTGTTGCGGCTGTCGTCGCGGGTGTCGAAGCGGCGGCTGCCGAAGCGGTGCGCCAGCGAGTTGATGGTGAAGGTGGCATGGAACAGCGCCACGGTCGAGACGAAGAAGCCCCACACGAGCAACTGCGGGCCATCGGTGCCGAGCTGCGGCACGTGCCGCTGCAGCCACCCGCCGAGCAGGAACAGCGCCAGCGCCAGCAGCACTGGCAGCAGCAGGTCGAAGCGGTCGAGGAAGCGCAGTTCGGGGAAGCGGCGCAGGTCCGGGATCGCTTCCCAGTCGGTGCGGAAGCCGCGCGGGGTCAGGAACCAGCCGCTATGGCTCCACCAGAAGCCGTGCTGGCGCGGCGAATGCGGATCGGCCGGGGTATCGGTATGGCGATGATGGTTGCGGTGGTGGGCGGCCCACCACAGCGGCCCGCGCTGCACGCAGGTGGCGCCGATCGCGGCGAACAGGAACTGCACCGGGCGCGAGGTCTTGAACGCGCGGTGCGCGAAATAGCGGTGGTAGAAGCCGGTGAGCGCGAACATGCGCACGGCGTACATCGCCACCGCCATGCCGACGGCGAACCAGGACACGCCGACCCAGAACACGCCCAGGCACGCCAGGTGCAGGCCGATGTAGGGCGCGGCGCGCAGCCAGTCGATACGGTCGGCGCGCGCCGGATCCAGCTCGATCTCGGCACTGGTGTCGAACCACCGCCGCAAGGTGCGCAGGATGCGGCCACGCGCGGCAGGTGGCGTTGTGGAAGGGCTGGGTTCCGGAACGGGACTCGGCACAAGCGCGTCTCATTGGGGGACTTGGGAGCGATACGGGCGAAACCGGAACACGGATGCACCCGCGTCGCATTTCCCCTGCACGGCTGCGGGCGCGGCATGGCGGCCACGACGGCGCAGCGCAGGCGTCGCACGAATCGGAAGATCTGGCTGTCGTGCGGATGCGCGATGGCGGCGGGGATGTTGCCTGCGCACGAGTGGTGGGCGGGTGAATGCGCGACCGGTTCTTGTAGACGAGCGCGGCATAGCCTGACCGCGGCCCGATCTCTCCGCGGCGCGTGCAAGGTACGTGGTGCACTGCCCCTCTCCCATCGGGAGAGGGGTTGGGGTGAGGGTACGGAGCGAAGCCCTCCGCGTATCCAACTTGCGCTAGCGGACGCTGTACGAGGCTTCGCCCGTACCCTCATCCGCCCCTTCGGGGCACCTTCTCCCGATGGGAGAAGGGGATCCGTGGTCTTGGTGGGAGAAGGATTGTCTACTGAGCCAGCTGCAGCGAGCTAAGGCGTTATTGCCCCTCTCCCATCGGGAGAGGGGTTGGGGTGAGGGTACGGAGCGTAGCCCTCGCGCATCCAACTTGCGCTAGCGGACGCTGTACGAGGCTTCGCCCGGACCCTCATCCGCCCCTTCGGGGCACCTTCTCCTGACGGGAGAAGGGGATCCATGGTCTCGGTGGGAGAAGGGGTTGTCTACGGCGCCAGCTGCAGCGAGCTAAGGCGTTACTGCCCCTCTCCCGGCGGGAGAGGGGTTGGGGTGAGGGTACGGAGCGAAGCCCTGCGCATCCAACTTGCGCTAGCGGACGCTGTACGAGGCTTCGGCCGTACCCTCATCCGCCCCTTCGGGGCACCTTCTCCCGATGGGAGAAGGGGATCCATGGTCCCGGTAGGAGAAGGGTTGTCTACGGCGCCAGCTGCGGCGTGCTGAGGCGTTATTGCCCCTCTCCCATCGGGAGAGGGGTTGGGGTGAGGGTACGGAGCGACGCCCTCGCGTATCCAACTTGCGCTAGCGGACGCTGTACGAGGCTTCGCCCGGACCCTCATCCGCCCCTTCGGGGCACCTTCTCCCGACGGGAGAAGGGAGTCCATGGTCCCGATGGGAGAATAGTTGTCTACGGCGCCAGCTGCAGCGTGCTAAGGCGTTATTGCCCCTCTCCCGGCGGGAGAGGGGTTGGGGTGAGGGGACGGAGCGAAGCCCTCGCGCATCCAACTTGCGCTAGCGGACACTGTACGAGGCTTCGCCCTTACCCTCATCCGCCCCTTCGGGGCACCTTCTCCCGATGGGAGAAGGGGTTGTCTACGGCGCCAGCTGCAGCGTGCTGATGCCGCCCTTGGCCACGACCGGGCCGGTGGCGACGCCGCCGGGCGCGCCGCCGGGCGGTTCCATGGTCACCGCCAGCACCGCGCCGTCGCTGAGCAAGGGCATCAACGCATCGGGAATGCGCGCCACGCGCGCCTTGGCCTCGTCGAACACACCCATCGAGCGCGCCTTGCCGTCGGCCGGGATCAGCCACAGTTCCGGCACGCGGCCGGCGTCGCGGGCGCCGGCCAGCGGGGTGAGGGTGATGCTGCGCTTGTCGGCGTCCATCAGCGCCACGTAGCCGGGCTTGCCGTCGTCCTGCATCAGCGTGGAGGTCATCGCGATGCCGCTGGGCTTGGGCGTGGTGGTAGTGGCGACCGGCGGGGGCTGCGCGGCCGGCGGCGGCACCGGCGCACGCGCCAGCAGCAGCGCCAGCAGGCAGGCCGTGGCGGTGGCGAAGCCGCCGGCGCTGAGCCAGCGCCAGGTCCGCACGCTGTCCCAGAGCCCGGGTGCGGCGGCGCGCGGGCGCGGCGCCGGCGCATCCAGGCCCAGCGAGGCGCGGATGCGCACCCACACGCGCTCGGGCACCGCTACCGGGGCGATCTCGTCGGCCAGCGGCATCAGGTGTTGCTGCCATTGCAGCACGGCCGCGGCGAATTCGCGGTCGCTGTCGATGCGTGCTTCGGCGGCGCGGCGCTCCTGCGCGTCGAGCACGCCGAGCACGTACTCGCCGGCCAGCACGTCGCGCGGCGGCGGGGTTTCCTGTGGATCGGGCACGGAGGCGTTCATCGTTCCAAACACGCTTTCAGTTTGGCCAGGCCACGGCGGATCCAGCTCTTGACCGTGCCCAACGGCGTGCCGCTGCGCTGGGCCAGTTCCTCGTAGGTGATGCCTTCGAAAAACGCGGTGCGGATCAAGTCGCCGCGCGGCGGCTCCAGTTCGCCCATGCACACGTCCAGGCGCCGCCCGGCCACCCGCCACTCGGTGTCGGCGAGCGGATCGCGGCCTTCGTCCTGCAGTTCACCGGCGTCGTCCAGCGTCACCGACTGCCGCGCCGGTGCGCGTGCGCGCAGATGGTCGATGGCCTTGTTGCGGGCGATCATGGTCAGCCAGGTCAGGCCGCGCGCGCGCTGCGGGTCGAATTGCGCCGCCTTGCGCCAGACCGAGGAAAACACTTCCTGCAGCACGTCCTCGGCTTCGCCGCGCTGCGGCACGATGCGCAGGCACACGCCGAACAGGCGCGAGGACGTGGTGCGGTACAGGCGTTCGAACGCGGCGCTGTCGCCGGTGGCGGTGGCCACCAGCAATTGTCCTGCTTCGTCGTGATCGGGCGACTCGGTCATGCCGGGAGACGGTAGCGAAGGTCGGCGCGATGCTACAGGCTTTCGCCGCGCCCGTCGCTCAGACGTGCTGGCGCCGCCACAGTACGCACGCGGTGAGCAGCAGGACGATCTCGAACGCGGCCAGGCCGGTCGTGGTCGGGCCGACCGGCCACAGCCGCAGCAGGCTGGCGCTGCGGTAGAGCACGATGGGCACGTAGAACGCCAGCGCCAGGAGCAGGCCGGTGCGCAGTTGCCCGGTGCGGGCGAAGTAGCCGAACAGGAAGGCCATGCCCAATTGCAGGCCGCCGTAGATGACCAGGTATTCGGACTGGCCGGAGCGGTCCAGGCCGACGTAGCCCACCGCCGCGGCGGTCTGTGCCGGCAGCAGCGTGCACCAGACGGCCAGGAGCGCGTACAGCGCGGCGTTGAACCACAGGTAGGCCTTGGCCATGAGGTGTCCTCGTCGAAGCGCGGGCGATGCGCAGGAATGGTTGTAGCGGGTGCGGCGATGGCCGGCGTGAATGCGCTGGCGGCGCGGCTCAGCGCGCGCTGCATTGCGCGACCAACGGTTGCTGCAGCGCCTGCTCCCAGGCGCCGGCATCGGCCTGGCCGCGCAGGCGTTCGGGGAATTCGATGCGCACGCTCGGGTAGCGGCCGCGCGCGTCGCGGATGTTGCCGACGCCGCGGAACTCGCGCAGGCGCCGATCCTGGCGCGTGTAGGCGACGCTGAGGTCGGGCAGCAGCGTGCCGTACCAGGCGGCCAGGCTCAGGGTGTAACGCTGCACCTCGGCATCGGCCGGACCGGGGGTGATGCGGAAGTCGAGCGTGCGCAGTTCGCTGGGCAGCACGAAGGCGATGCGCTGCGGTGCGCCGCTGCCCAGGCTGTCCCAGCGCTGGCGCAGGTAGGCGTCGAAACCGGCGTCGATCACCTGCGCCTCGGTGCTCTTGGGCAGCGGCGCGCGGCGTTCGGCCTGACCCTTGGCCTGACTGAACATCTCGCGCCCGCTGCCGCTGCGGCGCACACCCTCGCGGTAGCCGCTGCGCGCATCGACCAGTTCGAAGTCCGGCGCGGCGCTGCCGTCGTCCACGCGCTTGCGCGCGAACGCGGCGCCGTCGGTGCACTGGTACAGCACCAGGCGCGCGCCATCCTCGCGGACCCAGTGGCTTTCGCGGTACAGCACCTGTTTGCCGTCGGCGGCATAGGCGATGCCCTCGTAGTGCAGCATCGCCCGCGCAGGCGCGGCGGCGACCAGGGCGGCGGCGCCGAGGGCCAGGGCCAGCGGCAGGTGCGCTCGGATGAGCGGGAAGGCGGCGGTCGACGTCGGCATGCACGGCGCTCCGGTGGGATGACACCAGGACATACGCGGCGGGTGCCGATTCGGATGCGCAGGCCGTGGCGCTCGCGCTGCAGCGGCTGTCTCAGCGCAGGACGATGCAGTCCACCGGACAGGCCGGCAGGCACAGCGCGCAGCCGGTGCACAAGGGCGCCAGCACCGTGTGCATGTGCTTGGCGCCGCCGACGATGGCGTCCACCGGGCAGGCCTGGATGCACTTGGTGCAGCCGATGCAGTCGGCCTCGACCACCCACGCCACCTGCGGCGGCGTGTGGGTGCCGCGGCTGCGGTCATAGGGCAGGGCGGGGACGCCGAGCACCCGCGCCAGGGCGCGCGCGCCGGCGTCGCCGCCGGGCGGGCAGCGGTCCACCTGCGCCGTGCCGGCGGCCATCGCCTCGGCATAGGGACGACAGCCGTCGAACCCACACTGGCCGCATTGGGTTTGCGGCAGCAGGCGATCGAGACGTTCGAGCAGGGGGGCGTGGGCGGGCGTCATGGCGGAGGCGGCGCGCGGCAGCGCCGCGGGGACTACAGAGCGAAGAAGATGCATCGGCGTGGTCAGCCCGCACAGTGTAACGCGGTGCCCATGTTCGCCCGACGGCGCCGCATCGGGCAGTGTCGTCGGCTCAGGCGATCCGGCGCCCGCGGTACCAGCGCTCGTGCGCCAGCGCCAGCATCGGTCGGTCCTCGCGACTGTCGCCGTACGCATGGATGCGCCGATAAGCGTTCAGGTCGTACTGCATGCGGATC
This sequence comes from Xanthomonas sp. LF06-19, assembly GCF_034105425.1. NCBI lineage: Bacteria > Pseudomonadati > Pseudomonadota > Gammaproteobacteria > Lysobacterales > Lysobacteraceae > Xanthomonas > Xanthomonas sp. LF06-19. The sequence continues at coordinate 82,940 of NZ_JAXGGH010000001.1, read as the reverse complement.
AGCGCGGCCTTGCGGGGTCCGCAGTCGCCGTGGCGATAGCGGCCGGTCAGGCGCCCATCCTGCACTTCCAGGCGGTTGCAGATCAGGCCCAGCCCATGTTGCGTGCACCAGGGCCGCAGATACAGATCCAGCGAACCGGAGACCAGCACCACGCTGTGCCCCTGGGCCTGGTGCCAGGCGATCCGCTGCATCATGTCCGGTCGCAGCAGCGGCGGCAGCGCCTCGTGCGCATAGCGCTCGGCCTCGCGGGCGATCTCGTCTGCGTCGCGGCCGGCGAACACAAGCCGGGTGACCCGCGTGCGCAACGTCGCCGCCGACACCAGGCCCAGCCGATAGCCGGCCAGCCACGGCCCGACCGCCCAGCGCGCCCGCGCCTGCTGCGCCGGCGTGGCCACACGGCGCAGGAATCCCGAATAGGTATCGGCGGTGGTGACCGTGTGGTCGAAGTCGAATAGGGCCAAGTCCATGGGAATGGGGAATGGGGAAACGGGAATCGTAAAAGCGGGTCTGGCGGCGGGCTGCAGCTCTGCGATTCCCGATTCCCGATTCTCCTTTCCCGGCCTTACCGCACCGGCATGCCCGGCTGCGCGCCGCTGTCGGCGTCGAGCAGGGCCAGGGCGCCGCCGTCGAAGCCGGCCGACAGGATCATGCCTTCGCTGAGGCCGAAGCGCATCTTGCGCGGGGCCAGGTTGGCGATGAACACCACGTTGCGGCCGACCAGCTTCTCCGGCTCGCCGTAGCTGCCGCGGATGCCGGAGAAGATCTGCCGCTTGCCCAGCTCGCCGGCGTCCAGTTCGAAGCGCAGCAGCTTGTCCGAGCCTTCGACGAACTCGCAGGCCAGCACCTTGCCGATGCGCAGGTCGAGCTTGGCGAAGTCGTCGATGCCGATGTGGCCGGGATTGGGGATTGGGGATTGGGGATTGGTGGCGGCCTTCGCTTCCTGCTTGGCGGGGGGCGCGGCAGTTGGAGTGGGGGCGAGGGTGTCCTTGGAGGCGTCGGTCATGGCGTCCAGCAGCTTGGGGTCGATACGGGTGAACAGGGGGGCGTACGGTTGGATCACGTGCGCCAGCAGCGGGGCGTCGAGGTCTTCCCAGGCGCCGAGCGGGGCCGACAGGAACGCCTCGGCTTCGGCGCAAGTGCGCGGCAGCACCGGCTTGAGCGCGGCGGCCAGCACCCGGAACAGGTTCAGGCCCTGCGTGCACACGGCCTGCAGTTGCGCTTCGGCGCCGTCCTGCTTGGCCAGCACCCAGGGCTTGTGTTCGTCGATGTACTTGTTGGCCTCGTCGGCCAGGGCCATGGTCTGGCGGATCGCGCTGGCCGGGTCGTTGCGCTCGTAGGCCTCGCGGATCGGTGCCAGCGCGGCGACGAAACGCGCGTACTGCGCCGCATCCGGCAGCGCGTCGGCGAGCGTGCCGCCGAAGCGCTTGTCGATGAAGCCTGCGCAGCGGCTGGCCAGGTTGACGAACTTGCCGACCAGGTCCGCGTTGACCCGCGCCACGAAGTCGCCCAGGTTCAGGTCGAGATCGTCGACGCCGCCGGAGGACTTGGCCGCGAAGTAGTAGCGCAGCGCTTCCGGCTCCAGGCCCACGTCCAGGTAGGTGCGGGCCATCACGAAGGTGCCGCGCGACTTGGACATCTTGGCGCCGTCGACGGTCAGGTAGCCGTTGACGTGCAGCCGGGTCGGCGCGCGGTGGCCGGTGCCGTGCAGCACCGCCGGCCAGAACAGGCCGTGGAAGTTGACGATGTCCTTGCCGATGAAGTGGTGCAGTTCGGTGGCGGTGCCGGCGGCCAGGTGCGGCTCGAACGCTTCGCCCAGGCTCGCGCACAGGGTCTGGAAGCTGCTCAGGTAGCCGATCGGCGCGTCCAGCCACACGTAGAAATACTTGCCCGGCTGGCCGGGAATCTGGAAGCCGAAGTACGGCGCATCGCGGGAGATGTCCCAGGCGCGCAGGCCGCCTTCGCTGTCCAGCCATTCCATCAGCTTGGCCTTGACCCCGGGCAGGGCGACGTCGCCGGCCAGCCACTGCCGCAGGAAGCCGTCGAAGCGGCCGACCTCGAAGAAGAAGTGCTCCGAATCGCGCAGCTCCGGCGTGGCGCCGGAGATCACCGACTTGGGCTCCTTCAGTTCGGTCGGGGAATAGGTGGCGCCGCAGACCTCGCAGTTGTCGCCGTACTGGTCGGCGCTGCCGCAGTTCGGGCAGATGCCCTTGATGTAGCGGTCGGGCAGGAACATGCCCTTGGCCGGGTCGTAGAACTGCGCCACCGAGCGCCGCGCGATGTGGCCGCCGGCGTCGAGCTTGGCGTAGAACGCCTCGGTCAAGGCGCGGTTGGCGTCCGAGTTGGTCGAGTCGTAATGGTCGAAGGCCACGCCGAACGCGGCGAAATCGCGCTCGTGGCTGGCCTGGATGGCGGCGATGAAGCTCTCCGGGGTGACCCCGGCCTTCTCGGCGGCCAGCATGATCGGCGTGCCGTGGGTGTCGTCGGCGCACACGAACCAGGTGCGGTCGCCGCGCAGCCGCCGCGCGCGCACCCAGATGTCGGCCTGGATATAGCCGACCAGATGCCCCAGATGCAGCGGTCCGTTGGCATAGGGCAGGGCGGTGGTGACGAGGGCGGTGGTCATGGCGGCCGGCGTTTCTGGGGGCCGGGGATTATTGCATGGAGCTGGGAATGGGGAATCGGGAATGGGGAATCGCAAGAGCGCCGCCCGCGAGCTGATGGGCCACGAAAAAGGCGCCTTGTTGGAGTGGGGTGGCATCAGGCCAGCAGATGCCGCTTTTGCGATTCCCGATTCCCCATTCCCGATTCGCGAGAATGGGGACTCGCAAGAGCGGCCGCCCGCGAGCCGATGGGCCACGAAAAAGGCGCCTTTGCAGGCGCCTTGTCGGAGTGGGGCGGCATCAGGCCAGCAGATGCCGCTTTTAACGACTCCCGATTCTCCACTCCCGATTCCCAGCTTCTACTCCCTGATCCAGGTCTGCGTCCGCCCCAGCGCCTCGATGCCGATGTAGCCGCGCATCTGCAGCTTCTTGCCGCCGTCGGTCAGGGTGATCTTGGCCTTGTAGGTCTTGCCCTTGGCCGGGTCCAGCACCGAGCCGCCGTCCCACACCGCGGTGCCGTCCGGCTTGAGGCCCCACAGGATGGTCATGCCCTTGATCGGCTTGCCCTTGCGCTCGCCGTCGCACTTGTCGCACATCGGGTTGGGGCCGTGGTTGGACTGCAGGATCTCGACCACCTTGCCGCTCAGTGTGCCGTTGGCGGCCTGTTCGATCTGCACGATCGACTTGGGCTTGCCGGTTTCGTCGTCGATGGTCTGCCAGCGGCCGACCGGCGAGGTGTCGGCGGCGTGCGCCATGAATGCCGCCGCGCTCAGCGGCAGGGCCAGCATCAGGGTCTTGAAGGTCGTGCGCATGTTCCCCTCCCGAGGGATGTCCGGTGCGGCCGGCGCGATGCCGGCCTGATCCGACTGTATACCCAAGCGTATGGTGCTGGGAATCCGCACTGCGGTATGCGGTTCAGCGTGGCCGGCGGTGGGCGTTCAGCCGCTTTCGTACAGTTCCAGCGGCAGGTCGTCGGGATCGGCGAAGAAGGTGAAGCGGCGGCCGGTGTACTCGTCCACACGCATCGGTTCGACCTCCACGCCGTGCGCCTTCAGGTGCGCGACGGCGGCGTCCAGGTCGCGCACGCGCAGCGCCAGGTGGCGCAGCCCACAGGCTTCCGGGCGGCTCGGTCGCGGCGGTGGGGTCGGGAACGAGAACAGTTCGAGCTGGCTGCCGTCGGGCAGGGCCAGGTCCAGCTTCCAGGAGTCGCGCGCATCGCGGTAGACCTCGGCGATCACCGGCAGGCCCAGGATGCGGCAATAGAAGTCCTTGGAGCGCGCGTAGTCGGAGGCGATGATCGCCACGTGGTGCAGGCCATCCAGGGTCAGGCTCATCGGCACAGCGCCTGGCCGAACTGCAGTACATGGCCGTCCGCATCGTGGATCGCGAACTCGCGCATGCCGTAGTCGAAGTCTTGCAACGGATAGACGATGCGCCCATGCGGATGCAGCCGCTGCCACCAGGCATCGACCTCGTCGGTGCGGAAGTACAGCGAGCAGGCGACATCGGAGACGGTTGCATCGTCCTCCGACAGTCGCGTGGCCAGCATCAGCGCCAGTGGACCGTGCCGCAGCGACACCCAGCCCGCCGCCACCGTGCCGCTGTCGAGGCGAAACGCCAGCGTTTCGGTGTAGAACGCCAATGCCCTGGTCAGGTCGGCACAGCGCAGCATCGGGGTCAAAGAAGTGAAGGTCATGGGTTGACCCGGCGCGAGCGAGGGAAGCGATCCATCTGCGGAGGATAGCGCAGCGTCGCGACCGTGCCGCCGCCGTCTGCGACACTGCGCATTCCATCGCTGCGAGGCCGCGCCATGCCGCACAACCCGCTTGCCGCGCTGCTGGCCGAGGACCGGTGCCTGGTGCTCGACGGCGCGCTGGCCACCGAACTGGAGCGTCGCGGCTGCGATCTGCGCGATCCGCTGTGGTCGGCGAAGATCCTGCTGGAACAGCCGGACCTGATCCGCCAAGTGCACCAGGATTATTTCGCCGCCGGTGCACAGTGCGCGATCACCGCCAGCTACCAGGCCACGCCGCAGGGGTATGACGCACGCGGGATCGACCTCGTGCAAGCGCATCGCTTGATCGCACGCAGCGTCGAACTGGCGCAGCAGGCACGGCAGGCGCATCTCGCGCGGCATCCGCAGGCGGATGCCTTGCTGGTCGCCGGCTCGGTCGGTCCGTATGGCGCCTACTTGGCCGACGGGTCCGAATACCGTGGCGACTACACGTTGCCGCAGGCGGTATTGCGGGACTTCCACCGCCCGCGCATCGCCGCGTTGATGGAAGCCGGCGTGGATCTGCTGGTCTGCGAGACGCAGCCGTCATTGGCGGAAATGGTGGCATTGCTGCAGGTGCTGGAGGAGTTTCCTGGGGTTGTCGCCTGGTTCGCCTGCACCCTGCGCGATGCCACGCATCTCAGCGACGGCACGCCGTTGCGCGAGGTGGTGGCGTTGCTCGACGGCCATCCGCAGGTGGTCGCGCTCGGCGTCAACTGCGTCGCGCCGTCGCTGGCCACTGCGGCGTTGCGTCATCTGGCGACGCTGACGCGGTTGCCGCTGGTGGTGTATCCGAACGCGGGCGAGCGCTACGACGCCGAGCGCAAATGCTGGCAGGCCGACAGCGCCGATGCCGGCGCCCTGGTCGACCACCTCGCCGCCTGGCGTGCGGCCGGCGCCCGCCTGATCGGCGGCTGCTGCCGCACCACCCCGCAGGACATCGCGCAGCTGGCGCGGCGTCTGGCATCGTCTTAGAGAGGGCGGGTCGCCTTGCACGCGACGGCGCGATGCCTTCGCCGTCGGTTTTCAGTGGGTGTCGGCGCTGATCGATCGCCTTGGCCGTTTGTGGGAGGGACTTCAGTCCCGACGCCCTTCACTACAACGCGTCGGGACTGAAGTCCCTCCCACAATGGGTTCGTGCGCGCTCATGTCCTGGTGGAACTGGCGTGCTATCTGCCTCCGTGCGGCGGCTGCTTTCCCGTAGGGGCGGCTTCAGCCGCGACCGGGCTTCACCAGCACGGCACCATCGCGGCTGAAGCCGCTCCTGCGACGATCCCGCGACGCCTCAGGTCGCATGTTCCGCCGAAGGAGCGGCTTCCCGCTCACCCCTTCTTCTTGCTCGCCACCCAGCGCTCGATCTTTTCCTGCAGCACGTTCAGCGGTACCGAGCCATCCTTCAGCACTTCGGCGTGGAACTCGCGGATATCGAACTTGTCGCCGAGTTGCGCGCGCGCGTAGTCGCGCAGTTGCATGATCTTCATCTCGCCGATCTTGTAGGACAGCGCCTGGCCGGGGATGGCCATGTAGCGCTCGGCCTCGGCTTCGGCGTCGGTGCGGCTGGTGGCCGAGTTCTGCAGCATGTAGTCGATCACCTGCTCGCGGGTCCAGCCCTTGCTGTGCAGGCCGGTGTCCACCACCAGGCGGATCGCGCGCCACAGCTCGTTCTGCAGGTAGCCGAAATAGTTGTAGGGATCCTGGTACAGGCCCAGGTCCTTGCCCAGCGATTCGGCGTACAGACCCCAGCCTTCGATGAAGGCGGTCTCGCCGCCGAAGCGGCGGAACTTGGGCAGGTTGGTCAGCTCCTGCTGCAGGCCGAGCTGGAAGTGGTGGCCGGGAATGGCCTCGTGCAGGTACAGGTCTTCCGCATCCCAGGTTTTGCGGCTGGGCAGGTCGTAGGTGTTGACGTAGAAGATGCCGGGGCGGCCATCCTCGCTGGGACGCATGTACGAGCCGCTGGCGGCCGACTGCGCGCGGTACGGCTCCACCGGGCGGATCTCGAACGCGGCCTTGGGCTTGAGCGAGAACATGCGCGGCACCGCCGCGTCGACCCGGCCTTCCAGGCCGCGGTAGTAGCTCAGCAGCTCGTCCTCGCTCTTGAAGGTGAAGCGCTTGTCGGTCTGCATGAACTTGAAGAACTTCTGCATCGAGCCGCGGAAGCGCACCTGCTTCATCACCGCCTGGATCTGGCCCTGGATGCGCGCCACCTCGTCCAGGCCGATCTGGTGGATCTGGGCGGGGGTCAGGTCGGTGGTGGTGCTCTGGCGCACGTTCCAGGCGTACCAGGCATCGCCGCCGGGCAGGGCGCCGATGCCGGCGGTATTGCGCGTGGCCGGCAGATATTCGGTGGCGATGAAGCCGCGCAGCGCGCGGTAGGCCGGCATGATCCGGTACTCGATCATGCGCTTGTATTCGGCGGTGATGCGCTGCTTCTCGGCCTCCGGAATGTCCGCCGGCAGGTTGCGCACCGGGCCCCAGAACAGGCTCTCCTCGGCGGTGGGCTTGATGATCGCATCGAGCTGCGGCAGCACCTTCTCCATCAACGCGCGCGGCTGCACCACGCCGGCCTTCATGCCTTCGCGCATGTTGGCGATGGCCTGGTCGAACAGCGCCGGGATGCCGAGCGCGCGCCGCGACCAGTTGTCGTAATCCTTGACCGTGCGGAACGGCTGCGCGCCGGTGCCGGAGCCGAGCATCACCATGATGCTGCCGACGTTGTAGAACTGGTTCACCGGCTGCATCCAGCTCGGGTACTTCTCCGCCTCCAGCGCGTTGCGCGCGTCGCCGACGAAGATCTCGTAGCTGAGCAGGTCCTGGCCGCTGAGGCCGTCCTTGCCGATCGCCTCGGCCTTGCCCAGCCACTCCACGGTGAAGTCGTGCGACTGCTGGCGGAACGCAGCCGAGAGGAAGTTCGGCAACTGGTCGTTGTAGCGGCTGTCGCCCTGGAAGGTCGCCTGCAGCGGATTGAGCTTGAGCGAGGCTTCCCAGTAGTCGTCGTACAGCCGGTTCAGCTGTTGCGCCTTGGTCAGCACCACCGGGGCCGGCGCCGGCCGCGCCTTGCGGGCCTTGCTGGCCTTGGCGCGGGTCTGCGCGGTGGTCTGCTTGGTGGTCTTCTTCTTGGCCGCGTCCGCCGGGGCCGCCAGCGACAGGCTCAGGGCGGTGGCGATGGCCAGGGACAGCAGGCGGGAAAAGCGGGGCGGCATTGCGGGCTCCAACGACAAGCGAGCGGGGAGCTTGCCCGATCCGCACCGCCGAGGCCACCCATGGCCGCTGCCTGCGGGCGCCCACCGCCCTGTCGCGGGCGGGCGCCGTGTCGCGACGGGCCAGGCGGCAGCGGCCTCTGCGGCGCTGCACGATGGCCGCGCGCAAGCGCGTGCGGTGCGCTCGCGCGTGTGCCGGCGTTCAGTCGGCGGCGGCTTCCTCGCGCAATTGTTCGGCGCGTTCGGGGGTCAGATAGTCGGTGATCAGCCGCCGCATCAGGTACAGCAGCGGGATCAGCAGCACCGCCAGCAGCATCTTGCAGATGTAGTTCAGCGTGCTCACCGCCAGGAACAGCTGCATCGACCAGTGCTGCGGGCCGAGCACGAAGGCGATGTAGATCACCACGAAGCTGTCGATCAGCTGCGAGACCGCGGTGGAGCCGGTGGCGCGCAGCCACACGTGCTTCTCCCCGGTCACGTTGCGGATGCGGTGGAACACCGCCACGTCGATCAGCTGGCCGGCCATGAATGCGACCAGCGAGCCGGCGATGGTCCACATGCCCTGGCCGAACACCGCGGCGAACGCGGCCTGGTAGTCGGGCACGCCCTGGTGTTGCGCGGCGGTGACCCAGAAGCCGGCTGGGGCCAGCGCGATCGCGGCGAAAGCGAACAGGAAGCCATAGCCGATCAGCGCCACCGCCAGCCAGGAGATGAAGCGCACGCCGCGGCGGCCGAAGAACTCGTTGATGGTGTCGGTGAGGATGAACACCAGCGGCCACAGCAGGGTGCCGGCGGTGAAGTTCATCGAGCCGATCTGCCCGAACAGGTTCCAGTTCAGCGGCGCGATGCCGAGGGTGTCTTCCAGGGCGAAGATCTTGACCCCGATGAACTCGGCCAGCGCGGCGTTGACGCAGAAGAACGCCGCCAGGGCGATGAACAGCCGGACCGCGCGATCGTCGAGCGTGCCGCGGCGCATCGGCGTCAGCGGTCCACGGTGCGGGTGAAGGGCACGCTCTCCGGCGACACCGCGCCGCCGGAGATGATGAAGCTCATGGCCTGGTCCACGCTCCAGTCGGTGGGCGTGAGCAACTCGACCGGCACGATCTCCAGGTAGCCGGAGGTCGGGTTGGGCGTGGTCGGCACGTACACCGCGGCCAGCTCGCGGCCGGTGCCGTGCTCCTTGATCACCCGCGTCACCAGGCCCACCGACTTCATGTCCCGGTGCGGGAAGTCGATCAGCACCACGCGCTGGGTGCTGCCGGGCTGGGTCTGCAGGATGTCCACCAGCTTGCGCACGCTGTCGTAGACCACGCTGGCCAGCGGGATGCGGCGCATCACGGCCTCGAACCAGCGCAGCAGGCGCTGGCCGATCATGCGCCGGCTGAGGATGCCGACCAGCAGGATCACCGCCAGGGTGGCGATCAGGGCGATGGTGTTCTGCACCCATTGCGCGGTGGCCCAGCCCAGCTCGCGCGGGAACGAGGCGGCGATGCGCACCGACAGCGGCACCACCCAGGGGCTGCTGATGCCCGAGAGCAGCACGAACACGAACTTGACCACCACCCAGGTCAGCCAGATCGGCAACAGGGTCAGCAGGCCGGTGAAGAACAGCCGTTGCAGGGACGGGCGGGGGGCGGGAGCGGAGAGATCGGGCGACATCCGCGTAGTGTAGCGGCGCGTGATGGCCGTTGGTGCGGCGCCGCATGGTCTCGCGGCGCGGCCGTGCAGCTGCGATTGGGCCGGGGCCCGCCCATGCGGCCCGCCTTGCGACGCCGCGCACGCTGACGGCGCGGTCGGTATCGCATGCGATGTGTACCCGCCTGCGTGCGCAGAGGCGGCGCCGGCCTTGGCGAACCCGCGGGCGGCAGGCGCGCTAACGCGGCGGCTTGCGCTTGACGTACAGCTGCTTGCGCGTCCGCGCCACCACCTCGCCCTGGGCGTCGACCACGTCGGTCTCGAACCAGCGCAGATGCTTGTCGCCGCTTGCGGTGGCCGCGCGCAGTTCGTCCAGCAGGGCCTGGTCCAGATCGAACCGCGCGCTGACCGTGCCGCGGCCCGGGCGCACGAACTCGATGCTGCCGGCCTTGTCCCAGACGTAGTAGTCGCGCCCCAGGGTCTGCATGGTCAGCAGCATCCAGAACGGATCGGTCATGGCGAACAGGCTGCCGCCGAAATGGGTGCCCACGTAGTTGCGGTTCCACGGCCGCATGCGCAGTTCGACCCGGGCGTGGCGGTAGTCCGCGCTCAGTTCGGTCACATGGATGCCGGCGCACAGGAACGGCGGCCACAGGTTCAGGCCCAGGCGGAACAGCGATGGCTTCATTGCGCGGCAGTGGGTGGATCGGAGTGCGGCAGGTTACCAGACGCATGCGTATGGTGTGCTGGTGTCGCGTCGCTGAGCGCGTAGCCGTCGCGTCCGTCGCGCTTGACCCGGTACAGCGCCGCGTCGGCGGATTCGAAGAACGCGCGCTCCGACGTGAGCGCTGTCGCGGTGGCGCTGTGCACGCCCAGGCTGGCGGTGATGGCGACGCTGCCGTTCGGCGCGCGCAGCGACAGCCCGCGGATCTCCTCGACCAGCGCCGCGGCGATGCGGCTGGCATCGGCGGCATCGGTGGCGGGCAGGATCATGGCGAACTCGTCGCCGCCAAAGCGCGCGGCGACCTCGCGCGGATGTCGTGCATGCCGCGCCACCGCGGCGGCCACCAGCTTCAGTGCGCGGTCGCCGGTGCGATGGCCCAGGGTGTCGTTGTAGCGCTTGAAATGATCCACATCGACGATGATCAGCGTCAGCGGCCGGCCGCTGCGCCGCGCCTCGTCCAGCGCCTGGGCGAACGCCTGTTCGAAGCCGTGGCGGTTCACCAGCCCGGTCAGGGCGTCGCGATGCGCCTGGCGGCGCCAGCGTGCCGCGTGCAGGCACAACTGACCGGCGGCGACGATGGCCAGGGCGAGCAGGGCCGCCCCTGGCGCGAACCAGCGGCTGCCGAGCAGCAGCCACAGCAGGCTGCCGCCGGCGACCACCGCCATGCTCGCCAGCGGCACCAGCCAGCGCCGTCGGCGCCCACCGGCGCACTGCGTGCCCAGGCAGGCCAGCAGCACCAGCAGCGTGGACCCGGCCACCTGGGCAGTGCGCGACGACGGCAGGATCGGGTCGCCGCGCAACAGCATCGCCGCGACGTTGGCCTGGTATTCGGGCGCGCTCATCCAGCGCGCATCGGACATCGGCGTCATCACCCGCTGCCCCAGACCGGTGGCGGTGACGCCGACGATCGCCAGGCGTCCGCGCAGCGACTGCGGCGGAATCCGGCCCTGCACGACGTCGACGTAGGACACCTGCGCGAACGCTGCCGACGGCGCGGCGAAACGCAGGCCGACGTAGTCCGCGCGATGCCAGGCATAGGGTGCGTCGGTGGTGGCCGGCGCCGGCGGCAGCGCGCGGCCGGTGAGGGCCGCGGCCAGCGCCGGCCAGTGCGCACTGCCGAGCCCGGCGCGCAGGTAGACGCCGCGCGCGATGCCGTCGGCATCGACGGCGAGGTCGGTGTGCGCCAGCGCCGCCGCGGCGGTGGCGATGGCGGGGATCGGCAGCAGCTCCTGCGGCATGTCCGCACCGCTGGCGCTGCCGATCACCGGCAGCACGGTGCGGCCATTGCGCCGCAGCGCCGCGGCCAGGCGCGCATCGTCGTCGGCGTGTTGCAGGTCGGGTTCGCTGAACAGCAGATCCAGCGCCACCCGCTCGGTGCCCGCTGCGCTGAGCCGGTCGAGCAGGCGCGCGTGCAGGTCGCGTCGCCATGGCCACTGGCCGAGTGCCTGCAGGCTGCGGTCGTCGATGGCGATCAGCAGCATGCGCGGATCGGCCGGACGCGGCGCCTGCGCGATTGCCGCGTCGTACAGCGCGTTGTCCAGTCGCCCGGTGACATCGCCCAGGCTCAGTGCCGCGGCCAGTGCGGCTGCGGCGAGCGCCACCAGAACGTGTCGCAACAGCGCGCCGTTCACAACGCCAGCCACAGCAGCAGCGCGCCGCCGGCCGTGCCGAGCTTGCAGTAGCGGCAGGGCAGGTCCAGCGTCTGCGGCGTCGAGAACGGCGCGGCCTCGCCGTCGGCGTCCAGGGTCTGGATGCGCACGTACCAGGTGCCGCGGCGCGGCCGCGGCAGCGCGACCTGCGGCTGGGTCACGGTGCGTTCGAGCAGGCCGCGGCGGAACGCGGGATCGCGCGCCAGCTGCACCCGGTAATGGTGCGCGTCCGGATCCGGCTGCCAGCGCAGGGTCAGCGTGCTGCGCTCGGCCTGCGCCGGCGCCAGGCCGGGATCGACCGGCGTATCGCTGAGATGCAGCGTCAGCGCCTGCCCGAACGGGCCTTGCCGGCCTTGCGCATCGCGCGAGGCAAGGCGCCAGAAGTAGGTGCCGGGCGGCAGGGGCTGCGGCGCGCGCAGATGGGTCGCGTCGGTCTCCTGCTCCAGCAGCAGGTCCTGGAACTGCGCATCGCGCGCCACTTGCAGCACGCTGCTGGTCGCCTCCGGGTTGCGGGTCCAGGCGAAGCGCGGCCGCGCGATGCGCAGTTGCTGCTCGTGCAGCGGCTGCACGGTCAGCGGCGGCAGCGGCGTGGCCGAGACCTGCAGCGGCTGCTCGGCGTCCTCGCCTTCCACGCCAGTGGCGGTGACGCCACGCAGCAGCAGTCGCAGGTCGCCGGCCGGCAGCGCGTCCAGCGCCAGTGCGGTGGTCTCGGTTTCCTGGGCGAAGCGCAGCACCTCGCGTTGCTGCGCGTCCACCGCCTCGAGGCGGTAGTGGCTGGCGCCGGCCAGCGGCGCCCAGGCGAGCAGGTAGGGCGGACGCTGCAGGCGACTGTGCGCCAGGTCCAGGATCGGCGCCGGCAGCAGCGCTTCCTGCCGCGGCGCCGACCCGGTGGCGACCCGCGCCGCCTCGCCTGGCTGCAGCAGGCGCTGGCCGCCCTGGCCGGCGACGCGCACCGCGCCCTGCAGCACCTCGGTGCTGGCGAACGCGCTGTCGCTGCCGGCGCCGACCCGGAAGCGGGTGCCGCGCACACTGCTGGTGCTGGACGGGGTCTGGATGATGTAGCGCGAGGCGGGGCCGGTGGCGGGGATGACGTCGTTGCTGGTGCGACCCTTCTCCAGCCGCACCCGGGTATCGACCATGCCGGTGGCGCCGTAGCGGACGAGCTGGTCGAAGCGCACCAGGCTGTTCTCGCGCACCTGCATGCGCGAGCCGTCGGCGAACTGCACGGTCGCGCTGGCATCGGCACCGGTCTGCAGGGCGCTGCCGATCGGCAGCGGCATGCCTTGCTGCGCCGAGAGCGTCGCCCGGTCGGCGGTCTGCACGCTGATCTGTCCACGCAGGGCGACCAGCCGCGCCGGCGCCGGTTGCATGCGCAGCCAGGCGATCGGAAACCGCAGGCGCGATCCCGGCACCAGCCGCTGCGGATCGGCGACTTGGTTGTGCTGGCCCAACCGCGCCCAGTCCATGCCCGGGCGCAGATACAGCCGGCCGAGATCCCAGAGCGTATCGCCGGGGCGCACCCGGTAGTGCCAGTCCTGCGCCATCGCAGTGGGGGCGAGCAGCAGGCCAATCCAGCACAGCAGGCCGACCAGTCTGCGTGCGCCTGCCCACGAGGTGCGGGTGGGCGAGGCCATGCGGCGATCGAACTGGTTCACGGCATACATCCGGCAAAAGACCAGGCCGGCGCTGCCTGCGGGGCTGCAGGCGGCGTTCGTCCCTGATCGCGGCATCCTGGGGTCAGGCCGGGTCGCGTCCGTCCGTCCGTCGCAGCGGCTGGAGACGCCGTAGTCAGCCGCTGGACCTGAGATTGTAATCTCAGAACAACAGGGCGGACATCTTCCGACGGTACTGCCCGACCAGATCCTCGTCCTCGATCACCCGGAACGCATCGATCAGCGCCTTCTTCGGCAGGCCGTCCTCGAACGTGCGGTCCTGGCGCAGCATCTCCAGGAACTGTTCCAGCGCGGCCGCGTCGTCGCCGCCGACAAGGTGGCGCACGCCCAGCAGGTAGCGCGCCTTGAGATCGGCCGGATCCTGCGCCAGCGTGGCCTGCAGGGTCTCCAGCGGCGGGGCGGCCTGCAGCGCGCCGACGAAGCCCAGTCGCGCCCGTGCCCGCACCGCGCGCTCGTCGGTGGCGAGATTGGCCGGCAGTGCGTCGATCAGGGTCTCGGCCTCGGCGGCGGCGCCGACCTTGACCAGGGCCAGGGCCAGATCCAGCTTCAGTTCGTCCTTGTCCGGCTCGGCCGCCACCGCCTCGCGCAGGCGCTGTACCTCGGCCTGCGGATCCAGCGGCGCCGCCGGCACGTCCTCGGCCGGTTCCTGCGCCGCCAGCGGCGCGATCCCGTGCTGGGTCAGGAACTCGCGCAACTGGCCCTCCGGCAGGGCGCCGGGGAAGCCGTCGACCAGTTGCCCGCCCTTGACCAGGAACACGGTCGGCACCGAGCGGATCTGGAACGCCGCCGCGATCTGCTGCTCCTGGTCCACGTCGACCTTGGCCAGCACGAAGCCGCCGTTGTACTCGGCCGCCAGCTTTTCCAGGATCGGGCTCAGGGTCTTGCACGGGCCGCACCAGGGCGCCCAGAAGTCCACCAGCACCGGGGTCTGCAGCGAGCGCTGCAGCACGTCGGCTTCGAAGGTCTCGGTCTTGGCGTCGAAAACGTGGGGCGTGTCGGACATGGGCAGTGTCATCGCAGGCGAGAGGACGCTCTGTATGGAGGCGTCGCGGCGCCGATGCAAGGGCGGCGCCGCCACGCCGCGCGTGCCGGCCGCGGCCGCAGCGGCGACAATGCCGGGCTGGAGGCGCCATGGCGGCGCGAAAGGACGGGAACGGATGGGCGAGGTGAGCGAACGGGTGCTGCGCTGGATCGGGCCGCTGCTGGCGGTGGCCTCGGTGGCGGCGATGCTGGGCTTCGGCGCGGTGCTGCCCGGCTATCTGCCGTGGTCGCATCCGCTGGCCCTGCTCGGCGCGCGCGGCATCCCGCACGCCTGGGCGTTCAACCTGTTGGCATTCGTGCTGCCCGGGTGCCTGGCGATGGCGCTGGCGCTGCGGCTGCTGCGCCGCGCCGGCCGCCACGCGCCCTGGTCGCTGCGGGTCGGTGGGCAGTTGCTGCTGTTGGCCGGCCTGGCCTTCGCCGGCATGGGCCTGCTGCCGCTGGACCCGACCGACCTGGAGGCGCGCGCGACCGAGTTGCATGCCAGCGCGTGGTTGCTGTGGGTGGTGGCGCTGGTGGCGGCCGCGGCCCTGCTGGGGCTGGGCGCGCGCCGCGATCCCGCCGCGCGCGGCTGGGCCGCGCTGGCGTTGGCAATGGCGTTGCTGGCGGCGCTGGGCGCGTTCGCGCTGGACCGGCTGCTGTCGCCGGCGCTGGCGCAGCGGCTGGTGTTCCTGCTGTGGTGGGGCTGGCTGGCGCTGCTGGCCTGGTGGCCGGGGCCAACGAGGGTCCCGCACCGCGGCTGACCCGGTCGGACTTGCGCAGTCGGCCGTCGAGGTGGGCTGCGGCAGGGGCGATGCCGGCGTGCGGCCCGGCGTCGCCAATCGCGTTGCAGCCGCGGTTCCGGCGCCTGCCAGGCGCCGCCGCGGCGTCCCGCGCCGCTGCCGCCCGTCGCCGGGATTGGAGCGGCTTGCCGCGCTACGGTACCCTTGGCCGCTTTGTTGCCGCCTGGCCCTTGCCCGTTTCCATGTCCGCCGTCGAGCCCACCGCCTACGACCCGCAGCAGGTCGAATCCTCCGCCCAGCAGTTCTGGGACGCCACCCGCGCCTTCGAGGTCGACGAGACCTCCGACAAGCCCAAGTTCTACTGCCTGTCGATGCTGCCGTACCCGTCCGGGGCGCTGCACATGGGCCACGTGCGCAACTACACCATCGGCGACGTGATCAGCCGCTACCAGCGCATGATCGGCAAGAACGTGCTGCAGCCGATGGGCTGGGACGCGTTCGGCCTGCCGGCCGAGAACGCGGCGATCAAGAACAAGACCGCGCCGGCGAAGTGGACCTACGCCAACATCGACCACATGCGCAGCCAGCTCAAGTCGCTGGGCTATGCCATCGACTGGTCGCGCGAATTCGCCACCTGCCGGCCCGAGTACTACGTGCACGAGCAGCGCATGTTCACCCGGCTGATGCGCAAGGGCCTGGCCTACCGCCGCAACGCGGTGGTCAACTGGGACCCGATCGACCAGACCGTGCTGGCCAACGAGCAGGTCATCGACGGCCGCGGCTGGCGCTCCGGCGCGCTTGTCGAAAAGCGCGAGATCCCGCAGTGGTTCCTGCGCATCACCGACTACGCGCAGGAACTGCTGGACGGCCTGGACCAGTTGCCGGGCTGGCCTGAGTCGGTCAAGACCATGCAGCGCAACTGGATCGGCCGCTCCGAGGGCCTGGAGATCCAGTTCGACGTGCGCGACGCCGACGGCAGCGCGCTGGACCCGCTGCGCGTGTTCACCACGCGCCCGGACACGCTGATGGGCGTGACCTTCGTGTCCATCGCCAGCGAGCACCCGCTGGCGTTGCACGCGGCCAAGTCCAATCCCGAGCTGGCCGCGCTGCTGGCCGAGCTGAAGCAGGGCGGCGTCTCCGAAGCCGAACTGGAAACCCAGGAAAAGCGCGGCATGGCCACCGGCCTGACCGCGGTGCACCCGATCAGCGGCGAGCAGGTGCCGGTGTGGGTCGCCAACTTCGTGCTGATGGGCTACGGCACCGGCGCGGTGATGGCGGTGCCCGGCCACGACCAGCGCGATTTCGAGTTCGCCAGCAAGTACGCCCTGCCGATCCGCCAGGTGATCGCGCTGAAGGCGCCGAAGAACGACGACGAGCGCAGCTACGACCCGAGCCGCTGGCAGGACTGGTACGGCGACAAGACCCGCGAGCTGGAACTGGTCAATTCCGCCGAGTTCGACGGGCTGGACTTCCAGGGCGCGTTCGAGGCGCTGGCCGAGCGCTTCGAGCGCAAGGGCCAGGGCCAGCGTCGGGTCAACTACCGCCTGCGCGACTGGGGCGTCAGCCGCCAGCGCTACTGGGGCTGCCCGATCCCGGTGATCTATTGCCGGAGCTGCGGCGCGGTGCCGGTCCCCGAGGACCAGTTGCCGGTGCTGCTGCCGGAGAACGTGGCCCTGAGCGGCACCGGCTCGCCGCTGAAGACCGACCCGGAATGGCGCAAGACCACCTGCCCGCAGTGCGGCGCGGCGGCCGAGCGCGAGACCGACACCTTCGACACCTTCATGGAGTCGAGCTGGTACTACGCGCGCTACACCTCGCCCGGCGCCAAGGACATGGTCGACAAGCGCGGCAACTACTGGTTGCCGGTGGACCAGTACATCGGCGGCATCGAGCACGCGATCCTGCACCTGATGTACTTCCGCTTCTTCCACAAGCTGCTGCGCGACGCGCGCCTGGTGGACAGCGACGAGCCGGCGACCAACCTGCTGACCCAGGGCATGGTGATCGCCGAGACCTTCTACCGGCAGAACCCGGACGGCTCCAAGGACTGGATCAACCCGGCCGACGTGGACGTGCAGCGCGACGACAAGGCGCGGGTGATCGGCGCGGTGCACCGCGGCGACGGCCAGCCGGTGCTGATCGGCGGCACCGAGAAGATGTCCAAGTCCAAGAACAACGGCGTGGATCCGCAGGCGATGGTCGGCAAGTACGGCGCCGACACGGTGCGCCTGTTCTCGATGTTCGCCGCGCCGCCGGAGCAGTCGCTGGAGTGGAACGAGGCCGGCGTGGACGGCATGGCGCGGTTCCTGCGCCGGCTGTGGGCGCAGGTGCACAAGCATGTCGCCGACGGCGCCGCGCCGGCGCTGGACCCGGCCGCGCTCAACGCCGAGCACAAGGCGCTGCGGCGCAAGACCCACGAGACCATCGGCAAGGTCGCCGACGACTACGGCCGCCGCCACAGCTTCAACACCGCCATCGCCGCGGTGATGGAGCTGACCAACGCGCTGGCCAAGTTCGACGACGCCGGCGATCAGGGCCGCGCGGTGCGCCAGGAAGCGCTGGAAGCGGCGGTGCTGCTGCTCAACCCGATCACCCCGCACGCCAGCCACGCGCTGTGGCAGGCGCTGGGCCATCCGGCGACGCTGCTGGAGGACGTGCCGTTCCCGCAGCCGGACCCGGCCGCGCTGGTGCGCGACGCGGTGACCCTGGCGGTGCAGGTCAACGGCAAGCTGCGCGGCACCATCGAGGTCGGCGCCGACACCCCGCGCGAGCAGATCGAGGCGCTGGCCCAGGCCGAGCCGAATGCGGCCAAGTTCCTGGAAGGCCTGAGCATCCGCAAGATCATCATCGTCCCCGGCAAGATCGTGAATCTGGTGGCGGCGTGAGCCGGCGCGCCGCTGCGGCCGCGTCGCGGCCGTGCGGCGCGGCAGGTCTCAACCCGCGTTCACGCGGCGTACGGCAGGCTAGCCGCCTGTTGCCGCGCCCAGCCGGCTCCTCCAGACTGTGTCCATGACCCGACTCCTGCTCGCTCTCGTCTTCGCGGCGTCCCTGACCGCCTGCGGTTTCCACCTGCGCAACAAGCTGACCCTGCCGGCCGACACGCCGTCGGTGAAGGTGGTGTCCTCGGCGCCGTACAGCGAGCTGGCCAAGCTGCTTGAGCGCGGCCTGCGCGCGGCCGGCGCGCAGATCGCGCCCAAGGACGTCAACACCGGTGTGGCCCGCCTGGAGGTGCTGTCCGAGCGCTGGGGCGATCTGCCGATCGCGCTCGACGCCGAAGGCCGCGCCCAGGAATACAGCCTGCGCTACGCGGCGATCTTCCTGTTCCGTCGGGCCGACGGCAGCGTGCTGGTGCCGCAGCAGGTGATCGAGCTGTCGCGCGACTACGTCTCCCCGCCGACCGACGCCACCGGTACCTCCACCGAGCGCGAGATCCTGGCCGACGAACTGCGCCGCGAGATGTCGGCGTCGATGCTGCGCCGGATCGACAGCGTGGTGCGCGCGCAGGTGCGCGACGGCAAGGACGTCAACGCCGCGCCGCCGTCCACCGATGGCACGCCGGTGGAGGGCAAGCCGGCCGACGGTACCCCGGCCGCAGGCAAGCCGGCGACCACGCCGCAGCCTTGAGCTTGGCCCTGCTGCTTTCGCCGCCGCGCACGGCGGCCACGCCGTTCGCTGCCGGCGCATGGCGTTCGCCGTCTCCGCCTGCAGCAGCGTAGGCTGTCGCCATGGAACTGCGCCCCGAACAACTCGCCACCCAGCCGGCGTCGCAGCCGCTGCAGCCGGTCTATTTGATCGCCGGTCCGGAAACCCTGCGCGTGCTCGAAGCCGCCGATGCGGTGCGCGCCCGCGCGCGCGCTGCCGGCATCGGCGAGCGCGAGGTGTTCGATGCCGATGGTCGCGATTTCGACTGGGGCCAGCTGTATTCCAGCTTCAATGCGCCCAGCCTGTTCAGCGCGCAACGCCTGATCGAGCTGCGCCTGCCCAGCGGCAAGCCCGGCAAGGAGGGCGGCGAGGTCATCAGTGCGTTCTGCGCCGATCCGCCGCCGGACGTGGTGCTGCTGATCACCTGCAACGAATGGAGCAAGGCGCACCAGGGCAAGTGGGCCGACGCGGTCGCGCGCATCGGCACCATCGCCGTGGCCTGGGCGATCAAGCCGCACGAACTGGGCGACTGGATCGAGCGGCGCCTGCGCAGCAAGGGCCTGCGCGCCGACGCCGGCGCGGTGCAGCGCCTGGCCGAACGGGTGGAAGGCAACCTGCTGGCGGCGGCGCAGGAGATCGACAAGCTGGCTCTGCTGGCCGACGGCCAGGGCCTGGACGTGGCGGCGATGGAGTCGCTGGTCGCCGATGCCGCCCGCTACGACGTGTTCCGCCTGGCCGAGGCCACGCTCGGCGGGCAGGCGCCGGCGGTGCGGCGCATGCTCGCCGGCCTGCGCGCCGAGGGCGAGGCGGTGGCCGCGCTGCTGCCGATCCTGATCAAGGAATTGCTGCGTACCGCGGCGCTGGCCAAGGTGCAGGCCGCCGGCGGCAACCTGGCGGCGGAAATGAAGGGGCAGGGCATCTGGGAATCGCGGCAGGCGCCGTTCAAGCGCGCGCTGCAGCGCCACGCCGAACCGCGCCGCTGGGAACGTTTCGCCGCCGAGGCCGGCCGCATCGACCGCATCGCCAAGGGCCGCGCCGACGGCGATGCCTGGATCGCCCTGGAACGCCTGCTGCTGGCGATCGCCGAGGCGCGGGCGGTGCGGTTGTTGGTGGTATGAGCGCCGGGAGTCGGGAATCGGGAATCGGGAATGGGAACAGCGGCGCTGCGGTTCCGCCAGAGACCCCGCAGCCCGCGGCTGTTGCTTCTTCCCCATTCCCCATTCCCCATTCCCCACCACTGCATCTGATCTACGGCGGCACCTTCGATCCCATCCACAACGGCCACCTGGCGATCGCGCGGGCGGCGCGGGATGCGTTCGGGGTGCCGGTGCGGCTGATGCCGGCGGCCGATCCACCGCATCGGCCGGCCCCCGGCGCCGATGCGCAGCAGCGCTGCGCGATGCTGGCGCTGGCCATCGCCGATACGCCGGGGCTGGTGCTGGACCTGCACGAAGTGCGGCGCGCGCAGGCCCGGCCGGGCGTGGCGTCCTACAGCATCGACACGGTGCGCGAGCTGCGCGCCGAGCTCGGCGCCGACGCGCCGCTGGCGCTGCTGATCGGCAGCGACAGCTTCGTCGGCTTCAACGGCTGGCGCGAGTGGCGGGCGCTGCTCGAGGCCGCGCACCTGATCGTCGCCGACCGCGCCGGCAGCGGCTGGGAGCGGGCGGTGCCGGCGGAACTGGCGCAGGCGGCGGCCGGACGCTGGGCCGACACGCCGCAGGCGCTGGCCCGTGCGCCGGGCGGCCGCCTGTGGTGCCTGCGGCAGCCGCTGCGCAGCGAATCGGCCAGCCTGGTGCGCGCGCGCATCGCCGCCGGCGAGGACTGGGCGGCCTTGCTGCCTGCACCAGTGGCGGCCTATATCCGCGACCATGCGCTGTATGCGTCCGGTGCCGCCGCCGCTGGCTGAATACGCGCCCTGCCGGGGTCGCCTATAATTCGCCCCATTCCATCGAGTTCGCCGCTTTGTCCAGTCAAGCCCACGTCATCAAGACCCAAGTCCCCAATCCGCCGCCGCCGCTGCCGGTCCTGCTCGCCCACGTCCGCGAGGCAGTCGAGGAACTCAAGGCCAAGGACGTGGCGGAAATCGACGTGCGCGGCAAGTCCAGCGTCACCGACTACCTGGTCATCGTTTCGGGCACCTCCACCCGCCACGTCAAGTCGATCGCCGACGAAGTCATCAAGTACGCCAAGCGCCTGGATGTCATGCCGCTGGGCGTGGAAGGCGAGCGCGAGGCCGAGTGGGTACTGGTCGATCTCGGCGACGTGGTGGTGCACGTGATGCTGCCGCGGGTGCGCGAGTTCTATGCGCTGGAGCGGCTGTGGACGGTCGGCGACCAGCCGCCGGGCGACGACGACTCGGCACGCGATGCCTAAGCGGCGCAATCCCGCGCGCAGCGTCGGCAGCGAGGCGTTGCCGGTCAGCAAGCGTGTCGGCGCGACCGAATCGACACCCGCGACGCCGGCACGCAAGCGCTTCGACTCCCTGGTCAAGCGTCTGGAGCGCGCCCGTGCGCAGTTGCATGCGTGGCAGGACGCGCTGCCGCGCTGGGAGCAGCGTTTCCACGAGCAGGTCGATCCCTTGCTGCAGGAGCGCGATGCGGCGCAGGTACAGTTGTTGCGGGAACTGGACGCAGCGCATGCCACCTTCAAGTTGAGCAAGCGCGATCGCGCCGATCTGTCCGAGCTCATTTGCGAGTTGGCTGCGCTGTTGATCCGGGACGGCGACAACGATGGCCTGAAGGACATCTACGACCGGCATAGCCCCCTTGGATTCGACCAGGATCTGGCCGAATCCGAGGCATTGCTGACGTCGGTCATCGGTGAGGAATTCGGCCTGACCGAAGAGGAAATGGCGCATATCCACTCCCCCGAAGCGCTGTATGCGCAGATCCAGGAGCGGCTGCACGCACAGCAGGCGCATGCGGCCGGGCGCGCCCAGCAGCGCGACAAGCGCCGCCGTGCCGGTGCAGGCAAGGCCGCGCAGGTCGCCGCCGATCCGCAACAGACGCGTCGCGCGCTGTACCGCAACCTGGTCGCCGCATTGCATCCGGACCGCGAGCCCGATCCGCAGCAGCGCGAGCGCAAGACCGCCTTGATGCAGCGGCTCAACCAGGCGTATCAAAACGACGACCTGCTGGCACTGCTGGAACTGCAACTGGAAATCGGCCAGTTGGATCAGGCCGGCATCGCGGCGATGGCCGAGGAGCGCATCCGTGACTACAACGACCTGTTCGCCGCGCAACTGCGGCAGGTCGAGCAGACATTGGCCGGACTGGTCGATGACTTCATGGGGCGTTACGGTCTTCAAGACGAGCGCGCGCCGCAGCCGCAGCGCCTGGATGCGCTGTTGGCGCAGATCAAGCGGCAGGTGCAGGAGGAGATCCGCTCCTGTGCCGACGATCGCGCTGCGGCGCGGCAGGCCGACACGCTGAAACAATGGTTGAAGCGGGAGCGTGCCCGGCTGGCCGAGCAGGAACTGGACGACGCGATGTACGACGCCCTGCTGCTGGGCGAGCGTTGGTGAAGCGCGCCTGCCGCGCGCAGCGATGAAGGCGCGCCTCATCGCCACCGGCGAGCGCGCCCCGGCCTGGGTGGCGCAAGGCTTCGCCGAGTACCGCAAGCGGCTCTCGCACTGGTTGCCGCTGGATCTGGTCGAGATCGAACCCGGCCTGCGCGGCAAGGGCCGCGATGCGCAGCGCGCGATCGAGGACGAAGGCCGCCGGGTCCTGGCGGCGCTGCCGAAGAATGCACTGGTGGTGGCGCTGGACGTGCCCGGCAAGCAACACAGTTCCGAGCAACTGGCGCAGCGCATGGAGCACTGGCGTGGACAGGGACGCGATCTGGCGTTCCTGATCGGCGGCCCCGAGGGCCATTCGCCGGAGGTGCTGGCGGTGGCCAGCGAATCCTGGTCGCTGGGGCCGCTGACCCTGCCGCACATGCTGGTGCGGCTGGTGGTGGCCGAGCAGTTGTACCGTGCGGCGGCGATGCTGGCCAATCATCCTTACCATCGCGCCTGATCGCCTGATCGCGGATCGCGGATCGCGGATCGCGGATCGCGGATCGCGTGCGCGTGGCGGCAATGCGTGCGTGATGCCGATGCTGGCGCACCGCTCAGGCAACAAAAAAAGCCCGGGCTTTCGCCCGGGCTTTTCGTTACGGCCTTGCGACGTTCGCGATCAATTGAACGTGTACTTCGCACCCACCGTGAAGTAGCGGCCGATCGCACCGCTGAAGTGCAGCGGGTTGTAGTTGACCGCACCGTAGGTGGTCGGATCCAGCGGGGCGATCCGGTCGAACACGTTCTGCACCGACGCGTTCAGTTCGAACGCCTCGGTGATGTTCCAGCGGCCCGACAGATCGAAGGTGGTGAACGAGGCGATCTTCTTGACCGGCGTACCGTCGGCGTAGAACGCCTGGTAGTCGCCGCCGCGGCGATCCTTGTTCTCGATGCTGTCGATGTAGTTCACCACGCCGCTCACGCTCCAGCTGCCCTGCTTCCAGGTGGTGCCGAAGTTGATGCGGTCCTGCGGCGTGCCGATGCAGTTGGTCACGTCGCAGTTGCCGTGCGTGCCCACGTAGTCGACGGTGGTGTCGCCTTCGGTGCGCTCGAACTTGAGCAGGTGGCTCCACTGCGCGTCCAGCTCCAACTGGCCGGGACCGATCTCGAAGGTCTGGCGGATGTCGGTGTCGATGCCGCGCACGCGCGAGGAGTTCGCGTTCACGTAGCCGGTGTTGACCGCCAGGATGGTGCCGCTGTTGGCGACGCCGCCGATGTTGTTGCTGTCGCGCAAGACGTTGCCGGCGGCGATCGCATCGGCGGTACTGCCCTGGGCGATCTCGTTGGTGCGCTTGATCTCCCAGCCGTCCACGGTCAGCGAGGTCGTCGAGGTCGGCTGCAGCACGAAGCCCACCGAATAGCTCTTGGACTCCTCGGGCTTCAGCGCCGGGTTCGGACGGGTGATGATCGCCACCGAGCGCGCGGTGCACTCGTTGGCCGGATCGATCGCGCAGCGCACCGGATCGCGGGCGTTGGAGAACGCGGCCAGGCCGCCGTCGCCGTTCTCGGCCGGGTTCGGCGCACGGAAGCCTTCGGCATAGCTGGCGCGCAGCGCGATCCAGTTGGCCGGCGTCCACTTCACGCCCAGCTTCGGCGTGGCCTTGCCGTCGCCGCCGTCGTACTTGTCGTAGCGCAGTGCCGCCGACAGTTCCAGTTGCTCCAGCACCGGCGCCGACAACTCGACGTGCGCGGCATAGACGTTCTGGGTGCCGTCGTAGGCAGAGTAGCCAAGGCCGATGATGTCGCCGATGTCGGTGTAGGTCTGCGGGGTCAGGCTGTTGCTGGTCTTGCGCCATTCCGCGCCCAGCGCCAGGCCCAGCGGCCCGCCCTTGAGGTCCATCAGGCTGCGCGAGACGGTGAAGTCGAACATGTCCAGTTCGGACTTGGCACGTGCGCTGATGGTCGGCGAGATGTAGTCGTAGAGCGCCTGCGAGTTCAGGTTGGCGTTGTCGCCGATCCGCCAGGTGCCGGCCGGGCAGGCCGGGTTGCCGAGCACGCAGCGCACGGCGCTGTAGCGCAGGAAGCCGGTGCGCTTGTTGACCAGGTTGGTACCCGAGTGCAGGTAGCCGGTGTCGTAGCTCCAGTCGCCCCAGTTGCCCTTGACGCCCACCAGGAAGCGGTTGAACTCGTTGGTGTTGTCGGTGACGCGCGGGCCCACGTCCCAGGCGCTGTAGCGCAGGCGCGCGGCGTAGGGCAGGGGATTGTCGGGATGGCCGGCGTAGAGCACGGTGGCGCCTGCGCCGCTGTTGGCGTTGACCGGACCGCCCGGGTAGCCCCAGCCGCCGGATACCCCGGAAGGGGTATTGGAGAACACGGTGTTCTTCTTCGAGTAGCCGATCTCGGTGTAGATCTCGCCGCCCTCGCCGAAGGCGAAGCTGGCGCGGCCGAACACGTTGACGTACTTCTCCTCGGGGGTCAGATCGCGGAACTGCTGTGCCGGATCCCACAGGCAGCCCTGCGCCTGCGCGGTGGCGTCGCTCTGGCCGGGGATGGTGGTCAGACCGGCGCAGCCGGGCAGTGCCACCAAGCGGCCGGCGGTGTTGAACACCGAGCCATTGGGACCCGTGCCGCCGGCAGTGCCGCCGCTGAGATAGGCGCCGCCGAGGAACTGCGCATCCTGTGCCGCATAGCCCCAGCGGCGGATGTCGCCGGTGCCGATCCACTTGCGGTCCTTGCGGTCGCTGATCTTGATCGCGTCGGTCTTGCCCACGTCCAGGCTGAAGAACGCGTTCCAGCCGTCGCTGGCGAGGTCGCCGGTACCGGCGGTCAGGGTGGCCTTGCGCGCATCGCCGTCGCCGTCGCCGGAGAGACCGTAGGAGCCGCGCAGGATCGCGCCCTGGAAGTCGCTGCGCAGGATGATGTTGACCACGCCGGCGATGGCGTCGGAGCCGTAGATCGCCGAGGCGCCGTCCTTGAGCACTTCGACCCGCTCGACCGCGTCCAGTGGGATGGTGCTCAGGTCGGTGAAGACCTTCTGGCCGTCGTCGGCCAGGCCGTAGGTGGCCATGCGCCGGCCATTCAACAGCACCAGCGTGGAGCCGGCGCCCAGGCCGCGCAGCGAGATGCCGGCGCCGCCGCCGGCGAAGCCGTTGCCGAAGGTCTTCGGGATCGAGCCGGCGCCGTCGGCGGTCAGGGTCTGCAGGTACTCGGCCAGCGAGGTCTTGCCGGTGCGGTCGATCTCCTGGCGGGTCACCACCTGCACCGGCGACGGGGTTTCGGTGTCGGTGCGCGGGATGTTGGAGCCGGTGACCGTGATGCGGTCGAGATTGGTGGCCGCTTCCTGGGCGAAGGCGGCAGGCCCTGCGAGGGTGGCGAGAACGCCGGCGACGGAGGCACACAGCAGCGTACGGCGGGTTGCACGCCGTTGGGTCGGGATGTTCACAGTTTCTCTCCTAACTGGAAACGCAGGTTGTGACTTTCTGACGAAAGCGCCGACGTCTTGGTGGCCGGCTGTCTCTCATCTAGGTGTATCTATCGTGAATAAATCGTGAATTTTAGATTAACACGGCCGGCCGGCGAATGCCGGCCGGCCGCGCCGGGGTGATTTAGCGGTCGAGCGAAAAATCGACCGGTACTAGTCCGTACGCCTGCACCGGCGTGCCGTTCTGCAGCGCCGGCTTGAACGCCCAGCGCTTGAGCAACTGGTCGCGGGCGGCCTGGTCCAGCACCCGGTGGCCGCTGCTCTTCTCGATGCTGACCTGCAGCGGTTGCCCGTCGGTGCCGACCAGCACCCGCAGCAGCACGCTGCCCTGCAGGCGATCGCGTAGCGCGTCGCGCGGATACGGCGGGGCCGGCGCGCGCAGGTACTGCAACTGCATGCCGTCCACCGGCGCGCTCGCGCTTGCGGGCGGCAGGCTCGGTGCGGCGATGCTGGGCGTGGGGTCGACATTGGGCGCGGTGTCCAGCGCTACCGGGCTGCTGTCGAACAGCGGCGCCGGCGTCGGGGTCGGCACCGGGACTGCGGTCGGCGTGCGCGGCTGCGTCGGCACCTGTTTCTCGACGGTGGGAATGGTCGGCGGCGGTGGCGTGACCTTGACCAGCACCGGTTGCTGCCAGGGCGGCTGCACCTGCGCCGGTTCCGGTGGCGCGGTCACGTGCGAGAGCGGAAGCAGCAGCAACAGGGCGGCCAGCACGTGCAGGGCGATCGCGGTGCTGTAGGCCAGGACCCGGGACAGGTCGATGCGGAAGGACGGGGCGGGGAGTTGCGTGCGAACCATGGATCCACCTCTGCGATAGGAGTGTCGTGGACTGCGGTACCGGAAAACGCACGGGGGCGACGGATGGGGTCATCGCGCCCGTCCGCGTTTCGACAGTGCGCCGGTCGCGGGCACTTTGGCAAGAGGCGGCGGCGATCGAGGCAGGGTGCCGTATTGGCGAGGGGCGCTGCGGCGGACTGGAAACGACGACGGCGCCCGCAGGCGCCGTCGCGAAGGAGGGGGCGGACCGGGCTTACTTGCCCAGTTCGAACACCACATCCAGGTTGACCGAGACGCTGCTCTCGCCCGGCGCGACCGGGGTGCTGTCCATCTCCGCCTTCATCGCCATCGCGCGCATCATCGGCATCGGCGGGCGCACGCCGCCGCTGCTGCCTTCGGAGATGCTGACGATGCGCCGCACGTGCAGGCCCAGCGCCTTGGCGTAGGTCTGCGCGCGTGCCTGCGCCTTCTTCAGCGCATCGACCCGCGCCTGGTCGTACAGCGGTTCCGGGTCGTCGATCTCGAAGGTGGGGCCGTTGATCTGGTTGGCGCCCTGCGCGGCCAGCGCGTCGAGCACCTTGCCGAGCTTGGCGATGTCGCGCACCTTGAGGTTCACCGAGTTGTTGGCCTGGTAGCCGATGATCTGCGGCGCCTGGTTCTCGGCGTACTTGTACTGCGGGTTGAGGCTGACCCCGCTGGTCTGCACGTCCTTGTCGGCGATGCCGGCGGCGCGGATCGCGGCCAGTACCTTGGTCATCTGCTCGGCGTTCTGGCGCATCGCCGCGGCGCTGTCGGTGGCCTGGGTGACCACGCCGGCGGAGATGGCGGCGACGTCGGGCGCGCGCTTGGCCTCGGCCTGCGCGGCGATGTTGAGCAGGGTGCCGTCGGCGGGCACGGCGTAGCCGGGCGCGGCGGATTGGGCGTGGGCGGTCATCGTGCCTCCTAGGGCGAGGGACAGGGCCAGCAGCAGCGGGCGGACGGACAATGCGCGCATCGATGTTCTCCTTGTGAAGATTGGGCGAGGGTGTTGCCGCGACGATGAACGCGTCGTGATCTTCGCCGGGGTCGAAGCGATCGTCCCGCAATTAGCGATCGTTCAGTCAGTCCGGTCGGGTTATCCTTCGGCCATGCTGCATCTCGCGTCCCGTTCCCCTCGCAGAAACGAACTGCTGACCCGCCTCGGCGTGCCGTTCCGGATCCTCGACCTCGAGGTGCCGGAAGTGCGCGCGGCCGACGAGTCGGCGCAGGCCTATGTGCGCCGGGTGGCGCTGGACAAGGCCCGCGCCGGCTTGGCGCAACTGGCCGACGCCGCCGACGCGGTGGTGCTCGGCGCCGACACCGAGGTGGTGCTGGACGATCGCGTGTTCGGCAAGCCGGCCGACGCCGAGGATGCGGCGGCGATGCTGGCGGCCCTGTCCGGGCGCACCCACCAGGCGATGACCGCGGTGGCGCTGGTCGCCGCCGGCCGCGAAGAGTTGGTGCTGGTGCCCACGGCGGTGACCTTCGCCGCGTTGTCCGCGCGCGACATCGCCGACTACGTGGCCAGCGGCGAGCCGATGGGGCGGGCCGGCGCGTATGCGATCCAGGGCGGCGCCGAGCGTTTCGTCAGCCGTCTCGACGGCAGTTATTCCGGGGTGATGGGCCTGCCCCTGCACCAGACCCACCACCTGCTGCGCACCTTCGGAGTGCTGTGATGTCGCAAGAGATCCTGGTCAACGTCACACCACGCGAGACCCGGGTGGCCGTCATCGAGAACGGCATGCTGCAGGAGCTGCACATCGAGCGCGGCTGGCGCCGCGGCGTGGTCGGCAACATCTACAAGGGCCGCGTGCAGCGGGTGATGCCCGGCATGCAGGCGGCCTTCGTCGAGGTCGGGCTGGAGCGCGCGGCGTTCCTGCACGCCAACGACGTGGTGCGGCCGGCGCCGGTCGGCAATGGCGACACCGAGGAGGCGACGCCATTGCCGGTCTCGGCCGCGGTGCCGATCGTGGAGTTGTTGCGCGACGGCCAGGACATCGTGGTGCAGGTGGTCAAGGATCCGATCGGCAGCAAGGGCGCGCGGCTGACCACGCAGATCAGCATTCCCTCGCGCTATTTGGTGCTGCTGCCGCAGTCGCGGGTGATCGGGGTGTCGGCGCGGATCGAGGACGAGGCCGAACGGCAGCGCCTGAAGACCCTGGTCGCAGACCTGGCCGCCAGCCACGGCGGCTTCGGCTACATCATCCGCACCAATGCCGAGGGCCAGCCGGCCGAGGCACTGGCCGAGGACATCGCCTACCTGTCGCGGGTCTGGAACGTGGTCGAGCGGCGCGGCCGCGACGGCGCCCCGGCCAGCATCATCTACGAGGACCTGAGCCTGCCGCTGCGCGCGGTGCGCGACCTGATCCGCAAGGACGTGGAGAAGGTCAAGGTCGATTCGCACGAGACCTTCGAACGGCTGCAGGCCTTCGTCGCCAAGTACATGCCGGTGCTGGCCGAGCGCCTGGAGCTGTACACCGGCGACCGTCCGATCTTCGACCTGTACGGGGTCGAGGACGAGATCGCCCGCGCGCTGGACAAGCAGGTGCCGCTGAAGTCCGGCGGCTACCTGGTCATCGACCAGACCGAGGCGATGACCACCATCGACGTCAACACCGGCTCGTTCCTGGGCCAGCGCAATCTCGAGGAGACGGTGTTCCGCACCAACCTGGAGGCGGCGCAGGCGGTGGCGCGGCAACTGCGCCTGCGCAACCTCGGCGGCATCATCATCATCGACTTCATCGACATGGACGATGCCGAGCACCGCCGCCAGGTGCTGCGCACGCTGGAGAAGGCGCTTTCGCGCGACCACGCCAAGACCACGGTGTACGAGTTCTCGCCGCTGGGCCTGGTGGAGATGACCCGCAAGCGCACCGTGGAGAGCCTGGAGCGGCAGCTGTCCGAACCGTGCCCGGAATGCAGCGGGCGCGGCTCGATCAAGACCGCCGAGACCGTGACCTACGAGATCTTCCGCGAGATCACCCGCGCGGTGCGCCAGTTCGACGCGGCGCGGCTGCTGGTGATCGCCTCGACCAAGGTGGTGGCGCGCATCACCGACGAGGAATCGGCGGCGGTGGCCGAGCTGGAGGAATTCCTCGGCAAGACCATCCGCTTCCAGGCCGACGAACAATACCTGCAGGAGCAGTTCGACGTGGTGTTGTTGTGAGGCCGGGAGTGGGGAATCGGGAATGGGGAATGGGGGAAGAGCGCGCTGTTTGCGCTGACGCATCCCTGGATTCCTCGGCCGAATTTCACACGGCAATGAGCAGTTCGCGCTCTGCTGTTGCGATTCCCCATTCCCGATTCCCCATTCACCGCCCCTGATGCACACCCCGCTGCGCCGCCGCCTGCGCCTGGCTCGCCGTTTCGCGTTCTACGCGGTGGCGATCGGGCTGGTGTGCGTGGCCCTGGCGGTGGGCGCGCTGAGCCAGGCGCTGCCGTTCGTGGAGCGGCATCCGCAGCAGGTGGCGGCGTGGCTGAGCGAGCGCGCCGGGCGGCCGATCCGCTTCGACCGGCTGGAGACGGCCTGGACTCGGCGTGGCCCGCTGTTGCGCCTGGACGGACTGCGCATCGGCGCCGGCGACGGCGTGCGCATCGGCCAGGCCGAGGTGCTGGTGTCGATGTACGCGGGATTGCTGCCCGGGCGCTCGTTCACCGAACTGCGCCTGCGCGGCCTGGCGCTGACCCTGCTGCGCGCCGACGACGGCAACTGGAGCGTGCAGGGCCTGCCGACCTCGGGGCAGGGCGGCGATCCGCTGGATGCGCTGGAAGGGCTGGGCGAGTTGCAGGTCATCGATGGACGCCTGCGTGTACACGCCCCGTCGCTGGGCCTGGAAGCGCAGGTGCCGAAGATCGACCTGCGGATGCGCGTGAACGGCGAGCGCCTGCAGGTGGGCGTGCACGGCTGGAGCGATCTGCAACAGGCGCCGCTGACCGCGGTGCTGGACCTGGACCGTCGCAGTGGCGACGGCCAGGCCTACCTGGCGGTGCGCCCGGCGGAACTGGCGGGCTGGGCCGGCCTGCTGCATGCGGCCGGCATCGAACTGCAGGGCGGGGTCGGCGACGTCCAGGCCTGGCTGGACCTGCAGCAGCGCCGGGTCGCCGGGGTGACCGTGGACGCCACGCTGCGCGCGCTGCGCCTGCGCGGCGCGCCGCTGGCCGACGGGCGCACCCGGCCGCAGCTCGCCTTCACCACCTTCCGCGCGAAGGCGCGCTGGCGCCAGATCGACGGCGGCTGGCGGCTGGATGCGCCGCAACTGCAGTTCGGCCAGGCCGGACAGCCGCTGCAGCGCCTGGACGGGCTGACCGTGGCCGGCGGTCGCCGTTTCGCTCTGTACGGCGATCGGCTCGACCTGGCGCCGCTGATCGCGGTGGCCGGACTCAGCGATCGGCTTTCACCCAGTCTGCGCAGTTGGTTGGCGGTGGCGAAGCCGCGTCTGCAACTGACCCAGGTGGCGGTGAGCGGGGTTCCCGGCGGTCCGCTGTACGGCCAGGGGCGGCTGGCGGACCTGGCGTTCGCGCCGGCGGGCGGTGCGCCTGGGGTGAGCGGGCTGCGCGGCCGCTTCGACGGCGATGCGCAGGCCGGCGAACTGGCGCTGGAGGCCGGCAGCCCGGTCCGCGTCGACTGGCCCAGCGGCTTCGGCGTGGTCCACCAAGTCCAGTTGGCCGGGCGCATCGTCGCCTTCCGCGATGGCGACGGCCTGCGCGTGGCGACCCCGGGGCTGCGCGTGCAGGGCAGCGACTACGGCGCCGACGTGCGCGGCGGGCTGCGCTTCCAGGACGACGGCTCGCGGCCGTGGATCGACCTGGCCGCCGACCTGCAGGACGCGCCGGTGGTGGCGGCGAAGAAGTTCTGGGTCCATTCCAAGATGAGCAAGGCCGCCACCGACTGGCTCGACGCCGCGCTGCAGGGCGGGCGCCTGCGCGACGGCCATGCGCTGGTCTCCGGCGACCTGGACGACTGGCCGTTCGCCGACCACAACGGCCGCTTCGAGGCGACCGCGCGGCTGGAGGACGCCAAGGTGCGCTTCCAGCACGACTGGCCGGCGGTGGAAAACGTGGACGCCAGTGTCGCCTTCATCGGCAATGGCTTCGAGGTGCACGGCCGCGGCAGCATGGGCGGTGTGCCGGTGGAGCAGCTGTCGGCGGCGCTGCCCGACTACAAGGAAGGCCAGCTCAGCGTGCTGGCCAGCACCCGCGCCGAGACCGGCAAGCTGCTGGCGATGCTGCGGCAGAGTCCGCTGCATGCCCATTACGGCGACACCCTGGATGCGCTCAGCGCGTCGGGGCCGGCCGATGTCACCTTCGACCTGCTGCAGCCGCTGCGCGCCGACATCGGCACCCACCACCTGCGCGGCACGGTCGACCTGCTCGGCGCGCATATCGCCGACAAGCGCTGGGACCTGGCCTTCGACGACATGCGCGGCAGCGCCAACTACAGCGATACCGGATTCGCCGCGCAGAAGCTGAGCGTGGCCTACCAGGGCCATCAGGGCGAACTGGCGCTGCGCGCCGGCGACGGCGTGCAGGATCCGCAACAGGCCTTCGAGGCTGCGCTGAGCGCGTCGCTGGACGCGAACGAACTGCTCGACCGGGTGCCGGAAATGGCCTGGCTCAAGCCGTACGTGCAGGGCCGCTCTCGCTGGAACATCGGCGTCGGCCTGCCCAAGACGCCCGACGGCGGCGCGCAGCCGCCGACCCGGCTGCAACTGCGCTCGGACCTGGTCGGCACCCAGCTGCTGATGCCGGCGCCGATGGACAAGGCGCCGGCCACGCCGCTGGCGACCTCGGTCAACGTGCCGCTGCCGGTCGGCAGCGGTCGCATCGAGGTGGCCTTCGGCAAGCTGATGGCGCTGGCGGCGCGCAGCCAGGGCGGCAAGACCGGCGTGCGCGTGGTGATGGGCAGCGACCACGTCGCCGACGAACCGCCGGCCAGCGGCCTGGTAGTCAGCGGGCGCACCGCGGCGCTGAACGCCATCGACTGGATCGGCGTGGTCAGCCGCCCCGATCCGAACGCCGCCGCGGCCAACGGCGGCGAAGACCCGATGCCGCTGCGGCGCATCGAGATCCTGGCCGACCATCTGCTGTTGCTGGGCGGCGTGTTCGACAACACCCGCCTGCGCCTGCTGCCGCAGGCCGACAGCATCGACGTGCACCTGGACGGCCCGGCCCTGGCCGGCGACCTCAGCGTGCCGACCAAGGACGGCGGCGTGCTCGGCGGACGCCTGGCGCGGGTGCACTGGCGCTCGGCCACGGCCACCTTGCCGGTGGCGAACGGCACGCCGACGGCGGTGGTCGCCACGCCCGCCGACAGCGGGGTCGCCGGCAGCGCCGGCCCGGTCCCGGCTGGCCCGTTCGCCGACAGCCTGGACCCGGCCACGATCCCGGCGCTGGCGCTGGACGTGGACGACCTGCGCTTCGGCGCGATGACCCTCGGCGCGGCCTCGCTGCGCACGCGCAAGCTCGCCGACGGCATGCAGGTGGACCAACTGCACCTGCGCTCGGACAAGCAGAAGATCGACATCAGCGGCGACTGGCGCGGCAAGGGCGCCACCGCCCGGACCCAGCTCAACGCCAACGTCGACAGCCGCGACCTGGGCGAACTGATGCAGAACCTGGACTTCGGCGGGCAGGTGCGCGGCGGCGAAGGCCAGCTGACGCTCAGCGCCGCCTGGCCGGGCACGCCGTCCGGCCTGCAACTGGCCACGGTGCAGGGGCAGCTCGACGTGGCCGCGCGCAATGGGCAGTTGCTGGAACTGAACCCGGGCGCCGGACGCGTGCTCGGCCTGCTCAGCGTGGCGCAACTGCCGCGGCGGCTGATGTTCGATTTCCGCGACTTCTTCTCCAAGGGCTTCGCCTTCAACCGCATCGACGGCCAGATCCGTTTCGGCGACGGCCTGGCGCGCAGCGACAACCTGGTCATCGATGGCCCGGCCGCGGAGATCAAGGTGCGCGGCGAGGCCGACCTGCGCGCCCAGCAGTTCGACCAGACCATCGACGTCAATCCCAAGTCCGGCAACCTGCTGACCGTGGTCGGCGCGGTGGCCGGCGGGCCGGTCGGCGCGGCAGTCGGCGCCGCCGCCAACGCGGTGCTGGGCAAGCCGCTGGGCAACATCGGCGCGCGCACCTACCGGGTCACCGGGCCGTGGAAGGATCCCAAGGTGGACGTGATCGAGCGCGAGTCGGGGCGCCCGCCGGCGGCGCCTGCCGCGACGCCGCCGGCTGCGTCCGGGAAGCCCTGAAAAGCCGGGATTGGGGATGACCAGCCTGCGGCTGTTGAAAGCCGGGAGTGGGGACGGCGGCGGTTGCGCGCGATGCCGGTCGCAAGGATGGCAGTGGCGCGGCGCCCCGCGCGTGCATGGGATGCGGTGCATTGCCTGGAGACCGCCGCGCTTCCCGCGCGCCTGCTGTGTTCAGACTGTGCCGCCCGCCGCTTGCGCTGCGCGCCTTCCTCCCCCATGTTGAGCCCATGAACGATCACGCCCTGAGTCTTGCCGAAACCCGCCTGTTGCTTCCCGCCGGCCTGGATGCCACCAGCCTGGAGCGCGCCTTCGGCACGCTGCTCGGCCCCGGCATCGATTTCGGCGACCTGTATTTCCAGCATTCGCGGCGCGAGAGCTGGAGCGTGGAGGACGGCATCGTCAAGGATGGCGCCCACTCCATCGAGCAGGGCGTGGGGGTGCGCGCGATCTCCGGCGAGAAGACCGGCTTCGCCTATTCCGACGACATCCACCGCGACGCGCTGCTGGCCGCCGCGCAGTCGGCGCGGGCCATCTCCCGCGACGGCGGCGCGCAGCCGGCGCACGCGCTGCAGCGCGGTGGCGGCCGCGCGCTGTACCCGGCGCTGGACCCGGTGGACGCGATGGACAACGCGCACAAGGTCGAGCTGCTGCGGCGGCTCGACCAATACCTGCGCGCCGCCGACCCGCGCGTGCAGCAGGTGATGGTGAGCCTGTCCGGCGGCGTGGACACGGTGTTGGTGGCGCGCAGTGACGGCGTGCTCGCCGCCGACGTGCGCCCGCTGGTGCGGCTGAACGTACAGGTGATCGTCGAACAGCAGGGCCGCCGCGAATCCGGCTATGCCGGCGGCGGCGGCCGCTACGACTACGCCACGCTGTTCGCCGACGGCCGCCCGGAAGCCTTCGCCCGCGAGGCCTTGCGCCAGGCGCTGGTGAACCTGGAGGCGGTGCCGGCGCCGGCCGGGGTGATGCAGGTGGTGCTGGGCCCGGGCTGGCCCGGCGTGCTGCTGCACGAGGCGGTCGGTCATGGCCTGGAAGGCGACTTCAACCGCAAGGGCACCAGCGTCTACGCCGGCCGCATCGGCCAGCGCGTGGCTTCGCCCGGCGTCACCATCGTCGACGACGGCACCCTGGACGGCCGCCGCGGTTCGCTCAACGTCGACGACGAGGGCACCGCGACCAACTGCACCACCCTGATCGAGGACGGCGTGCTGGTCGGCTACATGCAGGACACGCTCAACGCGCGGCTGATGGGCGTGGCGCCGACCGGCAACGGCCGCCGCGAATCGTTCGCGCACCTGCCGATGCCGCGCATGACCAACACCTACATGCGCGCCGGCCAGCACGATCCCGAGGAGATGATCCGCTCGGTGAAGAAGGGCCTGTACGCGGTCAACTTCGGTGGCGGCCAGGTCGACATCACCAGCGGCAAGTACGTGTTCTCGGCCACCGAGGCCTACCTGATCGAGGACGGCAAGGTCACCGCGCCGGTGAAGGGCGCCACCCTGATCGGCAACGGCCCGGAGACCATGCAGAAGGTGCGCATGATCGGCCACGACCTGGCGCTGGATGAAGGCGTCGGCGTCTGCGGCAAGGACGGGCAGAGCGTGCCGGTGGGCGTGGGCCAGCCGTCGCTGCTGATCGACGGGCTGACCGTGGGCGGGACGGCCTAGGAGCCGGGAGTGGGTAGGCAGGGAATCGGGAATCGGGAAACGGGAATCGGCAAAGCCACAGCCGCGGTGTGCTGCGGCGTTGCCGGCCTGGCGGGTAGGTTCATCGCGCGCCGCGCTCGCTGGGCTGGGAGTGTGGCGGCGGCCGCGCGTGGCGGCCGGCGGCGCCGCGCCTCAGTCGCGCGTGTGGTCGAACGCCGCGTCGTCGTCCGCCTCTTCGATTCCCGATTCTCCATTCCCCATTCCCGACGCACCCCCCAGGATCAGCTCGCGCAGCTCCCGGAACAACTCGCGGTAAGCGTGCGGCGGCTTGTTCTTCAGCCGCTCGTCCTTGGCGTTGCGGACCAGCTGGCGCAGCCGCTGGCGGTCGGCGTCGGGATGCTCGGCCAGCAGTTCGGCCAGCGCGGTGTCGCCTTCGGCGAGCAGCCGTTCGCGCCAGTCCTCGACCCGGTGCATGGCCGCCACTTCGCGGCGCGCGCTGTCGCTGTTGACGTCCATCGCCTCGCGGATCGCTTCCAGCACGGCCTCGTCCTCGCGCCGCATCTGCTTGGCCAGGAACGCCAGCTGCCGCTTGTGCGCGATGTGCGAGGTGATGCGCTTGGTCTCGGCGATGTGCGGCAGCAGCGATTCGGGCACCGGCAGCTTGGCCAGCTGCGCCGGGGTCAGCGCCACCAGCTTCTCGCCCAGGCTCAGCACTTCCAGCGCCTCGCGGCGTTGCTGGCTGCGGCTTTCGCCGCGGAATTCACCGGTGTCTTCGTCGCGTCCGCGCATGCTCGTACTACTCGATCGGGCTGGAAATCAAATCAACACATCCGGCCAGGACGGCCGGGCAGGGGCGAAGGGATTCGCACAACAAGGATAAAGCATTGAACGCGATCACCCCCGATTTGCACCGCGACGACAGCCAGCAGCGCCTGGAGCGCCTGTCCGACATCGCCGAACGGCTGCTGGCGCGCGCCCGCGCGCTCGGCGCCAGCCAGGCCGAGGTCAGCTGCAGCGAAGACCGCGGGCTGGACGTCAACGTGCGCCTGGGCGCGGTGGAGACCGTGGAATCCACCCGCGACCGCGGCATCGGCGTCACCGTCTACTTCGGCCAGCGCAAGGGCAGCGCCAGCACCGCCGACCTGCACGAGTCCAGCCTGGAGGCCACCGTGGCCCAGGCCTGCGCCATCGCCCGCTACACCGAGGACGATGTGGCCGCCGGCCTGGCCGAGGCGGCACTGATGGCGCGCGAGCAGCCGGATTACGACCGTTGGCATCCGTGGCCGCTGCAGGCCGAGGAGGCGATCGACCTGGCGCTGGCCTGCGAGGCCGCCGGCCGCGACGCCGATGCGCGGATCAGCAATTCCGACGGCGCCTCGGCCGGCAGCAGCGAGAGCCTGTCGGTCTATGCCAATTCGCACGGCTTCGTCGGCTGCGAGCGCAGCACCCACCATTCGATCGCCTGCACGCTGATCGCCGGGCAGGGCGACGGCATGCAGCGCGACGGCTGGTACAGCAGCGCGCTGGCACGCGAGGACCTGGAACGCGCCTCGGCGATCGGCCGCCGTGCCGCCGAGCGCACCGTGGCGCGGCTGCAGCCGCGCTCGCTGCCGACCGGCGAGGTGCCGGTGCTGTTCGCGCCGGAAATGGCGCGCTCGTTGATCGGGCATCTGCTCGGCGCGGTGTCCGGCGGCGCGCTGTACCGCCGCGCCAGTTTCCTGCTCGACAGCGCCGGCACCCGCCTGTTCCCGGAGTGGTTCGCGATCGACGAACGGCCGCACCTGCGCCGCGGCCTGCGCTCGGCCGCCTTCGACGGCGAGGGCGTGGCCACCCGCGAGGCGCCGCTGGTGCGCGACGGCGTGCTGCAGCGCTACGTGCTGGGCAGCTATTCGGCGCGCAAGCTGGGCCTGCAGACCACCGCCAATGCCGGCGGGGTGCACAACCTGCAGGTGGCGGCCAACGCGGTGGACCTGCAGGCCATCCTCAAGGGCCTGCCGCGCGGCCTGCTGGTCACCGACCTGATGGGCAACGGCGTCAACCCGGTCACCGGCGACTACTCGCGCGGCGCCGGCGGGTTCTGGATCGAGAACGGCGAAATCGCCTATCCGGTGGACGAAATCACCATCGCCGGCAACCTGCGGCAGATGTTCCAGGACATCGAGGCGGTCGGCGCCGACATCGATGTGCGCTCGCATGTGCATATCGGCGCGGTGCTGGTCGGCAGGATGACGGTGGCCGGCAACGACTGAGCGCCGCGACGCAGGCAGCGCGCAAGGACGCACAGGCATGCAGGCAAGCGACACCGAGAACACGATCGCCGACGGCTCCGCGCCCGCGTGGGAGCGCGCGCTGGCGGCATTTGCGCATCTGTCGATGTGGATCGGCTTGTTCGCCGCCTGCAATGTGCACCTGGGCGACGCGCTGTGGTGGCTGCTGTTGCTGTGGCTGTTGCCGGGCGCGCAATGGTGGGCGATGCGGGGCAGGCAGCCGTTCGTCGCCGAACACGCGCGCCAGGCCATGCGGATGGGCCTCGGCCTGTCCCTGCTGAGTGCGGTCTTGCTGGCGCCGAGCGTGCTGATCTTCGGTGCCGTGCTGGTGTTCGGGTGGCTGCTGGTCCTGATGCTGCTTGTGGCGATGGGCGTCAGCCTATACGCGGCGGCCAAGGCCATGCTCGGTCGCCGCTAGCGCGATCCGCTGCCGTATGGGGCGTCGGATCAGCGCCGCGGTTGCCGAGCGGGCGATCCTTGAGCCCGTCGAGGCGTCTTCCCGCCTTGCCAGCTTGGCTTGACAGCGCTGCGCCAGCCACCGAGAGTGACGCGCCAAACGTCTTGTCCCCTCACCACCAAAGGAACGGAATACCGATGAGCGAATTCGACAACGTCACCGCCCCGCCGCCGCCGCCGGCCTCGGCAGGTCCCCAGGAAGACCGCACGGTCGCGCTGATCACCCATCTGTCCGGGATCCTCCTCGGGTTCATCGTGCCGTTGATCATCTGGCTGGTGAACAAGGACAACCCGGCCAAGTCCTTCCTCAACGACCAGGCCAAGGAAGCGCTGAATTTCCAGATCACCATCGCCATCGCCTACGTGATCTGCATGGTGCTCAGCGTGATCATCATCGGCGGCTTGCTCGCGCCGGTGGTGTGGGTGGTGAACCTGGTGTTCTGCATCCTGGCCGGCATCAAGGCCAACGAAGGCGTCGCCTACCGCTATCCGTTCGCGCTGCGCCTGATCAAGTAAGCGCACCTGCGCTGCGTCCCCGAAGGCCCGGCCGCTGCGCCGGGCTTTTTTGTGCCCGCGCGGCGCTCCGGCGGGAGACCGCAGGGCGGCCGAGCGTAACGCCGCCGCCGGCCGGTCAACCGCGGCCCGAGCGGTGCGTTTGCAAGGCTGTCGCCACCACCGGAGCGCTGCATGATCCGCCGCGAGAGCCTGAGCGCCGCCAACCGCTTCGGCCTGGGTGCCCGTCCCGGGGAACTGGCCGCCATGGGCGAGCCGCGCGACTGGCTCGCCGCGCAACTGCAGTCGCCGCCGCTGGCGCCGGCGTTGCAGGGCCTGCCCGACAGCCTGGCCTACCTGCGCCGCGAGGCCGACTACCAGCGCGAGCGCCGCCAGGCGCGGCAGCAGGCGGCCGGCGATCCACAGCAGGCCGCTCAGCAGGCGCAGCAGGCCGCGCGCGGGCTGTACCGGCAGGCACAGGCGCAGGAACTGGCGGCACGCTACCGGGTCGCGGTTTCCAGCCCGGCTGGCTTCGCCGAGCGCCTGGTGCAGTTCTGGTCCAATCATTTCGCGGTCTCGGTCGACAAGCGTGCGGCCGCGCTGTACGCGGCGCCGATGGAGCGCGAGGCGATCCGCCCGCACTGCATGGGCCGCTTCGCCGATCTGCTGCTGGCGGTGGAGCGGCACCCGGCGATGCTGCGCTACCTGGACAACGCCAATTCGGTCGGCCCCGACTCGCTGCTGGCGCAACGCGCGCAACGCCGGGCCCTGCGCCTGGATCCCGAACGCCCGGCGCGCCGGCTGGGGCTCAACGAGAACCTGGCCCGCGAGATCCTGGAACTGCACACGCTGGGCGTGGACGGCGGCTATACCCAGGCCGACGTCACCGAACTGGCGCGTGCGATCACCGGCTGGGGCGTGCCGGCGCCACGCGATGTCGAGCAGGGCATGCCCGAGCGCGCCTTCGTGTTCCGCGCGCCGGCGCATGCCGCCGGCAGCCGCCTGGTGCTGGGCCGGCGCTATGCCGAGGACGGCCTGGCGCAGGGCGAGGCGATCCTGACGGCGCTGGCGCGGCACCCGGCCACCGCGCAGCACGTGGCGTTCAAGCTGGCTAGGCACTTCGTCCGCGACGATCCGCCACCGGCATTGGTGCAGCGCATGGCCGACGCGTGGCGGCGCAACGATAGCGACCTGCGCCACGTCTACCGCGTGCTGATCGACAGCCCCGAAGCGTGGGACGCGCAGGCGCGCAAGTTCAAGCCGCCGCAGGATTTCGTGGTGTCGGCGCTGCGCGCCGGCGGCGCTTGGCCCGAGGCGCCGCCGCAGCAGAAGACGGTGCTGACCCTGCTGGCACGGATGGGGCAGCCGCCGTTCACCCCGCGCTCGCCGGCCGGCTATGCCGACGTGGCGGCGGAATGGGGCGGCGCCGACGCGCTGTGGAAGCGCGTGCAGGCCGCCGAGGCGCTGGCCGGGCTGGTCCCGGGCGATCCGCTGGGCATGGCCGCGACCGCGTTCGGCGACGGTCCGGACGCGGACACGCTGACCGCCGTGCGGCGCGCCGAGGCGCCGCGCGAAGGCGTGGCGGTGTTGCTGGCCAGTCCGGCCTTCCAATGGCGCGTCTGAGCGGCGCGCGTTCCACTTCGCGATGGGAGACGTTCCGATGCAACTGACGCGCCGCCGTTTCCTCGCCGCCAGCGGAGCGGCCACCGTGTTGAGCCTGTGGTCCGGCAGCGGCCTGGCCGCGCCGGGCGCCGACACGCGCCTGCTGGTGGTGCTGCTGCGCGGTGCGCTGGACGGGCTGCACGCGCTGGTGCCGTCCGCCGACCCCGATTACGCGCGCCTGCGCGGCGCGCTGGCGCCGCAGCAGACCCTGGCCCTGGACGGCAGCTTCGCGCTGCATCCGGCGCTGGCGTTCGCGCACGAACTGTACGCGCGCCAGCAATGGCTGCCGGTGGTGGCGGTGGCGCCGCCGTACCGTGAGCGCTCGCACTTCGAGGCGCAGGATTGCCTGGAGAACGGCACCGCGCGGCCCAGCGGCCCGTCCAGCGGCTGGCTCAACCGCTGCGCGCTGGCCCTGCACGGCGCCGAGGCGGTGTCGGTGAGCGCGG
Organism: Xanthomonas sp. LF06-19; assembly: GCF_034105425.1. Taxonomy (NCBI): domain Bacteria; kingdom Pseudomonadati; phylum Pseudomonadota; class Gammaproteobacteria; order Lysobacterales; family Lysobacteraceae; genus Xanthomonas; species Xanthomonas sp. LF06-19. The sequence goes on along the minus strand of NZ_JAXGGH010000001.1, from coordinate 42,303 downwards.
TGACGCCGCTGATCATGCGCGGCCCGGGTGCGGTCAGCAGTTGGTCGCCGCCGCTGCCGAGCGCGGTCAACCCGATCCTGCTGCAGCGCCTGCAGCCGCTGTATGCCGCCGATCCGCAGCTGGCCGGCGATTTCGCGCGGGCGCTGCGCGAGCAGGGTATGCAGGTGGACAGCGTCAAGGGCGGGCAACTGCCGCAGGCGATGCGCGCCGCGGCCAGCTTCATGACCAAGCCCGACGGGCCGCGGATCGGTTTCGTCGAGGATGCGGGCTGGGATACCCACGGCAACCAGGCCGCGGTGCTGCAGCGCAAGCTGGGCGAACTGGATGCGGGGCTGCGCGCGTTCCACGATGGCGCGCAGGCCTGCTGGTCGCGCAGCGTGGTCGCGGTGGTGACCGAGTTCGGCCGCACCGCCGCGGTGAACGGCACCGGCGGCACCGACCATGGCACCGGCGGCGTGGCCTTCCTGGCCGGCGGCGCGGTGCGCGGCGGGCGCATCGCCGGCGACTGGCCGGGGCTGTCGCCGCGGGCCTTGAACGAGGGCCGCGATCTGCGCGCCACCAGCGACCTGCGCAGTCTGTTCCGGCACGTGCTCGCTGCGCATCTGGGCGTGTCCGAGCGCGCGCTGGACACCCAGGTGTTTCCCGGCAGTGCGGCATTGCCCAGGCTGGAGGGGTTGGTGGCCTAGCGACTGAGCATGCGGCATGGGCCGCACGCGCACCGGGCGCCGACGGCAGGTCGGCGCCCGGGCGATCACCGGCGTGCCGGACTCAGTTCTGCGACGGATTGTTCTCGGCGAAGTACTCGTGGCTGTCGGCGTTCTTCACCGCGCGCGCCGGATCGCTCTTGGCCAGGCTCTTGGCCGCGCTCTGGCCGTACGCGGTGTCCTGGGTGCCGGCGACCACGCTGAAGTGGCTCATTTCGTGGATCAGGGTGCCGGCCTTGGAGTCGGTGCCGGTCAGCGGCGCGCTCCAGAACGCATTGCAGACGTAGATCTGGTACGGCTGATTCGCATAGACGTAGGCGTAGGAACTGTCGCTGCAGCCGCAGTTGATGGTGATCTGTCCGTTGTTCTGGTCGATCGCCGAATCGATGTTGACGAAGTTGGAGGTGGCGGTGCTGTAGCGGCTGGCGTTGTAGGCGCCGAACCAGGTGGTGTAGCGCGCGCCGGTGCTGCCGCCGTTGAGGTAGGTCTTGGCGTTCTGCGAGTAGGTGCGTGCCGCGTTCACCGCGCTGCCGATGGTGCTGATCTGGCTGGTGCTGCACGAGGCGTAGTTGACGCCGTTGACCACCGCCTGCGGGCCGACCATCAGGTCGTTGCGCACGGCGCGGCCGCGGCCGCCGTCCAGCCATACCGTCAGCGGCGCGCTGGACAGGGTCTGCGGTTGGCCGTCGGCGCGCAGCATGCGCGCGCCATCGGCGAGCGCGGCGCCCTGCAGCGGCGCGTCGAGGCGGATGCTGTAGGTGCCGCTGCGGGTCAGGTCGTAGGCGCGGCTCAGGTCGATCTGCGCCTGCTTCGCTTCGCCCGGCTGCAGCACCACCATGTCCTCGGCGCGCGGCGCGGCGCGCTTGACCAGGCGCCCGACGTAATCCACCGGCTTGCCGTCGCGCTGGACCTGGAACAGGGCGTTGTCGAGATCGCCCAGCGGCAGTTCCCACTTGGGCACGCGTGCGACCTGCGTGCCGGTGTTGCGCACGGTCACCGCCATCTGGCCGCGCTGCTGGCCGTCGGCGTCGGCGACCGGCGTCAGTTCGACCTGCAGCGGCGCGGGCGTGCGCGTGAGTTGCGATTGCGCCGTGGCCGCCGAGATGATGCCGGCCAGGCTGAAGCCGATCGCTGCCGAGATCCGGGATGCGTGTTTCATGCAGTCTCTCTCCGTCGAAAGTGGGCGCCCCGTGACAGGGGCCGAAGCAAACTAGCCCGGTGATGCGCGCGTGCGCGTCGCAGGTGCGTTTGTCTTCGATTTCGTCCAGCGAAGCGCGCGCCAGGTCTCAGTATCGGCATCGCGGACAGACATCGCCGCGCGTGAGTGTCGCGCTGCAGCGGCATGCACTGGATCGAGCGCAGCGTTGCGGATAGGCCATGTGGCGATCACGCTCGCACTGTGCGTGTGCGTGTGCGTGTGCGTGCGAGATCGTGCTGGTGGCGGCGTTTGCCGAAGGCGATGAGGACGTCCGGGATCTCCATTCGCCGCAGCCGGCGTCATCGCGATCTGCAGCGGTATGCGCGGCGTCGGAATTTTTGCGGCAACGCGGGTTGCCGTGGCGTGAGATGCGCCTGGTCGCCTGGTGTGGGAGTCAACCGTCATGCATCCGCGACGAGCGGCGTTGCGGACGATCGGACCGCGAAAGCAGTCGGGACTGACGTCCCTCCCACATTGCCTCAGACACTCACCGCAAGCCCATGTAGCAGTGGCTTCAGCCGCGACAGGCATGACCGATGCCGTCTGTCGCGGCTGAAGCCGCTCCTGCAACAGCGCCTCTGGTCATCACGGGCTGCGCGCGGCCAGCGCCAGCATCCATCCCTGGTTTCGCGGATGCGGTGCAGCGCCTGCGCGGCTAATGACGCGTGCGGCCCAGCCGCAACGATCGCACGCGTCGAGCGTGGCGATCAGTGCGCGCGATCGACCGCGAGCCGCGCAAGCGCCGCCAGTGCATCGGCGGCAGCGCCATAGCCGTGCAGGCTGTCCTGCATCGCCTGCGCCAGCTCGGCCAGCTTGGCCTTGGCGCCATCCATGCCCAGCAGGGCCGGGTAGGTGGACTTGGCCTGCGCGACGTCCTTGCCGGCGGTCTTGCCGAGCTGTTCGGAGCTGGCTTCCACGTCGAGGATGTCGTCGCGCACCTGGAAGGCCAGGCCCAGCGCGGTGGCGAACTTGTCCAGCTGCGAAAGCGCATCGGCATCGGCGCCGCCGCCGAGTGCGCCCAGGCGCACGCTGGCGCGGATCAGCGCGCCGGTCTTCAGCGCATGCATGCGTTGCAGGTCCGGCAGCGCCTGCACGCGGCCGGTGGCGTCGATGTCCAATGCCTGGCCGCCGCACATGCCGGCCGCACCGGCGGCCTCGGCCAGGGTCTGCAGCCATTGCACGCGCAGCGGTGCCGCCGCGTCCTCGGCATTGGCCAGCAACGCGAACGCCAGGCTCTGCAGCGCGTCGCCCGCGAGGATCGCGGTGGCTTCGTCGAAGGCGATGTGCACGGTCGGCTGGCCGCGGCGCAGGGCATCGTCGTCCATCGCCGGCAGGTCGTCGTGGACCAGCGAATACGCGTGGATCAGTTCCACCGCCAGCGCCGGTGCATCCAGGCGCGCGGCGTCGGCGCCGAACAGCGCGCCGCTGGCGTAGACCAGCAGTGGGCGCATGCGCTTGCCGCCGCCGAGGGTGGCGTGGCGCATCGCCGCGTGCAGGCGCTGCGGCGCCAGCGTGGCGGCCGGCAACTGCGCCTGCAGGCCGGCTTCCACCCGATCGCGCCAGCGCGCGAACGCCGCCTCAGCCGCCATGGGGCGGCACGGGATCGAAGGGTTCGGCGCTGTCGGGCTGCTCGGGATCGCTGAGCAGGCGCACGCGCAATTCGGCCTGCTCCAGCGCCTGCTGGCATTGCCGATACAGGCCCACGCCACGCTCGTAGGCGCTGAGCGACTGCTCCAGGCTCAGGTCGCCGGCTTCCATCTTCTCCACCAGCACTTCCAGCTCCTCGAGCGACTGCTCGAAGCGCGCGACCGGGGAGGCATCGTCTTGGGACTTCTTGGGCATGGCGAAAGTGTGCGCGGCGGCGGCGGCAGGGTCAATGCGAGGCGGGCGCCGCCACGGGCAGCGGATCCAGCGCCAGGTGCGCGGCGTGCGCCTGCAGCCAGGCGTGCAACGGCGCGGCCAGCATGTCCGGGCCGGCGGCCAGCAGGTGTGTGGCGTCGAACAGCAGCGGCAGTCGCAGGCGCTGCCACGGCGGCAACGCCTGCGTCTGCAGCAGGTGCTTCAATGCCTGCGACTGCGTCCGCCCTGGCAGAAGCAGACGTTCGCCGCCGCGGCGCGCGCGCACCAGCAGCGGCGTATCGAAGGCCAGCGCGGTGTCGGCGCGCAGGTGCAGGCGGCGGCCATCGGGCAACGCCAGCGGCGCGCGGCCGTCCCATTGCGCCTGCCAGTCGGCAGGCCAGGGCGCGAGGTCGCGCTCGGCGTACAGCGTGTCGCGCCAGCTGCGCACGCAGGCGCCGTGCCAGGCGAACTGCGCCGCGGCATCGGCACGCGGCTGCAGCAGGTCGCGTTCGATCGCGGCCAGCCCGGCCGCCGGCAACGGCGGCAGGCCGGCCTGTGCGACCCAGCGTCGCAGCACGCGCGCGCGCCGCGCCGCGGGCAGGGCGCGCAGCGGGGTGAGTGGCAGCGGGGCACCGGGAGCGTCCTGCAGCGCATCGAGCGCCGTGCGGTCGTCCGCCTCCAGCAGTGCACTGGCGTCGGCACATAGCTGCGCGCTGCGGGCGACGGCGGCGTCGGCGTGCGGCCAGCGCTGGCGCAGCAGCGGCAGCACCTGCAGGCGCAGGAAATTGCGGTCGAAGCCGGGATCGGCATTGCTGGGGTCGTCGATCCACTGCAGGCCGTGCTGCTGCGCATAGGCGTGCAGCACGCTGCGCGGTTGCGCCAGCAGCGGCCGCCACAGGCGGCTGCCGGCGAAGTCGGACAGCGCCTGCATCGCCGCCAGGCCATCCGGGCCGGAGGCGCGCAGCGCGCGCAGCAGGAAGGTTTCGGCCTGGTCGTCGCGGTGCTGCGCCAGCGCCAGCCATTCGCCGGGCTGCAGCGCCTGCGCGAAGGCGTGGCGGCGCGCCTGCCGCGCGGCCGCTTCCAGGCCATCGCCGCTGTCGCGCGGCACCTGCACCCGCACCACCTGCAGCGGCACCGCCAGCGCGGCGCACAGCTGCGCGCACTGCGCGGCCCAGGCGTCGGCGTCGGCATGCAGTCCGTGGTGCACATGCAGCGCGCGCAGGCCGGCGTGGCGGTACGACGGCCGCTGCGCGAGCAGGTGCAGCAGCACGGTCGAATCCAGCCCGCCGCTGAGGCCGAGCAGCAGCGGCGCCGGTGCCGGATCGGGCAGCGTGGCGGCGAGTGCGGACAACGGGGGCGTAGAGGCGTGCGGCGGCATCGCGTCACTGTAGACGCAAGCGCACGTCAGCGCGAAGCGTGGCATGGCGACGTCTTTGCGCCTGAGCAGCGTTGTGGGAGGGACTTCAGTCCCGATGCCTTTCAGCTAATCGCGTCGGGACTGAAGTCCCTCCCACAAGAGCAGGTGTCGGCACTCGGGACTATCCAGACTGCTTGCTCAGCCGTTGCCTGCTCGATGTCGGCCGCCAGTGCGCGACGACTGGCCTGCGGCCAGAGTTCCGACGCCTTTCAGTTCAACGCGTCGGGACTGAAGTCCTTCCCACAAGAGCAGGTGTCGGCACTCGGGGCTATCCAGACTGCTTGCTCAGCCCGTTGCCTGCTCGATGTCGGTCGCCAGCACGCGACGACTCGCCTGCGGCCAGAGTTCCGACGCCTTTCAGTTCAACGCGTCGGGACTGAAGTCCCTCCTACAAGAGCAGGTGTCGGCACTCGGGACTATCCAGACTGCTTGCTCAGCCGTTGCCTGCTCGATGTCGGTCGCCAGCACGCGACGACTCGCCTGCGGCCAGAGTTCCGACGCCTTTCAGTTCAATGCGTCGGGACTGAAGTCCCTCCCACAAGAGCAATTGTCGGCACTCGTGGCTGGCCCAAATGCTTGCTCAGCCCGGTGCCCGCTCGATGTTGGTTGCCAGCACGCGACGGCTGGCCAGCCGCCAGCGCGCGACGGCGCTTGAAGCCGCGCAACGTGCGTTGGCCCCCTGTGGGAGGGACTTCAGTCCCGACGCGGGGATGTCTCACCTCGCGGACGATGCGCTTCCCGCGACATCGCGGGAGATTCAAAGAGACGCGTTGCAGAGAACCAGCCTTGGCGACCTTCTCCGCGACAACGCGGCCATACCGCACACGATCATCGGCTCAGCGCTTGGGCGCCGGCACTTCGCGGTTGTGGCGATCGATGGAGTACCAGCGGCCACCCTGCATCGGCGTGTGGCCGTCGGTGTCGGGCGTGCCCGCGCTGCAGCCGTCGCAGACCGCGGCGACGCCGTGCTCGAACGGCCAGGCGAAGTCGTGGACCGGCGCGATCACCTCGCGCAGTTGCCGGTCGTAGAAGCCGATGCGGCCGTGAAAGATGCCGCGGGTCAGCCCTTCGGTGAAACCGTCCGGGCCGTTGTCCCAGGTGATCACCGGCAGGCTGCGACCATCGGCGCGGACGTAGTAGAAGCGTGCGCCGACGCTTAGCAGCGCCAGCCCGTCGCGATCGAAGGGCAGGCGCCGCAGCGCCTGTGGCGTCAGCGCCAGGCGCTCGTCGGCGCCCAGCTTGCAGCTCGGCACGACGTCGCGGTCGGTGGTCGGATCGCCGAGCCGGCAGGCGTCGTCGGGCTGCGCCTGCGCCTGCACAGCGGCTGCGGTTGTCGCCAGTGCGAGCAACGCCGCTGCCGCACGCAGGCGGCCACGGCGCCACGGCCGGGGCGGGAGGCGGTTCACTGCGCGGTGGCAGCGCTGGTCATGAACGCCGCCGGCTTGGGCAGCTCTACCGGCACGCCGTCGCCGTTGCAGGTGCCCGCCTGGCACAGCCGCGCGCGCAGCGTCGGGGTGGCCTGCACGATCACGTGGTAGATCACGTTCTCTTCCAGACTGCCGCGGAACGCGTTGCTGCCGGGGCCGCGCGCCCAGATGCCGACGTCGTCGCCGCCATGGGTCTCGGCCTTGGTCGGCACCAGCGCTTCCTGCATGAAGTCCGGGCTTTCGGTGTCGACGTGGGTCAAATCCGGGCGGCCGTTGGCCGGCTCGAAATTGCTCGGCGCATGCGGGAAGGTCTTGACCCCAGCCGGCTGCTGGTTGCTGGCGCCGGTGTAGCCGGGGCCGTTGGCGTAGCTGAGCGTGGCATAGGGCTGGCCGTTGCCGTCCAGCGCCAGGTCGCCGGTATTGGCATCCTCGCCGCTGGTGCCGCGCACCTTGCCCAGGATCGGGTTGCCGCGCTGCGGGTAGCCGACGAAGTTCAGCGTGTGCGAGTGGTCGGCGGTGACGATGATCAGCGTGTCCTCGGCCGACGTCGCGTCCGCCGCGGCCTGCACCGCCTGCGACAGGGCGATGGTCTCGTCCAGCGCGCGGTAGGCGTTGCCGGCGTGGTGCGCGTGGTCGATGCGGCCGCCTTCGACCATCAGCACATAGCCGTTCTTGTCCTGCGACAGGGTACGGATCGCGGCCTTGGTCATCTCGGCCAGGCTCGGGTCGCCATTGGCGCTGCGGTCGCGGTCGTGGTCGAACTGCATGTGGTCCGGCTCGAACAGGCCCAGCAGCGCCGGCGCGTTCTGCGCCGCTTCCAGTTGCCCGCGGGTCCACACGTAGGCGCCCTGCGGATGGCGCTGGCGCCATTCGCCGACCAGATCGCGGCCGTCCAGGCGCAGGCCGACCTTGTCGTCGTACTCGGGGTCGCGCTGCTCGACGGTGGTGAACTGGCCGCGGCCGCCGGCCAACATCACCTGCGGGCCGCGCCCGAAGCGTGCGCTCACCATCTGCTGGGCGATGTCGCGGCAACCCTCGGCCACCGCCTTCTCCGGCAGGTCGGCATCGCTTTCCCAGTTGCGCTCGGGCACGTGCGCGTAGGTCGCGGCCGGGGTGGCGTGGGTCAGGCGGGTGGTGGTGACGATGCCGGTGCCCATGCCGGCGCTGTCGGCCAGTTCCAGCCAGCTCAGCAACTGCTTGCCGAGGCTGTCGGCGCAGGCGTCGCGCTTGCCGGCGGCCACGCCGATCGCGCCCATGTGGGTCTTCACCCCGGTGGTGATCGAGGTCATGGTGCCGGCCGAATCCGGCGTCTGCGAATCGGTGTTGTAGGTCTTGCTGAGTGCCGTGGCGGGGAACGCCTCCCACGACAACTGGTTCTCCTCGCCCGAGGCGCCCTTGCGCTGACCATCCAGGATGCGTGCGGCGGCGACCGTGGTCAGGCTCATGCCGTCGCCGAGGAACAGGATGACGTTCTTGGCCTTGCCGCGCATCGCACCGTTGTTGGCGGCCTTGGCGGCGCCGCTGCGGTACCACCAGGCCGGGGTCTCGCCGGCCGGATGGGCCACGGCGGGGACGACGATCGGCGCGACGTTGGCGCTGGCGGCCGGCGAATGCGGCGTGCTGGCGCAGGCGCCCAGCAGCAGGGTGGAGGCGGCGGCGAGGGCGGAAACGGGTAGGCGCATACGCAGAACGGGTCCTGAACAACGAAGTCCCCTGCATTATGCCGGCTGCGACAAGGCACGCCGATGACATCGCGCCTTTCCAGCCATGGCGTCGTCGCTGCTGCCGGGGTGCGCTATCGTGCGAAACCCCCGATCTCTCTGGACAGCGTCGATGAAACTGGTGACGGCCTGGTTACGCATTCCGTTCTGGCAGCGCGTGGTCGCCGGCTTCCTGCTGGGCGCCCTGGCGGGCTGGGCGCTGGGCCCGACCGCGGAGACCTGGTTCAAGCCGCTGGGCGATCTGTACGTCACCCTGATCAAGATGATCGCGGTGCCGCTGGTGTTCTTCGCCGTCATCAACGCGATCTCGGCGCTGCACGGGCAGCAGTCGGTGGCCAAGCTGGGCGGGCGCACCTTCCTGTGGTTCGTGGTCACCGCGGCGCTGGCGGTCGGCGTCGGCCTGGCCGTGGGCACGGTGTTGCAGCCGGGCGCCGGCCATCTGGGCCTGCGGGTGGACAGCGCCTGGACCCCGCGCGACGTGCCCAGCCCGGTGCAGGTGCTGCTGGACGTGGTGCCGTCCAACCCGTTCTATGCGCTCACCGGTATCGGCACCAGGACCAATGCCGCTGGCGAGACCGTGCTGGCGGCAGGGCGCGGTTCGATCCTGCCGGTGATCTTCTTCGCCGCGCTGCTGGGCTTTGCCATGGTCAAGCTCGGCGAGCGCGTGGCCGAGGCGCGCAAGCTCACCAAGCAGATGAGCGAGATCATGATCCAGGTCACCCGCTTCGTGCTGGAGATGACCCCGCTCGGCACCTTCGGCCTGATCGCCGCGCTGGTCGGCGGCTACGGCTTCGGCAAGCTGCTGCCGTTCGGCAATTTCGTGCTGGCGCTGTACCTGGCCTGCGCGATCCACATCGTGGTGGTGTACAGCGGCCTGCTGCTGGTGCACGGGCTCAATCCGTGGAAGTTCTTCCGCGGTGCCGCGCCGGGCATGCAGGTGGCCTTCGTCAGTTCCTCCAGCTTCGCCGCGATGCCGGTGGCGCTGCGCTCGATCACCCACAACCTCGGCGTCAACAAGGACTACGCCGCGTTCGCGGTGCCGCTGGGCGCCAGCATCAAGATGGATGGCTGCGGCGCGATCTTCCCGGCGCTGTGCGCGGTGTTCATCGCCCAGTACACCGGCGTGCCGCTGACCGCCAACCAGTATTTCGTGGTGCTGATCGCCTCGGTGCTGGGCAGCTTCGGCACCGCCGGCGTGCCCGGCACCGCGGTGGTGATGGCCACGGTGGTGCTGAGCGCGGCCAACCTGCCGCTGGAGGTGATCGGCTACCTGTACGCCATCGACCGCGTGCTGGACATGATGCGCACCATGACCAACGTGACCGGGCAGATGCTGGTGCCGGTGCTGGTGGCCAAGGAGACCGGCCTGCTCGATCGCACCATCTACGAGGCCGCCCCGAGCAATGTCGGCCTGGAAGATCCGCCGGTCGACGGTTCCGGCCAGGTGCGTTGATGCGTCCGTGAGTACGCCTGCCGAGAGCCTGCGCGCGCAGCTGCGACAGTTGCCCGGGCTGACGCTGCACGCGGGTGTGCTGGTGCACGACGCGCTGCCGGACGACCCGTTCGAGCAGCGCTACCTGGACGTGCGCCGCCGCGAAGGCCGGCTCTACAGCGACGCCCAAGTGCGCACGCTGCCGCAGCCGCCCGGCGCGCTCGGCGCCAGCCACGAATGGCGGGTGCGCGCCGAATCGTGCCGGCGCCTGTTGCGCCATCTGCGTGCGCGTGGCGGAGACGGTCCTCTGCTGGAACTCGGCTGCGGCAACGGCTGGCTCTCGCATCGCCTGGCCAGCGGCCTGCAGCGCGAAGTCTGCGGTGTCGACGTCAATCGCACCGAACTGGCGCAGGCGGCGCGGGTCTTCGCCGACGCGCCGCGGTTGAGCTTCGTCGCCGGCGACATCCTGCGTTTGCCGCTGCCGGCGCAGCGGTTCGATGTCGTGGTGGTACCGGCCTGCCTCCAATACTTCGCCGATCCGCGTGCGCTGATCGCACGCCTGCTGCAGCTGCTGCAGCACGACGGCGAACTGCACATCCTCGACAGCCCGTTCTACGCCGACGTCGAGCAAGCCAGGGCCAGCGCCGCGCGCAGCCTGCGCTACTTCAGCGGCCTGGGCTGCGCCGAACTGGCGCAGCAGTACCACCAGCACACCGAGGCGGTACTGGACGGCATCGTGCTGCGCCGGTTGTTCGACCCACGGCGGCTGTCGGTGCGTTGCCTGCGGGCGTTGCGCTGGCGCCAGCCGCATTTCCCGTGGCTGTGCATCCGCAAGCGCGACAATCTCGCGCTGGCCGCGGCCTAGCCGGCGCCGCCGGCCGCCGGCGCGTCTGCGGCGACCTTATTGCGGCGCCGTTGCGATTGGCGGCGGCGGCGCATGGCAGACTGCCGCCTCCTTCCCCTGCATGGACTCCCGATGAGCGGCACGCAACGCGAACTGACCTTCCGCTTCCTGGCCGAACCGATCGACGTCAACTACGGCGGCAAGGTCCACGGCGGCGTGGTGATGAAGTGGATCGACCAGGTCGGCTACGCCGCCGCGGTGGGCTGGAGCGGCCACTACAGCGTGACCGTGGCGGTGGGCGGCATCCGCTTCGTGTCGCCGATCCGCATCAGCGACATGGTCACGGTCAGCGCCAAGCTGGTCCACACCGGCACCAGCAGCATGCATTTCGCCATCGAGGTGCGCGCCCGCGATCCGATGGGCGGCGAGCCGCGTCTGTGCACGCATTGCATCATCGTGTTCGTGGCCCTGGATGGCGTCGAAGGCCGCCCCACCGCGGTGCCGGCCTGGCATCCGGACACGCCGGAAGACCATCGCCTGGCCGAGTACGCGCAGAAGGTGATGGAGCTGAGCAAGGGCATCGAGGACACCATCGCCCACTACCACGGCTGAGCGCGCGCGCCCGCGCGCTGGCTCAGGCGCGCCAGTCCGCGGGCGCGATGCGGCAGTCGCCGTCGAACAGGCGGCCGCCGTGCACGGCCAGTTCCTGCTGCGCCAGCGCCAGCACCGGCGCGCAGTCGGCGCTGGCGAACAGCGTGGCGAAGGCCTGCTCGAAGCGTTGGCCCAAGGCCGGATCCATCCGTGCCAGCAGGCGCGGCACCCACTTGCCGCTGCCGTACCAATGGCCGCGTCCGCGCAGCGCCAGTTCCGCCAGGCGCGGATGCAGCAGGGCGCCGATGGCGAGGATCTCGGCGGCGCTGCGCTCGCCGCACAGGTCGTCGACCAGGTCAGTGATCTCGTAGCGCAGCGCGTCCCGTTGCACCTGCGTCAGCGGCGGCGGCCCGGCCTGCAGCCGCGCGGCGACCTGGCCTTGCAGGCTGCGTGCGGATTCGGTCGCGGTGCCGACGAGGGTGCCCTCGGCGATCATGTGCAGCAGGCTGGGGCGGCCGCGGGCGGCGTCTTCGTCGACGAACCAGGCCAGCGTGCCCGGGTCGTGCACGAAGGCTTCGACGGGCATGCCGTCGGCGAGGAACGATTCGCGGCGTGCGGCCGGCAGGCGCTCATAGACCACGACCAGGTCGAGATCGGAGAGATGCGTGCCTTCGCCGCGCAGGATCGAGCCGGCGGCGAAGCCGAACGCCGCGTCGGCGTAGCGGGTGGACAGCAGCGATTGCGCGATCGCCAACGCCTGGGCGGGCGTGGGCAGGACGTGCTTGGCCGGCATCAGCGCAGCGCCTGCAACTGCGGCCAGGACGCGACCCGGCGGACGGGCTCATCGGCACGGCAGGACTGCGAGGCAGGCGAGGGGCGTGGTGTCATCGAAGTTCCGGTGACGCGATCGAGGTGGACAGCGTATCGTGCCGGCGGGCAACGCGGACGGCGACGATGACCCTCCAGGCGGACAGCGCGGAACTGCAGCGGCAATACGGCGACACCCAGCGGCTGGTGCAGCGTAAGTCGCTGCACGCCAAGTACGGCCGCGGCGATTGGTACCCGTGGTTGCGCGCGCAGGTGCCGCTGGCCGCAGACATGCGCGTGGCCGATATCGGTTGCGGCACCGGCCAGCTGTGGGGCGCGCTCGCCGGGCAGTGGCCGCCATCGCTGGCAGTGCAATTGCTGGATCGCTCGCCGGCCATGGTCGCTGCGGCATTGGCGCAGGCGGCGGCGTTGCGGCCACGGGGTGTGGTCGGCGACGCGATGCGCCTGCCGCTGCGCGATGCCAGCATCGACGCCGCACTGGCCGTGCATATGCTCTACCACTTGCCCGATCCGCATGCGGGCGTGCGCGAGCTGCGGCGCATCGTTCGTCCAGGCGCGGCAGTACTGGCGGTGCTCAATGGTCGCGACAACATGCGTCAACTCGCGCAACTGGTCGCCGGAGTGGCCAGTGGCCCGGACCGCGACCCGTCCACCCTGCGCCTGGACGCGGAGGCGGGCGCGCGCCTGTTCGCCATGCACTTCGCACAGGTCCGGGTCGCATGCTTCGACGACGTGCTGGTCTGCACCGATCCCGAGGACGTCATGGCCTATCTGCAGAGTCTGCCGTTGCCGCCGCAGGCGCACGCGTCAGCCTTGCGGCAGGCGGTAGAGGCGGCGTTTGCGCATGGCGACGGCGCGTTGCGGATCGACAAGGACGTGCGCGCGATCGTTGCCACCGCCTGAGGGCGGCCGCGTCGGTGCCAGTGGCACGACTGCCCAGCCGGGCGGCCGCGAAACGTCACAACGAAAAAGGCCGCTGTCCCCAGCGGCCTTTTCTGTGCGGTATCTGCGGAGCGGACGGCTTACATCGCCACGCGGCGCGCCTGCACGAACTTCTCGCCCCAGTAGCCGGAGGTCAGCGTGTCCACGCGCACGTCCTTGCCGCGGCTGGGGGCGTGCAGGAAGCGGCCCTCGCCGACGTACAGGCCGACATGGTCGACGCGGCCCTTGCGACCGAAGAACACCAGGTCGCCCGGCGCCAGCGCGTCGCGGTCCTTGATCAGCTGGGCATTGGCCTCGCGGGCCATCTCGCGCGACACGCGCGGCAGTTCGATGCCCAGCGCGGTGCGGAACACGTAGCCGACCAGGCCGCTGCAGTCGAAGCCTTCGGTGTCCTCGCCGCCCCAGCGGTACGGGGTGCCCAGCAGCGCCATGGCGCGCTTGAGCACGGACTGGACCTTGTCGCCGCCCGGCACCACGCCTTCGCGCGGGACCGGCTGGGACACGTCGTAGTTGGCCAGCAGGCGGCTGATGTCACCGGCGAACATCGCCGAGCGGTCCATCAGCGGAATGGTGTCGTTGGCGGCCAGGTGCGGCAGCAGGGCGGCCAGGGTGGCGGTGGCGGCGGCGTCGGCCTTGCTGCGCGACGGTGCGGGCGCCTGGGCGGCGGCCGGCTTGGCCGAGGTGGTGGTGTTGTTGGGGGTCTGCGCGGTCGCCTGGGCGGTGGTCGCGGTGGCGCTCACCTGGGCGGGAGCGGGGGCGACGGTCGCGATCGCTTCCGGGACGACGGTGTCGGCGGGAGCGGTCTGGGCCAGGGCCGGGAGGGCCGAGAAACAGAGCGAGGCGGTGCAGAAGAGGCGGAAAGCGGTCCGGCGGGGAACGGCGGGCTTGCCTGGAGAGGTCTGGGCTTCGGTCGTCACGCTTGGATCACAAAATAAAACGATGGGGGATCATGCCTTGTAGACAGAAATAGGAAGTTCAAATAAGGTTAAATTTTCGTAATTATGAATGTGGGTGAAATCACAGTTCAGCGCAAAACCCGCTTTGCGCCGGTGTAGTGATCCCGCCAGTAGGCCCCGTCCAGCGAATCCAGGCGCACCGTTCCGCCCGTGCTGGGAGCGTGCACGAAGCGGCCTTCACCGACATAAATTCCGACGTGCGTCACGTTTCCCGCGCTGCCGAAGAACACCAGGTCGCCGGTGCTCAGGCGCTGCGGGTCGATCCGCGGCCCCTGTACCGCGGCCAGTTCGCGCGAGGTGCGCGGCAGCCGCAGGTCGAGCATGTCGCGGTAGACGTAGGCGACCAGGCCGCTGCAGTCGAAGCCGGACTCGGGGGTGTTGCCGCCGTAGCGGTAGGGCGTGCCGACCAGGCCCAGCGCCCGCATCAGCACTGCGTTGGCCGCGCCCGGGTCGGCCGGCGCCACCTGCGGCCACTCGCGCACCGCCGCCGGTGCCGGCCGGGTGTGGCGGACCTCGTGGCGTCCGCAGGCCGCCAGCGCGGCGGTGCACAGCAGCGGAAGCCACCACGGGAACGCGCGGCGGCCGCGCGGCGAAACTGGCGTGTTGTGCATGGAGCCGGGATAATGCGCGACCTCAGAAGGCCGCCATCATGGCGGCGCTCCCGGCGGCCGACAAGCCGCCCATCCCGTCTGCCCCCGGCAGCCACAGCGCAGAGTGCACATGAAGATCGAAAAAGACCGCGTCGTCCGTTTCCACTACACCGTTTCGGAAGTCGGTCAAGAACCGATCGAAAGCTCCAAGGACCGCGATCCGCTGGTGATCCTGGTCGGCCACGGCAACATCATCCCGGGCCTGGAGAACGCGATGATGGACAAGGCCGCCGGCGACAGCTTCGGCGTCGACGTGGCCGCCAAGGACGCCTATGGCGAGTACCGCGAGGGCCTGAGCCAGCGCGTGCCGAAGAAGCATTTCGGCGCGGCCAAGCTGCAGCCGGGGAGCCAGGTGGTGCTGCAGACCAACTTCGGCCCGCGCGCGGTCACCGTGCAGAAGGTCGGCATGAGCGTGGTCGACGTCGACCTCAACCACCCGATGGCCGGCAAGGACCTGCACTTCGACGTGGAGATCGTCGACGTGCGCGAGGCCAGCGCCGAAGAGATCGAGCACGGCCACGTGCACGGCGACGGCGGCCACCACCACTGAGTGCGTTGGCGGCGGTGCCGGTCGCGCCGGTGCCGCCAGCCCTGGCGCCGCGCGCAGCGGTGCCGTCGTGCCGCCGCGGACGCCGGCGGCCTTCCTGATCGCGGCGAGGGACATCGCCGGCCTTCCGCCCGGTGCCGCCTTGGCCACTTCCGCCCCCGTGTTGCAGCCCGTCGCGCCCGCCGAGCGCATCGCCACGCTGGACGTGCTGCGCGGCTTCGCCCTGCTGGGCATCCTGCTGATGAACATCGAGGGCTTCGTCGGCCCGCTGGACGCGGCGATGACCGGCCTGGATCCGGCGCTGCGCGGCGCCGACCGCATCGCCGACGCCCTGGTCTACATCCTGGTGCAGGGCAAGTTCTACACCTTGTTCTCGCTGCTGTTCGGCATGGGCTTCGCGGTGATGGCGCAGCGCGCCGAGACTGCGCGGCGGCCGTTCGGCGGTTTCTTCCTGCGCCGCAGCGCGGGGTTGCTGCTGATCGGCCTGCTGCACGCGCTGTTGTTGTGGTCCGGCGACATCCTGGTCAGCTATGCGTTGCTGGCGTTCATGCTGCTGGCGTTCCGCGAGGCGCCCACGCGCTGGCTGCCGGGCATGGCGCTGGTGGTCTACCTGTTCGCGCCGGCGCTGTGGCTGCTGGTCGGCGCCGCCGCCTGGGCGGCGCAGGCCGATCCGCACGGTGCGGCGCAGTGGCATCGGGACATGGCCGAGCAGGCACAGCACGGCGCGGCGGCGCTGGCGCAGCAGCGCGAGGTGTTCGGCCATGGCAGCTACGCCCAGGCCACCGCGCAGCGCGCGCGCGACCTGGTCGAATCGCTGAGCGTGCTGCTGTTCAACGCGCCGACCATCTTCGGCATGTTCCTGCTCGGCGCCTGGTGCGTGCGCAGCGGCCTGGCCGCGCAACCGCAGCGCTTCCCGCGGCTGCTGGCGGTGCTGCGCTGGGGTGTGCTGCCGCTGGGCCTGGCGCTGATGCTGCTGAGCTTCCGGCTGGAGCCGTGGATGGATCCGGCGCGGCTGGATCTGCGTCTGACCTGTGCCTACGCCCTGGCCAGCGTCGCCAGCGGCCTGATGGCGCTGGGCTATGCGGCCTGGCTGGTGCGCGCCGCAGCGGCGTTGCAGTGGCTGGCGCCGGCCGGACGCATGGCGCTGAGCAACTACCTGCTGCAGTCGCTGGTGTGCACGACGTTGTTCTACGGCTACGGCTTCGGCTATTTCGAACAACTGCCGCGCGCCTGGCAGATCCCGTTCGCGGTCGCGCTGTTCGCGCTGCAGGTGGCGCTGTCGCACTGGTGGCTGCAGCGGTTCCGCTTCGGCCCGGTGGAGTGGCTGTGGCGCTCGGCCAGCTACCTGCGCTGGCAGCCGATGCGGCGCCGCGACGCGGCCTGAGCGCAGGCGCTGCCGCGGCGTCCTCACATCTGCCGCGCGGTCGCCCATGGCATGCTCCGCGGCGACCGAGACATGCGACAGGACAGCCGATGGACGATGTGAACCGCGCGCACCGTGCCGCGCCCGATGCGACCCCGCCGCGCGCCGAGCGTGCGCCGTGAACGGGTCGATCCGCGATTACGACCTGCTGGTGCTGGGCGGCGGGTCCGGCGGCCTGGCCACCGCCTTCCGCGCCGCCAGCCATGGCGCACGTGTGGCGATCCTGGAGCCGAGCGCGCTCGGCGGGACCTGCGTCAACGTCGGCTGCGTGCCGAAGAAGGCGATGTGGCTGGCGGCGGACCTGGTCGAGCGCATCGACCTGGCGCGCGCGGTCGGCTTCGCCATTCCCGAGGCCACGCTGTCCTGGGCGGAACTGGTGGCGCATCGCCAGGGCTACATCGGCAACATCCACGCCAGCTACCGGCGCCGGCTGGATGCCGACGGCGTGGTGCTGATCCCGCGGCGCGGCCGGCTGGTCGATGCGCACACCGTCGAATGCGACGACGGCGTGCGGGTCAGCGCCAAGCACGTGGTGATCGCCACCGGCGCGCATCCACTGCGGCCGCAGATCGAAGGCGCCGACCTTGGTTTGGTCTCTGACGACTTCTTCAACCTGTGCGAGGCGCCGCCGCGGGTGGCGATCGTCGGCGGCGGCTATATCGCGGTGGAACTGGCCGGGCTGCTGCAGGCGCTGGGCAGCCGGGTGGAACTGTACGTGCAGGGCGAGCGCCTGCTGGAGCGGTTCGATGCGGAACTGGCGCTGCAGCTCGCCGACAACCTGCGCCACCAGGGCGTGCGCCTGCATTTCGGCTACCGCGCCAGCGCCTTGCGCCGCAGCGGCGAGGGCCTGTGCGTGGTCGATGCGCAGGGACAGCCCGGCGAGCGCGTCGACAAGGTGTTCTTCGCGATCGGGCGCCGCCCCAACACGCGCGACCTCGGCCTGGAAGCGCTGGGCGTACGTCTCGGCGACAAGCACGAAATCGTGGTGGACGCGTACCAGAACACCGACGTGTCGGGGCTGTATGCGATCGGCGACGTGGCCGGCAAGGTCGGCCTGACCCCGGTGGCGATCGCCGCCGGGCGCAAGCTGATGGACCGGGTGTTCGGCGACCGGCCGCAGGCACGGCTGGACTACGAGAACGTGCCCAGCGTGGTGTTCTCGCATCCGCCGCTGGGTCAGGTGGGATTGGGCGAGGAGCAGGCACGCGAGCGCTATGGTGCCGACGCGGTGACCGTGTACCGCAGCAATTTCCGGCCGATGCTGCAGGCCCTGGCCGATTCGCCGCAGCGCAGCTTGTTCAAGCTGGTGTGCGTGGGCGCCGAGGAGCGTGTGGTCGGCTTCCACCTGCTCGGCGATGGGGCCGACGAGATCCTGCAGGGCTTTGCGGTGGCATTGAAGCTGGGCGTGACCAAGCAGCAACTGGAAGACACCGTGGCGATCCATCCGACTTCAGCCGAGGAAGTGGTGCTGATGCGCTGAGGTCGCGGCGATCCGGCTGCTGGTTGGCTGTGGCGCCGTAGAATGGCGGCATGCACGTGTCCTCTTCTCCCTGCCGCGGCGCCGCGCGATGAGCGCGTCCGGTACGTCCGCCGCCGTCGCCCCCACCGCCACCCAGGCCAGCCTCGGTGGCGTGCTGCTCGCTGCCGGCGGCGCGATCGCATTTTCCGGCAAGGCCATCATCGTCAAGCTCGGCTATCGCTATGGCGTCGATGCGGTGACCCTGCTGGCCTTGCGCATGCTGGTGGCGCTGCCGTGCTTCGCGGCGATGGCGCTGTGGGCGGCGCGCCGCGCGCCGCCGCTGCAGGCGGGCGACCGTTGGCGAATCGTCGCGCTGGGCGTGCTCGGCTACTACCTGGCCAGCTTCCTGGATTTCCTCGGCCTGGCCTACATCACCGCGACCCTGGAGCGGCTGATCCTCTATCTCACCCCGACCCTGGTGCTGCTGATCGGCGTCCTGCTGTGGCGGCGGCGTCCGCAGCGGCGCCAGCTGTGGGCGCTTGCGTTGAGTTACCTGGGCGTGTTGCTGGCGTTCGGCCACGACCTGCAGATCGGCGGCGCGCGCACCGCCTGGGGCAGCCTGCTGGTATTCGGCAGCGCGCTGGCCTATGCGGCCTATCTGGTCGGCAGCGGCCAACTGGTGGCGCGGGTCGGTGCGGTGCGATTGACCGCCTACGCCAGCCTGGTCGCCTGCGCGCTGTGCATCGCCCAGTTCCTGCTGCTGCGGCCGCTGCACGCGCTGGTCCTGCCGACACCGGTCTACGCGCTGTCGCTGCTCAACGGCACGCTGTGCACGGCGGTGCCCGTGCTGGCGACGATGCTGGCGGTGCAGCGCATCGGCTCGGCGCTCGCGTCGCAGATCGGCATGCTCGGCCCGGTCTCCACCATCGTGCTCAGCGTGCTGGTGTTGGGCGAGGCAATGGGGCCGTGGCAGATCGCCGGCACCGTGCTGGTACTGGGCGGGGTGCTGCTGGTGTCGCGGCCGGTGCGGGCACGGTCGGCATGAGTCCACGGCGGCCGCCCGCAGCGAGCGCGTCGGCGCCGGCCGCAACAGCGGCGGCCGAGGCGCATGCGCGGATCCTGGCGACGATCCGGGCGATCCCGTCGGGCCAGGTGCGCGGCTATGGCGAGGTGGCGATGCTGGCCGGGTTGCCGGGACGCGCGCGGCTGGTGGCGCGTCTGCTCGGCGGCAATGCCGATGCCGCGCTGCCCTGGCACCGGGTGCTGCGCAGCGACGGCCGCATCGCCTTTCCCGAAGGCTCGCGCGGCTATCGCGAGCAATGTCAGCGCCTGCGCGCCGAAGGCGTGGCGGTGCAGGGCGGACGGGTGAAGCGTGCGCCGGCGCCGGCGCGCGATCTCGATGCCGAGGTCTGGGGGCCGCGCTAGCGAGGTGCGCCAGAACTGCGGGGCTCGTGTCTCGAAGCGCAGAAGACGCCGGCTGTGAAGGGCTTAGCCCCTCTCCCCCCGGGAGAGGGGTTGGGGTGAGGGTAGGGGCGCGAAGCGCATGCGGTGTTTCCGCTGCACGAGGCTGCGCCCCGTACCCTCATCCGCCCCTACGGGGCACCTTCTCCCGGAGGGAGAAGGAGGTACAAGCCCCTCTCCCTCCGGGAGAGGGGTTGGGGTGAGGGTAGGGCGCGAAGCGCGAGCGGTGTTTCGACTGCACGAGGCTGCGCCCTTACCCTCATCCGCCCCTGCGGGGCACCTTCTCCCGGAGGGGGAAGGGACGTACAAGCCCCTCTCCCTCCGGGAGAGGGGTTGGGGTGAGGGTACGGACGCGAAGCGCATGCTGCATGTTGACTGCGCGAGGCTTCGCCCGCGCCCTCGTCTGTCTCTTCGGCGCACCGCGCTCGCAATACCTCTTGGAAGAGCGTCGTTGGTCATGGCATGCCGCTGCATTGGTTGGGGTGCATGCTCTAGCGAGCGGCTATGATGGAGACAGTTGCCACGGACCCGACCATGTTTCCCAGACTTCCGCCCGTCACCCAAGCGCTGCTGATCGGCAACGTCGTGGTATTCCTGCTGCAGATGCTGCTCGGCATGGACACCTTCGATCCCTTCATGCTGTGGCCGATCGGCGCGTTCGATGCGTTCTCGCCCGGGCAGAACTTCCAGCTTTGGCAGTTGCTGACCTATGGCTTCCTGCACGGCAGCTTCTCTCACCTGCTGTTCAACATGCTGGCGCTGTACATGTTCGGCGGGCCGCTGGAGCAGACCTGGGGGAACAAGCGCTTCCTGACCTACTACCTGGTCTGCGTGGCCGGCGCCGGCCTGTGCCAGTTGCTGGTCGGTTGGTGGATGCTGAGCAATGGCAGCCAGCCGCTGCCGGTCATGGGGGCCTCGGGTGGCGTTTTTGGCCTGCTGCTGGCGTTCGGCATGCTGTTCCCGAACCAGCGGGTGGTGCTGCTGTTCCCGCCGATCCCGATGAAGGCGCGGACCTTCGTGATCGTGTTCGGCGCGCTGGAGCTGCTGATGGGCTTCACCGGCTGGCAGCCGGGCGTGGCGCATTTCGCGCATCTGGGCGGCATGTTGTTCGGCTGGCTGATGATCCGCTACTGGCGCGGCCAGCCGCCGTTCGGCAAGCGCAAGCCGCCGCGTCCGCGCATCGTGCGCTGAGCGAAAACGCCTGCGGCTGCTGCGCGCCGCAAGCGCGGCGCCGGCGGCACGTTTTCCCGACCCCTGAACGCAAGACGGCGCGGTTGCCCGCGCCGTCTTGCTGTGTGTGCCTGGCCGGCGGCTAGCGCCGACACCGGCTCACGGCCACAGGTGGATCTGTTCGGCTTCGCTGCGCACCATCGGCTGGCCGGGCTTGCAGGTGAAGGTCGCGGCGAAGGCGGGCAGGTTGGCCAGCGCGCCGTTGGTGCGCCAGCGGCCGGGCGCGTGCACGTCGGCGGTGACCCGCTGCACGGCTTCGTTCGGCGACAGCTGCTGCGCCCACAGGCCGGCCCAGGCCTTGTAGAACGCCTGCTTGCTTGCCTCGTTGGCGGTCGGTTGCGCGGCGCTGTAGGCCTGCCAGGCCAGTTCGACGCTGCCGATGTCGGTCAGGTCCTCGTCCTGGGTCAGCGGGCCGTTGACCTTGGCGCCCTTCACGCCCGGGAAGTCGTAGGCGCCGTACTGCGCGGCGGTACGGGCGGCCAGCGCGTTCCAGGCGCTCTTGTCCTCCGGCGTCCACCAGTTGCGCAACTGGCCCTGCGCGTCGACCTGGCTGCCCTTGCTGTCGATGGCACCGATCAGCTCGTGCGCGACCATCGCGCCGTAGGCGCCGTACAGCGTCGCGGCGTCGCCACCGGCCGCGTACACCGGCGGCTGCAGCACCGCGGCGGTAACGATCAGGCGGTTCTGGGCGATGTCGTAGGTCAGCGCCGGCTGCTGCGGCAGCACGTCCCAGCGGCGGTCGGCGTTGCCCTTGCCGATGCGCTTCATCTCCTCGCGGTGACGCCAGGTGGAGGCGATCAGCATGTTGCCGCCGAAGCTGCCGCGGCCCATCGGCTGCAGGGTGTAGTCGAGGTCGCGGCGCGGCGCGCCGACCTCGATCTTCAGTGCGACCAGCTTGGCCTGCGCCTCGGTGCGCGCCGGCTCGCTCAGCCAGGTGCTGCGCTTGACCGCGGCGATCTGCGCGTCGCGCACCTGATCGGCGATGGTCTCGGCCTGGCGGCGGGTGTCGGCCGACAGGTAGCGGGCCACGTACTCGCGGCCCAGCATCGGGCCGGCGGCGACGTTGATCGCGTCCAGCACCTGCGCCCAGCGCGGCGGCGGCGCGACCTGGCCCTGCAGCACGCGGCCGCGGAACTCGAAGCTGGCGTCGCGGAAGCTCTTGGACAGGTACGGCGCCATCGCATCGCCCACGCGCCAGCGCAGGTAGGCCTTCCACTGCTCGGGCTTGATGCTGACGATCATGCCGTCGAGTTGCTTGAACATGTCCGGGTCGGCCATCGACACCAGGTCGTCGTTGACGCCCTGGGCCTTGAGGAAGGCGTCGAGCTGCAGGTTGCGGTACTGCTTGTTCAACTCCTTGGTCGAGATCGGCGAATAGTTGTTGAACGGGTTGTTGATGCCGGCCAGCGACTTGGCGCTGCGCGCCAGCGCGGTCTCGATCTGCAGCACCGATTGCGCGTCGGCCTCGAGGCGGTCGGCCGGGGTGCCGGTCAGGGTCAGGATCTGCTTGACGTAGGTGCGGTAGCGGCCCATCAGCGCCATGGTGTCGGCGTCGGTGCGGGTGTAGAAGGCCGGGTCGGGCAGGCCCATGCCGCCCTGCATGAAGTAGCCGATGTGGCGGTCCAGCGCCTTCAGGTCGACGTCGGCGCCGAAGTTGAACGCAACCGGGATGCCGATCTGGTGCAGCGCGGCGATCGAGGCCGGCACGTCCTTGGCTTTCTTGATCGCATCGATGCGGCCGAGCAGCGGCGCGATCGGGTTGGAGCCGTCCTTCTCGACGGCGGCCTCGTCCAGGCCGCTGGCCCAGAAGTCGCCCAGCGCCTTCTGCACCGCGTTCTGCGGCGACTGCATGGACGCATCGAGCAGGTCGCGCTGCTGTTGCTGCGCGCGCTCGGCGAGCTGGCCCAGCGCGGTGACCGCGCCAGTCTGCGGCACCGGGTTCTGCTTCAGCCAGTCGGCGTTGGCATCGTCGTAGAAGTCGCTGCAGGCCGCGCTGATCGGCGGGGCCTTGGGCGCGGCGGCGCGCTTCTTCTTGGGCGCGGCATCGGCGGCGGAGGCGAGGGCGATCAGGCCGAGGGCGACGGCGAGGGCAAGCGGACGGGCATTGGGCATCGGGAACGCATCCGGTCAGGATTAAAGTCGGCGGAGTTTAACAAGCCGCGGTGTGCAACTGTGGCGATGACGTGCGCCGGCGTCCCCACCGGATTCAGCGAGGGGCTTGGACAACCACGGACGCCGCTGGCCGCACAGGGCGGTCGGCATCGCCACGGCTGTCGCATGCCGGCAGCCGCGCAAAGAAAAAGCCCGGACATGCCGGGCCTTTTCGCGGGACGGCGGTGACGCTGCCGCTTACCAGATCACCACGCGCTTGTCGCCGCTGCGCACCATCGGCGCGCCCGGCTTGCACTGGAACGCGGTGGCGAAGGCCTCCAGGTTCGACGGCGCGCCGATCGCGCGGAACTGCGCCGGGGCGTGCGGATCGGTGGTCAGGCGCACCATCGCGTTCTGCGGGGTGTACTTGGTGCGCCACACGGTGGCCCAGTTGATGAAGAAGTTCTGGTCGCGGCTCATGCCGCCGACCTTCGGGTCGTCCTTGCCCTCGGTGGCCTTCTTCATGGCGTCGTAGGCGGTGGTGATGCCGCCCAGGTCGGCGATGTTCTCGCCCAGGGTCAGCTTGCCGTTGACGTGCTTGCCGTCGACCTCGTAGCCGTCGAACTGCTGCACCAGCTTGCCGGTGAGCGCGGAGAACTTCTTGGCGTCGGCCGGGGTCCACCAATTCTCGAAGTTGCCGGTCGGCCCGAAGCGCGCGCCTTGGTCGTCGTAACCGTGGGTCATCTCGTGGCCGATCACCGCGCCGATGCCGCCGTAGTTGAACGCGTCGTCGGCCTTGGGGTCGAAGAACGGCGGCTGCAGGATCGCCGCCGGGAACACGATCTCGTTCTGCAGCGGGTTGTAGTAGGCGTTGACCGTCTGCGGGGTCATGCCCCACTCGGTCTTGTCCACCGGCTTGCCGATCTTGCTGAGGTTGTACTTGTAGTTGAACGAGGTGGCGGCGCGCACGTTGTCCAGATAGCTGTCGCGCTGGGTGCTCAGGCTGGCGTAGTCGCGCCACTTGTCCGGGTAGCCGATCTTCGGGGTGAAGGTCTTCCACTTGTCCAGGGCCTTGGCCTTGGTCTCGTCGCTCATCCAGGTCAGCTTCTCCAGGCGCGCCTTCAGCGCCTGACTCAGGTTCTCGACCAGTTGCTGCATCTTGGCCTTGTCGTCGGCCGAGAAGGCGACCTTGACGTACATCTGGCCCATCGCCTCGCCGGCGCCTTCGTTGATGCTGCCGAGCACGCGCTTCCAGCGCGGCTTCATCTCGGCCTGGCCGTTGAGTTCCTTGCCGTAGAAGGCGAAGTTTTCCTGCGCGAAGGCGTCGCTCAGGTACGGCGAGGCGCTGTCCACGGTGTGGAAGCGCAGGTAGGCGCGCCACACCGACGGGTCGGTGTCGCCCAGCGCCTTGCTCACTTCCTGATGGAAGGCAGGGATCGCCAGCGAGAACTTCTCCGGCACGGCCACGCCCTGCGACTCGAAGAACTTGGTCCAGGGGAAGTTCGGGGTCAGCTTGTCGGCGTCGGCCGGGGTGACCGGGTTGTAGGACAGCTCGGCGTCGCGCGAGAGCTGCTCGCTGGACTTGGACACCTTGGCCAGGCGCGTTTCCAGCGCCACCACGTCCTGCGCCTGCTTGGCCGCGTCGGCCGCCGGCACGCCGGCCAGCTCCAGCACCTTGGCCACGTGCGCCTGGTAGGCCTTGAGCTTGTCCTGCTTGTCGGCGTCGAAGTAGTAGCTGCGGTCGGGCAGGCCGAGGCCGCCCTGCATGGCGTAGGCCATGTTCATCGCCGAATTCTTGAAGTCCGCCTCGGCGCCGAAGCCGAACAGGCCGTTCTCGCCCTTGGCCGCGCTCTGGCGCAGGTACTCGGCCACCGCCGGGCCGTCCTTGAGGCCGTCGATCGCGGCCAGGTCGGCCTTCAGCGGCGCGATGCCCTGGGCGTTGATCTTGGCTTCGTCCATGCCCGAGGACCAGAAGTCGCCGACGATCTTCTCCACGCCCTGCGGGTTGGCCGCGGCGGCGGCCTGTTCGGCCAGCTGGTGCTGCGCCGCGACCGAGCGCTCGTCCAGGATCGAGAACGCGCCCCAGCTGCTGCGGTCCTTGGGGATCTCGTTGGCGGCCAGCCACTTGCCGTTGACGTAGCCGTTGAAGTCGTCGCAGGCGTTCTTGCTGGCGTCCAGGTCGTCGACGTTGAAGGCGTTGTAGGCCGGCAACTTGCTGGTGTCGAGCTTGAGGTCGGTCGACGCCGCGGCCGGGGCGGCGGCCGGCGCGGACTTGGCGGCATCGGCGGCGGGCGCGGCGCTCTCGGGCTTGTTGCAGCCGGTCAGCGCGGCGCTCACGGCCAGGGTCAACAGCAGCATCTTGGGATTGCGAAGGGTCACAGGCAGGCTCCAGGCCGACGTGGATAAAGGAATGGCCCGCACGGGCCGTGGCGAGACTCTACGCCGCCACTGCAGGTTTCAGGGGTGTCGAAGGTCATGGGTGGCCCTGGCCATTGGGCCGCAGGACGGCGTCGCCGCCCGCCGTCGGCAGGTCCGCCGGCGCTGGCTTACCATGCGGCCATGACCCGCGAACCGCCATGCGATGCCCTGATCGTCGGCGCCGGCCACAACGGCCTGGTCTGCGCCGCCTACCTGGCGCGGGCCGGCTGGAAGGTGACGGTGCTCGAACGGCGCGGCGTGGTCGGCGGCGCCGCGGTGACCGAGGAGTTCCACCCCGGGTTCCGCAACTCGGTGGCGTCCTACACGGTGTCGCTGCTGCAGCCCAAGGTGATCGCCGACCTGGATCTGGCCGGGCACGGCCTGCGCATCGTGCCGCGCCGGCGCAACAACTTCCTGCCGTTGCCGGATGGACGTTATCTGCTGACCGGCGCCGGCCACACCCAGGCCGAACTGGCCAAGTTCTCCGCGCGCGACGCCGCGCGCCTGCCGGCCTACGAGGCGCGGCTGGAGGGCATCGCCGACGTGCTGCGCGCGCTGGCGTTGCAGCCGCCCCCCAACGTCACCGATGGCGGCTGGCTGCAGGCACTGCCCGAGCTGCTGCGCGCCGGCCGCCTCGGGCGCCGCCTGCATGCGCTGGATGCGGAGTTGCGCCAGGACCTGCTGGACCTGTTCACCATCTCCGCCGCCGAGTATCTGCAGCGCTGGTTCGAGAGCGACGCGGCGCAGGCGTTGTTCGGCTTCGACGGCATCGTCGGCAACTACGCCAGCCCGTACACGCCGGGATCGGCCTACGTGCTGCTGCACCACGTGTTCGGCGAGAGCAATGGGGTCAAGGGCGCCTGGGGCCATGCGCTGGGCGGCATGGGCGCGATCACCCAGGCCATGGCCCGCGCGGCCACTGCGGCCGGCGCGCGCATCCGCACAGATGCGGGCGTGCGCGAGATCCTGGTCGAGGGCGGACGCGCGGTCGGCGTGGTCACCGAGCAGGGCGAGCGCCTGCGGGCGCGGCACGTGGTCGCCAACGTCAATCCCAAGCTGCTGTACGAACGCCTGCTCGATCCGGCGCACGTGCCGGCCGCCACCCGCGAGCGCATGGTGCACTGGCGCTGCGGTTCCGGCACGTTCCGCATGAACGTGGCGCTGTCGCGGCTGCCCAGTTTCAGCGCGCTGCCGGGGCCGGGCGATCATCTCACCGCCGGCATCGTACTGGCGCCTAGCCTGGACTACATGGACCGCGCCTACCACGACGCGCGCCGGCACGGCTGGTCGCGCGAACCGATCGTCGAACTGCTGATTCCCAGCACCCTGGACGATGGCCTGGCGCCGCCCGGCCAGCACGTGGTCAGCCTGTTCTGCCAGCACGTCGCGCCGCAGTTGCCGGACGGGCGCAACTGGGACGCGCACCGCGACGAGGTCGCCGACCTGATGATCGCCACCGTCGAGCGCTACGCGCCGGGCTTCGCCGCCGCGGTGCTGGGCCGGCAGGTGCTGAGCCCGCTGGACCTGGAGCGCACCTTCGGGCTGATCGGCGGCGACATCTTCCACGGCGCGCTGAGCCTCAACCAGTTGTTCAGCGCACGGCCGATGCTCGGCCAGGCGGCGTACCGCGGTGCGATTCCCGGCCTGTTCCTGTGCGGCTCCGGCACCCACCCCGGCGGCGGCGTGACCGGCGCGCCCGGCCACAATGCAGCGATGGCGTTGTTGCGCGGTTGAGCGGCGGCGGACGGTAGCGGCAAGAAAAAAAGAACCCTGGCATGGCGACCAGGGCGAGGGAAAGGCGCGGCGCGTGCAGCGCGCCGCGCGTGCCACGGCGGCGCGCCGTGGCGTTGTCTGCGCCAGCGTCAGGGCGCGCCGGCCTGCACGGATGCGCTCGGTCGTGCCGCGGAACCGCCCAGGTGCGCGTCGAAGAACCCCAGCATCCGGGTGTAGAGGTTGAGGTTGTTGTCTTCTTTGTAGAAGCCGTGGCCTTCGCCGGACTGCACGATCACGCCTTCGGGTGGGTTGCCGGCCGCCTGCAGCGCCTTGGCCAGCGCCTCGGTGTGCTCCGGCGGGCAGCGGTCGTCGCGTGCACCGGCGGCGAGGTAGATCGGCAGCGTCAGCGCCTGCACGTGGTTGATCGGCGACATCCGCTCCTGCTCGGCACTGGTGCTGCCGAAGGCGCGCAGCAGATAGCGCCTGCCGCTCTCGCTCTTGCTGGTGTCGCTGAGCCGCAACTGGATCTTGGCGTCGTACATGCCGACGTAGCCGAACGCGCAGCGGAACAGCCCCGGCGCGCGCACCGGCGCCATCATCGCTGCGTAGCCGCCGAAGCTGCCGCCGTAGATGCAGATCCGCGCCGGATCGGCCAGACCCTGCTGGATGGCGTACTGGGTGCCGTCGACGATGTCGTTGATGATGCCGCCGTCCCACTGCCCGTAGGCGCGGTCCATGAACGCCTTGCCGAAGCCGCCGGAGCCGCGGTAGTTGAGTTGCAGCGTGGCGTAGCCGCGGCTGGCGAACAGTTGCGCCTCCGAATGGAAGCCCCAGTTGTCGCGCGGCCCCATCGGTCCGCCGTGCACGTTGACGATCAGCGGCAGGTTCTTCGCCTGCGCTCCGGCCGGCACGGTGAGGTAGCCATGGATGCGCAGACCGTCGCGGGCGGTGAACTGGATCGGCGTGATCGTGGCCATCTTCGCCGCATCGATCCAGGGCCGGCTCTTCATCAGGAAGCGCGCCTTGCCGGTGGCGCGCTCGTACAGGTACAGCTCGCCGGGATTCTGGTCGCTGCGCACGCTGACCACGATGGTGTCGCCATTGCGGGTGGCGCTGGCGAAGTCGACGTACTGGCCGGGAAAGGCCGCGGCCAGGCTGGCGTACAACGCTGCGTCCGGATGCGCCTCGTCGATCAGCTTGACCTGCGGCGCGCCGGCCTCGGTGACCACCGCCAGCGCGGTGTCCGAGCCGTCGGTGGCGGTGATGGTGCGCGCCACCTCGCTGGTGGGGTCCTGGAACAGGGTGACGAAGCCGCCGCTGCGCGGATCCAGATACCCGAACGCGCCGGGCGCCTTGCCGTCGTCGCGGGTGGCATAGACGCGGCCGTTGGCGGTGGACCAGGCGATGTCCAGGCGCGCGCCATCGGCCTTGCTGGCGTTGATGAGCTCCCACTTGCCGTCCTTCAGCGCGTACACCTCGCTGTGGCTGTCGTAGCCGGTGTCCTCGTCCTTGTCGCTCTGGCAGGTGGCGAAGGCGGGCTGCTTGGTCGCGTCCAGGGCGATGGAACAGTTCGTCTTCGGCGCGCGGCCCAGCGATTTGCGCCGCCCGCTGAGGGTGTCGATCATCACCACTTCGGTGCCGGCACCTTCCGAGGAGCGCGGGTAGCGCACCTGCATGACCACGTTCTGCTCGTCGTCGCGCAGCGTGTCGAGCAGGGAGAACGATTCGCGGCCCACGCTCTTGCCGCGCTGGGTGACGCCCTGGGTGCCGTATTCGATCAGGGTGCGCGGCTGGCCGCCGTCGGCGTCGACCGCGAACCACTCGCCGGTGCCCATCGGCCGCTCGAACGAACCGACCTTCTTGACCGCGGTGAACAGCAGCCGCTTGCGGCCGGTCCAGTAGAACGCGCCGACGCTCTTGCCGTCCGGCAGCACGTTGACCTTGATCGGCTTGAGGTCGCGCGTGCCGAGCACGGTCAGCACGTCCTGCTCGCCGCGGTCCACGGTCAGCGCCAGGTATTCGCCGTCCGGCGAAATCTTCACCGCGCTGTAGGTGGGACGTTTGACGAAATCCGCAATGGGCGGGGGAGCGGCCGCGGCGATGCCGACGTGCAGGCACAGCCCCAGCGCGCAGAAAGCAACGAGTCGTTTCACGAGAATCCTTTTTGCGTGATTGAACACAGCGAGAGCCCGATGCCGGGCTCTCGCTGACCTCCGGTGCGCGTGGTGCGGCTCAGCGGAAGCGGTACTGGAACTCCGCCGCCACTTCGCGGCCGTACGGGCTGTAGGCGCGCCAGAAGTACGGATACGTGTTGTAGCCGCTGTCCTTCGGATGCGTCTTGTCGAACACGTTGTTGACGTAGAAGTTGACCGTCAGCTTGTCGGTCAGCTTCTTGCCCACGTTGGCGTTCCAGATGAAGTACGGCGCGATGCGGCCGGTCTCCTGCCAGTTCGGCAGGCTGCCGTAGCGGATCATGAACACCGCCGCCTGCCAGTCGTTCCTCTGCCAGGTCGCGGTGGTACGGATGCGGCTGCGGAAGTCGAAGTTGCCCAGGTCGTCGCGGTAATCGAGGATCGGATCGCCCTTGAACTCGGCCGACTTCTGCTCGAGGGTGTGCGAGTAGCCCACCTGGAAGCGGAAGTCGCCAAGCCGGTCGGTGTCCAGGCGGTAGTCCAGCGACGCATCGATGCCCTTGGTGCCGAGGAAGGCGCGGTTGATCGGACCGCGGCGAATCTCGGTGATCTGGCCGTCGTTCGGCGTGCCCGGCGCGTTGAGGCGGGTGACCCGCGACAGCATGTCGTTGCAGAACGCCGAGCCCGGCGCACCCAGGGTGAACGGGTTGCGGTTGCGGGTCAGCCCGGTCACGCAGCCGGCTTCGCCGTCGAGGATGTAGGTGGAGGTGATGTCGGCCACCACGTTCTTCAGGCGGATGTCGTAGTAGTCGGCGGTGACCGACAGGCCGTCGAGCACGTCCCACACGAAGCCGGCGGTCCACGACGTGCCGGTTTCCTCGGAGAGGTTGGTGGTGCCCTGGCGCACGCCGTACGCGGTGTAGTTCACCGTGGTGTCCGAGGTCGGGCACTGCGCCGCGGCGCGGCCGCTTTCCAGGCAGCGACGGGTGTCGAAGATGCTGGAGAACGAACCGCTGCGATCGGCGAACACGTAGTGCAGGTCCGGCGCGCGGAAGCTGGTGGAGTAGGAGCCGCGGAACAGCAGATTGTCCAGCGGACGCCATTCCAGGCCGGCGTTCCAGGTCTTGGCGTCGTCCACCGCGGTGACGTCGTCGTACTTGTCCAGGCGTCCGGCCAGGTGCGCCTTCAGCGAGCTGAGGATCGGAATCGACAGCTCCACGCCCAGCGCGTAGCGGTCGCGCTTGCCGCCGCCGCCGGTGCCGGTGAGATTGTACGGACGGTCGGTGCCGGTGTAGTCGGGCAGGATGCGCGGGTCGGCATTGAGCTTGTATTCCTGCTGCGAGGCTTCGACCACGCCGGCAAAGCCCAGCGCGCCGGCCGGCAGCTCGAACAGGTCGCCGGAGAGCACGAAGCTGCCCTGGTTGACATGCGAGTTGGCGTCGGTCTTGACCGTGGTGCTCAACGCCGCGAACTGGTCCGGGGTCAGTGCGCTGTAGTAGCGCTGCTGGTTCAGGCGATACACCGGATAGGTGACGCCGCCGACCACGCGGGTGCCCAGTTGCTGGCCGAGGAAGTAGTCGTTGACCGCCGAGGCCATCAGGCGCGGACGATCGACCTTCACCTTGTACTCGGCGCGCGACAGGGTCAGGTCCCAGTCGAAGCGGTCGCCCAGCTTGCCGCGCAGGCCGGCGGCGAAGTCGTAGGACTTCTCCTTGTTGCGCGCCATCAGGTGCTCGACGCCGCCGGCTTCCTGCGGGGCGAACACGCGCTGCGCGTCGACCAGCGCGTTGAAGCCGGGATCGAACCACAGCGCGCCATTGGTGCGGCCGGACCAGAACTGGGTGCCCGAGGTGTACTTGGACTCGGACGACCAGGCCTGCAGGCTGGCCCAGCCCTGCATGCCGCCTTCGAAATCGAAGGTGCCGTAGGCGTAGCCGGACAGGTCGTTGTTCTCGTTGCGGATGGTCTGGTAGGCCGGATCCTTGAAGGTGCCGCAGGCCTGGCCGAGGTTGGTGATGGCGCCGGCGGCGCTGGCGCTGCGGTAGTTCCAGCGCACCCACTCGTCGCCCAACTGTTCGCAGGCGCCGGCCGGCGGCGCGAAGTAGGAGTTGGTGGTCGAGCCGGTGCGGCGGCGCACGCGCATGGTGCCGGTCGGCTGGATGCCGACGAAGGCCGGCGGGAACGGGTTGTCCAGCGACGAATCCATGAAGTCGCGCTGGTAGCCGTACAGCGGCTCGCCGGCGGTGTACTCGAAGGCGTAGGTCAGGCTCCAGCGGTCGCCGGTCTTGCCGCCGATCCACTGGAAGTCGCCGGTGTCGCCGCCGCCGCGGGTCAGGGTGCTGCCGCGCAGCTTGACCAGGTCGCCCTCGTAGTTGGTCTTGAGAATGACGTTGACCACGCCGGCGACCGCGTCGGAGCCGTAGATGGCCGAGGCGCCGCCGGCGAGGATCTCGATGCGGTCGACCGCCGCGGCCGGGATGTTGCCGAAGTTGGCGAAGTTGCTCTGGCCGTTGTACGGCAGCGGATAGTCCGCGGCGCGGCGGCCGTTGATCAGCAGCAGGGTACGGCCGGGGCCGAGACCGCGCAGGTTGATCACGCTGGCGTTGGGGGTGAAGCCGCCCTGGAACAGCTCGTTCTGGGTGGAGCCGGAGGCCTGGGTGAGCGTGCTCAGCGCGTCGAAGACGGTGTTGAAGCCTTCGCGCTCGATCTGCGTGGCGGAGATGATGGTGACGGGCGAGGGGCCCTCGACCTCGGTGCGCTGGATGCGCGAACCGGTCACCGTCACCTTCTCGAGGGTGCGCGCCTTGGCGCCGGTGGCCTCGGTCAGTTGTTCCGTCTCCGATTCCTCGCTCGCGGGCTGGCTTTGCGCCAGCGCCGATGCGGCGGGCAGGGCCAGAATGGCGGACACAGCAACGACTAGAAGACTCCGCTTGGGAGTCGGTGCTTTGACTGACATTGACAAATTTCCCCTAGATGCTTGTGCAGTACCCGGGTCCCTTCCTGGACAGGTACGTGTAGAGAGTGTGAGGTCCGTTTCACGTTTCTTGACCGTAGCATGAACAAATCGGAAAAGTAACGAAAAATTTGCGTTACATGACATGTTTTTGAAGTGGACGTGCTGTAAAGGCGGTCGCCGCGGCAGGCGCACCTGGACGCCACGTGATGCAAGCCCTTGTCGCCGCGGCGTTTGCGCCAGCGCGAGCCCGTTTCGCTCCGCGCTCGCCCTGCGGCCGGGGTGTGCGGCGGCGGCTGGCGGCAGACACCGCGCATGCGCGCGAATGCTGCGCTGCGGTCATAATCGGAGACCGCCGCGCCCGCCTGCGTGCCGCCGCGGCCAGCCTTCCAGGGGAGATCGGGCGCATCCATGAGCGAACAGGTTCAGCTCTACAACCAGGCCATCGCCGCGCTCAATCGCAGCGACTGGCCGCACGCGCTGCGGATCGCGCAGCATCTGCTGCAGGCCTTGCCGCAGCATCCGGGCGTGCATTTCGTCGCCGGCGTGGCGGCGCTGGAGTTGCAGCAGATGCAGGTCGCCGCGGTGCATCTGCACCAGGCCGCGACCCTCAATCCCGAACGCGCCGACTACGCGGCGCAACTGGCGCGGGTGTTGGCGATGGGCCGGTTCCTTCAGGATGCGCACCGTTTCGCCGATCATGCGATGGCGCTGCAGCCCACCGATGCACATACCCTGGACACGCTGGGCGTGGTCTACAGCCAGGTCAACGAACACGCCGCGTCGTTGCAGGCGTTCACGCGTGCGGTGCAGGCGGCGCCGCAGCAGGCCAGCTTCCGCTACAACCTCGGAACTTCGCTGCTGTTCTTCGGACGGCTGCAGGAGGCCGAGGCCGAATACCGCGCCTGCCTGGCGCTGGAGCCGCGCTACTGGAAGGTGTACCTGTCGCTGTCGCAACTGCGCAAGTGGACGCCGGAGGAGAACAACCTGGCGCTGCTCGACGCCGCGCTGGCGTCGGCCGTCGACGATCCGGACGCGGTGCTGCACCTGAACCTGGCGCTGGCCAAGGAGCACGAAGACCTCGGCGACTACCGCGCGGCGTTCCGCGGTTATGTGCAGGGCAAGTCGGTGCACAAGCGGGCGCGCGGCTACACCTCCGAGCGCGATGCGCGCCTGTTCGAGGCCCTGCATCGGAGCTTCCGCGCCGATGATGCGCCGGTGGCGGGCTTCGAGAGCGAGGAGCCGATCTTCGTGATCGGCATGCCGCGCAGCGGCACCACCCTGGTGGACCGGATCCTGTCCAGTCATTCGCAGGTGCACTCGGCGGGCGAACTGCAGAACTTCTCGGTGGTGCTCAAGCGCCTGACCGGCACGCCGTCGCCGGAGATCCTCGACGAAACCACGCTGAGCCAGGTGCAGGGGCTGGACTGGCGCGCGCTCGGCCGCGGCTATGTCGAATCCACGCGCCCCGGCACCGCGCTGAAGCCGCGCTTCGTGGACAAGCTGCCGCACAACTTCCTCTACGCCGGCCACATCGCGCGGGCCTTGCCGAAGGCCAAGATCGTGTGCCTGCGGCGCGATCCGATGGACACCTGCCTGAGCAACTTCCGCCAACTGTTCGCGCTGTCATCGCCGTACTACGACTATTCCTTCGACCTGATGGACGTCGGCCGCTACTTCCTGATGTTCGACCGGCTGATGGCGCACTGGAACGCGGTGCTTCCGCAGCGCATCCTGCAGGTCGATTACGAGGACCTGGTGAATGCGCAGGAGCCGACCACGCGCCGCCTGCTGGAGTTCTGCGGCCTGCCATGGGACGACGCCTGCCTGCATTTCGAGCAGAACCAGGCGCCGGTGGCGACCGCCAGCGTGGTGCAGGTACGCACGTCGATGACGCGTTCCTACATGGGGCGCTGGCAGCGCTACGGCGAGGATCTGCAGGAACTGAAGGCGCTGTTGTCGGCGTTCTATCCGTAACCACTGGGCCGGCCACGCGGCCGGTCTCTACCGCTCCGTGATCGGTCGCTGTGGTATCCGGCGCGCACGCTGGCGCGTGGCGCAGGCGTGGTGCGGAGCGGTGAGCGCTGCGCACTTCTTCCGTGGCGCTCCTGTGTGCCGCGGCATTGCCGCACTGCGCGTGGCTGGCCTCGCCTAGTCCAGATCGGTCTGGATCCAGGTCGGCGAATGATGGATGTCCAGCGTCTGCAGACGGCCAGGACCCAGGTTCTCGAACCGGTGCGGCACGCCGGCGGGACCGAAGACCACGTCTCCGGCCGCCGCCTCGAGCGTGCTGTCGCCGACGAAGAATCGCGCGCGTCCGACCAGGACCACGAAGGTTTCGTCGTACGGATGGACGTGGCGCGGCGGGCCGTCGCCGATCGCATCGGTGCCGTAGGTCAGGACGGTGACCGCACCACCCAGGGCTGCGCCGGCGACGACGCCGTGCCACGGCGGCGGCGTGTCCGCATCGAACAGCCGTGCCTGGGTTGCCGGCCGCCCGTCCGCGGCGAAGGTGGCGGGATCGAAGTCGCGACGCGCCATGTCGGGTATCTCCACTGGATGCATTGCGGCATCGGATACGACGACGAGGAGGGGGCGTCTCGGCGGCGACGGATGCGTTGGGCGCGATTACAGCATGGGCTGACGGCGCCAACGGCCACGGCGGCGGAACGCCGTCGTACGCAAATCATGTGTGCTTGACCAATCTCGCCGACGTGCCGCGCGGGCAGACGCCTGCAATGGATGGAATGACCTAGTAGGCCGCGCATGCGAGGCAAAAAAAAGCCCACCCTTGCGGGTGGGCTCTGTGAGGACATGCGTGTCGGCTTACTTGCCGAACGAGTAACGCATTTCCAGGTAGTACGCACGGCCGTAAACATCGAAGTTGTATTCGTTGTACGCCCACTGCGCGCTGCCCGGATAGGACTTGTCCAGCGGCGGCATCTTGTTGAACACGTTGGTCATCATCAGCGACAGCTCCATGCCCTCGAACGCCTTGTAGGTCACGCTGGCGTTGTGGGTGATGTGCGACGGCAGCTTGCCGGCGCGCGGGGAGGCATAGCCGGCCGGTGCGACGGTCGCCGCGTAGTTCGGGGTCTTGTCGAACCAGCTCGCGTACCACGTGGTCGAGAACTTGCCGATGTCCCAGGTCAGCGACGCGTCGGCCTTGCGCTTCGGGTCGGTGCTCCAGTACGGATCGTTCAGCAGGTCCACCGGCGTGTCGCCCGTATAGCGCACGTACTTGTGGCGCAGGTTCTCGCTGTAGCTGGCGATGGTGCTCAGGTCGCCCCAACGGCCGAAGTCGTAGCCATAGCGGAACGAGGCGGTGACCGCTTCCAGCTTCTGGTTGGAGACGTTGATCTTCGGTGTGTAGATGTTGGTGATCTGGCCGGTGGCATTGCGTGTGACTTGGGCGAACGTGGCCTGGCACAGCGCCGAGGCGGCATCGTCGATGCCGGCGCGGCAGCGGTAGTCCTGGAGGCTCAGGCCATCGGCGCTCTGCTGGGTGACTTCATCGCTGATGTCCCAGTTGAGGTAGTCGACGGTCAGCGCCATGCGATCCACCGGCGACCACACGAAGCCCGCGCTCCACACGTCGGCGTTGATCGGCTTCAGGTCCAGGCTGCCGGACTGCGTACCGCGGAACTGACGGCTCGAGTAGGCCTGCGGACAGTTGTCGGTATTGCCCGGCAGATAGCCGCGCTGCGCGCACTGGTAGTAATCGACAACGCTGCTGTAGTAGCCGCTCTGGCCCTGGTACAGGTCGGACAGGGTCGGCGCGCGGAACGCGGTGCCGTACTTGCCGCGCAGCAGCAGGGTCTCGAAAGGACGGTACTCCAGCGAGATGCTGTAGGTCGGCTTGTCGATGGTGCGGCCGCTGGCCTTGAACGCATCGTAGCGGCCGGCCAGGGTGATGGTCAGCGGGTCGAACACCGGCATGCGCAGTTCCGAGGTCAGCGCGTAGCGGTCGCGCTGGCCGCCGCCGGCCACCGAGGTCAGACCCCAGACTTCGCCGTTGAGGATGACCGGATCCGGCGCGTAGTCCCACTTCTGCTTGCCGTACTCGCCGACCACGGCCAGGCCCGCGTCGCCGCCGGGCAGGCTGAACAGCTTGCCGTTGGTGGCCTGCACGCGAATCATGCCGTCGGAGGTCTTGCTCTTGTTGGTGGCCTGGCCGGTGAAGCTGGCGAAGTCCGCCTGGCTGATCGGCGAGTAGAACGCCGCGTAGTTCGGCGAGTAGACCGGATACCCGAAAGTGGGATCAACGCCAAGTTGCGGTCCCAGCACTCTGTCGATGAAGAACTGGTCGATCGCGTTCTTGTAGCGGACCAGCTGGCGCTCTTCCAGCTTGTACTGGGTGTAGGTGACGCCGGCATCGTAGTCCCAGCTCGATTGGCCGAGCTGGCCCTGGGCGCCGAAGGTCACGCGCACCGAGTCGCTCTTGTTGCGGCTCATCGTGTCCTTGATGCCGTTGATGCCCATTTCTTCCGGCGCGAACGAGCGCTGCAGGTTCAGCAGGTCGTCCACCTGCGGATCGTAGTAGTAGCCGAAGTCGGCGGCGGTGCCCCACCAGATGTAGTTGGAACCGGCGTTGAACTTGACCTCGTCGTGGCTGTAGAGCACGTCGCCGTACAGCTGCACGTTGTCGTTCAGGTCATGGGTGCCGTGCAGGTAGGCCTGCAGCGACTTGGTGCCGCTGTCCAGGGTGCGGTAGCCCGGGGTGTACTTGGAGCCGCAGTAATACTCGTCGCCGAAGCCACGGCGCTGCTGCTTGGCGATGGTGCCGCCGAACAAGCCGGACACGTTGCTGCAGTTGTTCGGGTCGAGGAACTTGTAGCTGGTGAACGGGCTGTAGACCAGGAAGTCGCGGCTCGGCAGCTGGGCGTTGTAGCCCTGCGTGTTGAACTGCTTGGTCTGGCTGCGCTGGTAGGCCCAGATCGGATCCTTTTCTTCGTACTGCAAGCCGCCCAGGATGCTGGTGCGGCCGTCGGCCGAGGTCCAGCCGTCGGCGAAGGTGGTGCGGAAGTTGCTGCCGCCGCCTTCGGAGTAGCCGCCGCCGCGGATGCTGAACACCGCGCCGTCCATCTTCTTCTTGAGGATGACGTTGATCACGCCGGCGATCGCGTCGGAACCGTACAGCGACGACTGGCCGCCCGGCAGGATCTCGATGCGGTCGACCAGGTCGATCGGAATGCCGCTGATGTTGTTGAAGGTGTCGCTGCCGTTGTACAGCGCCGGGTAGTTCGACATCGGGCGGCCGTCGATCAGGTACTTCACGTAGCCCGGCGGCAGGCCGAACAGGCTCACCGTCTTCGCGCCCTGGGTGAAGGTGCCCGAGCTCTGCCCGCCCTGCACGCCGCCGGTGGCGAACGAGCTCTTCTGCAGCACGTCGGCCACGGTGCTGAAGCCGCGCGCCTTGATCTCTTCGGCATTGATCGTGGTGACCGGAGTGGCGGTCTCGATCTCCGTCTGCGGGATCAGCGACCCGGTGACGGTGATCTTGTCCAGATTGGTCGCCTTGTCGGTCTTGTCGTCGGTCGTGGCGTCCTGCGCGAAGGCAGCGAACGCGGCCGGGACAAGCATGGCGGAGGCCAGCGCGGCACTCAGGTGGCTGTGCTTGAAACTACGAGTATGACGAGCAGTCATCTTTCTCTATCCCCGAAAATCAATCGATAAGGCGAGGGGCCTCGTGCCGCGACGTGTGCCTTGAAAGTGGGATCGCATCCTGCGGTCAACCCAAACGTAACACGGACTTAACGCGGTTTGTACATGGCTGTCACTTTTTTCGTCTACACGCGAAACGTGCTGCGATCCGGTCGGAAACGTCGGCAAACGCCAGCTCCTGGTGGCTGTGTAGACAAATTTCGCGCTGCTTTGCACCATTGCGGGGCGTTGCTTGTATAGATTGCTGAACGCGATGGTGCGGGTGCGGCCCTGGCGTCGGAAGGCCTGCGCCGACTGGGCTGGCCGGGCATCGCCGGCAGCGCGGCCCGGGCGCTGGCGCACCATTTCGGTGAGCGCCGCTCTCCATCATGGGGCGTGCGTGCGCGCTCGGTCGCGCCAGTGGCATGGCGCGCCCCGGTCCCGGTGTCCGCGCGGGCGGGCGTCTGCGGCGGCGATGGGCGAGGGCGGAAAGCGGGTTGCCGCCGGCACCGGCCGTCATTTGCGCAAAGTCGCCAGCCCCGGCGTCGCCCGCGGCGCGGGACCCCGCACCGGCACACTTGTATA
Organism: Xanthomonas sp. LF06-19; assembly: GCF_034105425.1. NCBI lineage: Bacteria > Pseudomonadati > Pseudomonadota > Gammaproteobacteria > Lysobacterales > Lysobacteraceae > Xanthomonas > Xanthomonas sp. LF06-19. The sequence continues at coordinate 4,099 of NZ_JAXGGH010000001.1, read as the reverse complement.
GTCATGTGTCTGTGTGGCCCGCAGCGCCGTTCGCGGTCCATGTCTCCTTTTCGTCCGGCGCACGCCTGCATGCGGCGCCGATGCTTCCCTTGTTGAGTTTCCCGATGACCGAACGCCCGCGTCTCCCCGCCCACGCCGTCCAGCCCAAGCTCGCCCCGCATCCGCGCATCCGCAACGTCATCGCCGTCGGCTCCGGCAAGGGCGGGGTCGGCAAGTCCACGACCGCGGTGAACCTGGCGCTGGCCCTGCAGCGCCAGGGGGCGCGCGTCGGCGTGCTGGATGCCGACGTCTACGGGCCCAGCGTGCCGGCCATGCTCGGCCTGAGCGGGCGCCCGGACAGCCCGGACGACAAGAGCATCGAGCCGATGCGCGCCTTCGGCATCGAGGCGATGTCGATCGGACTGCTGGTGGACCAGGACACGCCGATGATCTGGCGCGGGCCGATGGCGACTTCGGCCCTCACCCAGTTGTTCGCCGACACCCTGTGGGACGACCTGGACTACCTGCTGATCGACCTGCCGCCGGGCACCGGCGACATCCAGCTGACCCTGGCGCAGAAGATTCCGGTGGCCGGCGCGGTGATCGTCACCACCCCGCAGGACATCGCCACCCTGGATGCGAAGAAGGCGCTGAAGATGTTCGAGAAGGTCGAGGTGCCGGTGCTGGGCATCGTCGAGAACATGGCGGTGCACACCTGCAGCCAGTGCGGCCATGTCGAGCACCTGTTCGGCGAGGGCGGCGGCCAGCGCATGGCGCAGCAGTACGGTGTGCCGCTGCTGGGATCGCTGCCGCTGGCGATCGCGATCCGCGAGCAGGGCGATTCCGGCACCCCGGTGGTGGCGGCCGCGCCGGACTCGGCCGCGGCGCAGGCCTACCTGGCCACCGCGCAGCGGCTGACCGAGGAACTGCGCAAGCGCCCGCGCGCGGCCATCCCGATCTCCGCGGCGTTGCGCTGAGCGGCGCGCGGCGCCTGCCGCGAACGCCCCGCGACCGGCTAGAATCGCCGGTCATTGCGGCCGGCCCCATCGGTCGGCCGCGCTCCCGGCGCGCAGGCTGCGGCCGCCGCCACCGGCATCAGGAACCCCCATGAGCATCAAGAGCGACCGCTGGATCCGCCGCATGTCCGAACAGCACGGCATGATCGCGCCCTACGAGCCGGGCCAGGTCAAGCAGGTCGACGGCCAGCGCATCGTCAGCTATGGCACCTCCAGCTACGGCTACGACGTGCGCTGCTCGCGCGAGTTCAAGGTGTTCACCAACATCAACTCGACCATCGTCGACCCCAAGCACTTCGACCCCAAGAGCTTCGTCGACATCGAGGCCGACGAGTGCATCATCCCGCCCAACAGCTTCGCGCTGGCGCGTACGGTGGAATTCTTCCGCATCCCGCGCGACACCCTGGTGGTATGCCTGGGCAAGAGCACCTATGCGCGCTGCGGCATCATCGTCAACGTGACCCCGCTGGAGCCGGAGTGGGAAGGCCACGTGACCCTGGAGTTCAGCAATACCACGCCGTTGCCGGCGCGCATCTACGCCAACGAAGGCGTGGCGCAGATGTTGTTCTTCCAGTCCGATGCCGACGACGTCTGCGAGACCAGCTACAAGGATCGCGGCGGCAAGTACCAGGGCCAGACCGGCGTGACCCTGCCCAAGACCTGATCCTCCACCCCCTTCTTTCCGACAGCACAAGGAGCGCGCAATGAACGACCCTAATCCCTACCAGGCCCCCGACGCGGCGTTGCCGCCCGCGCTGCCGGGCATCGCCGACGGTGAGACCCTGGCCGGACGCGGCGAGCGCCTCGGCGCGGCGCTGATCGACGGCGTGATCTCGCTGGCGACGTTCCTGCCGGTGGCGGCGCTGACCGGCTACTTCGGCAAGGTCATGGAGGCCGCGCGCAGCGGCGTGCAGGTGCCGTTCCTGACCACGCTCGGCTACGGCGTGCTGGGCATGGTGATCTTCCTGCTGGTGCAGGGCTACCCGCTGGCCAAGAGTGGCCAGACCTGGGGCAAGAAGCTGCTGTGGATCCGCATCGCCGACCTGGACGGCGGGCAGCCGCCGTTCTGGCGCCTGATCGCGCTGCGCTATCTGCCGACCCAGGCGATCTCGCTGTTGCCGATCGTGGGCGGCATCTACGCCCTGGTGGACGCGCTGTTCATCTTCCGCCAGGACAAGCGCTGCCTGCACGACCTGATCGCCGGCACCCGCGTGGTCAACGTCCGCCGCTGAGTCAGCGGCCGCGACGCAGTAGCGGGGTGGGGATCGCCCAGGCGAATCCCCACTCCCAAATCCCCAATCCCGGCTGCACCTACTTGCCGCGGCCGAACAGCATGCCGACGCCGACCGCGACCAGGATCGCCGGCCACCAGGTGGCGATCAGCCGGCCCAGGCTCAGGTTGGTCCAGCCCAGGTTGTTGGCCAGGAACACCAGGCCGATCACGATCAGCACGATGGCGGCGATCACATTGGATTTCATGGAGGCGCGGCTTCCGCAAAAAGGGCGCCTATCGTAGCCGCTGGCGCCACGCCGCAACACGCGCCTGCAGTTCCTCGGGCGGCAGCCGCTGCGCCGCGCCGCTGCCCCACACCGGGCCGGGCCACGCCGCATCGTCCGGGTGCCGCCCCAGCACGTGCACGTGCAGTTGCCGCACCACGTTGCCCAGCGCGCCGATGTTGAGCTTGTGCACGCCCGGTTCGTGCCGCAGGAGTTGCGAGAGCTGGTTGATCTCGGCCAGCAGCAGACGCTGCTGGCCACCGTCCAGGTCGATCCATTCGCTGGCCTCGGCCACCCGCGGCACCAGCAGCAGCCACGGGAAGCGCGCGTCGTCCATCAGCCGCACCTGCGACAGCGGCCCGTCGGCGACGAACGCGCTGTCGGCCTGCAGCCGCGGGTCGAGGACGAAGTCGGCCACGCCGCGGCTCAGCCCAGGTGCTCGGCGAGGAACGCCAGGCTGCGTTCGCGGGCGAGCTCGGCACTGTCGGCGTCGTAGTGGTTCGGGTCCACGTGGCGGTCGAAGCCGTGGCCGGCCGGGTACACGAAGGTCTGCATCTGCGGCAGCTTTTCGCGGTGCTGCTGGATCGACTCGGCCGGGATGCTGCCGTCCTGCGCGCCGAAGTGGAACAGCACCGGCGCCTTCGGCGTTTCGTCGAGGAACTGGGTGTTGCGGCCGCCGTAGTAGCTCACCGAGGGCAGGCCCAGGCGCAGCGCCGACAGCAGCGCGATGCTGCCGCCCCAGCAGTAGCCCAGGGTGCCGACCTTGCCGGCCGGCGCCAGCGCCTGCGCGGCCGCCTGCACGATGTCCAGCGCGCGGTCGAAGCCGAGCGCACCGACCAGTTCCAGGCCCTTGCGCACGCCGTCCTGGTCGTAGGCCAGCTGCGCATCCTTCTCGACCGGATCGAACAGTGCCGGCGCCAGCACCTCGTAGCCGTGCGCCGCGTAGCGGTCGGCGACCTCGCGGATGTAGTCGGTCACCCCGAAGATCTCCTGGATGACGACCAGGCCGCCGTGCGGCGTGCCCTCGGGCAGGGCATGCCAGGCGGAGACCTGGCCGTGAGCGGTGTCGAGGGTGGTCCAGTGGCCCATGGCGGCATTCCTGTGGCGTGGGGGAAGCGGCGGATTATCCATGGCCCAGGCTAAGCCGGGGTGAGCGGGCGCACACCGGCCGGGCCGCGTCGGCGGCCACGGCCCGGTATACTTTGCGCGCTGTTTTTCTCCCAGCGACGTCCCCCCGCTTTCAGTAGCGGGGCTCTTTAGAGTCCGGGTTTCATCGTAGCGGCTTTGGCCGCTAGCTGTTGGGCATAGGCGGCCGGGGTCAGGCCGCCCAAGATCTTCTTCGGTCGCTCCTCGTTATATTCCCGTCGCCAGGTCTCGATCTCGGTGCGGGCGTGCAGCAGCGTCGGGAACCAGTGCTCGTTGAGGCATTCGTCGCGCAGGCGGCCGTTGAAGCTCTCGATGTAGGCGTTCTGGTTCGGCTTGCCTGGCTGGATCAAGCGCAGCTGCACACCGCGCGCGTGGGCCCACGTCACCATCGTCTTGCCGCAGAACTCCTTGCCTTTCTCGGTGCGGATCACCTGCGGCAGACCCCGTGTCAGCGCCAGCCG